>JAHUUM010000026.1 GCA_019218445.1 Weeksellaceae bacterium TAE3-ERU29 | reverse complement strand
ACGCCCTAATTGTCACCCTGAATTTATTTCAGGGTCGCACCCGGTGGTAAGTAAAGAAGATGAGATACTGAAACAAGTTCAGTATGACAGGATTAACCAAAGAGATTCCTTCGTCGTTCCTCCTCGTAATGACAAGGTTTTCCGGGTGTCATTGCGAACGGAGTGAAGCAATCTGTATTGTCACCCTGAACTTGTTTCAGGGTCACATCAACTGCTTGGAGTATATCGTTCCGACAGAGACGGTACAAAGGTGGAAAACAAACCTATCGGATAAATATACGCCTATGCAAAACCTATAACGACAAAGTAGTCAAGAAGAAAAGCTCCTCGACTGAGAGAGGAAATAGCCGGTTATTAGTGATTTATTCTTTAAAGTTCATGATAAAATATTGAAATACATAACCGAAAGACAATAAATCTTATAATCAACAACTGTTAACTGTTATATAACTATTTTGAATAAGAAAAGCCGTTTCAATGAGTTTTGAAACGGCTACTTTTTCATTAGTTTGATTAAAATTATTCTACGATTAATTGACCTTTCATTATAGCATAGTGTCCAGGGAATGAACAGATATAATCATAAGTTCCAGGCTCTAATGCATCTATAGTGATAGTATCTGATTCTCCACCACCAATTAATTTTGTATGAGCAATTACATCATTAGCATGCTCAGCCGGAATATAATCACTGTCTTTTGCATTTACAGCATCATTACCAAATTGAGCAATGTCTGTACCCGGTTTTAATAATACAAAGTTATGTCCCATTATATCTTTACCGCTTTGTCCTACGTGTTTTAATGTAAGAGTAATTGGTTCTCCTGCTTTAGCTCTTAGCTCAGTTTTGTTAAACTGCATTTGGTCATTACCTTCTATTTCTAAAACATTTTCTTGAGTATCTGTAGCTACATCAATAGTAGTTTCCTCAATTGCAGGTGCTGTAGTTTCTACTCCTTCTGTAGTAGTTTCTTTTTTACCACAACTTATTATCATTAATGCTGTTGCTGCTAAAATTAATGTTTTTTTCATAATTACTTTTTTAAATATCTATTATAACTTATATCAAAATCTTTACCAATGTCTATTTTTTCAGATTTTTTTAGTTTAAAAATATTTTTATCTATTTCAGGAAAAAACGTATCTCCTTCAAAGTAGGCATCTATTTTTGTTATCTCCAGTTCATCTACCAAATTCATGGTCTGCTTATAAATATTTCCTCCACCAATTATAAATGCTTTTTCGTTGTCTAATTCTTTGGCTTTTGCGATGGCTTTTTCTATACTGTCTACCCAGATTATATTTTCTCTATCTTCTTTAGGAGTGGAAGATAATACAATATGTATTCGTCCCGGCAAAGGCTTAGGAAAAGATTCAAATGTTTTTCTTCCCATGATCATAGGGTGACCTAAAGTAAGGTTTTTAAATCTTTTTAAGTCTTCCGGAATATGCCAAATCAACTGTCCGTCTTTACCGATTACATTGTTTTTCGCAATGGCAACAATAGATATAAGTTTAAAATTTTTCAATCTTTTCAATTTTTTCTTTTTTAAGGGAAACTAATACTCCTAAACTAATGCTTACAAAAATAACGCTTAATGATAGCCACTCAGGTATTTCATAAGTATGCATTAGCATTAATTTTACACCTATATATAGTAGGATGGCAAATACGCTATATTTTAAATATCTAAACCTTTCTAACATATTAGCTAAGAAGAAGTACATAGATCTTAATCCTAATGTTGCAAAAATAGTAGCACAAAAAACAATCAAAGAGTCATGAGAGATCGCCAAAATGGCAGGGATACTGTCTAATGCAAAGAGTAAATCTGTCAGTTCTATAATTACTAATGCTCCAAATAGAGGAGTAGCAACTTTTTTCCCATTCTCTATTGTAAAGAATTTTTTACCATCTAAGGTTTTACTTAATTTTAAATGTTTTTGCATAAATTGATTAACTGCGGAGTCTTTTGGATTTTCTTCTTCTACATGTCTTAATTCATCCCATAGCATTTTAAATGCTGTAAATATTAGGAAAATTCCAAAAACATAAACAATCCAACTTACTTTATTAAATAATACGACACCAATGGCAATCATTAGGCCTCTAAATACAATTGCTCCTATAATTCCCCAAAATAGTGCTCTGTGCTGATATTTTAAAGGTATTTTATAAGAAGCAAAAATCATTGCTATTACAAAAAGGTTATCTACACTTAATGATAATTCTATCAAATAACCCGTAATATATTTTACTACTGCTTTATAAGGAGTAAGTCCTGTAGGGTTGGTTACCCATTCATTTTCATAGATAAGATATAGTACTCCGGAAAAACTCAAAGCTATAATTACCCAAAAAATGGTTTCTATTGTTGTTTTTCTATGAGACACTTCTTCTCTTTTATGTAATACCAATAAATCAAATGCCAATAAACTTACTATAAATAAGACTAAGCATACCCAAACAATTAAATTTGAAATCATATATATCTTTTTAAATTAAATTGCGATAACTATTCCTGCAAATGGTCTTATTGCAGAAGAAAAAATACTGTTATTATTTTCTTTATATAAAACATTATATAAAATTCCTGCTCTAAATCTGATTGCTCCACCGCTTTCATAACCGCCACCTATCCAAAGAGCAGATTCGTTTATATTGTATTCGTTAGAACTTATTTTACTTTTCTGATTTCCGGTGTAATATTCATAATGAACTCGACCGAATATTTGTGGGACTACCATATAATTAATGTAAGGTCCACCTGAAATTAAATTAGAACGAAAATAATTATTTTTATTTAATTGATAACCTAACGTAGCTCCAAGCTCTAAACCATACCCTAAGTTATACCCCACAGAAGGAGCTATGGAAAGAGCCAAATAGTCATTATCTCCAAAACTTATTCCTGCACTTGCTCCTAACCTCCATTTTTTTTCAGTACTTTGCGAGCTCTGTACAGAGCCTCCAATTTGAGAAAAGCCATAGCTGAAGCCAAGACTAAATAAAACCAATAAAAAAATATTTTTCATAATTTAAGAAATTTAATTTAATTTTAATGCCAAAAGTACAAATATAAATGATTCCTGAACAATTACAAGCCGAAACTCAAGAAATAGCTCGTCGATATAAAGATATGTTGAGAGCCTCTTATCGAAGTTTGTCCGATGATGATAAAGTTTTTATACGGAAAGCTTTTGATTTAGCGTTAGACGCACACAAAGACCAACGTAGAAAAAGTGGAGAACCTTATATCTACCATCCTATTGCTGTTGCTCAAATAGTTGCAGAAGAAATAGGACTGGGAGCAACCAGTATTAGTTGTGCTCTTCTACATGATGTAGTGGAAGATACTGATTACACGTTGGAAGACATGGAAAAGTATTTTGGAGAGAAATGTGCAAAAATTATAGATGGATTAACTAAAATAGCTGTACTTAATAATCAGGAATTATCTATTCAGTCAGAGAATTTTAAAAAGTTACTTTTAACGCTTTCCGAAGATGTAAGAGTAATTCTTATAAAAATTGCAGACCGTTTGCACAATATGCGTACGTTAGAATCTATGCCACCGGAAAAGCAAATGAAAATAGCTTCTGAAACTATTTTTATTTATGCACCTCTGGCTCATAGAATGGGGTTGTATAATATAAAAAGCGAATTAGAAGATTTAAGTTTAAAATATACAAATCCGGAAGATTATTACGAAATAGAGAAAAAACTAAAAGACAGCGAAGAAGAAAGAAAAAAATATATAGACAATTTTGCAAATACAATCTCTAAAAAATTAGATGAAGAAGGTTTAAGTTACGAAATAAAAGGTAGAGCAAAATCAATTCATTCCATTAACAGAAAAATGAAAAGCCAAAATGTAGGCTTTGAGGAAGTATTTGATAAGTTTGCAATTAGAGTTATTTACAAATCTGATAGAAAAAATGAAAAGTTTGTTGCATGGAAAATTTATTCTTTAATTACCGATGTTTATACCCCGAATCCTGCTCGTTTAAGAGATTGGATAACTCAACCAAAATCTACCGGATATGAGTCTTTACATATTACCGTAATGGGCCCCGAAGGAAAATGGATAGAAGTACAAATCCGTTCTGAGAGAATGGACGAAATTGCAGAAAAGGGAATTGCAGCTCATTATAAATATAAAGAAAATTATAAAGTAGAAGATTCTAAGGTTGATGAATGGATTGCTCAAGTAAGGGAAGTTATAGAAAATCAAAAAAATACGAATACCTCTGAGTTTATAGACAGCTTTAAATTAAATTTATATACAAAAGAGATTTTTGTATTTACCCCTAAAGGTGATGTAATGTCTTTACCAAAAGGCTCTTCTCCTTTGGATTTTGCTTACGCCATTCATACCAATGTAGGAGATACTTGTTTGGGAGCTAAAATTAATGGAAAACTTTATCCGTTAAGTCATGAATTAAAAAGTGGTGACCAGATAGAAATTATAAATTCTCAGAATCAAAAACCTAAACCCGACTGGCTGGATTATGTAAAAACAGGTAGAGCAAAATCTAAAATAAAAGCCTCGCTTAATGCCGAAAAAAGAGCAATGGCAGAAGAGGGGAAAGAGATTCTGGAAAGAAAATTAAGACATCTACGTTTAAGTTTAGATGAAAACATGGTAAATGAACTTCAAGCATTTTTTAATGAAAAAAATTCGCAGGATTTATTTTTCCATGTCCAAAATGGAATTATTTCTAACCAAGATTTAAAAAAGTTTGCCGAAAAGAAATCAGGTGTTACCAGCTTTTTAAGTAGATTTAGACCTAAAACCGTTAAAAAAGAAGATTTCAAAGTAAATACCTCTAATTTAGACGAAGTAGTTTTTGGCGATGAAGAAAAGAAAATAGATTATACGCTTGCTACTTGCTGTAACCCTATTCCGGGAGATGCCGTATTCGGGTTTATAACCGTAAATAGAGGGATAAAAGTACATAAAAAAAATTGTCCCAATGCAATAGAACTTAGAGCGAATTACTCTTATAGAATATTAGAAGCCAAATGGATAGACTCCTCTCATAGAGAATATAAGGCATCTATAAATATTAAAGGAATAGATAGAAAAGGACTTGTAAATGATATTACCGAATATTTATCTAAGAATAAAAATGTAGATTTAAAAAAGATAAGTATTCAGTCAGATGCAGGAATTTTTAACGGAGATTTAGATCTAATTGTAGCTCATAAAAACCAATTAGAAAGTATTTTGGCAAAAATACGGAATATAGAAGGGGTAAATAAAGTTAAAAGATTACAGGATTAATAAATTTTTCATATTTTTGTATATCTGGATGAAATACATTTCTTAAGAAAGAATAAATTATGGAAGATAATAATCAAAAACAATCGCATATAGATGTGGTAAAATCGGTACTTACTAACTTTTTAGACGAAAATAAGCACCGAAAAACTCCTGAGAGATATGCTATTTTAGAGGAAATATACAGTACTGATGATCATTTTGATATAGATGAGCTTTATCTTAAAATGAAGGAGAAAAAGTATAGAGTAAGTAGAGCGACTTTATATAATACAATAGAATTATTATTAGATGCGAAATTAGTAAGAAAGCATTTCTTTGGAGATACATTACAGGCTCGTTATGAAAAGTCTTACTTTGATAGACAACACGACCACGTATTACTTACTGATACCGGAGAGGTTTTAGAGTTTTGTGACCCTCGAATTCAAACAATTAAAGATACAATAGAGGAAGTATTCGATATAAAAATTGAGAAGCATTCGCTTTATTTTTATGGCAAACGTAATGCAAAATAATATACGTTTATTTATTTCGGTCTTCTTATTTTTTCTTTTCCAATTTAGTTTTGCTCAAAAAGTAAAAAGTAAAAAGGAAATGATAAAACTGGTACAAGCAGATAAAATACAAAGAATTCCCGATAAATACAACGGGAATTTATTGTTTTCCGGAAATGTTATATTTAAACATAAAGGAACAACTTTAAAATCTGATAGTGCTGTTTTTGATGAGAAAAATAATTATTTTAAAGCGTTTTCTAATGTAGAAATGGTGAATCCTAAGTACAACTTGACTACTCAAAATTTAGAATACGACGGAAATACAGAATATGCAATAGCTCAGGGAAATGTTGTGCTCAGAGATTCTGAGCAAACTTTATATACAGATCAGTTAGATTATGACCAAAAAACAAATATTGCTTATTATAATAATGGAGGTACAATTGTAAGTAAAGAAAGCACAATAAATAGTATTATAGGAACTTACAATGTAAATACAAAAATAAATACTTTTGAAAAAAGAGTTGCTATAACCAGCAAAGATTATTATATAGACAGTGAAAATGTAGTTCATAACAGTAAAGAAGAATCTGTTGAGTTTTTTGATAATACAACAATACAGAGCAAAGAAAATCCCACTCAATTTATAAAAACCTCTAAGGGGAAATATTATTTAAAAAAGAAAGAAGCATTTCTAAAAAATCGCTCCTCTGTACACAGCGAAGGAAAGTCCATTATTGCCGATGATTTGTATTATAATCAAATAACGGGAGAAGGAGAAGGGAAAGGCGATGTATTGATAGATGATCCCGTAGAAAAGAGATTTATAAAAGGAGAAATAGGTAAAGTTTATAAAGAATTAGATTCAGCTTTTGTAACTAAAAATGCACTTGCAGTGAGAGCTTTTGAAAAAGATAGTCTGTACTTACATGCAGATACTTTAATGGCTACCAAAAGAGATAGCATAAGTTATATGAGAGCTTTTAATAACGCGAAATTCTTTAAAAGCAATATTCAAGGAAAAGCAGATTCAATCGTATTTTCTGAAGGAAACGGAACACTTAAGTTTTTTAGAGACCCTATTTTATGGAGTGATTATAAACAAGTTACAGGAGATACAATAACTGTATATATAAATTTAAAATATGAACAGTTAGATTCTATGCAAGTAATGGGTAATGCTTTTACAATAGCTCAAAGAGACTCTTTATACCCGAAAGAGTTTAATCAATTAAAAAGTAAAGATATGTCTGCCGTGTTTAGAAATGATTCATTGGAATGGACACAAGCGAGAGGAAATGCTCAATCCACTTTATACATGGAAGATGAGAATAAAACGACTAAACAAAAAGAGTTAATAGGAATTAATCGCTCAGATTGTGGAATTATAGAGGCAAATTTTGATAAAGGACAAATAGATATAATTTCTTGTAGAATAGGACAAAAGTCTAAAATGTATCCTCCTTTTGAATTCCCTGAAGAACAAAGATTTCTTCCGGATTTTGCTTGGAGAGGAAAAGAAAAATTTAAACGCTGGCAAGATATAATGTTACCGACCAATCAGGAAGAAAAACAAGCTGGAGCAATAGAAGAGCCAAAAGATAAAATAGAGGAGAAACCACAAAAATTAAAAAATGGAGAAAAATAACCATCTTAATTTTTTTGAAGATTTTTATAATTGGTTAAATAATATCTTAGTTGAGTATGGCTTTCATAGTGAATTTAATAAATATATATTATTATTTATACTTTTTGGTCTATTAAGCATATTAGTTTTTATTATCCATTATCTCGTACGATATATTGTACGAGAAATAATAGAACAAATGGTGAAAAAAACTCGCTTTTTATTATTTAAATATTTAAGAAGACACCGTTTTCCGCACTATGTAGCTCTTATAGCACCTGTTACATTGATATTAGGATCTATACCTTTTTTATTTAGAGATTTTCCATCATTAAGAACCCCTGCTCGTAAACTTGTAGAAGTTTACATAGTTTTCATGATTATTTGGATAATCATGTCTTTAATAAAATCTTTTTTTGATATTCTAAAAGAAAAACCGGCATTTAAATACAAACCAATGAGCAGTTGGAGTCAGGTAATAAATATAGTCTTGATGATTGTAGGGTTCATGTTCTCGTATATGATTATTACCGGAAATAGTCTAACTACTTTTGCAGGAATCCTCGGGGCTACATCAGCGGTTTTATTATTGATTTTTAAAGATACCATTATGGGCTTTGTTGCCAGTATCACAGTTACTACCAATGATATGGTGAGGATTGGAGACTGGATTACAATGCCCGAATATAACGCCGATGGAGATGTTGTAGAAATAAATTTGAATACTGTAAAAATTCAAAATTTCGATAAAACAATTACTACAATTCCTACTTATAAATTAATTCAAAACTCTTTTCAGAACTGGAGAGGAATGCAAACTTCCGGTGGACGGAGAATTAAAAGGTCTATTAATATAATACAATCTACCGTTCGTTTTATAAAAGATGATGAATTAAATAAATTTGCTAAAATACAAGGGATTTCAGATTATATTTTAGAAAGAAGCAATGAAATAAAAGAATATAATTCAAAGAATAAAGCAAATAAAGAAATATTAATAAACGGAAGAAACTTTACTAATTTAGGATTATTTAGAAAATATATTCAATATTATTTAGAAGAACACCCGAATATAGATAATTCCAAAACATTATTGGTAAGGCAATTAGATCCAACACCAAAAGGAGTACCCATAGAAGTTTATGCTTTTACCTCTACTGTAATCTGGGATGAGTATGAAAATATACAAGCAGATATTTTTGATCATTTAATTTCAACTGTAAAATATTTTGATTTAAAAATATTCGAAGATTTACATAATAGAGTAGACCATTCAAGTTTTCAGGATACAGGAGATATTAATTATTAAAGATGAAAACTAAATTATTTACAGAAAAATATTCATTTAAAATCTATGAAATTGAAATATTAGATTAATATTAAACAAAAACTTGCTCAATTAAAAAAGACTTTTTAAATTTGGGGTATGAAAATAGCAATAAATACAAATTGGTGGTGGAGCAGTTCTGATTCGTCGGTGCTGTAATACTTTATTTGTGTTTAAGATTAAAAATATTACATAAAGGAGCTCTGATGAATCATAAAAAATTTATCAGAGCTTTTTTAATACCATAAAAATAAATTTAAAATGGAATTCACAACAAAAACCTATAAAATGCCTGCCGATTTATACACGCCGGTTGGTATTTATTTACGATTGAGAGACGCTTTCAGAGAAACGATTTTGCTGGAAAGTTCCGACTATCAGCACAGTGCCAACAGTAAATCCATTATTGGAATCAATCCGATAGCGGGAATAGAAATCACGGCAAATCATGAAGTAGAGCAAAAAATGCCTTTAACCGAAATCGAGCATTTTGAATTAAATGAAAGTCCCGAAAAGGTATTAAATGATTTCAGAAATAAATTAAAACCTCAAAATCCAACGACTGCGGAAAACGAGTATGCACAAGGTTTATACGGATATATGGCGTACGATTCTGTTCAGTTTTTTGAGGGATTGGAATTTAAAGAAAAGACAAAAATTCCATTAATTCGTTACCGATTTTATCAATATGTTTTGGTGATAGACCATTTTAAAGACGAATTAATTTTACATGAAAATAAAATCGACGGCGTTCCGTCTAAAATAAATGAGGTAAAATCTTTAATTCAAAATAGAGATGTGCCGTTATTCCCGTTTCATCGGGTGGGGGAGGAAAAATCTAATCAAACCGATGAGGAATATGTGGATTTAGTGAAAAAAGGAATTGCCCATTGTATGCGAGGCGACGTTTTCCAAATCGTATTGAGCAGACGATTTAGTCAGCAATATAAAGGCGATGAATTCCAAGTGTATAGAGCTTTAAGAACGATAAATCCTTCGCCGTATTTGTACTATTTTGATTATACTGATTACAAAATATTTGGTTCAAGTCCCGAAAGTCAAATCGTGGTGAACAACGGAGAGGCAAAAATGCACCCAATTGCGGGAACATTCAGACGCACAGGCGATGACGCTAAAGATATGGCACTTTCTCAAAAACTTTTAGAGGACGAAAAAGAGAATGCCGAGCATACGATGTTGGTAGATTTAGCCCGAAATGATTTAAGTAAATTCTGCACCAATGTAAAAGTTTCCAAGTATAAGGAAATTCAGTTTTTCTCACATGTTATTCACATGGTGAGTGAGGTGAAAGGAGATTTTACCAAATCAAAAAATCCGTTTGATTTAATTGGCGCTACTTTTCCGCAAGGGACTTTGAGCGGTGCACCTAAACACAAAGCACTGGAAATCATTGATGAAAACGAACCCACTCAGCGAGAATATTACGGCGGTTGCATTGGTTATGTCGGGTTGAACGGAAACGTAAATCAAGCCATTACGATTCGTTCGTTTTTGGCGAGAGAAAACACGCTGTTTTACCAAGCGGGAGCGGGCGTGGTTGCCAAATCCAATCCCGAAAATGAGCGACAAGAAGTGTTGAACAAATTGGGAGCTTTAACCAAAGCCATAGACAAAGCCGAAAACCTATAATTAGCGATTAAAATAAATAAAATGAAAATATTACTCTTTGATAATTATGATTCTTTCACCTATAATTTGGTTCAATATTTAGAAGAAATTATAGACGAAAAAGATAGTATAGAAGTACATAAAAACGACCAAATCAGTTTAGAGGAGGTGAATAATTTTGATATGATTGTGCTTTCTCCGGGGCCCGGAATCCCGTCGGAATCGGGTATTCTTTTGGATTTAATTAAAGAATACTCAGGTAAAAAACCGATTTTTGGCGTTTGTCTGGGGCAACAAGCGATTGCCGAGGCTTTTGGCGGAAGTTTAATCAACTTGGATAAAGTACATCACGGTGTGGCAACTACTTTAAAATTAACTGAAAATCAGTCGGTTTTGTATAAAGATTTAAACGAACCGATTAAGGTGGGGCGTTACCATAGTTGGGTGGTAAATCACGAGTATTTGCCTAAAGAATTACTCGTTACTTCGGTAGATGAAAACGGAATTATTATGTCTTTAAAACACAAAGAATATGTTTTGGAGGCAGTGCAATTTCACCCTGAAAGCATTTTGACACCACAAGGAAAACAAATGCTTAAAAACTTTATGAATTCAATAAAAAATTAATCAAAATGAAAGAGATATTACAATATCTGTTTAAATACAATACATTAAGTTACGAAGAGGCAAAATCCATTATGCTTCAAATTCCAAAAGGCGTTTTTAATGATGCCGAAATCACGTCGTTTATTACCGTGATGATGATGCGGAGTATCAGTATTGATGAGTTACGTGGCTTTGCCGATGCCTTGATTGAAATGGCGCACAAAGTGGATTTAGGCACAGACGATTTAGTTGATATTGTAGGAACAGGTGGCGACGGAAAAAATACGTTTAATATTTCTACTTTGGCGTGTTTTGTGGTTGCCGGAGCGGGGCAAAAAGTCGCTAAACACGGGAATTACGGCTCGTCTTCCATTTCGGGGTCATCGAATGTGGTGCAACACATGGGCTACGAATTTACCAACGATGAAAATTTATTAAAACGTCAATTAGAAGAGGCAAATATTTGCTTTATGCACGCACCAAAATTCCACCCGTCGCTGGGGAAAGTTGCTCCAATTCGTAAGAATTTAGGCTTTAGAAGTTTCTTTAATATGCTTGGTCCTTTGGTGAATCCCGCCAAGCCAAAACACTCTATGTTAGGTGTTTTTAGTACAGAAATGGGACGAATTTACAATTATTTATTGCAAGAAAGAGAAGAGCATTTTATGATTGTTCACTCATTGGAGGGCTACGATGAAATTTCGCTTACGGGAGAATCTATGGTGATTACGGAAAAAGGTGTTCAGTTGTTTAATCCAAAAGAATTATTGAGCCAAAAAGTAATGCCCGAAGAATTATACGGAGGCGATACCACAGAAAAAGCATCGGAAATATTTAGAAATATTTTAAGCGGAAAAGGAACAAAAGCTCAAAACGAAGTGGTGATTACAAACGCTTCTTTAGCTTTGGAAAATACCGCGAAATTTGGTGATTTTAAAACGTGCCGAGAGTTGGCAGAAGACAGTTTGATGAGTGGAAAAGCCTTGCAGTGTTTGGAAACTTTGGTCAATTTGAAATAAAATTTAAAAATGGAAAACGTACAGCGTTGTGATTGGGTAACAGAGGATTCCATTTATAAGGAATACCACGATAATGAGTGGGGAAAGCCTGTGTATGACGATAAAATTTTGTTTGAATTTCTTTTGTTGGAAGGATTTCAGGCGGGATTAAGTTGGATTACGATTCTTAAAAAAAGAGAAAATTTCAGAAAGGCTTTTGATGATTTCGATTATAAGAAAATTGCTGATTACACACCCAAAAAATTGGAAGAATTACAGAATGATAAAGGTATTATCCGAAATAAATTAAAAATAAAATCAGCGGTAACCAATGCCCAAGCCTTTCTAAAAGTGAGAGAAGAATTTGGCTCGTTTTCCGAGTATATTTGGCAGTTTGTAAATCATCAACCCATTATCAATCAGTTTAAAAATCACAGCGAAGTACCCGCGTCCACCGAGTTGTCCGATGCGATTTCCAAAGACCTGAAAAAACGAGGTTTTAAATTTGTCGGTACAACGATTATTTACGCATTTATGCAAGCGGTGGGTATGGTAAACGACCATACGGAAAATTGTTTTAAGTATCCTAAAAAATAAAAAACATGACGATTTTAGATAAAATTGTAGCACATAAAAAGCAAGAAATAGCGATTGCAAAAAAGAAAACTTCGGTAGAGGAGTTAATGGATAAAAAGTATTTTTACCGAAAACCATTGAATTTTATTTATCATTTAAAGCAAAATCCACACGGAATTATTGCCGAATTTAAAAGAAAATCGCCTTCTAAAAATGATATAAATATTCAGGCAAAAGTAGATGAAATTGTGCCTTTGTATAAAGAAAATGGGGCGTCTTGTGTTTCGGTTTTGACCGATGAACATTTTTTTGCGGGGAGTTTAAATGATTTAAAAACTGCACGTAAATACGATATTCCGTTGTTGAGGAAAGATTTTATTGTTGATGTGTATCAGTTATATGAGGCAAAAGCATTTGGGGCGGATTGTATTTTGCTCATTGCAAATATTTTAACCAAAGAAGAAATCCGAGATTTGACTGATTTTGCACATGATTTAGGCTTAAAAGTTTTGTTAGAATTTTATGGCGGAGAGGACTTTGCAAAGTATTATTCCAAAATAAAAATGGTGGGTATCAATAACCGAAATTTAAACACGTTTGAGGTGGATTATGAACATGCCATAAAAATGCGAAATGAGTTGCCCGAAGATACTTTAACCGTGGCGGAAAGTGCGATTTATAGTCCCGAAATTTATAAAGAATTAAAGACAAACGGATTTGATGCGTTTTTAATGGGGGAGTATTTTATGCGAGAAAAAAATGCGGGTGAGCAGTTAAAGAATTTCATTAATCAGATTAAAGAATAAAAGATGCAATTAAAAGTTTGTGGTTTAACCAATCTTTCTCAAATTCAAGAAATTATCGACTTGAATACCGATTTTTTAGGATTTATTTTTTATCCGAAATCGCCTCGTTATGTTTTAAATCATTTGGAATTAAACGAGATTTCAGAAATAAATCACTCGGGGAAAGTAGGTGTTTTTGTAAATGAATCCACCGAGAAAATAACGGAAATAACCGAAAAAGCAAACTTAAATTACATTCAATTACACGGCGATGAAAACCTTGCTTTTATAGAAGAATTACACCAAAAATTAAATAGTAAAGCAAAGATAATCAAAGTGATTCGGGTAGGAGAGGAGTTGCCTTGTTTAGACGAATGGCAAAAAAGTCAGGCCATTGATTATTTGTTATTCGATACCGATTCAAAACACTTTGGTGGAACAGGGAAAACCTTTGATTGGGAAATTTTAAATCAATTAAAAATTGAAAAACCGTACTTTTTAAGCGGAGGAATTTCCAACGAAAATATAAACGAAATTCAAATTTTAAAACAAAAACCGACAGCCTTAGATATCAATAGTAAATTTGAAATTTCGGCAGGTAATAAAGATGTAAAGAAGATTAAGGAGTTTAAAGAGAGAATGGATAATATTCTAAAATAAACTATACATTATAGTGAAAAACGAAGTAATTCTAAGTAATAAAAGAAATTGGAAATAGGTAAGACAATTTGATGAAGAAAGTGAATAGAAATAGATTTAGTAAATTGCATCAAATAAGTTAATGAATAAATATAAAATTTGGAGAGGAAATGCAGTTAAAAGAGAGTATAAATATCAATAATTTTGACAGTAAGATATATGAAAATTCTAATGCTGAAAGTAAAGCCATATTGACTCATTATCTTCATAATTGCCATTTTGGTGATGAAGTATCAGATTTTTACAGAGGAGATGCTCTTGAAGTAATAGACAATTTTTTAGTTAGTAAGAAAAAAGATAATTATTTTTCTTCTCAAGAAGAGATTTTACAGCAACTACTTTATCAAGCAGATGATAACGTTAGGTTTCCCACTCCCAATAACCCTATATTTAATTTTATTGACTTATTTGCAGGAATTGGAGGTTTTAGATTAGCTCTACAAAATATTGGAGGAAGGTGCATTTATTCAAGTGAATGGGATTTGGGAGCACAAGAAACTTATTTTAATAATTTTGGAGAAATTCCATTTGGAGATATCACGAAGGAAGAAGTTAAAGGTTTTATTCCTCAGGGAAATATAGATATTCTTTGTGCAGGATTTCCTTGTCAGGCTTTTTCTATTGCAGGTCATAGAAAAGGCTTCTCAGACACAAGAGGAACTCTCTTTTTTGATGTAGAACAAATCATCTTACAGCATAGACCTGGAGTAGTTTTTCTTGAGAATGTTAAAAATTTAGTATCACATGATAAAGGAAAAACATTTAAAGTAATTGTTGAGATTTTAGAAGAAAGATTAGGTTATAAAGTATTTTATAAGGTTTTGAATACAATGACACATACAAATATTCCACAAAATAGAGAAAGAATATTTATTGTTGCATTTGATCCGGAACAAATAATAAATTATAGGAATTTTTCTTTTCCAGATGAAGTTCCTTTGACAACAACCATTCATGATTTTTTAGAACAAGAAAGACAAGAGGATAAGTATTATTATTCAGAAAATCATAAGTATTATCCTGAATTAAATAGAGTCGTAACACAAATGGATACAGTGTATCAATGGAGGAGAGTTTATGTAAGAGAAAATAAGAATAATGTATGTCCTACACTCACAGCAAATATGGGGACAGGAGGGCATAATGTCCCCATTATTAGAGACAATTTCGGAATTAGAAAATTGACCCCAAAAGAATGCTTTGCATTTCAAGGTTACCCAACAGACCAATATGTATTACCTAAAATAGCAAATAGTAAATTATATAAACAAGCAGGAAACTCAGTTACAACCACATTGGTAGAACGTATAGGAGAAAAAATAATTGAAGTATTATGAAACCATTTGCAGAGATTGATATAGAAAATAAAGGAAATTATATAAAATTGCTATCTGCGGTAGCTAAATTATCGGGTTTATTTAGTGAGAGTGCTATACCTTTTATAAATTATCGAGTAGCGGAAAATGTATTTTGTAAAAGTTTTAATGCTGATAATCTTTCTCGATCAGATACAGCTTTTGATGCAAATTACAAATCTGTAGGTATAGGTCTAAAAACTTTTACTTGCCCTAATGATAGTAGTACAGAAAAAATAGCTGAATTCAATTCTCTGTCAAAAGAATTAACTAACTTTAAGGGAAAAGAATTAGCTTTAAAATTAGCTGAATTTAGAAATGAAAGGATAAAATTAGCCAATAGACTTTATAATATAGACAAATCTCTTTACCATATCGTAGCGAGAAAGGATAAAAAACTTGTTTTGTTCGAGACTGATTATAATTTAATTGATATTGAAAATATTCATTCCATAAAGGAAAATTCCGCAAGTTTACAATTTGAAGATGGTAATGATTTATATAGATTTAATTATTCAAAGAGTACATTATTTAAGAAGTTTATTATTCCTCAAAAAGCATATCATATTCCGATTGAGATTATAGAAGACCCATATAAACTACTATTAGAATTATTTGAAGATAAAACTTTAAAACCTGCTCAAGATATGTTAAAAAGAGGGGTAAATTATGTTATACTTCCTCTTTATGGAATAAAAAATCAACAGAAATTTGTATTCGAGAAAAGTGGATTAAATCAATGGAATGCAGGGGGAAGAAAACGAGACTTAGGAGAAGTATATATTCCTATTCCTTCAAAAATTCATAGATTATTCCCTACTTTTTTCCCTGAAAGAGAGGTATTATTTAAATTACAAATTCCCACAGGCGAAAAATTCACAGCCAAAGTATGTCAAGATAATTCAAAAGCATTGATGACAAATCCAAATAAGGCATTATCAGATTGGTTATTAAGGAAAGTTTTTCAATTAGAAGAAGGAGAGTTAGCAACCTATCAAAAAATGAATAAATTAGGTTTTGATAGTGTTATTATTATCAAAGAGAATAATAATGAATTTAAAATTGATAAAGCTAAATTGGATAGTTATGAATATTTTATAAATAATTTAGAAATAAATTGATACCTTTTAAAACAAAAACCAACAGCTTTAGACATCAATAGTAAATTTGAAATTTCGGCAGGTAATAAAGACATGAAAAAGATTAAGGAGTTTAAAGAGAGAATGAAGACACTAAATTAAAGAAATAAAAAACTAAAAATATGAACTATCAAAATCCCGATAAAAACGGATATTACGGAGAATTTGGAGGAGCATTTGTTGCCGAAATGCTGTACCCGAATATAAAAGAATTACAAGATAATTATTTGGAAATCATTTATTCAGATGAATTTCAAAGAGAGTTTAAAGACCTTTTAAAAAACTATGTAGGTAGAGAAACACCGTTGTATTTCGCTCCGAATTTAAGTGAGCAATACAATACCAAAATCTACTTAAAAAGAGAAGATTTAAACCATACGGGAGCACATAAAATCAATAATGCGTTGGGACAAGCTCTTTTAGCTAAAAAATTAGGTAAAAAAAGAATCATTGCCGAAACGGGAGCGGGTCAGCATGGAGTGGCAACTGCCACCGCTTGTGCTTTAATGGGCTTAGAATGTATTGTTTACATGGGCGAAGTGGACATGAAAAGACAAGCACCCAACGTGGCAAGAATGGAAATGCTCGGAGCGAAAGTAGTTCCCGCTACCTCCGGTTCTAAAACTTTAAAAGACGCTGTAAACGAGGCATTGAGAGATTGGATAAACAATCCTACGACCACGCATTATATCATTGGTTCGTCGGTTGGACCGCACCCGTTTCCTGATATGGTAGCACGTTTTCAAAGTGTGATTTCCGAGGAAATTAAAACGCAATTAAAAGAGCAAACAGGCAGAGAAAACCCTGATTACGTGATTGCTTGTGTAGGTGGTGGAAGTAATGCGGCAGGAACATTTTATCATTTTGTGAACACCCCTGAGGTTAAAATCATTGCGGCAGAGGCTGGAGGTTTAGGTATAAATTCGGGTAAATCCGCAGCAACTACGGCGCTTGGTACACTGGGTGTTTTGCATGGAAGTCAAAGTCTTGTAATGCAAACCAAAGACGGACAAGTTATTGAGCCACATAGTATTTCGGCAGGATTAGATTACCCTGGAATTGGTCCTATGCATGCGAATTTATACGCTCAAAAACGAGCGGAATTCATGAGTGTAGATGATGAAGATGCAGTGAAATCAGCTTTTAATTTAACCAAAATAGAAGGAATTATTCCGGCATTGGAAAGTGCTCATGCGTTATCGGTGTTGGATAAAAAGAAATTCAATGAAAATGATATTGTCGTGATTTGTCTAAGCGGACGAGGTGACAAAGACATGGAAACGTATTTAAAACATTTGAATGATTAAATTTGAATTAAAATGAAAAAATTAAACATATATTTTACAGCCGGAATTCCCGAGTTAGAAGACACAACAAAAGTGGCGAAATTAGTCCAAAAATCAGGAGCGGACATGATGGAAATCGGGATTCCGTATTCTGACCCTGTGGCAGATGGTGAAGTAATACAAAAAGCACACATCAAAGCACTGCAAAACGGAATGACGATAGAAAAACTTTTTGAACAACTATCAAAAATCAAAGAATCGGTGAGTATTCCTAAGATTCTAATGGGATACATCAATCCTATTTTACAATTTGGTTTTGAGAAGTTTTGTCAAAAATGTGCAGAAGTAGGCGTTTCAGGATTAATTTTACCCGATTTACCACCGATAGAATTTGAACGAAAGTATCAATCAATTTTAGAAAAATACGGACTAAACTTTACGTTTTTGGTTACACCTGAAACGTCTGACGAAAGAATTCAATATTTAGACAGCTTAAGTTCAGGCTTTTTATATGCGGTAAGTTCATCATCAACTACGGGGAACAGTACAAAAGAAGTTAAAAATCAAGAATATTTAAGCCGATTGGCTTCTTTACCATTAAAAAATCCTGTCATGATAGGCTTTGGAATCAAAAATAAAGCAGATTTCACCAGCGTAACCGAACAAGCCGATGGCGGAATCATAGGTACAGCTTTCGTAGATATCTTAATGGAAAATAAAGATTGGGAAACTAAAGCGAGTGAGTTTATAAAGTCTGTGAAGTAAAGAAATTAATTTATAAAAATTATATTATGAAAAAATTATTATTTTATTTATTATTAATGGGATCTTTTGCTATGGCTCAAGAAAAATGTGAGGACGTAAAAAAAGAAAATGTAACACTTAAAGCTATAAATGAAAAATTAACTTCAGAAAATAATTATCTAAAAAAGGTTTTAGAAATAAATAAACCGATTTTAGAGCAAGAAGAGGGAGGTATTATATTTAAAATAACAAAAGTAGTTGGAAATATTGAAAATAAGTCAATTGCGGTAACTATGCTGATGGAAACAAAAGATGAAAATAAAAAATATAGTTTTACAGGCTCATCTATTATAGATTTAGAAGGGAATGAAATAGGAATTGATTATTTTAAATCAGATCAACAAAGTGGTAATTTATATTTAGATACTCCGAAAAAAATAAAATTAATTTTTACTTATAAAGATTTAGAAGATGAATTTCCAAGAATTATTAAACTTTTTAGATTTAATTATACGTATAGTCTAGAAAGTGATAGTTGGCACGAAAAGAGAATTAAATTAGAATTTAGAGATTTAAATGTAAAATTGAAATAGTTGTATTCCAATATCCACAAAATCTCTCTAAGATTTTAGCTGGGGGTACATCAAAATCAATAAAAAAGCCGTCTCAATGAGTTTTGAGGCGGCTTTAATAATAAATCATAGCTTAATCCGATTTACCCAGATTTGCTCTTTATCCATATTCTTTTGAAAATTCTTTAACATAAAAATTTTATCGTATTTCACCTTTTGGTCATATTTCAATTTTCCATTTACATAAACTTTTATATTCTTATTTAAATCAACCATTTCAGGTGAAATAGTAATCTCAAAAGATTGAATTTGATAGGTTTTTATTTTAAACACATTATTATCGTATTCCGCAATTATTTTTCCTGATTTTCTCGGAAAGTCAAAGGCTTCTTTATCTACTTTTTCACTAATCAAGCTGTCTTTTTCATTATATGAAAGCCATTCCGTAATTTTAAAATTTAGATGTTTTAGCTTGTTCGGTGAAATCGCTAATGTATCCAATTTTATATTCGCTAACCAATCCATATTTCCATATTTGTTATCATCAAACTCCCAAGTAATTTTTTTAGGAAAGGGGTTTCTTTCTCTCTTTTTTAAATCATTAAAGAGAATTACATACGCAGGTTCAGATTCATCAAATTTAGGAAACCAATGAGGAAAACCATTGTACCGATATTCTCTGTAATCGGCTTGGATAGAATTCATAAGGGCAGTTAAACTATCGTTGGCTTTAGGCGGATAATAATAATCCTCATCGGTTGAAAAATTAATAAATGAACGATTTTTTATGTTTTCTATAAAAGTACCACCTGTAAAAACATAAGGATATGTATTAAATCCGTAAAATCCTGCAAAAGGGGTGGATTGTTTCATTAAATAAGAAAAAGATCCTGTTGCTCCGTTGGAATGTCCTGTGATAAATACCTTATTATCATCTACATTGATAGTAGATTTTATTTGTTTTAGCATTTCAGGAATCATAAAAAATCCGTTATCGGGTGTCATCCAATTATATTTTTTTCCTCCACTTGGGAATACCAAAATCACTTCATTTTGTTCTGCATATTTGGTATAATATCGATTCCAATATCCTAAATTATATTTAAAAAAGGTATAAAAGTCTCGAATGGTATTATACCGTACTGCACCATGCAAGAAAAAGAGTAAAGGATATTTCTTTTTTGGATTATAGTTTTTAGGTAAATGCACATGGTAAGAAGTCGTAGCAGAATCATTTATGACAAACTGAATTGAATAATCTCTTTCATTTTTAGTTATATACGGCTGATATTCTCGTAAGGTTTTATATAGTTTTTCAGGGTTTTTAATTTTAGAAAAATCTATTTCTTTTCGAGCGAAAAATTCTTTTTTCTTTGTTTTCAACTCTTCATAAAATCTCTTTTTATTAACTTCTGCTTTCTCTCTTAATTGAATCCATTTTTCATTTTTTTCAAGGAAAGGATAATCTTTTGGGGTATAATAATTATTTAAAATATACAGCCAACCCGGAAAATCATCGTTATCCATTGTTAAATTAGAAAGTTGGGTAATATATTCAAATGCAGTATTTAATTGTTTGTTTTTCAAGGCAATTACAGATGCATCGTATAAATCACCTCGGGTTATACTGTCAGGGTATTTTTGAAAAGCTTCTTTATAAATATTTAAGACATTTTTATATTGTAAAGAATCTTTTTCTATTTCTTCTGATGCTTTATTAATTAAATTGGTATAATTTTTTTCTTGTCCATATCCGTATAAACAATATAAAACACTGATAATTACTAATATATTTCTCATAAGTATTATTTTTAATACAAATGTAGAAAGTTACTACCCCTAAAACTTGTAAAAATGGGACATCTTACTTTTTTATATGCCAAAAGGTATCTTCTTCGCCTAAAAGTGTTCCCTTTTTAAAGAATTGAGTCGGCGTATTTTGAGTTAATTTTTTAAAGATTTTATTGAGATGAGATTGATCGCTGTAACAGAAAGTATGTGCTAATTCCGTAAAGTTTAAAGTAGGATTTTCAAATAATTTAGCCTCTAATACTTTTCTGAAAACCACAATTTCATGAAATCGTTTGGGTGAAACGCCTAAATACGTTTTGAAAATGCGATTAAGTTGTCGGCGACTAATATTCAATTGTTCGGAAAGGTTTTCTATGGAAAAATCTTCATATTCATCAAAAATAATGGAAAGAGATTTTTCTAAAATTGAATGATGAAACGGCTTGTATCTCTGATAAAGAAAATCGTCCAATAATAAAGTAATTTCTTCTTTGTCAGTTGTATTAAATAGTTGGGTTAATTCGTTTGTATTGAAAAAATCTCCATTATAGATATAGTTTGAAAAATCTTTATTTTTAAAAAATTGCTGAATGCCCAACGGGTGAAATACAATAACTATCCGATGTACATTTCCTATTTGGGTAACTTTTAAAATATTCTCTCTTACAGGTGTAAAAATCTGTAAGGGCTCAACATTTTCAACATAAGTAACCACACTATTTTCATCTCTTTTATGCGAAGAATATAGAGAAATGGTATTATTATAATGAGGAAAACACTCAAATTCCGTTTTTGTGTTATCTGATTTTATATCCAAATAATAGTAATCTACATATTTATGCAAAAAATGATTTTTGGGCTTAAAGGTGTCGAATACTTTTTTATTCATTTCATTATAGTAACCTCTCAAATATATAACTTTTTAGGTTAAATATTATTTTCTCTACATTTATCTTTATCTTAAAAGAGAGTTAGAATAAATTTACGTTTCCTCTTTCAACCCCTTAAAAATCAATTTAAAAAAATCTTTGTTGAAAAATAATAATGATATAATTTAGCTGCCGAGTAGAAATATATTATTTTTACACTTTAAATATTTAAACTAAATGGGTAAAATTATAGCTATCGCAAATCAAAAAGGAGGAGTAGGCAAAACGACTACCGCTATTAATCTGGCGGCTGCGATTGGTATTCTGGAGAAAAAAACTTTACTAATAGATGCAGATCCTCAGGCAAATGCGTCTTCCGGTTTAGGTATAGATATAGATACGGTAGAGAAAGGAACTTACGAAGTTTTAGAGCATGAAATCTCTGCCGAAGAGGCTATTGTAAAAACAGATTCTCCTAACCTTGATTTAATTCCTGCACACGTGGATTTGGTGGCTGCGGAAATTGAGCTTGTGGATACACAAGACCGAGAAAATATGTTGCGTAAGGCATTAGAACCCATAAAAGATAAATATGATTATATATTTATAGATTGTGCGCCTTCGCTCGGGTTAATTACATTGAATGCTTTAACTGCGGCGGACTCTGTAATAATCCCTATTCAGTGCGAATATTTTGCGTTAGAAGGTTTGGGTAAATTATTAAATACCATAAAAAGAGTTCAGCAATATCATAATACAAAATTAGATATAGAAGGTTTACTTTTAACAATGTTCGATGGTAGATTACGATTATCTAATCAAGTAGTGGAGGAGGTGAGAAATCATTTTCCGAGTATGGTTTTTGATACTATAATTCAACGAAATGTGAGAGTAAGTGAAGCTCCAAGTTATGGAGAATCAATTATAAAATACGATGCAGCGAGTAGAGGTGCAGAAAATTACTTACATTTGGCACACGAATTTTTAAAGAATAATAACGACGGAGTTTAATCAGAAATAAAATGGCAAAAGAAAAAAAGAGAGCATTAGGCAGAGGATTATCAGCTTTATTGAGCGAAAAAAATGAGAATGTAAATTCAGCCAACGATTCCGGAGCAGAGGAATTGGTGGGGAATATTTTGGAAATTGCCATAGAAAATATAGTTCCCAACCCTAATCAGCCAAGAACTTATTTTGATGAAACAGCTCTTAACGAGTTGGCTCAGTCTATAAAAGAATTAGGTGTAATTCAACCAATTACCGTAAGAAAAGTAGGTGATAAATTTGAATTGATTTCAGGAGAAAGACGTTACCGAGCTTCGCAAAAAGCAGGCTTAACGCATATTCCTGCATTTGTCCGTTTGGCAGATGACCGCGTAATGCTGGAAATGGCTTTGGTAGAGAACATTCAGCGAGAAGATTTAGATGCCATAGAAATTGCACTTACTTACCAAAGATTAATTGATGAAATTAACCTTACACAAGAGGAAATGAGTAAACGTGTAGGGAAAAATCGTTCCACGGTAACCAATTATTTACGTCTTTTAAAATTAGACCCGATTGTTCAAACAGGAATCCGAGACGGAATGATTTCTATGGGACACGGAAGAGCTTTAATTTCACTGGAAAATTTAGATGAGCAATTGAGTGTTTACGAGAAGATAGTAAGTAAATCCTTATCGGTAAGACAAACGGAACAATTAATAAAATCATTAAAAAATCCGACTGAAAAACAATCGGAAGAAAAAGTAGCTCTACCTAACGATTTTAAAAAGACAATCAACGAATGGACTAAGAAATTAGATACCAAAGTGGAGATAAAAAGAAATAGCAAAGGAAAAGGAAAGATTATATTAAACTTTTCTTCTGATGCTGATTTTCAACGTATAAAAGACTTAATTGAATGAGATTAAAAATCTTCGTTATATTATTTTTCATTAGTTTATCGGCGTTTTCTCAGAAAGTAGAAAACGATTCGATTATCGGAGATTCTATATACATTTCTCAGGAATTACCAACTGTTCAAGTTTTAGAATTAAAGAAAAACCCAATGAAAGCTGCTTTATACTCTGCGGTTTTACCGGGGTTGGGACAAATTTATAACAGAAAATACTGGAAAGCTCCCATTGTTTGGGGACTTATTGGTACAGGAGTTGGGATAACTGTTTGGTATCAAAATAAACACGATGAATACCGAACTGCTTATATTGCAGAATTAAATAATGAGCCTAACAAATATCACGGTGTTTATACCAAAGAGGTTTTGGCTCGGGCACAAGATTTTCAAAAAAGAAATCGTGATTATGCTATCGCTTTAACGATATTAGCTTATGCAGTTAATATTTTGGATGCTACGGTAGATGCACATTTATTTGAGGTGAGAAAAGATAAAGATTTACAAATTCAGCCGGTAACAATTTATAATCCCGCAACTAATAATCTTTCACCGGGATTGGCATTAAAATTAAATATAGATTAAATGAATATAGCAATTGTAGGATACGGAAAAATGGGCAAAACCATAGAACGCCTTGCCAAAGAAAACGGACACACTATAAGTGCGATTTTCAATAAAACACCTACACATTCAGAGTTAAGAGATAATAATATAGATGTTGCAATAGAGTTTTCTCATCCGGAGGTTGCTTATAGAAATTTAACCGCATTATTAGGCAGTAATATTCCCACAGTTTGTGGAACGACGGGATGGTTAGATAAACTGAGAGATATAGAAGAGAAAGTGGAACAATATAACGGCTCTTTTTTATATGCTTCCAACTTTAGTCTGGGAGTTAATCTGTTTTTTGAAATTGTTCAGGAAACAGCTTCTTTAATGAAGAACAGGAATTTATATGATTTGAGATTAGAGGAAATTCACCATACACAGAAAAAAGATGCTCCGAGTGGAACTGCAATTACAATTGCTGAGAAAATCATACAGAGAACTTCTTTTAAACATTGGTCTTTAGATAAAAAAACAGATGATAAATCTATTCCGATTTATGCATTAAGAGAACCTGAAGTACCGGGAACACATATCGTGGAATATGATTCTGTAATTGATACAATAGAGTTAAAGCATACAGCAAAATCAAGAGATGGTTTCGCTTTAGGAGCAATAAGAGCAGCTGAATATATTTATGATAAAAAAGGAATTTTTACCATGAAAGATGTTCTGGGCTTATAAAACTAATTAAATAAAAAGAAAAAATATGTGGATAAATACATGGACAGGGTGGTTTGTATTTTTTATAATAGTACAAATTATTCATTTTTTAGGAACATGGAAGTTATATGTAGCAGCCGGTAAAAAGGCATGGGAAGCTGCTGTTCCTATCTATAATGCATGGGTACTTTTAGATATAATAAAACGCCCAAAATGGTGGATAATTCTATTATTCTTACCCATTATTTCACCTATAATGATAATGATTCTTTGGGTTGATTTTATAAGATGTTACGGTAAAAGAGGATTGGGAGATGCACTTTTGGTTATCTTTACCTTAGGTTTTTATATTTACTACTTAAACTATGTTGAAAAGCCAAGATATACAGGACCCGAAGAGAGAAAAGAAACTTTTATATCAGCTATTTTATTCGCAGTAATATTAGCAACGATTATTCATACTTATTTTGTTCAGCCAATGATTGTTCCTACGGGGTCAATGGAAAACACCATAAAAATAGGTGATGCCCTTTTTGTGAGTAAAAATGCGTATGGAACAAGAATTCCAAATACACCGATTGCTGTTCCTTTTGCTGACTTATTTTCAAGAAATTTATTCGTAGAAAAAGCTCAATTACCTTACGAAAGAATTCCGGGATGGCAAAAAGTGAAAAAGAATGATATTGTTGTATTTAATTTCCCTACTGATTCTATTTATGGGCCTTTAGACAGAAAAGACAATTATGTAAAAAGATGTGTGGCAACTCCGGGAGATATTGTACAAGTAAAAAACGGAGAGCTTTTCATAAATAATGAAAAGTTTGTTCCTAAGAATGATGCTCAAATGCAGACTTCTTATTTAGTAATGTCAAAAACAGCATTTAGCCCTAAATTATTAAAAGAGCAATTGGACCAAACAGAGGCTGATTATAAAGTAAGTAGAGTACAACAAGGATATGCTTATGAATTTGCAGGACTGACAGAGCAAATGGCTCAACAATTAAAAAACAACCCTAATATTATAAGTGTAGAAAAAATTATAGCTCCGGAAGGAGTTCCTGCATTTGGAGTTTTCCCTAAAGGAGCTCCATGGAACGCTGATTGGTACGGGCCGTTACAAGTTCCTAAAAAGGGAATGACTATAGATTTAAATATTGAAACTCTTGGTAATTATATAGATGTAATTAAAAAATATGAAGATAAAAATATTGTAGTCTCTGACGGAAAATTGACTATAGACGGAAAGCCGGCAGATAAATACACCTTCGAGCATGATTATTATTTTATGATGGGAGATAACCGCCATAACTCTTGGGATTCAAGGTTCTTTGGTTTTGTGCCTGATACTCATATTATTGGAAAACCATTCTTTACTTGGGCAAACTTTAATCAGATTGCAGGATTTGAGCCTAAAAACGGTTGGCATTTAGAAAGATGGTTTACCGTTCCGAATAATGGCAACCCAAATAAAACAAGTTACTTATGGGTAGGAGTTATTTTATTAGTTATATTTTTCGGTTGGGATTTCTTCTTTAAAAAGAAGAAGAAAAAATAAAATCTTTTCTATAGAAGTAATAAAAGGAGGTTATTAGTTAATAATCTCCTTTTATTTTGTTAATTATTTATTTTCATTATTAATTCAATTTATTGATAATCAATCTAAATAAAAGCATTTATTAATATTTAATAAAAATAAGATTGTTTTTATTTAATACTATTTCACTATATTTGTATTAAATCTAAATAGAAATGAAAAAAATAATTTTATTAAGTTTAATTTCACTTTTTGTGATATCATGTTCTTCCGATAAGAATTCGGGAGGCGGAGGTGGAGGAAATGTTGTTGAAACAAATGACTTTAACCGTAAAGCAATGCTTACTCATTGGGCTAATGATATAATCATACCTTCGTTTGAGGCTTATGATAGCTCTGTAGAAGAATTAAACAATAAAGTAAATGCCTTTAATAATGATGTAAATACGGCTAATCTTGTAGCTTTAAGAAAGGCTTTAACTGATACCTATATGCAATGGCAAACGGTTGCTTTTTACGAGGTAGGACCTGCGGTTACTAATAATCTAAGGGCATTCACAAATACATATCCTACAAATGTAACTAAAATAAAAGAAAATATAGATAATGATGATTATAGATTGACTTCGTATAGCCAAACTACTCAACAAGGTTTACCTGCAATGGATTATTTAATAAATGGTATTGCTCAAGGAGATAATGCTATTGTTGATGTATATAAAGGAGAGGCAGGAGCTAAAAATAGAAAATATTTAGTTGCTTTAGCTAATAGATTGAAAGATTTAAGCAGTCATGTTATAACAACTTGGAAAAGTTCTTATAAAGATACATTCATAAATAATAACGGCTCTTCATCTACTGCATCTGTAGATTTAATTGCAAATGCTTATATGCTTTATTATGAAGCTTATATGAGAAACGGAAAAGTACGTTTCCCTTCTGGAGCTACTTTGGGAGATAATGCATTCCCTAATAAAGTAGAATCTTTATATAATCCGGAGCTTTCTTTACCTTTATTAGTTAAGTCTTTAGAATCTATGCAAAATTTCTTTAATGGTAGATTAAGCTCATCTCAGTCTGAAGGTTTAGGGTTTAAACAGTATTTAGATAAATATAACGAAGTTAAAAAGGGAGATGATATTGCGGCCAAAATCAATAAAGCATTTGATAATTCCATAGCAAAAGCTAAAGAAATGAAAAACCAAGGAACTTTGTATAATTTATTACAAACAAACAGAGAAGAAGTAATACAATTACATGATATTATAAACTCTAATGTTATTAATTTAAAAACGGATATGTTCCAAGCACTAAATATTCAAGTAACTTATGTAGATGGTGATGGGGATTAATCTTTTGTAAAATGATACAAAAATTTAAAAATTACTTATCTAAAGAGGTTTCGATTGCTCCATTGAGTGTTTTTCGAATCCTCTTTGGTTTTATGATGCTGGCAAGTATCATAAGATTTTGGTTAAACGGCTGGATACAAAAATTATACATAGAGCCAAAATTCTTTTTCTCTTATTATGGATTTGAGTGGATAAAACCCATGGGAGAATATACTTACTTAATATTCATTATCTGTGGAATTGCAGCTTTAGGTATTGCATTAGGATTTAAATATCGTTTCTCTGCCATATTATTCTTTTTATCCTTTACTTATATAGAGTTAATGGATAAAACCACTTATCTTAATCATTATTACTTTATTAGTTTAATGAGTTTTTTAATGATTTTTTTACCTGCCGGTAAATATTTTTCATTAGATACTTACTTAAAGCCACAACAGGGTAATAATAAAGTTCCTCAATGGACTATTTTCTCAGTTAAGTTAATGCTTTCCATTGTTTATTTTTATGCCGGATTGGCAAAATTGAACTCAGATTGGTTATTCAATGCAATGCCATTAAAAATATGGTTACCGGCAAATTCAGAAATGCCAATTATAGGAAGTCTTTTCTTTCAAGAATGGTTTCTGTATTTTATGTCCTGGGCAGGAGCAATTTATGATTTAAGTATTCCATTTTTATTATTTAATAGACGAACCAGATTATTAGGCTTTTTCTTTGTGGTTATATTCCATGTATTTACAAGAATGCTGTTCAATA
Source organism: Weeksellaceae bacterium TAE3-ERU29 (assembly GCA_019218445.1). Taxonomy (GTDB): domain Bacteria; phylum Bacteroidota; class Bacteroidia; order Flavobacteriales; family Weeksellaceae; genus Ornithobacterium. The sequence goes on along the minus strand of JAHUUM010000026.1, from coordinate 2,954 downwards.
TCGGAATGTTCCCTTACATTATGATTTGTTCCACTTTAATCTTCTTTAGTGCAAAATATCATCAAAAAGTAATTGATTTCCTAAGAAATTTATTGAATAAAATATTTTCTGTAAAAAGAAAAGAATACGTTTATAATAGTAGCTATAACTATCCTAAATGGGCAAGAAAACCGTTATATGCTATGTTTATTTTATTTTTTGCAATTCAAATAGTTTTCCCGTTTAGATATTTACTGTATCCCGGAGAGTTGTTTTGGACAGAAGAAGGCTTCCGTTTTTCTTGGCGTGTAATGCTTATGGAAAAAGCAGGATATACATCTTTTACTATAAAAGATAGCAAAACAGGAAAACAAGATAGGGTAGAGGCAAGGGAATATTTAACACCATTTCAAGAAAAACAAATGGCATTTCAGCCTGATTTTATATTAGAATTTGCTCATTTTTTGGCAGAAGAATATAAGAAAAAAGGTTATATAGAGCCACAAGTATATGCAGAAAGTTATGTTGCACTCAATGGAAGAGGGAGCAAACAATACATAGATCCAACTGTAGATTTAACACAAATAAAAGAATCATTTCTTCCAAAAACATTTATTTTACCATTCGAATATGAGATTAAAGGTTTGTAGTTTATTAGTATTAGCAAGTTTAAGTGCAACTGCACAAATAAATAAAAATGAACGAAAAAAGATAAAGGAAGATACAATAATTCAATTAAGCGAAGTAGAAGCTCAAGCGATAAAGAAAAAGGCTTTTACTATGCGAAGAATGAAGGATGTTGAAGGAACTTCTATCTTAGCAGGGAAAAAAACAGAGGTTGTTTTGATAGACCAAAAAACAGCAAACTTAGCAACTAATAATGCTCGGCAAATTTACAGCCAAGTAGTAGGGCTAAATATTTATGATTATAACGATGGAGGTTTACAATTAGGGATAGGTGGAAGGGGTTTAGACCCTAACCGAACAGCTAATTTTAATACTCGCCAAAATGGATATGATATAAGCGCAGATGTTTTAGGTTATCCGGAGAGTTACTATACTCCACCGGCAGAGGCACTTAGAGAAGTGCAGATTATAAGAGGAGCTGCATCTTTACAATATGGGACTCAGTTTGGGGGAATGATAAATTTCGTATTTAAAAAACCTACCAGAGGAAAGAAATTTTTATGGAATTCTCGCCAAACAATAGGTTCTAATAATCTTTTTACTTCGTTTAATAGTATAGAAGGAACTGTTGATAAATTCTCTTATTATACATTTTACAATCATAAACAGGGGGATGCTTATCGCCCTAACTCTAACTTTAATTCAAATAATGCCTTTGGATATTTTAATTATAAATTTAATGAAAAAACCAATCTAAAAATAGAATATACCTATTTCGATTATTTAGCTCAGCAGGCAGGAGGGTTAACCGATAAAATGTTTTATGAAAACCCTAAATTCAGTAATAGAGAGAGAAACTGGTTTAATGTAAACTGGAATCTATTTAATGTAAATTTACATCATAAGTTCAGTGAAAAAACTCAATTTGATTTAAATACATTTGCTTTAAAAGCTCATCGAAAAACTGTTGGTTTTAGAGATCAAAGAGTAGGTTCTCCGGATGAAGGAAATACAGTAAGAGATTTAATCGTAGGGGAATTTAATAATTGGGGAGCAGAAGCCAGATTACTTAGTAAATATGATTTTTTAGGAAAAGACAATGTCTTTTTAATAGGTGGGAAATACTATCAATCTCGTAATATTTCTCAACAAGGTCCGGGTACAAAAGGCAGTGATGCTAATTTTAATTTTGATCATGCGAATACACCTGATTATAAATATCAAAGTGATTTTGTTTATCCTAATTTAAATTTATCGGTTTTTGGAGAAAATATTTTCAGAGTATCACCAAAATTTTCTGTTACTCCGGGATTCAGATTTGAGTATATCAATACAAAAGCGGAAGGAAATTTCCATTTTCTAATAAAGGATAATGCAGGAAATGTGATAGTTGATAGATTAAAAGAGGACAACAAGAACTTTAAACGTAGTTTTGTTCTATTTGGTTTAGGATTGAGCTATAAACCTTTTTCTTCTTTAGAAATGTATGGAAACCTATCCCAAAACTATAGATCTGTAACTTTTAGTGATATTCACACTACAAATCCTTCTTATTTAGTAGATCCGGATATAACCGATGAAAGTGGATTTACTGCAGATTTAGGATTTAGAGGAAATTTATCTAAATCACTTTCTTATGATACCAATATTTTTGCACTTAAATACAATAATAAGATTGGAAATTATATAAATTCTGAGGCTAAAAGTGTAAGAACAAATGTAGGAGATGCTGTAACATATGGAATAGAATTATTTACAGAAATTGATTTATTACAAACTTTTGATATGTCAAATAATTCTTCTATTTTAAGCACTTTCATAAATTCATCTTTTTCTTCTTCTAAATATATTTCTTCCAGAATAGTAGGAGTAGAAGGAAAAAGAGTTCAGTTTAACCCTGATGTGAATTTAAAAACAGGAATTAATTTGGGTTACAGAAACTTTTTAGCCTCTCTGCAATATACGTATGTTTCTAAGCAATATACCGATGATACAAATGCAGAACAATTAGTTACCGAAGATACTTACGGAACACGTGGGGCAATACCTGCTTACGGTATTATGGATTTCTCAGCATCCTATACTTACAAACGCTATAAGTTAGAAGCCGGAGTAAATAATTTATTAAATAATTATTATTTTGTAAGAAGAGCAACCGGATATCCGGGACCGGGTATAATACCATCAGACCCTCGTACTTTTTATGTAACTTTTGGATTTCATATACCTTAATAAAAAAATAATAGAAGCCGTTTCAAAACTCATTGAAACGGCTTTTTTGTATTACCCCACAGGATGTTTGTAAAGATAGATTTATAATAAGTCCTATATCAATTTTAGTTTGAATT
>JAHUUM010000025.1 GCA_019218445.1 Weeksellaceae bacterium TAE3-ERU29 | reverse complement strand
TCCCCATCCAAATGTTTTTTTATCATTTTTTTAAGGTGTTTTACACTAATCTATTATCCAATTAGTTATAATAAGTTTTGTTTTTATTAATCTCCCTTTTTCTATGAAAAAGTTTATGTTTATCCTGTTTTGAGCGCTAAATCTAATGTTAGAATTCCTTCGCGTTAGGGATTGTAGTGGATATCCTTTTTGTGAGGTACGAACAAAAAGATTGTAACGAAAAGCCCGACCCGAAGGGTAACGCCCTTTTTAAAAATCTAAATTCTTTTCATTTTTGCCATATAAAATCCATCATATCCTGACTCGCTTGGTAGTATCTTTTTATCTTCTATCAACTCAAATTCTTTATTTTTTTCTAGAAATTGATCTACTTGCAATCGGTTTTCTGAAGGAAATATGGAACATGTAGCATAAACTAACAATCCATCTTTTTTCAACATTTTAGAATATTGCTCTAATATTGCAGCTTGTTCTTTTCTTACTCTTTCTATAAATTCTTTATCTATCTTCCACTTAGCATCCGGATTTCTTCGCAGCACCCCTACTCCACTACACGGTGCATCTATTAATACTCTATCAAAAGAATTATATAGTCGTTTTATAGTCTTTGAGGATTCTATTAATTTGGTTTGAATATTATGAGCTCCATTTCTCTTTGCTCTTTTTTTGAGTTCTTGCAATTTCCAACCAATAATATCCATAGACATTATTTGTCCTTTATTCTCGGTAAGTGCTGATAAATGCAAACTTTTTCCCCCACCTCCGGCACAGGTATCTGCAATCCTCATTCCCGGTTTCACTTCTAAAAATGGGGCAACTAATTGAGAGGAAGCATCCTGCATCTCAAACCATCCGTTTTTAAAGGCTTTACTTTTAAATAAGTTACCATTATTAGATAATTTGAAAGCATCGGGATAACCTTTTATTTTCTCAATATTAATTCCGTCTTCGTGTAAGATATTTCTTAGTTCTTTTTCATCGACTTTTAACCGATTTATTCTTAAAATGGGATCTGATGGGGTATTCATAGCATCCAATTCCTGATGCCATTGTTCTTCTCCCAATTCTTCTTTTCCTATTTCATATAATTCTCTATATAAAGAATACCATACTTCCGGAAACTTTTTGGCATTAAGATAATTAGATTTTATTTTGTCGATTTTATATTTTCCAAATTCGTCTAATTGAGGAATTTCTAAATCATTTATAATAAACCATGTGGCAATTAGTCCCCAGTAATCTTTTCTTTTTAACGCTCCGTTAGAGGCAAAATCAATTAAAGATTTCCAACGTACAATATTATAGACAGTTTCTGCAACGAAACCTCTGTCTCGGCTACCCCATTGTTTATTTTTCTTGAATGTAATTTCGATTTCTTTATCTGTATATCTGTTATGCTCAAATACTGATTCTAAAATTTTGATGATACCTATATATAGGTTTCTGTATGGTAAAGGATTATTCATATTATATGTATTATTAAAAATTCCCCGCATAAAATAATACAGGGAATTTTCAGATAGTATTTTTTATTTTATTTTGCTATGTGTACTGCTCTTGTTTCTCTAATTACGGTAACTTTCACTTGTCCCGGATAGGTCATCTCATTTTGAATTTTATCCGTTATTAAGAAAGATAATTCATTTGCTCTTAAGTCATCTACTTTTTCGCAATCTACCATAACTCGCAATTCCCGACCTGCTTGAATCGCATAGGCTTTCTGAACTCCATCGAACCCTAATGCTGTACTTTCTAAGTCTTTTAATCGCTGAATATAAGATTCTACTACTTGTCTTCTCGCTCCAGGCCTTGCTCCACTAATAGCATCTGCTACCTGAATTATTGGAGATAAAAGTGAAGTCATTTCTATTTCATCATGGTGAGCTCCAATCGCATTTACAACTTCCGGATGTTCTCCATATTTTTCCGCCCATTGCATTCCTAAAATTGCGTGAGGTAATTCTGATTCTTGCTCCGGTACTTTTCCTATATCGTGTAATAGACCTGCTCTTTTGGCTAATTTTGCATTTAAACCTAATTCTGCAGCTAATGTTCCTGCAATATGTGCTACTTCTCTTGAGTGTTGTAATAAATTTTGCCCATAAGATGAACGGAATTTCATTCTTCCGATAATTCTTATTAATTCAGGATTTAATCCGTGAATTCCTAAATCTATTACCGTTTTCTTACCTACACTGATTATTTCGTCTTCAATTTGTTTTGAAGTTTTAGCAACTACTTCTTCTATTCTACCCGGATGAATTCTTCCATCGGTTACTAATTTATGCATAGATAATCGTGCGATTTCTCTACGAATAGGGTCAAAACATGAAAGAACTATCGCTTCCGGCGTATCATCTACAATTACTTCTACTCCTGTAGCCGCCTCTATTGCTCTGATATTTCTACCTTCTCTACCGATTATTCGTCCCTTAATATCATCATTTTCTAAATTGAATACTGAAACTGAATTTTCTATTGCTTGTTCTGTTCCTATTCTTTGGATAGATTGGATTACAATTTTACGAGCCTCATCTTGTGCATTTAATTTAGCCTCATCCATTATTTCCTGAATATGAGCCTGTGCTTTGGTTTTAGCTTCATCTTTTAATGACTGTACCAATTCCTCTCTCGCTTCTGCAGCTGAATATCCGGAAATTTTCTCAAGCAATTCTACTTGTTTTTTATGATTTAGATTTACTTCATCTATTTTTCTGTATAATACACTTTTCTTCTCCTCAAAATCTGCTTGCTCTGCTACTAAAGATTTTCTGTTTTTCTTTAAATCTGCTAAACCTTCATTTAGTTTATGCTCTTTTTCTTTAATTACTTTTTCTCTATCAGAAACCTTTTTCTCTCTTTGATTAACTGACTCTTCGTGCTGAGCTTTTAACTCTAAAAACTTCTCTTTTGCTTGGAGTATTTTTTCTTTTTTTATACTCTCCCCTTCTTTATTTGCTTCTTTTAAAATACTTTCGGCTTCTAACTTTAATTTATTAGCCTCCGTTTCTAATTTCACTGCCTTTTCTTTCGCCTCATTATAGAGCAAATCGCCTCTATTATCTACTTGTTTTTTAGCAAATAAATAGGCTACAAGTCCTCCTATTATGAGTCCTATTATCCCAATTATATATTCCATTTTATTTTAAATTAACTTGTTTTTTATCCATAAAAAATCCACATTAGTTCAGGTGATTTGTGTAAAACTCCTAAAAACAGGATTTGGGCTATTCCGGCATTCAGACTTCCACTTCTTTAGATACCACAAGGGCGGAGGCTTGTCTTAGGACCGATTTTTACCCGGTATTACAATCTTCGTTGAGTTTACCAAATAATGTTAGAACTAATGTGGATACTACAAAATCCGCCGAAACGGACAGAACTTCTCTTAATTAAAGTCTTTGATTAATCTGCTGAGTTAATTTATCTATTTCTTCAGTTAATAATTCTTCTTTTTCCGAGATATTATTTTCTAAAGTCATAGACTTAGCAACGTATTGCAAAGCACACATTGCTAAACCATCTTGTTTATCTTTTACAGAATATTTCTCTTCAAATTCTTTAATTATATTATTTATTTTTTTTCCGGCACTTCTTAAAATCTCCTCTTCATCGGGGCTTACCATCATTGGGTATTCCCTGTCTGCAACCATTATTTTTACTTTAACTTTCTGCATACTTAAAGCGAAATGTTTTTAATTTCTGCCATACATAAATCTACTTCTTTTATAAGCTGATTTATTTTCAACTTCATTAATTTGCGATGCTCAGGATTCCCGTCCAAAGCATTTGCTATTTTTAATTGATTATTTATATTTTTTAACTCTTGGTTTTCTACAAACATTTCTTTATGCTCACTCCTCATTACTTCTATCCCTTTCTCCAGCTCAAAAACTCTGTTTTTCAATACTTCATTCTCTTTCATTAAAGCTTTTACTGCTTTTTCTAATCTAATAAAACTCTCCTTATGTTTGTGCATTCACCAGAGCATTAATTCTAACAATGTACAAATATAAAGTTTTTTTAACGCTTAGCAAAGTATGTTCTCTTATAATTATTAAAAATAACAGAAAAACTAAACACATCTCTTTGATTTAGCATCTATTATTTTTATTTAGCACTTCTCTTATAGTGATTTTTAATACAAAATCAATAAATTTGCAAAAAATCATTAGAAATGGAAAAAGATATACACAACGTAATAATCATAGGATCCGGACCGGCAGGTTATACTGCAGCAATTTATGCGGCAAGAGCAGAGATGCACCCAACAATCATTACCGGAATGCAACCGGGCGGGCAACTTACTACAACTACAGATGTAGAAAATTTCCCGGGATATCCTGAGGGAATTATGGGTCCTGATTTAATGAATGATTTACAAAAACAAGCTGAACGCTTTGGTACAAAAATTATTTATGATTTTGTAACTGAAGTTAATTTAGATAAAAATCATGGCGGAATTCATGAAATTAAAACTAATAATGGAGAAGTTTTTAAAACTAAAACTATTATAATTTCTACCGGGGCTTCTGCTAAATACTTAGGCTTAGATGATGAGAAAAAATATGCAGGAAGTGGAGTTTCGGCTTGTGCTACTTGTGATGGTTTCTTTTACCGAGGAAAAGATGTTGCTGTGATTGGCGGTGGAGATACTGCAGCTGAAGAAGCAACTTATTTAGCAAAACTTTGTAAAAAGGTTTATTTATTAGTGAGAAGAGACGAAATGAGAGCTTCTAAAGTTATGCAGGATAGAGTTTTAAATACTGATAATATAGAGGTTTTATTCAATCATGAATTAAAAGGATTAGAGGGTGAAAAAGTAGTAGAAAAAGCTCATATCTTTAGTAATAAAACACAAGAAGAATCTGTAATTGAGGTTGATGGTGTATTTATTGCAATTGGCCACAAGCCTAATACTGAGTTATTTAAAGATGTAATCGATATGGATAAAGTAGGTTATATCATCACTAAAGGAAAAGGTACACATACTAATATCCCGGGAGTTTTTGCTGCAGGTGATGTACAAGACGCTATTTACCGTCAAGCAATTTCTGCTGCCGGTTCAGGTTGTATGGCTGCCTTAGACGCTGAAAGATATATAGCTGAATTATAAATATTTATAAGATTATAATATAAAGAAGCTTTTTCATTTTCGAAAAGGCTTTTATTTTTTCTTTATGGTTCTTGTTATTTAATAATTAAAAAAAAATAAATTTGAATTGATTATTTTTGAATGTGTAAATTTTAATGAATGAATAAGCCTGATTGGGTAACGGAATTAAACGTTTTGGGAGAAAGAAAAGAGCCGTTCTTTTTTATAATTGATTTTGATGCAAAGAACGTGTATGCTTGGTTGTATAAAGATTTACCGGAGAAAAATGTATTTTTTCAGTTTAGAAATCAAGAGTTCATAAAGAATATTGAAACCAAGAAAGATTTAGAGAACTTGAAGTTTGATAAGTTAGACTTAAAAACATTCAAAAAGTCTTATGATATTGTAGAAAACCATTTAAAAAGGGGTGATTCTTATTTAATAAATCTATCTTTCTGTACCGAGCTTAAAAATCAATTAAATTTTGAACAGATTTTCTCACAAATAAAAGCAAAATATAAAGTTTTATTTAAAGATAAATGGATTTGTTTTTCGCCTGAAACCTTTATCGAAATCAATAATAATAAGATTTTTACTTATCCGATGAAAGGAACGATAAATGCGAATATTCCCGATGCTGAAAATACATTATTAAAAAACGAAAAAGAACTGGCAGAGCATAATACAATCGTGGATTTACTCAGAAATGATTTAAACAGAGTTTCTAAGAATGTGAGAGTTACAAAGTTTAGATATATAGAATCCATAAAAACGCAGAAAGGTGAAATTCTACAAGCGAGTTCAGAAATTACGGGAGATTTACCCAATGATTGGCACAAAAGAATAGGGAATATTTTGTTTGAACTATTACCCGCAGGTTCAATTAGTGGTGCACCCAAAAATAAAACGGTTGAGGTTATAAAAGAAGCTGAAAATTATAATCGAGGATTTTATACGGGAATTTGTGGCTTTTATAACGGACAAAGTTTAGATACGGGCGTTATGATTCGGTTTATAGAAAAAAATTAGTGATAAGTTTTATTATAAAAGTGGTGGGGGAATCACTGCTCAAAGTTTTTTAAAAGATGAATATAACGAAATTTACGAGAAAATTTATTTACCAATTTAGTGCATTATGGATTTTTTGGAAAGTATAAAAGTAAAAGACGGCGAGGTTTATAATCTCTTTTATCATCAGCAGAGAGTGAATGCTACGTTTAAAAACTTCTTTAAAGGAAAAAAAGTTTTAAATTTAGAAAAAATAATTTCTTCGCTTGAAATTCCCCAAAAGGGTTTGTATAAATTAAGAGTGGTTTATAATGACAATAAGTGTTTTACGGAGTTTGTTCCGTATGAAATAAACCCAATAAATTCTTTGCGTTTGGTTACGGATAATTCTATTGAATACAGTTTTAAATCTTTGGATAGAAATTGCCTGAATAACCTGAAAAAAGAGATAACAGAAGATGAAATCATTATCGTGAAAAATGGTGAAATCACCGATTGTTCTTATGCAAATCTTGCATTTTGGGACGGAAAAGAGTGGTTTACACCAAAATCTTTTTTACTAAACGGAACTTGCCGACAAAGACTTTTATCTGAAGGGAAAATCAAGGAAACCAAAATAAATGCTCAATCTATTTTTAAGTATAAGAAAATAGGACTAATTAATGCAATGATAGATTTAGAAGAATTGGTTTTAGATATTTCTAAAGTAAGTGTTTGATATTATAATTAGTTATTATGGGTACACATAGATTTAAAGACCAAAACTGGGTGTTGGGACATTTTACCAAAAAGATTTTGGTACATTGTCCTAAGTGCCAAGAAAAAGCTGAAATTAAAAATCCCGGTTTTGGAAAAACGAGTGAATTATTTTGTTCGCATTGTGGTTTGCATCAAAAAGACAATAGAATTTATTACGATTTATATTTAAATATTCATTGTCCCGATTGTGGAAATCCTATTAATTTGGAACATAAGGGGATAAGAGAAAAAAAAGAAACTATAAGAGTCAGTTGTCCCAATTGTGATTTTGTTGGAGATTATAAACCTAAGTATATTAAATATAGCTACAGTTCAGCTTTTGTTGATACTGAACTTTGGCTCGAAAAAGATTTTAAAGGGGAGTTGTTTTTTGCTTGTAATTATGAGCATTTGGAATATTTAAAACAGTATATTCAAGCTAAAATCCGAGAACGAAAAGATGGAACGTATATGACAATGGTAGAAAAATTACCACAATTTATCAAGTCGGCAAAAAATAGAGAAGGATTATTAAAATTAATTAAACAACTTGAGGAAAAATAAATTTAATTAAATGATCAGGAATAAACATTTAGAGCCTATTTTTAAGTATAAGAAAATAGGACTAATTAATGCAATGATAGATTTAGAAGAATTGGTTTTAGATATTTCTAAAGTAAGTGTTTGATTGGTATATTTTAAAATCTGTCGTATATTAGTATTGTCCAAAACAATTCGATATGAAAAAGTTAATTATTTTATTTTCGTTAATGACCTCATTCTTAATGGCTCAAAAACAGATACAACCGACTGTTAGCGTGAGCGGAAAAGGAATTATTACAGTAGTTCCCGATATGGTAAATATCTCTGTTAAAGTGGTGAATGAGGGGCAAGATGTAAAAGTTGTAAAAGCTCAAAATGATAAAGCAGTCAGTAAAGTATTGAAATTTCTTGAAAGCAGTGGTATTGATAAAAAAGATTACAAAACTGAATATGTAGATCTTGGAAAACCGTATAATTACGAAAAAAAAGAATATGCGATAAAAGCCTCTCAAGGTATTTCTATTTTACTGAAAGATATTAAAAAGTATGATGCCGTAATGCAAGGTTTATTAGAGTCCGGAGTAAATCAAATTAATAATGTGAAATTTGAAGTTTCAGACAAATCAAAATATTATGCTGAAACTCGTAAAAAAGCTATTCTAAATGCACAGCAAAAAGCAAAAGAATATGCTGAGGCTTTAGGACAAAGTATAGGGAAAGCAGTTCAAATCACTGATAATGATGCCAACGTTTCTTACCAATCAAATAATGTTTTATTAGAAGCAGTTCTGGCTCCGGCGAACGACTCACCTAAAACGCCTTCTACTTTAATAACAGGAACATTAGCCATGGAATCAGAGGTAAATGTTTCTTTTGAATTGAAATAATTTAGATTTTTTTATAAATTAAATAGAAAGTCTTTACGCAAGTAGAGGCTTTTCTTGTTATTACAAATTCTTTACTTGTAGGAGTCTATTTTTTATATATTTTTGTAATCACAACTAAAGACAATGAGTAAAAATAAGATTGATATAATAACAGAGGTTATCCGTAGCAGAAGGAGTATTCATGCTAATGAATTTATTAAACCCAAAAATGGATTTGATAAAGAACTTCTTACCGAAATTTTAACAAATGCCATCTGGGCACCAAATCATAAAATGACAGAGCCTTGGAAATTTCTTGTTATAAAAGATGAACTTTTGAAAGACTTAGGAAATTTTATGTCCGATTATTATAAAGATTATTATAGAGAGAGGTTTGGAGAGGAAGACGGATTGAAAAAATGTAATAGCTTAAAGGAATATCCTCTAAATTCTTTTTGTGTTTTGGGTATTGTTCTTACAAGAGATGAAGAAGAAAGAATTCCTGAATGGGAAGAAATTGCAGCGGTATCTTCTGCCGTTCAAAACATAGCATTAACTTGTAAAGCTTATGATTTAGGTTCATATTGGAGTACGTCTAAAGGAGCTGTTGAGTATCTCAATAAATTCAATTTAAAAGAAAATGAAACTTCTCTTGGTTTAGTTTACATTGGTTATTGCGATTGGACAAAAAAACGGAACGCAAAAAGAAGCCCTCTTGATGAAAAAGTTGTTTGGCTGTAAGAATTAATTCTTATTTATATAATGCACTGCCATCTATAAAATCAAAAACTTTAGGATGAAGTAAAGGCTTTATATTTTTACCTTCTTTTATTGCATTTCTAATAAATGTTGCAGAGATTTCTATAATCGGGGCATTCTCTATTTTATGAATTTTATTTAGTGAAATTTGAGGTTTCTTTACATCTTCATGAATTCTGGGATAAACATAAATCTCATATTCCCTTACCAAAAATTCGGCATTTTTCCATTTGTGTAAGCCTGATAGATTATCTTCGCCCATAATTAGGCAAAACTCATAATTGGGATGCTTCTCTCTTAATTGGGCTAATGTATGCGTCGTATAATTGGGCTGTGGCATACTAAATTCTATATTACTCGCACGCAAATACGGATACTCCTCTATCGCTCTTTCCACCATATAATAACGATTATTATCATCAGCCAACGTATCATTTTTTTTGAACGGGCTACGTGGTGTTACCACAAACCAAACCTCATCTAAATTACTGAATTGTTGTAAATGATTTGCAATGATTAAATGCCCTATATGAATAGGATTAAACGTTCCGAAAAATAAACCGATTTTCATAAAAAAGTATTTGGAGTAGCGAATTTAATTTAAATAAACTAATTTTACGATGTGAAAAAAGAAAAATCTTACACAATTGACGAAGTTAAAGAGAAATTAGCCAATTACTGTGCCTACCAAGACCGTTGCCATCATGAAGTAGAACGGAAACTCAATGAGTTTTTTCTTATTCCGGAAGCTAAAGATGAAATTATTATGTTTTTAATTCAAAATAATTTCTTGAATGAAGAACGTTTTGCAAAAAGCTATGTAAGAGGTAAATTTTATTACAAAGATTGGGGGCGTAAAAAAATTAAAAATGAACTCAAAAAAAGAAACATCAATGAAAGATTAATTACCTCTGCCTTTAAAGAAATTGATGAGGAAGATTATATTTCTACCCTACATAAATTAATCGAGAAAAAAGAGCAAATAATCTCCTATAAAAATGAGTTCGATAAAAAATCAAAACTCATTAATTATCTTTTACAAAAAGGATACGAATATGAATTAATCAGGGAATGCTTAACTGATATTCAATAAAATTTTATTTTTCTATTTTATTAAATGAAGCCACTATTCCTTTTATCAATGCTGAACTGAATCCGTTATGTTCCATTTCATTTAATCCTTCAATTGTACAACCTTTTGGTGTCGTAACTTTATCTATTTCATACTCAGGATGATTTTTTCTCTGAACTAATAATTCAGAAGCTCCTTTCACTGTTTGCGTCACTATATTATTTGCTGTTTTAGCATCAAATCCTATTTGAATTCCACCTTGCACCATTGCTCTAATAAACCTTAAAACATAAGCTATTCCACATGCTCCCAAAACTGTTGCAGAATCCATTAAATTTTCATTAATGATTATAGACTCTCCTATTGAATTAAAGCACTTTTCAACTAATTTAATAGCCTCTTTATCATTAGTAGTTGTAGAAATACAAGTCATAGACATTCCTACATCCGCCGCTGTATTTGGCATAGCTCTGAATATTGGAATGGGTGATTTTACAACATTTTGAATATCTTCTAAAGAAATTCCTGTTGCCAGAGAAATAAGAATATGCTTTCCGGGAACAAAAACATCATACACTTCTTTTAAAACTTCTAAAATATTATAGGGTTTAAGAGCCACAATAATAACCTCAGAATCAGCGATTGCTTTACTATTGTCTGTACTCAATTGTACACCTGTTTTTTCTAAATATTCCAAAGATGATAAATTTCTTCTGGTAACCGTAAGGTTTGAAGGAGAAACCGTTTTTTTATCTATCAATCCGTTTAATATTGATAATCCTAAATTACCGCAACCTACAATTGCAACCTTTTTATCTTTCATTTTATTCTATTTTTCTCGTTGCTAATATACAAAGTTTTCTGTAGCCAAATGAGTTTAAATAGATTAGTCATTCCAATATCAATTCTGTCGGTATAATATATAAAAATTATATGATAACTACTTACGAACTCTCGGATCTAAAATACCGTAAAAAATATCTACCAAAATATTAATAATAATAAAAGCAATGGCAATCACTAAAACTGCTCCCATAATTACAGGCTGGTCTAAAGTGTTTAATGCATTTACAATCTCTTTTCCGAGTCCGTTCCAACCAAAAATGAATTCTACAAAAACAGCTCCGGCAAGCATTCCCGCAAACCAACCCGATGCTGCAGTAATCACGGGATTTAAAGCATTTTTAAGTGCGTGGCGAATAATTACTTGTCGTTTACTCAACCCTTTAGAAAAAGCGGTACGTATATAATCTTGCTGCATTACGTCTAACAAAGAGTTTCTGGTAAGTTGCGTTATCACAGCAAGAGGACGGATTCCCAATGTTACTGCCGGTAGTATTAAATTCTTTAAATTCAAGAAACTTCCTCTACCATAATCATCTACTTCATAAAGGCTGCCCGTCATATTCAAATGGGTATAATCCACAAGTAAATAAGCGAAAATATAAGCGATTAATATTGCCGAAAAGAAAGAAGGAATGCTCATTCCCATAGAAGTTACCACGAGTAAAGTCCTATCTAACCAACTGTCTTTTGTAACTGCGGAAAGAATTCCGAGAAAAATCCCCAATATAAATGCAATTAATATTGCCGAAACTGCCAAAATAATTGTATTTGGTAAAGTTTCCGCTATGATATCAGCTACGGGTTTTCCTTGTTTCTGAAAGGATTCTCTAAGATAAGGATACTTTATCACTAAATCATAATTACCAAGTTGAGCAATTTGAGTTCCGCCTAATTTTTCTGAATTATAATGTGTATAATCATCGGGATTTGTGCTGTGTAATGAAATCGGAGATAAATCGTTTAAATAATATAAATATTGTGTAAACAATGGCTTATCAAACCCTAAATTATGCCGAATTGCCGCTAACTGAGCAGGGTCTTCATTTTGGTCGAGCATCATTCGGGCAGGATCGCCTTGCATTACATTAAAAAGCAAAAATATAACGGTAACCACGCCCCAAAGCGTGATCATTCCGTATAATATTTTTTGTAAGATAAATTTACTCAAAGTCCTTGATTATTTGATCGGCAGACGGTAAATCTCGCCAAGCATATTTATTTATAATTGTTCCTTTTTTTAGTAAAATAATTCCTGGATTACTTCTAATCATCGTTTTTAAAGTAGTTGCATCCATAAAACAAGTTGGTAAATCTGCAATTTTAACTTGTTGAGAAGCAACACTTACTAAATCTATATTAGTATTTTTAGCTTTTAGTTTTAAAACTAAATCTTCAATTTTTTTATTTCCTAATTCACTTGACTTAGAAGCAACGGAATTTACTATTAATAAAACTTTTGGTTGAGAAAGATAGTAATCCGTTAAATCTCCTTTATCACCGCAATCAATTGTAAAATCATGAATTGGCGGCTCATATCCTTTTTGAATTATTTTATTGTCTGTTCCGATTAATTCCCAAGATGAACCGTCTTCCCAATATTTTTTATTATTAATATACTCATTTTCATCTACTTTTATTATTTTGTTATTCAATTTACTTTGTAGCTGATATTCGAGCATCATTACGGTTGGTTCTTTACCCAATTCCTCCGCAGACTTCATTCCTTCAGAAATATTTTTACCAATGGCGTATGGTCTAAAATCTTTTAACGGTAAATGATAAATTCCTTCGTAAGCTATATAAATACAAGCAATTAAAGCTATTCCTCCAAAAATATAAGAATAAGGCTGAGCTATAAATCGTTTAACATATTTTCTGTTCCACCATAAAAATACACTCAAAACCAATAAAACTAAATCTTTATAAAAAGACTGCCATGGCTCTAATTTCAAGGCATCTCCAAAACAACCGCAATCAGTTACTTTATTAAAATACGCAGAGTAAAAAGTTAAGAATGAGAAAAATATAATCAATCCCAAAAGACTTAATAAAGTGAAATTTCGCCATACGCCCAAAAGTAAAAGCACCCCGAGCATTATCTCAAAAATCACAAAAAACGTGGATAACGGCAATGCCCAATCCATTAAAAACGGAATATCAAATACTTGAGGAGAAAAATATTCTTCTAACTTATAACTGAAACCTATCGGATCTACGGTTTTTACCAATCCCGAAATTATAAATAAAATCCCGACAAACGCTCTTACAATATTGGTTAAAATTCTCATTTCTCAGAAAGTTTAATTAATGAAAAAACAGCATAATTCAACATGTCTAAATAATTCGCATCTAAGCCTTCTGACACAATCGTTTTTCCTTGATTATCTTCTATTTGCTTTACTCTCAGAATCTTCTGCAAAATTAAATCTGTAATAGAAGACACTCGCATATCTCGCCAAGATTCGCCGTAATCATGGTTTTTCTTCTCCATTAAATCTCTGGCAATTTTTATATATTTATCGTATAAATTCAATATTTCATCTTCGGAAATATCAACTTGAACAGCAAGGCCTTTTTCTAACTGAATTAACGCAATTACAGAATAATTTACAATCGCAATAAATTCACTCTCTTGCCCCTCCTCTATTTTTTGCTCTGCGGCATCTTGAATATTTCTGATTCGATTAGCTTTAATAAAAATCTGGTCGGTAACAGACGGTAACCTCAGAATTCGCCAAGATGCTCCATAATCTTTCAATTTCTTCTCGAACAAAGAACGGCAAGTATTTATTACTTTATTATATTGCTGCAAAGTTTTTTCCATGAAATGCTATTTATAATACTTATTTATTAAGTATCTTAGCTTACAAAAATAACTTTTTACAGAACAAAAATCAAGCAATGACGATTAATTGTAAAGGAAAATTATTAAATCTTGATAATCCCGTAGTTATGGGAATTTTAAATCTTACGCCTGACTCATTTTCAGATGGAGGGAAATTTAACAATATGGATTCAGCTTTAAAACAAACCGAAAAAATGCTGAATGATGGTGCTACAATCATAGATATTGGTGGACAATCTACACGCCCGAATGCTGATTTTTTAGATGCAGAAACAGAACTTTCTCGCGTTTTACCAATCATTGAAGAATTAGTAAAGAACTTCCCCGAAATTATAATTTCCATTGATACTTTTTGGAGTGAAGTTGCCAAAAATACTATAGAATCCGGTGCGAGTATTATTAATGATATTTCTGCCGGACAAATAGATAACAATATGTTTGAAACGGTAGGAAAACTTAATGTTCCATATATTCTTATGCACATGAAAGGCACTCCGAAAACCATGCAAAAAAACACAAATTATGAAAATGTAATAGAGGAAGTTCAGCTTTTTTTAAGTGAAAAGATTTTTGAATTAAATAAATTAGGTGTTCACGATATCATTATTGATTTAGGTTACGGTTTTTCTAAAACACTTGAACAGAATTACAAATTATTAAAAAATCAAAAAGATTTCATGTTTAATAAATACCCGATTTTAACAGGAGTTTCAAGAAAATCTATGATTTTTAAATTATTAAATATAAAACCCGAAAAATCCATTAACGGAACGACTGCTTTAAATATATTGGCTTTACAAAATAATGCAAAAATATTACGTGTACACGATGTAAAAGAAGCAGTTGAATGCATAAAAATATGGGAAATGTATAAGAATTCTTAAACATTTCCCATTAAATATTCTTTTTTAATATTTTCTATATTTCTTTTCTTAATCTTGCTACAGGAATATTCAATTGTTCCCTATATTTTGCAACGGTTCTACGAGCAATACTATAACCTTTTTCCTTTAAATGTTTAGCCAATTTCTCATCGGTAAGAGGTCTTTTTTTATCCTCTGCCGCTACTATATCTAATAAAATTTTCTTTATTTCTCTTGTAGATACTTCTTCTCCGTCATCATTAGTCATTGATTCAGAAAATAATTCCTTTATCAAGAATGTTCCGTAAGGAGTATTGACATATTTACTGTTCGCCACACGAGAAACTGTAGAAATATCCATATTTATAATCTCTGCAATATCTTTTAGAATCATAGGTTTTATCTCGGTTTCATCACCGGTTAAAAAATATTCTTTTTGATATTCCATTATCGCAGACATGGTAGCCATTAAAGTATTCTGTCTTTGTTGAATAGCTTCTATAAACCACTTCGCTGAATCTAATTTTTGCTTTACAAATAATACCGCTTTCTTCTGTTCTTGAGATTTATTTTCTGTCTTTTTATACGTATCAAACATCTCAGAATATTCTCTCGAAACGTGTAACTGAGGCGTATTTCTACCATTTAAAGATAACTCTAATTCTCCTTGAACTATTCTTATCGTAAAATCCGGAATTATATGTTCTATAATTTTAGTGTTTCCTCCAAAAGCTTTTCCGGGTTTAGGATTTAAACGCTCTACCTCTTCAATTACCTCTTTTAAATCTTCTTCAGAAATATTATATTTCTTAATAAGTTTTTTATAGTGTCTTTTTGCAAAAGCCTCAAAAGAATTTTCTATTAATTCAAAAGCTAACTCTGCAGCTTTTGTTTGTTCTTTTTGGTGTAATTGTAAAAGCAAACATTCTTTTAAATTTCTTGCCCCTACTCCTGTCGGACTTAATTTTTGAATATAGTTTTCTAATAAATGAGTCAGTTTCTCTTCAGTTGTATAAATATTTTGAGTAAATGCTAAATCATCTACAATAGACCTTACTTCTCTTCTTAAATAACCGTCTTCATCTAAATTTCCGATTAAGAAATCAGCCAATTCCAAATCTTCTGTATTTAATCTAAAAGTATGCAACTGCTGTTTTAAATGATCGTAAAAAGTAGAACCTTGTGCATACGGAACTTTTCGCTCCTCATCATCTGAGCTATAATTATTTGTATATGATTTATAAGTAGGATACTCATCATCGCTTAAATATTCATCTACATTTATATCTACATCATCTATAGAGCTTTGCTCTTCATAATTATCGTCGTATAAATCATCTGAGTTGTCTCCGAAAAGATCATCTTCTTCTTTGGTTTCTTGATCATCTAATGCCGGATTTTCCTCTAATTCTTCCTTTACTCTTTGTTCAAAAGCGACTGTTGGCAACTGCACCAACTTCATCAATTGAATTTGCTGAGGAGATAATTTTTGTTGTAATTTCTGTTGTAATTCCTGTCTAAGCATACAAAAAGTATAGTGCGTTTTTATTAATTAAAATTCTGCGTTTTTAGGTGTTCTTGGGAAAGGAATAACATCTCTAATATTACCCATTCCGGTCACAAATAAGATTAACCTCTCTAATCCTAAACCAAATCCACTATGAGGAATTGTTCCGAATCTTCGTGTATCTATATACCACCAAAGCTCTTCTTCATCCACTCCCATAGCTTTCATTTTTTCTTTAAGAACATCCAATCTTTCTTCCCTTTGAGATCCTCCTATAATTTCCCCAATTCCCGGGAATAAAACATCCATAGCTCTTACTGTTTCATTATCTTCATTTAAACGCATATAGAATGCTTTAATTTTAGCCGGATAATCAAATAAAATCACAGGAGATTTAAAGTGCTTTTCTACTAAATAACGTTCGTGTTCTGATTGTAAATCTGCGCCCCACTCTTCGATTAAATACTTAAATTTCTTTTTCTGATTAGGCTTACTTTTCTTTAATATGTCAATTGCTTCTGTATAACTTAATCTAACGAATTTATTATTTAGTACATATTCTAAACGCTCAATTAGACCTAAATCTGCACGTTCATTTTTCGGTTTTTCTTGTTGAATTTTTTCGTATCTTTCATTTAAAAACTGAAGATCGTCTTGGCAATTATCTAAAGCATACTTTATTACATACTTCATAAAATCTTCTGCCAAATCCATATTATCATCCAAATCATTGAACGCTACTTCCGGCTCAATCATCCAAAACTCAGCTAAGTGTCTGGAGGTGTTAGAGTTTTCCGCTCTAAAAGTTGGGCCAAATGTATAAACTTTTCCCAAGCCCATTGCAGCAGCTTCTGCTTCTAATTGCCCTGAAACCGTAAGATTAGTTTTCTTACCAAAGAAATCTTCTTTAAAATCTACAAGCCCCTCTTCATTTCTTGGTTCTTCTCCTAATTTAAAGTTAGTTACAGTGAACATTTCACCGGCTCCTTCAGCATCAGATCCGGTAATAATTGGCGTATTTACATAACAAAATCCTTTTTGATTGAAATAATCATGAATCGCAAACATTAAAGCATGACGAACTCTCATGATAGCACCAAAAGTATTAGTTCTAAACCTTAAATGTGCTTGTTCTCTAAGTTTTTCTAATGAGTGTTTTTTTGGTTGAAGAATCGTTTCTTGTAACTCTTCCGGATTAGCTTCTCCGTAAATTTTGATTTTCTTTGCCTGTATTTCTATATCTTGTCCTCTACCTTGGCTTTCTACCACAGAACCTGTTACTTTTAAAGAACATCCTACACTTATTTTCTTCAATAGAGACTCTTCAAAATTCTCAAAATCTACTACTACTTGAATATTTTTTAAACTTGTTCCATCATTTAAAGAAATAAAACGATTACTTCGGAATGAGCGAACCCACCCTTTTACTATAACCTCTTCATGTGTTGCGTCTTTTCCTTTCTTTAATAAATCTGATATGCAATATTTAATCATTAGAATGCTTTTTTTGGAATACAAATATAGTTAAAAAATCAACATTATGTATGTAGGCATAATTTTTGTCATAGAAAATATTCTATTTTAATTTCTTAAGATTTTAAGTATTTTCAATATATAATTAAAAAAGAGTTAGTTAAGATTACTCAATTTTTTGTTTTATATTAATTCCCTTTCTCTTTTACAATTACCGAATCTATACAAAATCAAACAATTACTAAGTATATATTAGCTTAGAACTAAATATAATTCCTTATATTTGATATAACTCTTTAAAAATACATCCTCATGAAAAAACTTATTTTATTTCTATTTGTTATAGCAAGTGTTGCTGGTTGTAAAACTAAAAAAGAAGTGACGCCTGAGCCGGTAGAACCACCGCCAATTAAGGCTCAAAATACACCAACTCCACCGGAAATCCCTACAGGACCAGTTAAAAAAGTGGATATAAGTGCTTTATCCAGAAAAGTTCAGATGCCTTCAGCAGAAATGAGAACAAATTTGCCTGAACATGAAACTCATAAAGTTATCGATGAAAATAATTTTAAGGAAGTTTCTAAAGACCCGATTTCCACTTTTTCAGTAGATGTGGACAGAGCAAGTTATAGCAACGTTCGTAGAATGATTAATAACGGATATCTACCGGATAAAGATGCTGTTCGTATTGAAGAAATGATTAATTATTTTGATTATGATTATCCCGAACCGACTGCAAACAGCGATGTGCCTTTCCGAGTTTCAACTCAATTGAGTAAAGCGCCTTGGAATGAGAAAAATTATTTGTTGCAAATCGGGTTACAAGCCAAAAAAATCAAAATGGAAGATACACCGCCTTCCAATATTGTTTTCTTGATAGATGTTTCGGGTTCAATGGGCGAGCTTAATAAATTACCTTTGTTGAAATCTTCTTTTAAATTGCTTTTAAACTCTCTAAAAAACAATGATAAAGTAGCGATTGTAGTATATGCAGGAAGTTCAGGATTGGTTTTGAAATCTACTCTTGTGAAAGAAAAAGCTAAGATTTTAGATGCTTTGGAATCATTAGAAGCAGGCGGTTCTACTGCAGGTGGGGAAGGCTTGAAATTAGCGTATAAAGTAGCGAGAGAAAATTTTATTCCCAACGGAAACAATCGAATTATCTTAGCTACAGACGGTGATTTTAATGTGGGTGTGGATACCAATGATGACTTACAACGCTTGGTAGAAAAAGAACGTGAAAGCGGTGTTTATATTTCTGTTTTAGGTTACGGAATGGGAAATTATCGTGATGATATGGTAGAAACCATCGCCAATAAAGGAAATGGAAATTATGCCTATATTGATAATATTATGGAGGCTAAAAAAGTATTGGTTAATGAGTTTGGTGGAACTTTTTATACCGTTGCCAAAGATGTAAAATTACAGATTGAATTCAATCCTAAATATGTAAAAGAATATCGTTTAATCGGTTATGAAAACCGAATGCTCAATACTGAAGATTTTGATGATGACAAAAAAGATGCGGGCGAGATAGGTGCGGGGCATACGGTAACGGCTTTGTATGAAATCGTTCCTGCTGACGGGAAAAATAGCAACGGACTTCGTTATCAATCACAGGAATTAAATAAAATAGCAAAAAGCGGTAAAGAGTTGGCTTTCTTGAAAATGCGTTATAAAAAACCGACAGGAAGCGATAAAAGTATTTTAGTGAAAGAGCCTATTCATTTTAATTTGCTTCCTCTGAATAAAACCAATGATAATTTCCGTTTTTCGGCATCAGTTGCAGAGTTTGGAATGCTTTTGAGGGACTCCAAACATAAAGGGAATGCAAATTGGAAACAAGTTATCGACTTAGCTAAAAATGCTTTAGGAGAAGATAAAGACGGTTACCGAAAAGAGTTTATTCGTTTGGTGGAAAGTGCGGAGTTGTTAAGTAAATAAGGTTTTGATAATTTACTTTATTAAATAGAAGTAAATTAAATTTACGTATATTTGCTTATTGTGTGTAATATCATAACAGAACAAAATAATCTTAACTAAAAAAACAGAAATGGGAGTTTATTTATCATTAAGCAGAATTAAAAAAGATGACAGCTATGTGGTTGAGACAAATCAAGACTACATTAAGGTGGATTTTGATATCAAAGAAAATTTTTTTGTAGAGTACATCGACACATTAAAACCATTGGCAGATGGAATTTATAATCTTATCGAAGACAATGATTTATTGGAAGAATTAGGACTTAAAGAATCTGATTTTCTCTTTTTTACGAAAGCAGGTAGTTTCGAAGATGGAGAAAACGTTGATATATTTTTTGAACCTGAACATATTTTAAGAACATTTGATATTCTATTGCATAATAAAGAGCTCTTAATATCATCTAACGTATTTGAAGATTCGGACTGGACAACGGTTAATATTTGCACCGACTTCTTAAAAAAAGCAATATCTGACAATAATCTTGTGCAATTTTATTGGCAATAAAACTTGCTCAGAAAAAAAGATATAGCACACAATATCGGCTATACAAAATGTGAGGGAAGTTTTAAGACCAAAATTCAGTACATTTTTACGCAAAGCCTTGTATTTTAGTTGTGGTTTTATAAATTTAGAACCAAATACAAGGCTTTGTTTGGTTTGGGTAAGTATTAAAGTTTAGGCTTTTTTACTCCCGCACTTCGTATAGCCGTAACCGTTACCTGCAATTTCAGTATACCATAATAAAAATTTAACGAAAATAGACCTTAATGAGAATAGAAGAAATAAAGTTTTGATAATCTTTTAAAGGAGTATTATGCTTGAATATTGGTGAAATTATGAAAAGAATAAAGAAATTTTTCATAGGAATTATTGTCATTTCTTTAGTAACAATCGGTTATTTTTACTTAAAACCAGCCATTGAACTAAAGCAATTGCCTGTAGAGAAAGATATTCCTATAAAAATACAAGTAATAGGAAGAAACCAAATAACAGCTTATATTCCTTACAAATTCAAAATATCAAATAATCGTTTCGAGAAACTGAAGTTATCTTATATAGATGATTCGTTAGATAATTATAGTTCCCGCGATTTAATTTTTGATGCAAATGGAGATAGATTTTCTAATTATTATGATGATAATACACATAAAATAGATAGTTTACTTCATGAAAAAGAAATATTTAAATATTTAAGCCTGAAATATAACGCAACTTTCTTTCCTTTTACAAGTAGAGATATTTATTTTTTTCGGGCGAAAAAAATAAATATGGATTTAACTAAAAAAGATGTAACGCTGATATTAAAAGACTTTGGAGAAAATCAAATTAAAAACTTGAAATCAAAACCTAACCCTATTATTTATGGAAATTTAGGGATAGAATTGGATAAATTACAATTTCAAAATCATAAATTATATTTTTACTTTGACCCAATAAATTCGACAACTAAAAGTTATTCAAAGTATAAGATTTTTTATAATCTAAAAGACAACCATCAAGAAATAGAAAACATTTACGAGAAATTCAATAATATGACTAAAAAGGAAATTATTGAATATATGCATTCTTCAAATTTTGATTATTAAAAATAACCACCAATATATACTAATTTGAAATCCGTTATTCAATATTAAATAGATAAAGATTATGAAAGAAAAGAGTTTATCTGTTTGGTAGAAAGTCTGAAGTTATTGGAGAAATAAGTTTTTTTGAAATAAAAATCTCTTTTTATCTCTAATAGAAGTAAATTGAATAATTCCGTATATTTATGTATTAATTGCAATTAACAAAATATTAATTAAAAATATTTTGTAATTTTATAAACAATCAAAAGTATTTATTGATTGAATCTGCCGAATCAAATAAAGCAAAAAAGAATTCAATAAATGACTATTAATGAGAATTATAGAAACTATTAAATTGACTTCAAACCATGAATAAAAAAATATTATACACAATACTGATCCTAATTGCCTTCTTTTTTATAAGCCTACTGATTAATTTCTATGTAATAAAAGTTGGCTGGAAAAGCTCATTACTGCAAGCTATTGTCTTTACCGCAATTGCTCTGTTTTTTGCAATAAGAAGATTGAATAAAAAAGAATGATTTTAAGAAATATCTCACTTTTCTAAATTCAAAAAATAATGTGTATTTAAAAAGAACAAAAGATGTTTTTGGTGTGAAAATTCTTTTTAAATAACGAAAATATAACTATGAAAATCAAAGAGATACTCAATCAAACCGACCACCGACCTTGGGGAATTCCTAATAAAAGTTGGAAATTCTATCAAGAATGGAATCGTGCGATTTTTCTGCATTGGCAAGTTGAACTTTTAGAGTTACAAAAGTTTGTTCCCGATGAATTGGAAATTGATTTATTTGACGGAAAAGCGTGGGTTTCGGTAGTGGCTTTTACTATGGAGAAAATCCGACCAAGATATCTACCATCTTTTTCTCCTATTTCTAATTTTGATGAAATTAATATCCGAACGTATGTCAAAGCCAACGGAAAAAGTGGAGTTTATTTTTTGAGTATCGAGGGCGGTAAAAAATTATCTTGTCAGATTTCAAAAGCTATTTCGGAACTTCCTTATCGTTATTCAAAAACTAAAAGAACTGAAAATAAATATATTTCAAATAATTCTCAATATGATGACCATTTGGAAATTGAATTTTCAATAGGGGCAGAAAACAACGAAAAAACAAAATTAGACAAATGGCTGACCGAGCGTTATGCTCTTTTTCAAGATACGCCCACAAAGGCTATCAATGAATTTGAAATTCATCATTTGGAATGGGAAACCAACGATATTGAACTGAAAAAGCTTATATTTGATTATCCAAGATTTCAAAATTTGATTCAAAATCAACCCGATAGAATTCACTATTCTAAAGGAATACAAGTCGTGGCATGGGGGAAGAATAAATTAAATCTCTAAAAAATGATACTTACTTTTCTTCTTCTTTTTTCAATACCGATGATTTTTGTTGTCATTAGTAAAAAACTTTCTACACTCAAAAAAGTGCTTATCATTATAGGATATTACATTCTTATTTTTGCATTATTGACTTATCTTTTTATTGATGGATTCGAAAGAGGAATGAATGAGAGAATGAGAAACAGAATGGAACAAAGACAGTTTGATATTAAACAAAT
Organism: Weeksellaceae bacterium TAE3-ERU29; assembly: GCA_019218445.1. Taxonomy (GTDB): domain Bacteria; phylum Bacteroidota; class Bacteroidia; order Flavobacteriales; family Weeksellaceae; genus Ornithobacterium. The sequence goes on along the minus strand of JAHUUM010000025.1, from coordinate 10,683 downwards.
TGATAATTAGAAAAATAGTAATTATTTTTCTCTTAAAAACTCATATTTACATTTAGATTATAAAATCTTCCTGTAGTTCGGTTTGGAACACCATAAACTGTTGCAGTATTTACATCTCTAACCCACTGATTTGATACGGTGTTTCTTATATCAAAAACATTAAATACATCTAATCCTACCGATAAAGTTTTAAATCCAGAGAAAAATCCATTGAGCTTTTTATCCTTATCAGCATCAATAATTATTTTAGAAAGTCCGATATCTACTCTTTTGTAATCGGGTAAATAATTTGTGTATTCATAAGGATTCGTAAATAAAGGTGCTCCATTTGGTAAACCAGAAGCATAAATTAAATTTACATTTACTTTTAAACTTGGATATATCGGCATATAATCTTGGAAAAATAAAGAGGCTTTAAGTCGTGGTTCGGTAGGGCGAGCAATCCAACCTTGTCCGTCTATATTTTGCTGAACTTTAGCATAAGAAAGGCTCAACCAAGAATCAGACCCTGGAATAAATTCACCATATAATCGAGTGTCTATTCCGTAAGCTCTACCAATGGCATTATTTTCTGCTGTATATCTTACCCGCACATTTTCAATATAATACGGATTTATATCTGTCATGTTTTTATAATAAATCTCGGTAGTAAATTTAAACGGACGCTCCCACATCAAAAATTCATAATCATGTCCCGCAATAAAATGTATTGATTTTTGAGATTTTACTTCTTTATTTATAACTCCGTACGGATTTTTTAATTCTTTATAGAAAGGTGGTTGAACATAATATCCCGCTGAAAATCTAAATAACTGACTGGTTACCCAATCTGGACGAATGGCAAATAGCATTCTTGGACTAATATTTAATTCTTTATTTAAATCTGAATAAGTTGCTCTTGCACCAGCATTAAATAATACTTTAGCATCGTTCCAGAAAAACTTTTTACTCCATTGAGAATAGGCAGTATATCTATTTGCAGTTAATTCATTTTTGGCATTAATTGCGTAATTTAATTTTAAATCTCCTTTATTTACCTCTCCCGGTAAAAATAATTTTTCTGAGTGGTTTGGACGAATGTTATACCCTGCGGAATCAATCATTTGCCATTCATTCTGTAAATCTCTCATACTCTCTTTTTGAGCAGAGATTCCCCATTCCAGATTTGTATTTTTATCGATTTTATATTTTCCTCTGTGCTGAACTCCAGCAACCAACATATCTAAATCATTTCTCGCATGATCTATTTGCCCACCTATTTCCAAAGACGGACTTGCGTCGCCTGTTTCCGGATTAATTTCTCTGATAAGATAAGCACCTTCAATATCAAAATATTCCTGTTCTATGGTATGATAAGTGAATAAATCTAAACTTAAATTCCAATTATTATTAGGCGTGAAATGAGTGGAAAATGCTCCAAATTTAGTATTAAATCTGTCTTTTTCGTTTCCTCGATAATAAATTGAAAGACTGATTGGTCTTTTTAAAGTTCCAAAATTAGTTTCTCTCGTGTGTGGAATTTGTTCAAACAAAGTATTATTAAAATTCCCGATAAACCCAACCGACCAACGATGATTTATTTTATAATTGATGTTTGTTTGAATGTCATAAGATTGCGGATTAAACTCCGAATCAGTATCTAAAGAATTAATAATTAAATTCCTATTAAGATATCTTGCTCCCAATAAAACCGAAAGTTTTTTATTTTTACTAGTTGTCCCGAAAGTTAGATTACCGCCCATTAAACTCAACTGAGAAGACAATTCAAACTGAGAAGGATTGCGATAAATCACGTCTAAAACAGAACTCATGGCATCGCCGTATTTCGCCTCCCAACCGCCGGGAATAAAGTTTACATTCGCAGCCATATTTGGGTTTAAAAAGTTTAAGCCTTCTTGCTGTCCACTACGAATCAACTGTGGTTTATAAACTTGAATGCCATTTACATATACTAAATTCTCGTCATAATTTCCACCACGCACCATGTACTGAGAACTCAATTCTGTATTTACACTTACATAAGGTAAAGTTTTTAAAATATCAGTGAAACTTCCCGTAAGAGTTGGTGCATTTTTCGCCATCTCAGGATCTATTTCTTCCACATATATTTTTTCCTGTTCATCTGCTTGAAAAGTAATTTCGGGTAAATCTATTTTACCTTTTTCTTGCGAAAAAAGAAGATTTCCCAAAAACAGAAAATTAAATAACGATACTTTTATAAAAACTTTTTTCATTCCCTTGAATTGATTCCCAAAGATAGAAATAATTTTAAGGCTGTTAAAGGTTTATATTACCTATAAACAAACTTACTCTTATAACTTCCTATATTTCCGTTATAATCGGTTACTTTTAGTTCAAAATTATGAGAGCCTTTCGAGATGTTTTCTTTACTTAAATCAATGTAAATTAAATTATTCTTTTTGTCGTAAACAGGAATTACCCATTTGCCGTCTATATAAGCATCATACTTTTTTATTCCGCTTTGAGTGTCTTTTACGTTAAATTTAATTTTATCATTTCTTCTAAAGCTCGTTCCTTTATTTAGAGATTTTATACTTGGGGATGTTTCATCTAATTCAACTTTAAACACTCCAAAATCTCTAACTTCTGCAACTAATTTTCCGTCTTTGTAATTAGTCGGAAAGTAGTCGGTAACTTTTCTACCTCCATAATTATATTCTACGGCAATTACAGCTTTATCTAGCTTTGTAGTCGGGATATTTTCTGGCTTTATAGCTAAAGTATAAAACTTATGTAATGGAATTTTATCATTCTGAATATGGTATTTATTCCCTACTTTTTTATAGGTAAATTCTAAATCTTCGTAGAAAGATTGCTTAGGAAAATAAACCTCAATATCCTCGTTACTCCAATAGTTTTCTCTATCCCAATAAAGATAGTTTTTTCCTTTTTCAATAGATTGATTTTCAGGCGGAGTTTTTCCTTTAATTTTGAATGTTCCGGCAGTAGAGTTTCCTTCAAAGTCGGTTAAAACAATTTTTACATCATATTCTTTTCCGTCTTCTAAATCAATAATTCCATTGTTTTTTGCCTCTTTTATCATTTGCAATTGATTGCCGGGCATTTTATAAAGCTGATAAATCCAGCCTTTATTTGTCATATATTGAGCATAATCCGTAAGGCAATTAATGTAACGAGTTTCATCAAAAGAAAATTTATCGGTAGTAAATTCAAAAACTAATTCATTATTTACAAAAGCCTTAATATTATAAACACCGTCCCAATTATTTGCACCGTCTAACTTGTCATAAGCCTTTACTCCCAAAGCGATTTTCCCACTGGCATAAACAGGTGTTTTAAAATGATGTGTTCCTGTTAAATCGTATCTTTTTTTACCCGCAACGTCTCCGTTTAGAGCATAAATATACATTCCGTTCAGCATAGGTTTTTTATGATCGGGTGTAGTTAAACCAAACAAAAACGGATTAATGGTTTCTTCTGTTTTGGTATCTCTGATTTCAAAATGTAAATGAGGACCGCCAGAACTCCCCGAATTCCCTGAGAGTGCAATAATATCACCTTTTTTTACGGGTAAAGCATTTTTGTCAGGAAAAACGTTTATGGTAAAAGATTGCTGATTGTGTTGTTGCTCTCTCGCATATTTTTCTATATCTCCTTTAAACTCTCTTAAATGAGCATAAACCGAAGTGTAACCATTTGGGTGCGTTACATATAAACAATTTCCGTAACCGCTTGGCGAAATATTAATTCTGGAAATATAGCCGTCTGCTACGGCATAAACATTTTTACCTTCTCGTTGTTGCGTTTTAATATCTATTCCCGAGTGAAAGTGAAAACCTCTAAGCTCTGCGAAATTCCCTGCTAAATATCTCGGAATATCTAATGGTGAACGAAAATCTGATGTTGGATATTTTTGTTGTGCAATACTTAATGATGATATACCTAATGCAGTAATTATTATTTTATTTTTGAATAAATTCATTATTAAATTTTGAAAGTTTTATATAAAAATTCGACTAAAATTTCTTCTCCCGTAACATTTCCACTTGCTCCCACACCTTTGGATTTAAGGTCGGATTCTCTTAAAAATGAAATAATTCGGGTAACTTTTTTTATCGGGTAATTTTTGGCTGCTAAAACATACTCATCTACAAAAAACGGATTAATTCTTAAATTCGCAGCAATATTTCCTTTACTTTTATCGGTTAAAGTATGATAAATCAACAAATTAGAAAAGAAGTTGAATAATGCAAAATTAGTAACGATAATCGGATTGTCTTTCGGATTTTTACCAAAATATTTTGCAATCGTAAACGCCTTTAATTCATCTCGTTGAGCAATAGCAGAAGTTAGCTCGAAATTATTATAATCTTTACTGATTCCTATATTTTTCTCTATGATTTCAGGCGTGATTTCTTCTCCTTTATTTACTACAACCGAAAGTTTTTCTATTTCGTTCTGAACACGAGATAAATCTGTCCCGATGAAACTTGCCAATAAAAATTTAACTTTCGGTTGCATTTTTAACCCTCTTTCTTTGGCTTGAGCTTCAATCCAATTTGGTAATTGATTTTCGTATATTTTTTTAGATTCAGCTAAAACTCCGTTTTTCTTAATGTTTTTGGTGTAAGCACTTCGTCCGTCAGGCTTTTTATATTTATAATTAAAAACTAAAATGGTACTCGCCAAAGGATTACTCACATATTTGTCTATTTCGGCAATGTTTTTGGCTAAATGCTGAGCTTCTTTTACTATAATTAATTGGTGCTCAGACATCATTGGGAATTGCTTGGCTTGCATTACAATATCTTCCACAGTAACATCATTTCCATAAAAGATATGTTCATTAAATGCCTTTTCATCCTCGGTTAAAACGTTCTTTTGTAACTCTTGTGTCAGCTTATCTATGAAATAAGGTTCGTCTCCCCAAAAGAAATAAATAGGTTTAAATTTTTTGTTTTGTATATCTTTGCGTATGCTTTCAAATTCCTTCATAGAGTTACCAGAATTAAATTTTCCCGAAAAATACCAATTTCGGATAAAAAAAGTGCAAGATTCTACATATATTTTTTGTGTTTACAGAAAAAAGTGGCTGTTCTTAACACCCGAAGAGTGGGTACGACAAAATACTTTAGCCTTTTTAAATCAAAATTTAGAATATCCTATTCATTTGATTAATACGGAAGTACCAATAAAAATTAATAATCTTTCTCAACGAATGGATATCGTAATTTATAAAAATGCAAAACCTTTTATTTTGTGTGAATGTAAAAAGCCGAAAGTAAAAATAACACAAGAAACTTTAGACCAAGCTTTACGATACAATAATGTATTAAATGCCGAATGGGTTTATTTAACAAATGGAATTCAGCATGTTGTGGCTAAAAAAGAAAAAGACAATGTTTCTTTTTACAAAACATTGCCTTTATATTCTTAATTGAATTTAGTATTCAAATTATAATCACTCTGAACTTGTTTCAGAATCTTATAAATGATTTTCTAAACCACTCCTTGTGCTAACATTGCATCGGCAACTTTTACGAAACCTGAAATGTTTGCACCTTTCATATAATTAATACTTCCGTCTTCTTCTTTCCCGAATTTAACACACTGTTCATGAATGTCTTTCATGATTTTTCTTAGACGCTCATCAACTTCTTCTCTTGTCCAATTTAATCTTAAAGAGTTTTGCGACATTTCTAATCCTGAAGTTGCTACACCTCCCGCATTAGAGGCTTTTCCCGGTGCATATAAAATACCATTATCTAATAAGTAATGAACAGCTTTTCCTGTACAAGGCATATTTGCTCCTTCCACAACAGCTTTCACACCGTTTTCTACGAGTTTTTTAGCATCGTTTTCGTCTAATTCATTTTGAGTTGCAGCCGGTAAAGCGATATCACATTTAACGCTCCAAGGTCTTTCTCCCTCAAAATATTCAACATTAAACTCTTTGGCATATTCTGAAATTCTACCACGTTTAACGTTTTTAAGTTCCATAATCCAAGCTAATTTCTCAGCATCAATTCCATCTTTATCATAAATATATCCGCCTGAATCAGACATAGTAACTACTTTTCCTCCTAACTGAATTACTTTTTCTGTCGCATATTGAGCTACATTTCCTGACCCCGAAATAGCAACGGTTTTTCCTTTAACTTCATCACCAACTACTCCTAACATGTTTTGAGCAAAATAAACTGCTCCATATCCTGTAGCTTCCGGACGAATTAACGATCCTCCAAAGTTTAATCCTTTTCCAGTTAAAACTCCTGTAAACTCATTAGCTAATTTTTTATACATTCCGAAAAGATATCCGATTTCTCTTCCGCCAACTCCTATATCCCCGGCAGGAACATCAGTGTTTGGACCAATGTGTCTATAAAGCTCTGACATAAAGCTTTGACAGAAACGCATAACTTCTGCATCAGACTTTCCTTTAGGATCAAAGTTAGAACCTCCTTTTCCGCCACCCATTGGTAAAGTGGTTAAACTATTTTTGAAAGTTTGTTCAAAAGCTAAGAATTTAAGAATAGAAAGATTTACTGATGGATGAAATCTTAAACCACCTTTATAAGGTCCAATCGCAGAATTCATTTCAATACGATATCCCTTATTTACTTGTATTTCTCCTTTATCATCTACCCATGGAACACGGAACATTATAACACGCTCCGGCTCTGTCATCCTTTCTAACAATTTTTGATTTTGATACGCTTTATTTTCATTAATAAAGGGTACTACATGTTCTGCAATTTCTTCGACTGCCTGTAAGAATTCCGGCTCATTAGGATTATTATTTTCTACTATTTCTATAAACTCTTGTATTTTCATTTTGTTTAAAATTATTTAAAAATTAATTGCTTTAACAAATATAAATAATTTAAAAAGAATTAAATAATGTTTTTAGTTATTTCTTAAATCAGATAAAATAAAGTTTTATACGATTAATAATCTTTTTATTTTTTATTTTGATAATAACTTTCTATATTTGCCGAGTTATACATAATAATCATTAAAAAACAATATTGGCATGTATTTAGATCCAACAAAAAAGAGAGAAATTTTTGAAAAGTATGGCGAAAACGCCAATGACACCGGATCACCGGAAAGTCAGATTGCATTATTCACTTACAGAATTAACCATTTATCAGGTCACTTAAAATCAAATAAAAAAGATTTTAATACTGAAAGGTCTTTGGTAAAATTAGTAGGTAAAAGAAAAAGTCTATTAGATTATTTAATTAAAACTGATATTGAAAGGTATCGTGCAATTATTAAAGAATTAGGAATTAGAAAATAATAGTAATTATTTAGATAATATCTCGAAAAAGAGCTGCCTTTTAAAGACAGCTCTTTTTGTTTGACTTTAAATTTTCAACCTTCATTACTATTCAATAAATCTATCGTTTCTAAAAATAGCTCTCGAGACACTTTGGCTATATTATAAATAAAAATATAGTTTTTACCCTCATTTGCATCCCTCAATGCTCTTAATTCATTTACCAAATATTCATTATACTCTATTTCCTCTAAATAAGTACTATCTATAGAATCAGTCCATAATTGAGTAATTTGCTGTAAAGATTCTGATACTTTTAGACAGTATAAAAGCTCTTTCTCTGACAAGAAACCTTCATTTTTATGCACCCCAAACGCTGAAATATAAGATATTAGACTATGATTAAGATAAGTTAAGTTACGTGCAGATGTTATTAATTTCTGTTTGCTTTTAGGTTCTAACTTCATTCCTTTCCAAGAAGTAGTTAAAGTATTATCTGCTCTGTGAGCACTTCTCTGATTATGTAAATACTCTATCTTATTTATATTATTATCATATACAGATTCAAAATATTTCTTATTTTTCTCTATGGCTTTTCTAAGGTGATTTGCCAAACGTTTATATTGCCAATCAGGCCATAAAAATCTCACTGCAAAAAATACTAAAGAAGCCCCAATTAATGTATCTATAAGCCTTGGAGTCATTACTAATAAACCTTTATTAGACTGTAAATTAAAGGCTTCTAATACAAATATGGTAATAAAAACAACGGCAATAGTATAATTGCTTTTTAACCAATAATAAAATAAATAAATAGAGATCAAAAGCACAATTATCTGTCCTTCTACCGTAGGAATCAGTTTAGCAATTAACACTCCGGAAATTACTCCTATAAAAGTTCCCATAATCCTTTTAAAAATCCGTTGTCTTGTTGCATTATAAGTTTGCTGACAAACAATTAAAGAAGTAAGCAAAATCCAAGCTCCTTTATCTATATTAAAAATCCAAGTGATCAAATACCCTACTATAATACAAAGAGTTAACCTTACTGCATATCTAAAACGAGAGTTATTAAATTTAAGTAATTGATTAATAGAAACTTTATAATTATTTATTTTTTGATTTACGGTTTTGTGTTCTTCCTGAATCTGTAATTTGTTCACATTTTTCAAGGTTTCCTCTATTTTTTTCAAATTTTTATAGAGAAGTACTATCGGTTTATTTATATTTTCTTGAATATGGTTTTCTATCAACTCACCCATTGCTTTTGTTGTCCATTCCAAACTCATGGGGTGTTCATAAGAGCTATATGAAAGTAAACTCTGAGCATATAAATTCAATGCTTTAGAAAGCTCTTTCATCAAAAGTCCTAAACCTTTTATTAATTCTATATTTTCAGTTTCTTTAGATAAAATATCATATTGTTCATGGCTGGAAGTTGCTCGTTCGTGCAAGGATTGTAAAATAAACCATTTCTGATAATATTTATCTATTTTAGACAAAGATGTAACCGAAGACTCTTGTGTAAAACTATGTAAATCTTTTTTTATTTGCTCTATTTGTTGAAATACTTCGATATTTAATAAAGCCAGCTCATTTCTTAACTCCTCTTGTTCAGAAGGCAAACTCGGAAATAATTTAGATTTCAGTAAAATATATTCTGCAAGTTTTTTATATCCGTATGCTAATTGCTCTTGTAAAATTCGATAGGGCTTTTTATATAACAATACCAAAGAAGTAAGGCTGTAAAAAAAACTTCCCACAAAAAAGAATAATGGTTGATAATAAAATGGTTTTCCGGCTGCCGTACCCAACATTGTATAGGTTATAATTAACAAACCACCAAATGTAACCCCATGAAACCTAGAATCTCTACCGCCTAATAAAGTTAAACTGAACGTAGCAATTCCTAAAAAAATAAGAAATAAAAATGGCGTTTTTATTGTTAACTCCACGCACAGACTAAGAAATGGCAACAAAATAAGAAGAGAAGCTAAAGATTTAAGTCTTCCTCTCGGATGAACATCTGTCTCTCCTAAAGAAATCGCTACAATTCCTAAAGCTAAAGTTGTTGCAATGAATGCGTCTCCAAAAAACTTAACGGGAATTAATACCAAAGCAATACAAACTGTTACTTTTAAAGCCCAAAGGTTATTTGATTTTTTTACAAAATTATCAACCCAAAAATCATTGAATTTTTCACACAGATTTGAAAAATACAGTTTCATAAAAAATATTTGACTGCAAAATTAGTGATAAAGCTAAATTAATTCTCAATTATTGAATAAAATTTTCTTTATTTAGCTATAAAAAATGGGGCTATAAGCCGGATTCTGTAAATTTCTCAAAAGAGAAACTCCTTGTCATTTATCTGCGTTTTACATTACTGCAAAACTGTAGCTGCTTACCCCTTGGCATCGAACGAGCAGCCCTTATCAGCCAATATACATAGCATTGCACCACACAGAGTTTACCTGATTTCACTACAGCCTAACTGTACATCCTTTCTGTTGCACTAGTCCTCCTTACTAAAAAGTAAGTGGCGGGCGTTACCCGCTGTGTTGCTCTACGGTGTCCGGACTTTCCTCATAACCTTACTCAGTTACGCGACAAGGCACCCCATTAGTGGACAAAAATAACTAAAATATTCTTTAAACAAAGACTTTTAAATTATCTACCGCTAAAAAGTTTTCTGCAATAAAACCTTCTCCGGCATCTTTCCAAATAACACGCCCTGTTTCTTCGGCTCTATTTTTTATACTATCTATAAAACTTTTAGAGGATATAGGCGTTTCTGGCTCTTTAGATTCCGGATCATAAAACTGAGATTTATAAGCTAAACATGCTTTAATCTTAATATCTAAATACCCCGAAATATCCACAATAAAATCAGGATTTAGTGGCAACCACTGAATATAACTGAAAATTTGTTTTGGTCTCCATACCCCTTGCCCTGTTTCTATTCTTCTTAAACCGGATAGAAAACAAGCATCTTTTATTAACTTGGCAGCTCTCCCATGATCTATGTGTCTATCTTTAGGAGCCGAAGTAATTACAATTTCTGGCTGATATTTTCTAATTATTTTTATAACCTTTAATAAATGTTCTTCATCATTTATAAAAAAACCATCTCTCATTTTTAGATTTTCCCGTGCATGAACTCCTAATATATCTGCAGCATTAGTAGCTTCTTTTAAACGTAATTCCGGAGTCCCTCTTGTTCCTAACTCACCACAAGTTAAATCCAAAATTCCTACTTTAGAGCCTTGATCAATCATTTTAGCCAATGTTCCACCACAGCCTAATTCTACATCATCGGGATGAGGGCCTGCTGCTAATATATCTAATTTCATTTTTGATTATTTTAAAATATGCCCCAAAGGTAAAAAAACCTTTTTTAATAGCGTATTCTATATTTA
>JAHUUM010000024.1 GCA_019218445.1 Weeksellaceae bacterium TAE3-ERU29 | reverse complement strand
TGAAGCTGTATTTGCTCATCTTAAACACAACCGAAACTTTAAGCGATTTAGCTTAAAAGGCTTAAAAAAAGTAGAATTAGAGTTCGGATTACATGCTTTAGCTCATAATTTAAAGAAAATGGCAGCTTAACAAAGGGTAGTATTCTGTCTTTTTTCTAAATCAAAGATATAAATCTCATTTTTTTATAATCCTACCAAAAACAAATAAAAAAACCGCCTTGATGGGTATCAAGACGGGTTCTTTTTTGTTTTATAAAATATAGTGGAAGGATTTATTTTTTACCCCTAATATGTTTAACAATATGAAAATCAAGTATATACAATTCACTTTCCTTGGTAATTAAGGTGTTGTTTTCTAAAGGGTAAAAAAAAGATTTTATAATATTTGGGATTGCTTTGTATATTCCTGAATTGATATTTTCATATTTATCCAAAAGAGGATTAACTAGTTCTTTACATATAGAAAAATATTTATCTTTTAACTTTAATGTTAAAAAATTACATTTTATTTCCTCCTCATATTCTCTAAGACCTACAAGCCCATACTCAAAAAGCTTATGATAAATTTTACTAACTTTTTTCTCTCTTATAAAAAGTTCTTTATCTAATCTATATTCTGTGACAGAAACTTTTACTTTTTCTAGTTCAAGATATTTTGCTATACATAATCTATGTTGCCCACTTGTAGTAAAATAATAATTCCCATATTTTAATACAGATTTTTCATCTTTATTTCTGTGTATATGTTCAATTAGACTTTTCTTATCTTTAAAATTATCAATAACTCTATGTAGACGTCTTAAATTTTGTAACATATACAGCCAATCAATCTCTTTATTTTCGTTATAACCATATCCATATTTAATTCCTATAATATTTTTGGGATTGATATAATCATCATAGATTTTATAAAGTTTAAAATATTTCAAATGTTTAATATCATTTGGATGGTAAACTTTTTCTTTATGCCATTTCTGATTTTTGTAATTAGGTTGAAAAAGCTTAATCCAATTTTCTCTCTCTTGAAAATTATATTTCATCTTATTTTTTAATTACAAAGATTTATTTTATTTCTCCCACAAACTCCCTTGCCACTTCTTTTACCGATTTTTTATTGACTTCTACTTCATAATTTAACTTTCGCATTTGTTCGGTAGAGAGTTTTCCGTTTAAGGTTTTTAGTAGTGATACCACTTCCGGATATTTTTGTACAATTTCTTCACGTATGACAATGCCCGCCTCGTATGCCGGAAAATAATGTTTATCGTCCTCCAATACTTCTAAATTCAAGGCTTCTAATTGAGCATCGGTGGTAAAGGCATCAATCACATCTACTTTGCCTTCGGAAATGGCTTTGTATCGCAGATTGATGTCCATTTCCTGTAACTTAGAAAAAGTAAACGGATAGGTTTTTATTAAACCCTCGTACGCATCGGGACGTTCAAAGAAATCAAACTCTGCCCCAAACCGATACGCCGAACTTTGCTCTGCCAAATCCGAAAAAGTGTGCAGATTTTTTTGTTGTGCTTCGTCCTTTTTGAGTGCCAAAGTATAGGTATTATTAAAACCTAAGAGTCCGAGCCAATTTAGTTTAAACTTATCGGAATACTTCTTTTGTAATTCCGAAAAATCAATGGTATCACCGGGATTAAGACTTTCTTTTAACACTGTAAGCCACGCTGTACCGGTATATTCCACATACATATCAAAATTTCCGTTGAGCATTGCGGGGTGAATATTCGTTGTTCCGCCACCAATACCGAACTCTCGATTGACTTGCAAATCGGTATTGTTTTCTATGGTTTGAGCAATGATTTCACCCAAAAGATATTGTTCGGTTGTAAGTTTAGAGGCTACTGTAATTTGCTCTTTTTGACTGCCATTTAAAGGATTGAGATAGAAAAAAGCAACGAATAAAAGTCCGACCAAAATAGAAATATTGATACCTAAAATATACTTTTGACGTTTGGTGGCATTGTGTGTTATCAAGCGTTGCAATAACTGCTTTTTCTCAAAAGTTCCTACAAATAAATCGCCTAAAATCGCAAAGACTGAAATTCCCAATGAACCAACGACAATTAGTTGTGTATTCATAGTGTTGAGTCCTCTGAAAATGGCTTGTCCCAGTCCGCCCGCACCAATCAGTGCAGCTAATCCCGTGAGTGAAATTACCATAACCGTAGTTACTCGCAATGCTGAAAGAATCGTCGGTAATGCCAACGGAAAATAGATTTTTGTAAAGACTTGACGAGGTGTTGACCCTAATCCTTGAGCGGCTTCTACCAAGTTTTTCGGAACTTCATTAAATCCGCTGTACGTATTTCGGACAATGGGCAACAATCCGTATAAAATCAATACCAAAAGGGCGTTTTGCAGTCCTATTCCCACTAATGGAATAAGCAATCCAAACATCGCAATCGAAGGAATGGTATATAAAAAATTGATAACGGGTAATACAATTTTCCGAGCTTTCGGACGATAAAATATCCAAATTCCCAGTAAAATTCCAACTATTGTTACCAAACTCACCGCTAAAAACGAAATGAGTAAATGTTCACTGAATAAGGTAAAGAAATAATCTTTGCGTTGTAACATGGGGTTGATTTTTTATTATTTGCAAAGGTAAAGTAATTTTAATGATTATATTTCTAAACAATAAACCACCCACACCCTCGTTATACTATAAAGTTAACATTATGAAAAACATATTGAAATTATTAAGTCTTACAGTTTTTACGGTTTTATTTTCGTTCACGAGTGTAGATAAGCGAGTGGTTGTAATTGATGCAGGGCATGGTGGACAAGACAATGGAGTGGCTCACGAAGAAGTCTATGAAAAAGACATTGTTTTAGATATTGCCAAAAAAGTACAAGAGCATTACAAAAATTCCAATGTAGAAATTATCCTTATACGTGACGATGATACATTTGTTCCGTTATCAGAAAGAGCGGAGTATATTAATTCACTTAATCCTGATATGGTGCTTTCTCTTCATATCAATTCTTCTGATAATAAAAATCGCAATGGAATGGAAATTTATGTTTTAAAAGATAAAGAAAACTCCAAGCAACTGGTAGAAAAAATAAAACAAACTGATATTTTTAAAAATGCAGAGGTGAAAAATGCTCGTTTTATACTTTTACAAAAAGTAAAAGCACCCATTGCATTTTTAGAGTTAGGATTCTTAACCAATGAAACCGACCGAAACTACCTGACTTCCGACAAAGGTCAGTCCGAGATTGTGGACGCCCTTGTGCAAAGTATTCAATAAAAATAAGTATTTAAATTCAGTGAAAAACCCGTTTTGCATCGCAAAACGGGTTTTTTATATGTTAAAAATTTAGCTTATCTTTGAATAAAGCGACTATTTTATATCTTTGTGAATAAATTAATAAAAAATGAAAAAAAGTGTAGTTATTATAGGTGTTATTATTGCTATTATTGCGATAATTGCTATTTGGTTTTCAGGTAAGTACAATAGCTTAGTAAAACAAGATGAAAATGTAAAAAATGCATGGTCAAATGTAGAAACCAGCTACCAAAGAAGATATGATTTAATTGGAAATTTGGTGGCTACTGTAGATAACGCCGCTGAATTTGAGCGTGGAACTTTAACAGATGTAATTGAAGCTAGGTCTAAGGCTCAGGCTGTTCAGTTAAATGTAGATGATTTGAACGAAGCAAATATTAAAAAATTCCAAGAAGCTCAAAATGAGTTAAATCAAAGTTTTATGGGGCGTTTGAACTTCTTGCAAGAGAATTATCCTCAGCTTACAGCTACCGAACAATTTAGAGATTTAAACAGTCAAATTGAAGGAACAGAAAACCGAATCAATGTAGCACGTAATCGTTATAATGATGCGGTGAAGGAATATAATAATACTATACGTACCGTACCTAACAATATTGTAGCAGGAATAGCCGGGTTTACACAAAAAGCACCATTCTCAGCGGTTACGGGAGCAGAAAAAGCACCAAGCGTACGAGACGAATTTAAAAAATAATGGCTAAGATTCCTTTATTTTCTCCCAAACAAAAAGAAGAGATTGTTCGCTCTATTGCTGAGGCAGAGAAAATGACCTCGGGTGAGATTCGTGTGCATATTACCGAGAAAAAAGAAAAGGACAGTATGGAAAGTGCTGTTGCTATTTTTAAGGAACTTAAAATGTACAATACGCAGGCTCGTAATGGCGTACTAATTCATATTTGTTTTGGTTCTCGCACATTTGCAATTTATGGAGACAAGGGTATTCATGAGAAAGTAGGTGATATGTTTTGGGAAGAAACTAAAGAAAAAATGCAACTACAATTCTCTAAAGAAAACTGGGTAGAAGGAATTAAAGAAGGTGTATTGAGTGTAGGAGAAAAATTAAAAGAGTTTTTCCCTTTTAATGAAGATGATATAAATGAATTATCAGATGAGATTATCTTTGACTAAATATTTATCGGTTTTTTTCTTATTATGTTTTTTCGTAATAGGAAAAGCTCAATACGATATTCCGGAAAGACCTACCTCAGACCAAAGTTTAATTTTTGATTATGCAGAAACTTCTATTCTCTCGTCGGAAGAAAAAACTCAATTAAACCAAGAATTAATTCAATACGAAGGAACAACTTCCACACAGGTTGCTTTAGTAATTGTTCAGTCTTTAAAAGGTGAAGAAATCAATTTATTAGCGACTGAATGGGCACATAAATGGGGAGTTGGTCAGAAAGGGAAAGATAATGGATTGATAATTCTACTCAGTGTAGATGACCGAAAGGTAAGCATTCAAAACGGATATGGTTTAGAAGAGTATATGACCGATGCTATGAGCCGAAGAATCATTGCTAATTATATGATTCCTTATTTCAAAAAAGGAAATTATTATGAAGGATTACAGCAAGGGTTGACTGCAATCATGAATGTCTTGGACGGGAAATTTGTAGAGGACGGAAGTAATGATGCTGAGGGAAGTATTTTACCTTTTTTGTTTATTTTAGGATTTATAATTTTATTCATTATTATAGCTTCTAAAGGTGGACGAGGTGGAGGAAATTCATTTGGAGGTGGAAGAAGAGGTAGAAATATTATTTTTACTGATTTTGGAAGTTCAGGCTGGTCGGGCAGAAGCTCGGGAGGCTTTGGTGGTGGTTCCGGAGGATTTGGTGGCTTTGGTGGCGGTGGTTTTGGCGGTGGCGGAGCCAGTGGAAGTTGGTAACATAAAAATTAATTTAATTAAAAAATGAAAATAATTATAGCCGGAGCAGGCGAAGTAGGATACCATATTGCTAAACTTTTGTCGCATGAAAATTTAGACATCGTGGTGGTGGATATGGACAAAGAGAAGTTAAGCAAAATAGAAAACTCGTTGGACGTGCTTACGTACCGAGGTGACACCACTTCTTTTAGCGTATTGGAAGAAATTCATGTGGATAAAGCCGATATGTTTATCGCGGTAACCGATTTACAAAATACCAATATCATAGCTTGTCTTATTGCTAAAAAAGCCGGTGCAAGAAAAGTATTTGCTCGGGTAACTAATCCTGAATATTTAGAGCGAAAAAACAGCATTGCCCTACAACGAGCAGGAATTGATATGTTGATTTCTCCCGAAGAATTGGCGGCAAATGAGATTTTTAATTTAGTAGAAGAATCTGTTTTTAATGAAATGCACAGTTTTGGAAACGGAGCACTTAATATGTTTGGGATTATGTTGGACAAACGAGCCAATATCATCAATAAAACCGTGAAGCAAGTAGCAGACCGATTTAAGGAACATATTAATTTTATTCCTGTGTGTATCACTCGCCAAAAATATAATAATGAATTTGAGTACATTGTACCCCGTGAAGATACCGTGTACAAAGAAGGAGATCATGTTTATTTCATTGGAATAGAGGGTGTGCGGAGAACTCTTTATTCTTTAATGGGAAAGCAAAAAACCGATTTATCCGATGTCTTGATACTGGGTGGAGGAAGAGTAGGAAAAAAGACTGCTAAACTCCTAAAAGCACACGGACACGATGTGAAAATTATTGAAAGAAGCTTAAATAAAGCTGAAGATTTGATTGAAGATAATGAGTTAAGCGATATCCTTGTGATTAATGGAGACGGAAGAGATAACGACCTTTTGGAAGAGGAGGGAATCAGCGAATCTGATGCGTTTGTGGCAGTAACAGGACGCTCGGAAACCAACATTATGGCATGTTTACAAGCGAAATACAAAGGCGTGAAAAAAACCTATGCATTGGTAGAAAACACCGAATACATTAATTTAAGTCACGATATCGGAATCGATGGTTTCATCAATAAAAAATTAATGGCGGCAAATGCTATTTTTAAATACATCCGAAAAGGAAAGGTATTAGACGTGATGAATTTACATGATTTAAAAGCCGAAGTATTGGAATACCGAGTAGAGGAAAATTCCCGAATTGCTCATACCAAAATAGAAGATTTAAAGTTCCCGAGAGAAGCCATTGTTGGCGGGATTATCCGTAAATTCAAAGGCTATTTACCAACCAAAGATTTTGAAATTCAGCCTAATGACCGCGTGGTTGTCTTTTCACATTTAGAGTGTATTAAAAAAATAGAATCGTATTTCCAATAATCCCGTACTATGCCTTTTTTAAAAAAAATAAATTTTCCCATTATATTCCGATTGTTAGGTGTTTTACTGATGATGAATTCCTTCTTCATGCTGATCTGTATTCCGGTTAGTTATTACTATGGTGGAGTGGAAATGATGGGGCTTTTTTATGCTTTTCTCATTACGTTTTTATTTGGAGCAGGAAGTTTTTATTTCAATCGAAAGGCCTCTAAAAACATCGGAAAAAGAGAAGGATACCTCATCGTAAGTTTGGGCTGGTTTACCATGTCATTATTTGGTACATTGCCCTATTTATGTAGTATTCCGTATTTAGCACCCGAAGTACAAGGCATCAATAATATTAATTTAACTAATGCTATTTTTGAAGTAACTTCCGGATTTTCCACTACGGGAGCCAGTATTTTAAACGACATCGAAGCTATGCCGAAAGGGCTTTTACTTTGGCGTAGTTTTACGCACTGGATTGGTGGAATGGGAATCATTGTCTTAACGATTGCTATATTACCTTTATTGGGAATTGGAGGGATGCAGCTTTTTGTAGCGGAAGCACCGGGAATCACGCCTGATAAGCTTCATCCAAGAATCACCGATACAGCAAAACGACTTTGGGGAATTTATTTTATATTGACGTTAATCGAAGTAGTGCTCTTATACTTTGCCGGAATGGATTTATACGATGCTGTTAATCACTCATTTGCAACTATTTCATCTGGAGGGTTTTCCACTAAAAACTCTAGCGTAGCTTTTTGGAATAATATGCCACTAATACAGTATATCATCATGCTGTTTATGTTTTTTGCGGGAACTAACTTTGTCTTGATTTACTTCATGTTTAAATTTAAGTTTAAAAAAGTATGGCAAAACAAAGAATTTAGATATTATTTAAGTATCATTTTAGGGCTTACCGCAATTTCTACCATGATTGTACGTTATTACTCAGATCCTACTCTTTCCTCTATAATTCACCCTGGTGTAATCACCGATTTTAACCGAACTTTTTTTGATTGGGAGCCTTCTTTCCGTCATTCAATGTTTTCCATTTTATCGGTCATTACTACCACAGGATTTGTATCGGCAGACTTTACACAATGGTCGCCATTTCTTACCGCTTTCTTTTTCATGCTGATGTTTATCGGTGGTTCAGCAGGCTCTACATCAGGGGGAGTTAAAATTGTACGTCATATTATTTTAATTAAAAATACCTTTCTGGAATACAAAAGATTGATTCACCCCAACGCCTTGATTCCTGTACGATACGATGGAAAAGTATTGTCTAAGAAAATTGTATTTCATGTCATGGCATTTTTCATTGCGTACATCAGCATTTTTGTGATGTCCACTACGCTTTTAACTTTAATTAATGATACCAACGAATCTATTTCAGAAGAATTTTTCTCTTCTATGGGAGTTGCTGCCACCATGTTGGGGAACATAGGGCCTGCCTTGGGAACTTACAGCCCCGTAGATAATTATTCGGGCATGACGAGTATTGCCAAGTGGTTTTGTTCTTTTTTAATGATTTTAGGACGTTTGGAGTTATTTACGGTATTAATCTTGTTTACGCCTCATTTCTGGAAAAAATAAACACGTATGAATGCCTCTCTTTCCGAACTAATGTGCCCTATAATTTGGTAAAATTAAACATAAAAATAGATGGAGATATAGTGTGAAAGACTTCCTAATAAAACAAATACATGGAAAATTACATGATTAAATTTTATATTTTTAATCATGAATATAACAGCTCCAATCGTATAAAAAATACCACCTAAAAATAACCAAAATACACCCAAAAAATCTAAATTTACCAATAAAGTTTTAATTACTGATACAATTACCCAACCCATTCCTACATATAATATGGTAGATAAAAGATTAAATCTTCCTGTAAAAAATAGTTTTAAAATTGTACCAATCAGAGCAATTCCCCATACTACGGTAAATAAAGTCCAACCGGTTTTACCCTGTAATGTAACTAATAAATAAGGTGAATATGTGCCGGCAATTAATATATAGATTGAAATATGATCTAAGATATTTAATCGTCTGCGAACAGTTATGTTTTTTGAATTATGGTAAAATGTAGATGCCGAATATAATAAAATTAGGCTAATACCGTAAATTATAAAACTTGAACCTTGTAAAAAACTGTAATTAATTGATCTATAAATTAAAAAGGGAAAAGCAATTAAACTTGCAATCAGCCCAATGAAATGTGTAATAACATTCCATTTTT
Organism: Weeksellaceae bacterium TAE3-ERU29; assembly: GCA_019218445.1. Classification (GTDB taxonomy): domain Bacteria; phylum Bacteroidota; class Bacteroidia; order Flavobacteriales; family Weeksellaceae; genus Ornithobacterium. The sequence continues at coordinate 25,887 of JAHUUM010000024.1, read as the reverse complement.
CTTCGCTCTCTGTGTAAAAACTATCTTTTACCGCCATAATTTTAAATTATTTATTGAAAAGTCTCTTAGCGAAACTTAAATCAAAGGTATAAAGTTTTAGATTAAATTATTTATTTCAATTATTAGATAAAAAATATCATTTATTGCTAAATAAAGTTAAACATATTTTTTATCATCTTATTAAATTTTTTTATATTTTATGCTTTATCTACTTTAGTACAATTAAAATAAATTTTTTATGAAGATATTTAAGTATGGATTTATTGTGGGTGCATCTTTCTTGCTATTAGAAAGTTGTAAAACTGTTGTGCCAAAAACGAACGAAACACAGCAGGAAGTTGCTCAAGCAAAGGTTTTCCAAAGCAGACTTATAGAAGCACCTAATCGTGAACAGGTGAAATTTGCTACACCAACACAACGTCAATTAGATTGGCAAGAAATGGAGTACTATGCATTCATTCATTTTAGCATGAATACATTTACAGATGTAGAGTGGGGATATGGAGATGAAAAACCGGAATCATTTAATCCAACAGAATTGGATACTGACCAATGGGCAAGAGTTTGTAAAGAAGCAGGTATGAAAGGCATTATTCTTACAGCTAAACACCACGACGGATTCTGCTTATGGCCATCAAAATACACTGAACATTCAGTTAAAAATTCTCCTTGGAAAAATGGAAAAGGAGACATCGTAAAAGAACTTTCAGAATCTTGTAAAAAATATGGATTAAAATTCGGTATATATTTATCGCCATGGGATAGAAATCACCCTGAATACGCACGTGATGAATATGTGAAATATTTCCATAATCAATTAGAAGAGCTAATTACACAGTACGGACCTTTATTTGAGATTTGGTTTGACGGGGCTAATGGAGGAGATGGATATTATGGTGGGGCTAAAGAAGCCAGAAAAATAGAGGCTAGGACTTATTATCAATGGGAGAAAGCAAAAGAAATGATTCGTAAACATCAACCTAATGCTGTTATTTTTGGAGGTATTGGACGTGATATCCGTTGGGTAGGAAATGAAAGAGGTTATGCCGGAACAACAAACTGGAGTACACTTGGAAGTCGTACAGGAGAATCTGCCGGTCGTGTAGATGGAGCTTATTTAGGTGATGAAAATGGTAAAAATTGGGTACCTGCAGAAGTAGATGTATCTATTCGCCCGGGTTGGTATTATCACAAAAAAGAAGACCACAAAGTACATTCATTACCTAAGTTGGTAGATATTTATTATGAGTCTGTGGGTAGAAATGCTACTTTATTATTGAATTTACCACCGGATAAACGAGGATTAATTCATGAGAATGATGTAGAACAATTAATGAAATTAAAAGAAGTAATTCAACGTGATTTTGCTAATGATTTAGCTCCAAAAGCAAAAGTAACAGCAAGTAATACTAAAGGAAACAATAAAGAATTTGATGCGTCTAACACTGTAAATAATGACGTAAATTCATATTGGACAACTGACGATAATATTACTACGGGAACGCTTACTTATACTTTTAACAAGCCTATCACGTTCAATCGTTTCTTGGTACAAGAGTATATTCCTTATGGTCAGAGAGTTGCTAAGTTTAAATTACAAGCTAAAGTAAACGGACAATGGAAAGATATTGCTAACGAAACTACTATTGGGTACAAAAGAATTTTACGTTTTGAGCCAGTAACTACTGATGCTGTTCGTTTTGAAATTGAGAGTGCATTTATGCCACCAATGATTTCAAAAGTAGGTTTCTATAACGCCCCTAACTTATTGGTTGCTCCTGAAGTAACTCGTTCTAAAGACGGGAAAATCACACTTTCTGCACCGGAAGCTACGACCGAAATTTATTATACAATAGACGGAAGTGATCCGGATAATACTTCAATGAAGTTTACAGAGGCATTTGAAATTCAATCGCCGGTAACACTAAAAGCAATTACTTATGATCCAAGATCAAAAACTTACGGAGAAATAAATACATCTCACCAAGATATTGCTAAAAAAGATTGGAAAATCGTATCAGTAAGTTCAGGAGATAAGGGGAAAGCAAACGCGATTATTGATGAAAACCCAAATAGCTATTGGAATAGTGCTAAAACAGGAGATGAACAAGAAGTTGTTGTGGATTTAGGTGAAAATTATACGCTAAAAGGGTTCACTTATTTCCCAAGACAAGACCGATGGACTACGGGAACAGTTAAGGAATATCAATTTGAAGTAAGTACTGATGGTAAAAACTGGAAAAAAGTTGCTGAAGGAGAGTTTGGAAATATTCAAAACAATCCAATTGAGCAAATAGTTGACTTTAATCCGGAATCAGGACGATTTATCAAATTTAAATCTTTAAAAGTAATAGATGATTCTAAAGGAATTTCATTAGGAGAACTTGGAGTTATTACTGAATAATTAAGTTTGAGTATTAACTATTTTAATCACTTCATTTCTTGATAAGAGATGAAGTGATTTTTATATGTATAAAATTTTTAGTTATATAAACTATAAACAGCATTTAAAATATTAACTAATATAATAATCTTAAAAGTTTGAATATATTTGTATATTGCGAACTATAATTTTAAGTAGAAAATGAAAATACAAAATTTTTTAATGATTGGGCTAATGTTTATTTTATTAGCAACTTCTTGTGATAAGGATGAATATAATAATAGAATAAATTTAATTCCTATAGAAGAAAGAAATCAAATAGATGATAAAGCAATTGTAAAATATTTGGAAGAACATTATTTTGATGAAGATGGGAAAACTACAAAGTTTAGTGAAACCTCTAAGGATGATGATGGAAATACGCCCTTAATAGATTTAGCCAAAAAAGATGAATCAGGATTTTGGTATGTAAAAAGACCCGGAGTTGAAACTCCCGGAATAACAGTGACCAATAATAATCAAGATAAGATTTTATTACAATACGAGCTACAATCCTTTGAAGCAAATAGAGGGGCAGAAGACAAAATTAATTTTACTCCTGTAACAATTCTTTCTACTATAAATACAACAGGTTCTCCTGAGTGGGATCCGGTATTTTATTATGTAGATACAAATAAAGGTTATAATGAAATAAAAGGTTTTATAGATGGTATAAAATATTTTAATGCAACAAATAGAGAAGTAGATGCAATACCGGCAGTAAATTTTCAGGGTTTAATTATAATCCCTTCTCGATTAGCTTACGGTAGAACTCCAAGTAGAATTTTACAAGGGTATGATCAATGTGTTGTTGTAAATTTTGAATTATATAAAGTAGAGAATAGAGAAACTGGGAAATAAAGTTTTTTATAATAAAAAAGAAGCCGTTTCAAAATTCATTGAAACGGCTTTTTTGTTGATTTTCGCCTCCGGAATGTATTCAAATGTTAAAATATCAGAGAGGTTTTGTGGATGCTGAGATATATTCTTACTTATAAAAGATTTTGCCAATTGTCAGCAAATAGTTTTATAGATAAGGCTAATAATACTACTCCTGAAATTTTATGGACAATAATTATTCCTGTTTCGCCTATAAGATTACTTATATATCTAGTTTTCTTCATGACAATATAAACAATAATAATATTGATAATTATCGCCATAATTATACTTTGAACATGATAAGTAGATCTCATCGATAGTACTGTAGTAAGTACGCCGGGACCTGCTAATAAAGGAAAAGCAATTGGTACAATAGAGACACTGGATGGGATTTCAGTTTTATGAAAAGTTACTCCTAAAATCATTTCTATCGCTAAAATAAAAAGTATAAAAGCACCACCCACAGCAAAAGCCTCAATCGGAATTTCCATGAAATCAAGGATTGCATTTCCTACAAATAAGAATGTAACCATTAATAAACCTGCGGTAAGAGCAGACTTTTCGGCATCAATATCGCCTATATTTTTCTGAATATTAATTATTATCGGTAGGTTCCCCAACATATCTATAATTGGGAAAAGGGCTATAGCAGCGGCTCCAACTTCTCTAAGTATTTGTTCATTCATTAATTTAAAAATTTGTGCAAAAATAAATATTTTTTAAAGAAACAAAACTCTTTTGCTTAAAAGTTTATAAATAGAATATATTAAACAAAAAAGCCTTTTTACTTTATAATAAAAAGGCTATCCAATAATATAATTATAAAAAATTACATTAAGTCTTTCATTTTAAATTCCTCTCCGCTGTAACGGTCAAAGCAATCTTTAAGCACTCTTTCTGCTTCTTCCTTAGAACCCCAACCATTAATATCTACTTTCTTTTTTTCTAAGTCCTTATATACTCGGAAAAAATGTTCTATTTCCTTTTTTAAGTGTGGATTTAAATCGTCTAAAGTTTCTAAATTACTCCAAATTGGGTCACCCACAGGAACACAGATTAATTTTTCATCCGGTCCTTTTTCGTCCTGCATATGGAAAACTCCGATAGTTTTAACTTCAATTAAACATCCCGGGAATGTAGGTGATGCTACCAATACTAAAACATCTAAAGGATCTTCATCTAACGCTAATGTGTTGGGCACAAAACCATAGTCTGCAGGATAGTGCATAGAAGAGAATATTGTTCTATCTAAACGAATTCTGTTCCATTTTTTATCTAATTCATATTTGTTACGACTTCCTTTCGGAATTTCAATTAGTACGTCAAAAGTTTTTTTCATTCTTGTTTTATATTAATAAATGCAAGATAGTAATTTATTTAGAAATAATAAATATTTATTTAAATTATCGTAAAAGGTAATTATTTAAAATGTCACTTACCTGCTTATGTTTTTGAATAGGCATAAGGTGTGTTCCGTTTTTTATGATTTCAGCATTTTTAATATATTTAATGGGGAATACAATGTCTTTATCACCATGTATATGGTAAAGTTTTTCAATTGGTTGATGTTTAGGTTGCCAGTTTACAGATTGATTGATAGACCATTTTAAATAATAAGGATCTCGCACATTAAAATATTTTTTAAGTAACGGCATTTTTCTATCATACATCTTTCTGAAAAAAGCATAGGACAAAAATCCATCAGACGTAAAAAATGAAATAGGAGTAACTTTATGTATCCCTGTTTTAGAAACCATTTGAATAAAAGGAGATAATTCTTCTCGGTTTTTTACACTGGAAATTAAAATAGTTTTTTCCGGAGAAATTAATCGGTTAATCTCCTGTGCTATAATCCCTCCAAATGAATAACCTACTAATATAAATGGCTCATTATCATTGATTTCATTTGCCATACGCTTGGCATAATGCAAAATATCCTCGTTTTTTTCGGGGATTTTCCAATCAATAAAAAGAGGCTCAAACTCAGAGTTGATTGTTAAACGCTCAAAAGCTGTTTCATCTCCTCCAAGACCACTTATAAAATAAGTTTTCATTTACATTACAGGTTGTAATATTTGCACATCTACAACTCCTTCCGGATTAAGCATAACCAATTCTACTTCCATACATTGGTTTATAAGTTCCTCATCATAAGGAGTCTGTACTTTTACATAATTTTCTGTAAAACCATGCATCATTCCGTCTTTATTGTCAGATTCCCAAAGTACTTTGTGGCGAGTTCCCAATTGTGACTGATAAAATGCCATTCTTTTCTTTTCAGATAAAATTCTAAGCATTCTATTTCTTCTTTTTCTTTCTTTTATAGGAACAACACCATCAAAATCAATAGCTTTAGTGTTATCACGTTCAGAATAAGTGAAAACGTGTAAATAACTGATAGGTAATTCATTTAAAAACTTATAAGTTTCTAAGAAATGCTCTTCAGTTTCACCCGGAAAACCTACAATTACATCTACACCTATACAGCAATCAGGCATAACTTCTTTTATTTTTCTTACCCGGTCTCTGTATAAGTCCGTTAAATATCGACGTTTCATTTTCTTTAAAATGGTATCACTTCCCGACTGTAGCGGAATGTGAAAATGCGGAACAAAACGCTGACTGTTAGCGGTATATTCTATTAATTCGTTTTTTAATAAGTTTGGCTCAATAGATGAAATTCTAATTCTGTGAACGCTTGTTTCTTGGTCTAATCGTTCAACTAATTCTATAAAAGTGTTATCGTGTCTTTTATTTCCGAATTCACCTTTTCCATAATCTCCGATGTTTACTCCGGTAAGCACAATTTCCTCAATTCCTTGATCAGAAATTTCTTGTGCTTTTTGTAAAATATTTTCAACGCTATCGCTTCGGGAAATTCCACGAGCCAACGGAATAGTACAATAAGTACATTTATAATCGCAACCGTCTTGAACTTTCAGGAAAGCTCTCGTTCTATCACCAATGGAGTAGGCACTTTCGTAAAAGTCAGCTTCTTCTATTTCACATGAATGAATTTGTGTAGGATCTTCTTTATTTAAATCTTCTAAAAAATGAACAATATTGAATTTTTCTTTAGCTCCCAACACTAAATCAACTCCTTCCATTGCTGCAATTTCCTCCGGTTTTAATTGAGCATAACAGCCCACAACCACAACAAATCCGTTAGGATTCGCTTTTAAAGCATTTTTTACTACTCGTTTACAATCTTTATCCGCATTTTGTGTTACGGAGCAAGTATTTATTATATAAACATCCGCTTTATCTTCAAACTCTACTTGCTCATATCCTCCTTTTTTTAAAGAACGAGCTATAGTAGAGGTCTCAGAAAAATTTAATTTACAACCTAAAGTATAGAAAGCGGCTTTTTTATTTCCGTTCAAATCACTCATCATATTCATTTTGCAAAAGTAAATAATTTTAAGTAAATAAATATAAAAAGTCGTGTTTATCAGATTAAAATCAATAATTTATAGATATTTATAATTAAAAACTAATATCAAGGAATGGTAAATCTATTGTGGTTTTAATTGCAAAATCCTCTTTGAAGTTCCCCGAGTTATAAGCTCCAAATCGGTAGTAAAAGCCTAATCCAATACTATTTAATAATAATTTCCTGAATTCTATACCGGCTTCATTATACCAATTATTTAGAGAATATTTATTATTATCAAATAAAGTTTTTTGTTTATTTAAATCTCCATAAATTGTTTTCATTACAAGATAAGCTGAACCTCCTTCCGATTTTTTATTTATAGAAAATAGCTTTTGTCTTAAAAGTAAAGAAGTATAGGACGTTGAATAAAAAGCATCTGCCGGCATGGTCTCAAAAGTGTCTGAACCTCCAAAACTAAATAAATCAAAAAGAGAATTATTATTATTTACATGAGAACCCTCGTTAAATGTGTACCAAAGCGGTGTTTTTCCTAAAGTAGTTCCCGCACTGAATTTTACGAAAGTTTCTGCCGGAATAAAATGAAATAAATGTTCTGCAGAAAAATTTAAACGAGTAAAATCAAAATCTCCGTTTAATAAGGAAGATGCCTGAGCAACATCAAAAAAGAAATGAGGATATCCGGATTTTATCTCATATTTACCATATGGTGCTTTAATGTACTCATTATTAGGTGACCATCTTGAATTCAAGGTGAAAAGTGTATTTTTAAAAGTTTTAGCTTTTAATTCTTTTATAAAGAGGTTTTCTTCTTCTGCTTTATGAACTCCAAATTTTAAACTCAAATTATTATAAAAGTCTTGATCGTAAGAAATAGAGTATTTTTTAAGTCCGAAGAATTCATACTTTTTACTGTTTACGGCAACATTTCTCATATAATTAAATCCGTTTCGTAAAATTGGTGAAAATCTTCCTGCCGGATTTACATCATCCATGTATTCTACCGATAAAATTCCGTTATTTCCTGGATTTATTAAATAATTTGCTCCTAAAGCATATTTCAGTTTTTTATCTCTAAAACCATAGTTTACTCGTCCATTTAGCCCCCATTGTGGACTAAAAAATGAATTTGTTTTTAAACCTAAACCTAATCTAAATCCTTCATATTCATTTCCTCCAATAATTTCGGGCAACATAACGTCTATTTTTCCGAGATTAAAATTAAATCCATTGACTAAAAATCTGGCTTTTTTAATGATTAAATCAATATTTTCTTTTTTTCCTTCTTCATCAATATAGAGATAAGTGTTTTTTTCTATGTTAGTGAGAGGTTTCGCTCGGTAAGGAATAATATTTTCTTCAAAATTCTTGAAAGATGAAGGTGGTAATTCATTCTTATAACCTTTAAAATCTTTAGAAGTGAATTCTACGCCTGTTTTAAAATCTTTAAAGTACTTTTCTACTTTTATAAATGTTTTAGTTGGGATTTCTATAGAATCTTTTTTTGTAGATCTTATAAAAGAAGCATTATAACTTTGGCTTACGGGAACCCAAACATCTTTATAAGGTTTGTATTTAGATTCCATTTCGTAATTTTGACTTTTTCCAAATCCTGTAATTTGTAGACTTCCTTTATCTACAATAGTACCCTTTGTTTGGTATTCCGCATAGAAATTGGCAACTGCTTTTGATTTGGAATCAATTAGAATTGTACCGTATAAAGGAGTAGTAGCGTCTTTTAAACTTTTAAAATTTAATCGAATTAATTTTAAATTATTTTGTTGAATAGTGTCTTTTATTCTGTAATCATAAAAGTTCATTCCGTATTTAGAAATTGGATTTATAAAGGTTTTAAAATAAAAAAAATTGAACTTATTGTCGTTAAGTTCATATGGAATTGGGTCTATGGCGGCAAGTTCCACGAGTGGAGTTTGAATTCCTGAAATTCTGTATGCTTCAGTTTTTATTTTTTCACCCATGTTTTTATCAAAAAAGTGGCGAACTCCTTTTTCTAAAAGAAAATTCATACTATTTTCATTTCTCAACCAATTTTCTAATTGAATGGAATCTTTTACTGAGTTCATTGTAGTTGGTAGAGGAGTCGTATTATCCGAATTGCTATAAACTTTAGAGTATTCTTTAAACTCATAATTGCCTAAGCTTTTCGGACTATTTTTATATCTATTTTCAATTACTTCTAAAATCAGTTTTTTTGCCTTAGAATCTTCTTTCGCTGTAATATTTAGCGTTTCTAAATTTATGTTTTGATCTTCATTATTTTGTGCTTTTACAAAACTGAGAAACAGAAAAGAAAAGATGAATAGAAATAGTTTTTTCATTTGTATTATAATTAAAATCAAAAATAGATAAAAGATTTATAAATAGGACAAAAAAAGGAATTTAGTTTATAAAGAAAATAAATATTGTGAAAAAAAATGAAATTTAGTTAATAAAAAGTTTATATAGATATAAAAAATCATTAATTTTAGCCTTTAAACAAAATCAAAAAATGATGAAATACTGGATTATCTATTTACCTATGTTACTTGCTTTATTGGGATTAATCGTAATGATTGTAAAATTTTCGTGGATAAAAAAGCAAAGCACGGGAGAGGACAAAATGCAAACTATTGCAAAATACATTAAGGAGGGAGCAATGGCTTTTTTAAAGGCTGAGTATAAAATGTTATTTGTTTTTGTACTTGTAGCATCTGCCTTATTATTTTTAATTTCTTATATAGTTCCTACGACACATTGGCTTATTGTACCGGCATTTATTATGGGGGCTATATTCTCTGCAGTTGCGGGAAATATAGGTATGCGTGTGGCTACAGATGCGAATGTAAGGACTACGCAAGCGGCTAAAACGAGTTTGCCGAAAGCATTGAAAATATCTTTTGGAGGAGGAATGGTAATGGGATTAGGAGTTGCAGGATTAGCTGTATTTGGTCTTAGTTTATTGTTTTTTGTTCTTGTAGCGATTTTAAAAACAGACGATTTAAGTTTTATAGATGGAATGACGATTGTGTTAGAGGCTTTAGCAGGTTTTTCTCTTGGAGCGGAATCAATTGCTCTTTTTGCACGTGTAGGCGGGGGAATTTATACTAAAGCAGCCGATGTAGGGGCAGACTTAGTAGGGAAAGTAGAAGCAGGAATTCCTGAAGATGATCCGCGAAACCCTGCAACAATTGCAGATAATGTAGGAGATAACGTGGGAGATGTTGCCGGAATGGGAGCAGATTTATTTGGTTCTTATGTAGCTACAGTTTTGGCGGCAATGGTTTTAGGTAATTATGTAATTAGAGATATGGGAGGTAGTATAACCGATTCATTTAATGGAATGGGGCCTGTTTTACTACCTTTATTTATTGCTGGTTTCGGGATATTATTTTCTATTATTGGAGCTTCGTTTGTTAAAATAAAAAGTAATGATGCTAAAGAAAACGAAGTGCAAAAAGCACTTAATATAGGAAATTGGCTTTCAATATTTCTAATTGCAGTTGCATCATTTTTCTTAATTAAATGGATGTTGCCGGATGTTATGAAAATGAACTTTTTTGGAGTAGGGATTATTACAATAACTTCTATTCGAGTTTTTTATTCAGTACTTGTGGGGTTATTTGTGGGGTTTGCGATTTCCTATTTTACAGAGTATTATACAGCTTTAGGTAAAAGCCCGGTTCTAAGTATTGTTCAAAAATCATCCACAGGAGCAGCAACAAATATAATTTCAGGTTTAGGAATTGGAATGATTTCAACTTTTGCACCTATTATGTTATTTGCCGGAGCTATTTGGGCAGCTTATGCCCTTGCCGGTTTCTATGGAGTATCTATAGCCGCTTCTGCTATGATGGCTACAACTGCTATGCAATTGGCAATAGATGCTTTTGGCCCAATTGCTGATAATGCAGGAGGAATAGCCGAAATGAGTGAATTACCTAAAGAGGTGAGAGAAAGAACAGATATATTAGATTCGGTAGGGAACACTACTGCGGCAATAGGAAAAGGATTTGCAATTGCCTCTGCAGCACTTACGGCATTAGCATTATTCGCAGCATATGTTACATTTACAGGAATAGATGGAATTAATATATTTAAAGCAGATGTTTTAGCAGCTTTATTTATAGGGGGAATGATTCCTGTGGTATTTTCAGCTTTAGCAATGAATTCTGTAGGGAAAGCAGCAATGGAAATGGTACAAGAAGTTAGACGTCAGTTTAGAGAAATTCCCGGAATAATGGAAGGAAAAGGTGTTCCTGAATATGGGAAATGTGTAGATATTTCTACTAAAGCAGCTTTAAAAGAAATGATGTTACCGGGTGGAATTGCTATTGTTTCGCCGGTTATTATAGGTTTTGTAATGGGGCCCGAAGCCTTAGGTAGTTATATGGCAGGAGTTGCAGTTTCCGGAGTTTTATGGGCTATTTTCCAGAATAATGCAGGTGGAGCTTGGGATAATGCTAAAAAGTCGTTTGAGGCAGGTGTAGAAATTGATGGAGAAATGTCCTATAAAGGTTCTGATGCTCACAAAGCGGCAGTGACCGGAGATACCGTTGGAGATCCATTCAAAGACACCTCCGGACCATCGATGAATATATTGATAAAATTGTCTTGTTTAGTGGGCTTGGTCATAGCCCCGATTTTAGGAAAACATTCTAATATAGGAACACAGCCTGTTGAAGATGCTTCTTCTATAAACAAAGAGATTATAATAGAAAGAATACCATCTGATGATATACAAAAAGATATTTATAAAGAAGATATTAAATTGGAAGAATAATTACTAAAATTTAAGATACAAAAAAAGCCTTACTCAATTCGAATAAGGCTTTTTATTAAAAACTGTCTCGGAAAAAAGAGAAAAAAATAACTCATAAACCGAGACAGAAAAAAATGTTATATAACAAAATTATATTTTCATAATTTCAGCTTCTTTCTTTTCAAAAGTTTTATCAGATATTTCAATATATTTATCTGTTAATTTTTGAACATCGGCTTCTAAACCTTTTTGAAGGTCTTCTGAAAGCTCTGATTTTTTAATTGTATTATTAGCGTCTTTTCTCCAGTTTCTAATACTTATTTTAGCAGTTTCCAATTCATTTTTAGCTAACTTAGCTAAACTTATTCTTCGTTCTTCGGTTAAAGGAGGAACGTTGATAATTACAGAGTTTCCGTTATTAGATGGATTAAAACCTAAATTAGCCTCCAATATTCCTTTTTCTATTGGCTGAATCATAGAAGATTCCCATGGTTGAACATTCAATGTCATAGCATCCGGTGCACTTATATTAGCCACTTGGCTAAGTGGAGTAGGGTTTCCGTAATAATCTACCATTACACTCCCTAACATTGCCGGGTTAGCTCTTCCTGCTCTAATCTGAAGAAATGCTTTCTCTAAATGAGCGATTGCATCTTGCATTCCCGCTTCTGTTTCTTTTACAATATTATCTATATCCATAATAATTTATATTTTAGTTTCTTACAATAGTTCCTACATCTTCTCCGGCAATTATCTTTTTAAGATTTCCGGGAGTATTCATATCAAAAACTACGATAGGTAAATCGTTTTCCTCGCTTAAAGTAAAGGCTGTCATATCCATTACTTTTAAGCCTTTATCATAAACATCTTTAAAAGTTAAATTACTAAACTTGGTTGCAGTTTCATCTTTTTCAGGATCTGCAGTGTAAATTCCATCAACACGAGTTCCTTTTAGTATGGCGTCTGCTTCTATTTCAATCGCTCTTAAAACTGCTGCGGAATCAGTTGTAAAATAAGGATTTCCTAAACCACCACCAAAAATTACTACACGATTTTTTTCTAAATGTCTTACAGCTCTTCGTCTAATGTAAGGTTCAGCAATTTTTTCCATATCAATGGCAGTTTGTAGGCGAGTATCTAAGCCCACGTTTTCTAAACCTTGTTGTAAAGCCATGGCATTAATAATCGTTGCAAGCATTCCCATATAATCTCCTTGCACACGGTCCATTCCCGCCGCTGCACCGGAAACTCCTCTAAAGATGTTTCCTCCACCAATTACTATCGCTACTTGGCAACCACTATCTGCGATTTCTTTTACTTGTTTAGCGTAATTTTCGATTTGTTTTGGGTCTATACCATATTGCCTTTCACCCATTAAGGCTTCTCCGCTTAACTTTAGTAATATTCTTTTAAATTTCATTCTACAAATTTGTTTTACAAATATAAATTTTATTTAAGTATTATAAAAAGATAAGATAAATAATAATCAAAAAAATGCTACACTAATTTTTTGTGCAGCATTTTTAAATTAAAACTTTGTAATTAAAATTATCTCATAAATAAAAGTTCACGATATTTAGGCAAAGGCCACATTTCATCGTCAATTCTCATTTCCAGAGCATCTACATGTTCTCTGATTTCCTCTAACTTTGGTTTAATCACAAAACAGAAATGCTCTGCTTTTTCTTGAGCGGTTTCCATTACTTTTGCTTCAGCACGTAATCCTCTCAACTGATAAACTAAATCTTTAATTACATTATTATGGTTAGAAATGTCTTGAATTAATTGAATTTGGTCTTTTGCAATTTCTTTAAAATCATCGTCAAAGATTTCTTTAATTCCTCTTACATTTTCCAATAATTGATTTTGATATCGTATGGCTGTCGGTAAAATGTGATTTCTGGATAAATCAGCTAAAACCCTTGACTCTATAGCAATTAAATTAATATATTTTTCTAATTTAATCTCATTTCTCGCAATGATTTCTCTTTCATTATAAACGCCGTTTTTAACAAAAACTTCTATGTTTTTCTTATCTAACTCTACTTTTAAGGCCTCCGGGGTAGTTCTTAAGTTTTTAAGACCTCGTTTTTCTGCCTCTTTTCTCCATTCCTCAGAATATCCGTCGCCTTCAAAAAGAATATTTTTGCATTCTTTTACATAATCTCTTAGTTGATTAAAAATAGCTTCATCTTTCTTTAGTCCTTTTTTGATAAGAGTATCTACTTTAGTTTTAAATTCTCTTAATTGATCCGCCATAATGGTATTCATTGTAATAATGATTTCTGCACAGTTAGATGATGAACCAACGGCACGAATCTCGAATTTATTTCCTGTAAAGGCAAAAGGAGAAGTCCTGTTTCTGTCGGTATTGTCTAATAGAATTTCAGGGATTTTCCCAACTAAATTAAGTTTTAAATCTGTCTTTTCGTCCGGAGTTAATTTTCCTTCGGTTACTTTTTCTAATTCGTCTAAAACATCTCTAAGTTGTGACCCGATAAACGCCGAAATAATTGCCGGTGGAGCTTCGTGTCCTCCTAATCTATGATCGTTATTTGCAGAAGCAATCGCGGAACGAATTAAATCTCCGTGATTATTTACAGCCATTATTGTATTAATAAAGAAAGTCAAAAACTGTAAATTTTGTTTAGGATTTTTTCCCGGACTTAATAAATTATCGCCTGTGTCCGTAGCCAAAGACCAGTTGTTGTGTTTTCCTGAACCATTTACTTTATCAAATGGTTTCTCATGTAATAATACTTTAAAGTTATGTTTTCCAGCAACTCTTCCCATAATATCCATTAATAATGAATTATGGTCAACTGCTAAGTTTGCCTCCTCAAACATTGGAGCCAACTCAAACTGATTGGGAGCAACCTCATTGTGGCGAGTTGTTACAGGAATACCAAGTTTCATACATTCCACTTCTAATTCCTTCATATAATTAATGACACGCAAAGGAATTGAACCAAAATAATGATCGTCTAATTGCTGACCTTTTGCAGGAGAATGTCCTAATAAAGTCCTTCCTGTAAGGCTAATATCCGGACGAGCATTGGCTAAACCTAAATCAACCAAGAAATATTCTTGTTCCCAACCTAAAGTGGTTTGAACTTTTTTTACATTACGGTCAAAATAGGATTTCATAACTTCGGTAGCCGCAGCATCTAAAGTCTGAATAGCTCTTAATAAAGGTGTTTTATAATCTAAAGTATCACCTGTATATGAGATAAATACAGATGGAATACATAAAGTAGTATCTATAATAAAGGCTGGAGAAGTTGGATCCCAGGCTGTGTACCCTCTTGCCTCAAAGGTATTTCTAATCCCACCATTCGGGAAACTTGAGGCATCGGGTTCTTGCTGAATAAGCATTCCTCCGTTAAAACGTTCAATTCCTCTTCCGTCTTCTATGGGTGTAAAAAATGAATCGTGTTTTTCGGCAGTTGCTCCCGTAAGTGGTTGAAACCAATGCGTATAGTGTGTTACACCTTTAGATAAAGCCCAATCTTTCATAGCGACAGCAATTTGGTCTGCGATAGAGCGATCGATTTTTTTACCTTTTTCTATGGCTTCTTTCATTTGTGAGAAAGCAACTTTAGTAAGATAAGCTCTCATTTTTTCTAGAGTGAAAACATTTTCACAAAAGTATTCGGAAAGTTTTTTTTCTACTTTGTATTCTTTATAAGTAGTAGCAGTTAATTTTTCAACTGCCTTAAATCTTAATGTGGACATAAAACATATATTTATAGTGCAAATATATAAAATTTAATATTAAAGTGTGTATTTGTGGGGGTAATTTTTCATTTTTTTTATAAAATTTGAAAAGAGCCTATATTTTATATGGGGGTATGAGTGTTTTTTTTACAATAATGAAGGTTGAGGTAATCACTAAATCTTAGGCGAAGAATAAGTCTATTGATTTTAAGCTCGGTACAGAAAGATAGATTTATTAAATAAGAATCCTATTTTTAATGACTTTCTAATTATAAGATTTGTAAGTCTAATTTATCAAACTTTAAGTCTTCTAAATTGAAAAAAATACATTTTTTTCCGGTAAATGTTTATACAACCAAGCAAACAAGTTCTTTGCATCAAAATCAATTATAAAAAAAGAACGGCTCTTTTCTTTTCTCTAAAACGTTTAATTCCGTTACCCAGTCAGGCTTATTCATTGATTGAAATTTAGACTTTCAAAAGAAGCCAATTACAGCAATACAAAAAAGCAATCATTTTTCTTTTTCTAATATACATTTTTTAACTTACAATCTTTTAATGATGATTTATTTCATAATTTTCAATAAAAACATTAAATTTGTAGAAATCATATACTAAAATATAGAATATAATGTCACAAAAATCAAAAATTTATTACACTTTAACTGATGAAGCTCCAATGTTGGCAACACATTCGTTTTTACCTATCGTAAAGGCTTTTACCGCTTTGGCAAATATCGATATAGTTTTGTCTAATATTTCTTTATCAGGTAGAATTTTAGCTAATTTCCCCGAACATTTAGAGGAAAACCAAAAGGTTGAAGACGCTTTAACTCAATTAGGAAATTTAGCAAAACAACCTGAAGCCAATATTATAAAATTACCAAATATTTCGGCATCTGTTCCGCAATTAGAAGAAGCCATTTCAGAATTACAACAACACGGATTTAATGTTCCTAATTATCCGTCTGAGCCGAAAAACGATAAAGAAAAAGAAATCAAAAAACGATATGCTGTTGTTTTAGGTTCTGCGGTAAACCCTGTTTTAAGAGAAGGGAACTCAGACCGAAGAGCACCAAAAGCAGTTAAAAACTACGCTAAAAATCATCCGCACAGAATGGGAACTTGGACAAAAGATTCCAAAACACGCGTGGCACACATGGAACACGGCGATTTCTACGGAACAGAGAAATCTGTAACAGTAGAAAAAGACGGTCAGTTCAAAATTGTTTTTGAAGGAAAAGACGGAAGTCAGAAGGTTTTAAAAGATTCCGCTCCACTTTTAGCCGGAGAAGTAATTGATTCTTCTGTAATGAGAATGAAGGATTTAAAGGAATTTGTAGCAAAAACAATAGAAGAAGCAAAAAATGAGGATTTATTGTTATCGGCTCACTTAAAAGCTACGATGATGAAAATCTCCGACCCAATTATTTTCGGGGCGATTGTAGAAACTTATTTTAAAGAAGTTTACGAAAAACACGCTGCATTATTCAATGAATTAGACATTACGCCAAATGCAGGTTTACAATCTTTATTAGACAAAATCAGTAATAATGAAAAGTCTGAGGAAGTTAAATCTGACATTCAAAAAAGTTTAGAAAACGGACCAAGAGTGGCAATGGTAAATTCTGACAAAGGAATCACAAACTTCCACGTTCCGTCTGACGTGATTATAGACGCATCTATGGCGGCAATGATTAGAGGTGGCGGAAAAATGTGGAACAAAGAAGGCGAAGAAGAAGATACGATTGCAATCATTCCCGACCGTGCTTATGCTAAATTTTACCAAGCAGCGGTAGAGGAAAATAAAGAAAACGGAACTTTAGACCCTACCAAAACGGGAACGGTTTCCAATGTGGGATTAATGGCTCAGAAAGCCGAAGAATACGGTTCACACGACAAAACTTTCCAAGCGGAGGCAAACGGAGTTATAAAAGTTACAGACGGCGAAGGCAATACTTTAATGGAGCAAGAAGTGGCAAAAGGCGACATCTTTAGAGCTTGTCAAGTGAAAGACGCACCAATTAAAGACTGGGTAAAATTGGCAGTAAATCGTTCAAGAATATCAGATACACCGGTAGTTTTCTGGTTAGACAAACAAAGAGCTCACGACCGAGAAATCATTAAAAAAGTAGAAAAATACTTACCTGAATTCGACACAAACGGATTAGATATTAAAATCATGGACGTGGACGAGGCAATGAAACACACTTTGTCCCGAATGAGAGAAGGGAAAGACACCATTTCGGCATCAGGAAACGTTTTAAGGGATTATATTACAGATTTATTCCCGATTTTAGAGCTGGGAACTTCTGCCAAAATGCTTTCCATTGTGCCATTAATGAACGGCGGTGGATTGTTTGAAACCGGTGCGGGAGGTTCTGCTCCAAAACACATAGAGCAATTCATAAACGAGGGTTATTTAAGATGGGATTCTCTGGGTGAATTCTTGGCGTTGGGTGCATCTTTAGAGTTTATAAAACAAACCACAGGCAACGAAAACGCTCAAATTTTAGCTGACGCTTTGGATACTGCAGTAGCCAAATATTTGGAGAACGACAAATCTCCGGCAAGAAAATTAGGACAAACCGATAACCGAGGTTCTCATTTTTACTTGGCAAAATATTGGGCTGAGGCACTTGCCAACCAGTCAGAGAATAAAGAATTGGCAGAAAAAATGAAACCAATTGCAGAAGAGCTAAACCAAAACGAAGAAAAAATTAATTCAGAATTAATTGCTTCTCACGGGAAAGCTCAGGAAATTGGCGGATATTATCAGCCATGCGAAGAAAAAACGGAAAAAGCAATGCGTCCGTCCGAAACTTTAAATTCAATTATAAATAAAATTTAATTTTAGTAGAATAGATTACAATAAAAAATCCGCAATATTTAATTGTGGATTTTTTTATGAGAAAAATTGATTTAGTTTTTGGGCGTTCCCTTACGGGGCGGGTTTCCCGTTACAATCTTTTTGTTCGTTCCTCCCAAAAAGGATTTTCACTGCAATCCCTAACGCGGTTCATTAATTTTAATCTAATTTTATAAGATAAATATTTTTATGATTATTATTAATAATTATTTATATTTGAGTGTTATATGGAAATAAAGAATAAAAGCCTCAATCGTCTTTTAAATGAAGTGATAGTATTGGAGTTTAAAGATGAAATTGAAAAGTTAGGATTTAAATATCTAAAAACAAAGAATAGCTTTAAACTGAAAAAAGATGATTTAATACTAAGTATAGATTTTTCACTTGATTATTGGGATAAGTATTATATTAATGAAGAAGGTGAGATAGTTTTAAATATTATTTTCACTTCATCTATTGATACCATAGGTTTTACTAAGTGGTATAAAAAAAATTATAATGAAAGTTGGGGGTTTGGTGATGTAATTGACGAAATTAAATTTCTTCATAAACTTGAAGACCCTGATATATCCAAAGAAGATTTTTCATACCTTACACCTTCTATAAAATTTAAAAACAGTGTAAGTGAATTGTTACACGAATCTATTCAGGAAAATAATGTTTACAAATTAGTGTCTAATGATAAGGATGAAGTTTTATCTTTTATAAGAAACTCTATGATTCCAGACCTAATAAAAAACTCAAATTGGGATTACATTATTAAAATGATAAAAAGTGAAAAAGATTTTAGAGTACATTATGCATACGTTTTTCTATTATACTATTTAAATAAGATTGAGGAATCACGAGAGGCTTTCGAAATACTTCTAAAAAACCATTATAAAAAACTTGAAAATAATGAAATACAAGATATTGAAGATTTCAAAAAATATATTGTTCAAAGAGAAAATGAATATAAATTAATGTTTAATAAGTAATCACAGATAGTAAAATTAAAAACTCTAACTAATTATTAAATAAAATGTAATTGGCTCAAATGTTGTTTATTTCTACTGTAAAATAATATGACATGAAAAAATTTACATTTTTAATCTTAATTCTAATCGGAATAAGTTCATTTGCTCAGCAAAAGAATTTTATAGATTTACCTTATTTAGAAACCTCGGCAAAAGCAGATACATTAGTAATCCCCGATAAAATTTATTTGAACATTACGATAAATGAGGAAGATACAAAAGGAAGAACCTCTTTGGAAGAATTGGAAAACAAAATGAACAATAAATTAAAATCCTTAGGAATAGACACCAAAAAACAATTATTCCTGAATGATTTTTCCAGCTCTTACAAAAAATATTTCCTTAGAAAAAAAGATGTTTTAAAAAGCAAGAATTACACTTTAATTGTTCGTGATGCTAAAAAAGTGGGAGATGTACTTTTAGGCTTAGAAGAGATTAATATTTCTAATATTTTCTTGGAAAAAACAGAATATTCCAAAATGGAAGAATTAAAACTTGCCCTTATAAGCAAAGCCACTTTAAATGCTAAAAAACAGGCAGAGGCTATGCTGAAACCATTAGGACAAAAAGTAGGAAACGTTATTTATATTTCTAATTTAGATAATGGTTATTCTCCTGTAAATTATCTGCAAGGCAGAGCTATGGGACTAATGGCAAAAGCAGAAGGAATCGAATCTTCTACGCCAATTGATATAAATTTTGAAAAAATTAGTGTATCAGCAAATATAAAAGCTACTTTTAAAATTGATTAATTTTAAAAGTTAAATCATAAAAAATCCGCAATATTTGCGGATTTTTTTATTGTAAAATTATCTCAAGTTAATTATTAAAGAAGAACACGCTCTATTTTTTCTTACTTTTTTGTATGGAAAATTTGATTAAGAATACAATCCCAATAATAAAACCAAAAGTAAATTTACAAAAATGACAGTTTTATAAATAGCGAAAAGCAAAAAAAAAATCGGAGAATTCCCCGATTTTTTACAAATTACTTTTCAGATTTAACTTTTAATTCTTTATCAAAAATATTAGTTCTTTCTTTTACTCCAAAGCCTAAAGCGATGAATAGGATAGCGATGTCTATCTTTTTACGATAAGTGTTGTTATTAAAATAGATCTAAAAGCTTAATTAAGGAATATGAATAAAATTAGTTATTAATACAAAAAAAGAGATTACTTCTGCAATCTCTTTTTTGTATTAATTTTTACTGAAATTATATGATTTTTCTATCATCTTCTACTGCTTCTACAGTGTGTTTAGGAGCTCCTAAAGTTCCACCAATAAATGCAACTATAAGTCCTAATAATAGAGCAAAGAAAGTAAATATTGCTATCTTAGCTAATGTTTCAGCTGTTTTTTGGCTATATTCTCTAGCTTTAATGATAGCCTCGTTATAAGTTTGTTCAGCTTGTTTTATAGCTTCATTAGCTTTTCTTTCCCAGTTATTTACTACATCGTTTATTTCTTGTTCAGTAAGATCAGAATGTTTAGCTAAATATTCTTTAACTGACTCTTTGTCAAAATAATCACCTTTAGCAGTGATTGTTAAGTTACCTTGATCATCAATGTTATAGTCTAAATTGTTAACAAATTTCTCTATTTGTTTATCAATACGTAAATCTTTAATCATTTGATCAGCATCTACTTTACCATCAGATAATTTACTTCTTAATTCTTCTGATGTATCGTTTGGTAAGATATTTAAATCCTCAGCTTTATTTATTAAAGAGAATACTCTGTTTTTAACATTGTCTAAAGACATATCAGAACTTTGTCCGCCTTGATTTTGCTCGTTGTTTACATTTACTGTAACTTCTTTGTTATTGCTAGTGAAAACTGAAGAGATTGCACTACCTACACCAGAAATAGCTCCTAAAGCTGTAGACGTAAGATAAATAAAAGAAATAGTAGCATATAAAGCCCATGCCATAAATCCGTGAAGACCACCGTCTTTTTTGTTTGGGAATCCTGCAAATCTACCTGCAACCCATCCTCCGGCAAATAATGCAATTAGGTTAGAGATAATAAACCAAATAAGAGAGCCTGTTCCTAATCCGTCTAATGGATTTACTTCTTTTACAGGATCAATAGTGGATAATCCTATTCCTACTCCTAATAGTCCTAACAGAAGCGAAACAGCTAAGGCAGTAAGTGCTCCTGCAATAATCGCTCCCCAGCTAATTCTAGAAATACGATTTGTTAAAATTTTTGTGTTCATAATATTATATTTTTTTATTAACGGGTGCAAAGATAGCTTTTTTCATTAAAAAACAATTTAATTTTACTTTTTTAACTAAAAATATCAGAAAAATAATTTTCAATAGTAACTTTTGTACACCTCAAAATTTATACCGTAATTGTAATATAAAATATCTTCCAAGAGTTTGTTTAGTGTTTATATAGGTATAAAAATCATTAAATCCGTTACTTACGATAGCATCACTATTTAATATATTACCTGCAATTAGTTTAATATAAGTCTTTTTTGCCGGTTTTATTCTAAGAGAAGCATTTAATCCTTGATTATCATTTATAAAGTTTCCGTTTTGAAACTGTCTGTTATAATCGTAATCAGCTTCTAATAATATTCGGTCAGAAATCACAAATGCTGTATTTATGAATGGTCTTATATTAGTAAATTTATTTTCTGTAATTCCTGAATATTTATTGAAAGTAGCATCTGCACCTAATGAGATTTCTATTATTTTATTCCATTTAAAAATATTTGTAAGTCCATAATTATGGAAAAAAGAATTTACTTGGTATTCTTTATTATTTGCAATAGCATGATATTCACTCTGGTTAGCATTTGCACTTAGTTTTAATTCATAAGATTTAGAAAACCTTTTACTCATACGAATATTTCCACTTAAGAAGTTATCAGGAATACTTGCGTTGAATGGAGTGGAAAACTGATTTTGTCCATTATTTGTCCCTTTGTTTCTTATGTTGTCTTTAGTCCTAACATAATTAATTCTTGTCCAAATATTAAAAAATTTAAAGAAATTAAAATAGCGATAAGATAATGAAATATTTTGCTTTTCAATAGGAGTTAAAAAAGGATTACCTTGGAATAGACTATAATAATTTTTTATATCATAACCTGTTGTCCATTCTCTAACATTCGGTATTTCGTAAGAAGTATTATAATTAAGATATACACTTTGATTACTGTTTATTTCATAAGAAAGATTGGCATGTGGTAAAAACTTTGTTCCATTTAATGAATTATCTTTATCATTTTTAACTTTATTATCCGAATTAAAATAGTTTACACTTACACCTAAATTAGCTTTAAGTTTTCCTATTTTACGTGTATAAGTGGTATTAGCATAATATTCCTGAAAAGAGAAATCAGCTTCCCCTAATGTATTTTGTCCGTTAACAGGAGTATCAAAACTAAACAAATTACTTTCTAAATTTTGTTTAGTGTAATTTACTCCTACTTTTAACTCTAAGTTACTCAGATTGGTTAATAAATGATTGTAAATAGATAATGCTTGGAAAGTATTTGAATATAAGTCTTGGTTTTGGCTTAATTGATATTCATTATTTTTCAAAATTAAATTTAAAAATCCCACAAAAGGCTGAATGGTAGAATTAAGAGCAATTTCAGGATTTTCTTTTTGATAAATATGAGAAAGATAAATTCCAATATTGTCGTCTTCACCTACTTTTTTTATGTAACTTAATTTTTGATTAATTGTTGCATTTTCTCTTTTACTGTCTGAATTTCTATACCCTTGTGGAGTAGTATCTTCATTTAAAAAAGAAGTAACATTTGTTTTATCATCTGAGTTTTGTTGATTAAAATTAACTCGGTACTTTAATTGTGCATTATTTGGCGTATTGTACTCTAAATTTAAGCGAGAGATAAAAGCGAAAATACTTTGTTCATTTATGTTTTCATCACGTTGTTCAAAAGTGGGGTAAATTCGTTTATTGGTAGATTTATATTTTACTGCGTTTCTTGTGCCCATTGCAAAACCACTAATAGTTAAGTTTTTATTGGGTTGATAGCCTAAATTTCCTGCACTTAAAAAATTATCGGTTTCACTGGCGTTATTATCTGAGTTAAATCCTACGCTTCCCATAGCATTACGTAAAGAGGAAGTTCCGCCCTCGGAGGAAAATTCGGACAGTCCACCCAAAAATTGATAATAATCTTCTCCGGTAAAAACCTCTTTTCCGTACGTATTATAATCACTAATTAAAGTGGCATCCGTTTTTTTAGAGAAATAAAATAGTTTTTCCTGTAAATCAGTATGTTTATTTGCATCCCCACCAATAGTTACATTACCAAAAACTAAATTCTTTTTATCCTCTTCCAAAACAATATTTAATTCAAATTCCTCATCTTGTTGCAATGAGTTAGCAAACGGATTAGATTTAAATTTCTTGTTTAATTGAACTTTATCTACAGCATCAGACGGTAAGTTTTTGGTTAACAATTTTTGATTTCCACCAAAGATTTCTCGACCTTCTACCTTTATAGATTTCATTTCTTTACCTTGATAATATACTTTTCCTTTTTCCACTGTAAGCCCCGGTAATTTCTTTAATATATCTTCTAAAGTCTCTTCGTTACCTGTTTGGAAAGATTTTGCATCATATTCTATAGTGTCTCCCTTTATTTGAATAGGAATTCTCCCTTTAGCTACAATTTCTTTTAAGTTTACGGCATCTTGCTCCAGCGTTATTTTTTCTCGTTTAGATTTATCTAAATTTACTTTTACAACCTTAGATTTATAATTGACGTGTTCTATTTCTAATTCATATTTTTTACCGCAAGGCATTTTTAGTTCAAATTCTCCTTGATTATCAGAAAAAACGTATCCCACAGATTTGTTTTTTTCATCAAACGCAGTAACAGAGGCATCGTAAACAGGGAGGTCAGCAGATAGAATCATACCTTTATAAGTACATATTTCTTGAGAGAATCCCAATTTAATAAATAAGATTAAAGATAAAAAGAGTAATTTAATTTTCATTTTTTTGGAATTTAAAGTATTTAGGTTTAGTGAAATAATAAAATAAAACCATCGATTTTCGTCGATGGTTTTATTCAGGAAGAATAAATTCTTATTGAGTATCAACGCCGTTGCCCATCATAGCTTTCATTTTTTCGGCAAATTCTTCCATTTCTTTTTTGAACTGTTCTTCTGTAACAGTTTTACCTTTAGGTAAATCAATGTTAATTTCTTCTTCTTTTATATCTACTTGAGTAGCTGTAATTGTCATGTCAGCACCATTTTGTTCAAATTCTGCTTTTAAAATTAATCCCGGTAAACCTGTAAATCTATCCGGGCCATCTTTTATAGCCAATTTTGGGGCAAACCAAGCTATAACCTCAATACTATCACGTTTTCCTATAGCTTTTCTTACCTCAAAATTTAATATTTTAGACTTTTCTCTAGTAATTTCCCATTTAATTGTATTTAAAGAGTCAGAGATAAGATAATCTTTAAATCCGGGAATTTTAACAGCTTTCATATAAAGATCTTTTTCTAAATCTTTAAACATAGGGTCTTTATCTGCTTGTTTTATTTGGTTAGCAATCATTCCGCCTTGTGTTTGAGAGTTGTCTAATTTTGCATCAAGTTGATAAACAGATTTCTTTCCGTTGGTTTTTAATGTGTAATTTAAAACAATTCCTTTTTCAACTTCTCCTTTCAGCATAGATTTTGTTTGAGCTCTAAATTGTTCAGGAACACTTTTTAGGATAGTTTCCATATCCATTTGGATATCGGCTCGGTAATTTATAATAACAAATTCTGTTTTCTCTTGTGCCATTAGCATTGTAAAGCTAAATAGTAAGACAAGTAATGTACTTAATTTTTTCATAATTGTTGTTCTAATATATATTAGCAAATATATGTATAAAATTCTTATGTATGGTGTTTTTCATGTATTAATTTTATTATTTTAATCTTTTTCGACTCCTTGACTTTGCATTTCTTTGAATTTTTTGAACATTTCCTCTCTTTTTATTTGGAAATCTTTTTGGGTAATAGGGTTTTCAAATTCAGGAAACTTAATATTAATATTCTCTTTAATTTGGACATCTGTCGCCCAAAGATGAGCTACTCTTTGTTTTTTGTTATTACTTTTTATCGTCAATTCTAAAATTAAGCCGGGTAATCCTGTAATTCCATCCGGTCCTGATTTATAAGGTAATTTAGGAGCGTACCAAGCAATAATATCTTTTTTTCCGTCTTTAGCAGTCGCTTTTCTACAATCAAAACCGAGTACTTTTTTCGCCTCGCGTGTAATTTTCCAATCGTAATGTGTTAGAGAATCTTTAATTTCATATTCTTCATCAAAATTTTTAACTTTTTGATAGTAGATTTTATTATTCAAATCGATATACTTTGGAGTGCTTTCACCGCCAAGAGAGAGTGTTACTGTACCTTCATTTTGTCTATTGTCTATTTTTTCTATTCTATTATAGGTAGAACTATTTACAGTAGTTATAAGCTGAAAAGGATAAGTGTTTTTTGAAACACCTGCTAATGCACTATTTACCATACTTTGAACTCTTTTATTTTGTGAGTTAGCTATTTCTTCTTTTGCTTTTTCTAAATCAAATTTAATTTGTTGGCTGTAGTTTACTACTATGCCTTTTTCTTGTGCTATTAGTGTTGTAACACTTAATAGTAAAATAAGTAGTGTTCCTATCTTTTTCATAGTAATAATAATAATTTAATTAAATAATATGTGTGTTACAAATATATATTTATTTTGTTTAAAAAAGAAAAAAAGTGAAAATTTATTTTAAATTGATAATGTTTTTTGAAAGAATTTTGCTATCTTTATCCCATAATAAT
>JAHUUM010000023.1 GCA_019218445.1 Weeksellaceae bacterium TAE3-ERU29 | reverse complement strand
ATAAAAACTTATAATAAGCGAAAAACAGAATAAATATTTAAATTTTACTTTTTGAAAATCTATCTATTCTAAACATTTTTTATTTTTTGTAGTTATAATTAATTAAAGTTTTTTATTTTTGCCTCGTTTAACAAAAAACAAAAATTATGTCAGACATTACATCAAGAGTTAAAGCTATTATCGTAGACAAGTTAGGTGTTGAAGAGAGCGAAGTTACTACAGAAGCAAGTTTCACTAACGATTTAGGAGCAGATTCATTAGACACTGTAGAGCTAATTATGGAGTTCGAAAAAGAATTTGATATTCAAATTCCAGACGATCAAGCTGAGAAAATCTCAACTGTTGGTCAAGCTGTTCAATACATAGAAGAAGCTAAAAAGTAATAAATTATTAAATCTTTTTATGAAGCTAAAAAGAGTTGTAATTACAGGGTTAGGCGCACTCACTCCTATTGGAAATACCTATAAAGAATATTGGGCTAATTTACTAAAAGGAGTGAGTGGAGCCGCACCTATTACTTTATTTGATGCTTCTAATTTTAAAACTCAATTTGCTTGCGAAATTAAAAACTTCGATCCATTAGACCACTTCGATAGAAAAGAAGCAAGAAAAATGGATAGAACAGGACAACTTGGGATTGTGGCGGCCAGAGAGGCAATAAAACACAGTGGTATTTTAGATGCCAAAAATTTAGACAAAACAAGAATAGGTGTCATTTGGGGATCGGGCATAGGAGGCTTAAATACTTTTGAAACAGAGATATCTAACTTTGCTACAGGAAATGGAACTCCTCGATTCAATCCATTTTTTATACCTAAAATGATTGCCGATATTACTCCGGGGCTTGTCTCTATGGAGTTTGGTCTTATGGGGCCTAATTACACAACGGTTTCCGCTTGTGCTTCATCCTCTAACGCAATTATAGATGCTTTTAATCTAATTCGATTAGGAAAGGCTGATGCTATTGTTACCGGAGGATCTGAGGCCGCAATTACCGCTACAGGAGTTGGCGGATTTAACGCTCTTCATGCTCTTTCTACAAGAAATGATGACCCTGCAACGGCTTCCAGACCTTTTGATAAGGGCAGAGATGGCTTTGTGATGGGAGAAGGTGCCGGAACTATGATTCTGGAAGAGTATGAGCATGCTTTAGAAAGAGGAGCTACTATTTATGGAGAAATTGCCGGCGGAGGAATGTCTGCCGATGCTCATCATATGACAGCTCCACATCCTGAAGGCTTAGGTGTTTATCACGTAATGAAGAATACTTTAGAAGATGCCGGTATTGACCCGACAGAAGTCGATCACATCAATATGCACGCTACCTCTACTCCATTAGGAGATATTGCTGAACCTAAAGCCATTATTGATTTCTTTGGAGACCATGCTAAGAACATTCAAATCAATGCAACTAAATCAATGCATGGGCATTTATTAGGAGCCACAGGTCTTGTAGAGGCTATCGCTGCTGTAGGAGCTATCTATAATAGTATTGTTCCTCCCACGATAAACTTACATGAAAAAGACGAAGCAGTTCCTGATCTTGATTACACTTTTAATACAGCTAAAGAAAAAAACATCCGTTATGCCATGAGCAATACTTTTGGTTTCGGAGGTCACAATGCTTGTGTTTTATTTAAAAAGTACCAATAAAAATGTCCCAAAATTTTTGGACTAATTTTTTACACCTTTTTCAAAAGAAAAGAAAACATCAGACTATTGATGCTAAACTTTTAAATATTTTAGGTTTTTCACCTAAGAATACCAAACTTTTTATTGAAGCATTAACCCCCAGGAGTGCTCAATTAAAATCTAATACAGGATATGCTTTTAATTATGAAAGACTAGAATTCTTAGGAGATGCCATGTTAGGTGCAGTTATTGCTGATTATTTATATATTAATGCTCCGCATGAAAGAGAAGGCTATTTAACCAAAATGCGTTCTAAAATAGTAAGCAGAAGAAATTTAAATAAAATAGGCACAGAACTGGGACTTATCAGACTTATAGACGATGATATTAA
Organism: Weeksellaceae bacterium TAE3-ERU29; assembly: GCA_019218445.1. Taxonomy (GTDB): domain Bacteria; phylum Bacteroidota; class Bacteroidia; order Flavobacteriales; family Weeksellaceae; genus Ornithobacterium. The sequence goes on along the minus strand of JAHUUM010000023.1, from coordinate 34,732 downwards.
AAAAAATATAACATTAGGGGCAAACATCAGTGGAGATATGTTTGAATCTTTAGTAGGTGCGATTTATGAGGATCAAGGCTTTAACATAACCAAAGATTTTATATACAGAACTGTAATTACGCCATACGTAGATTTAAACAGTTTAGAAAATCGTATTTCTAGTTATAAAAGTTTAATACTGGAATGGGCTCAGAAAAATAAAATAGCATTATCTTTCACTACACTGGAAGAAGACAATGCAGAAAACATAAGAATATTTGCATCTGCTTTATCTTTAAACGGAAAGGAGGTTTCTAAAGGACGTGGAACATCAAAGAAAAAAGCAGAAGAAAAAGCAGCAAAGAGAGCTTATTTTAACTTTCAAAGAAAAATTAATCAGTAGATGCCTTATTTATTAGATGATGAATTTGATGATGAGTTTACTCTTTATGGAATAAAAACCAATAACATAAAAGAGTATAAATTTATTTATTTATTAAATAAATCTTTGCTTACTCAATTTAAAAGAATTGAAGATTTAGATGTGAAATTTAAAGAGAATACTTATTGCTTTTCTAATTATTACCACTTTGATGAGATTTCAGGTAATGATTGCTATCTTCTACAAAACTTATCTCAACCTTTAAAAAACTTATCTCAACAGAACTCTTTGTTCTCAGAAGTTACAGAACGACATTCTCTACTAAAAAAGCACGCTTTCTATGATTTCTTTTTAAAACTTAACGGCAATATAACTCAAAAACCTAGTTTTACATTATCTTTGCAAAAATTAAATTTTATTCAACACATAAAATTTATTGAATTAACCGATAAAGAAAAAAGACTTTTAATAATATGAATAATAATTTCAGTAAAAAAACAAAAATAGTAGCAACTTTAGGCCCTGCAACTAATTCCAAAGAAATCATTAGAGAAATGGTTTTTAATGGAGTTGATGTATTTAGAGTAAACTTTTCTCACGCAGATTACGAAGATGTTAAAAATAAAGTACAGTGGATTAGAGAGATTAATGAAGAGGAAAGACTGAACGTTGGTATTTTAGGAGACTTGCAAGGACCTAAACTACGTGTAGGCTTAGTAGAAGAAGGCTCTTTTTTAAACCCCGGAGACATATTAACTTTTACAAACGAAAATGTACTGGGTAACAGTGAAAAAGTTTTCATGACTTATAAACTTTTTGCCAGAGACGTAAATGTAGGAGAAAGAATACTTATTGACGATGGTAAACTAATCTTTGAAGTTATAGAAACTAACTTAAAAGACATAGTAAAAGCAAGAGTCATACAAGGAGGAGTTCTTAACTCCAAAAAAGGAGTAAACCTACCTAATACAAAAATATCTTTACCTGCTCTTACCGAAAAGGACATAGAAGATGCTCTTTTTGCAATAGAACTTGATTTAGATTGGATTGCTCTAAGTTTCGTAAGACATGCACAAGATGTTATTGATTTAAAAAATCTTATCAGAAAAAACTCGGAACACAAAATACCAATTATCGCTAAAATAGAAAAACCGGAAGCCCTTAGTAATATAAAAGAAATTTTATCTGAGTGTGATGCTTTAATGGTTGCTCGTGGAGATTTAGGAGTAGAAATCCCAATGGAAGAAGTTCCTTTAGCTCAAAAAAGATTAGTAGATGCTGCTAAACTTGCTAAAAAACCTGTAATAATTGCAACACAAATGATGGAAAGCATGATTACAAGCCTTTCGCCAACTCGAGCTGAGGTGAATGATGTTGCTAACTCTGTAATGGACGGAGCCGATGCTGTTATGCTAAGTGGTGAAACTTCTGTAGGAAGTTATCCTGTTCAAGTTATAAAAGCTATGGCTAATATTTTACGTACAGTAGAAAACGACCCACACATTAGTGTACCTCCACACAGACCTACAGATATAGAAGATGTTCGTTTTATTACAAATGTAATATGCTACGACGCCGCAAAAATGTCTGGAAATGTGGACACTAAAGCCATTGTTACTTTAACTTATTCAGGATATACCGCATTCCAAATCTCATCTTACCGACCAAATGCGGGTATTTATATTTTCACTCCCAATAAACGTATTTTAGGTGCACTTAACCTACTTTGGGGAGTAAGAGCATTCTATTATAAAGGAGATAAAAGTACTGATGAAACTGTAATAGAAGTTAATACTTATCTAAAAGAAAGAGGCATTATTAAAAATGGTGATTTCGTGATAAACTTAAATGCTATGCCGGTATTCAAAAAAGGAATTACAAATACACTAAGACTTACAACAATATCTGATTAAATTTTAATCAACCTAAACACTAAAAAGCAGGGAAGTTTCTCTGCTTTTTATTTATATTAAAAGTATTAATCCATTAGGTATAGTGATGTTTTCTAAAAACATAATAACTCTAAAAATATTTTTATTCCGGTAAAAAAACTAAAACTTCATATAACAAAGAAAAAAATCAAATAGAGTTAAACTTTTTTAATTAATAACAGTACTCAACAGATAATATTAATCAACACCTCATCAGACTTTATATTTTAATCAATGAAAGTTATTAACTTTTAAATAGTTTGTCATAGTTTTTGATATATCTCAAAAAAAATCACATGAACGGAACAATGATACAGTTCTTTCACTGGTATACCGAAGGTAACGGTAAATTATGGAAAGAAGTAAAAGAAAAAGCACAATATCTTTCAGAAATAGGAATAACATCAGTTTGGCTTCCACCCGCCTATAAAGCAGATGGAGGAGGATATTCAGTAGGATATGACCCCTATGATTTATTTGATTTAGGAGAATTCGACCAAAAAGGAGGAATTCCTACTAAATATGGAACAAAACAGGATTATATAGAAGCTACACAAGCCTTGCATGAACATGGAATAAGAGTAATTGTAGACGTTGTGCTTAACCACAAAGCAGGAGGAGACGAAAAAGAAACATTTAATGTTGTTCAAGTAGATGAGAACGATAGAAATAGAGGTGTTTCTGAACCTTTTGAAATTACCTCTTATACTAAATTCAATTTTGACGGCAGACAAAATAAATATTCTGATTTCAAATGGGATTTCACTTGTTTTTCCGGTGTAAGTTATGCCGAAGGAAAAGACAGTGGAATTTATAGAATCATTACTGACTATGGAGATAATTGGGAAAATGTTGTAGGATTCGAAAAAGGAAACTATGACTACTTAATGTATAACGACATAGAATTCAGAAACCCGTACGTAGTTGGAGAACTTAACTACTGGGGTAAGTGGTATCATGACCAAATTAAATTCGATGGTGTTCGTTTAGACGCTGTAAAACATATCTCCCCGGAATTCTATAAACAATGGCTTTATACTTTGCGTGAAAATACAGGTAAAAACATTTTTGCTGTAGGAGAATATTGGGCTCCAGGGAAAATTGATTTACTAAAAGCATACTTGGATGCTACCGATGGATGCATGAGCCTTTTTGACTCCTCTTTACACCATAATTTTGTAGAAGCCAGCAATGCCGGTAATCAATATGATTTAAGAAATATCTTCAATAACACTCTTACTACCCTTCGCCCGGATAAATCTGTTACAGTAACTGCAAATCATGATACTATGCCTTTACAAGCATTAGAAGCCCCTTTGCAAGATTGGTTTAAACCAATTGCTTATGCTTTTATTTTATTCAGACAAGACGGCTATCCATGTATATTTTACCCTGATTTATTCGGAGCTAAATACACAGATAAAGGAACAGACGGTAACGATTACGAAATAGAATTATTCAAAGTAGGCTATCTTGAACATATGATAAAAGCAAGAACAATGCATGCTTACGGATTCCAAAGAGATTATTTTGAAGACGCCAATTGCGTAGGCTGGACAAGAGAAGGAGATGAGGAACATTCCGGTATAGCAATTTTAATAAGCAATAAAGATGCCTACACAAAACCTATGGAAATAGGTAAACGCTACGCAGGAAAAGAGTTCTATGATTTATTGGAACATAACAATGAACCGGTAATAATAGACGAAAACGGTTGGGGTGATTTTAATTGTCCTGCAGGTGGTGTAAGTGCTTGGATTTGCAAGGAATAAAAATTTAATTAAAAGCTCTATAATTTAAATTGTAGAGCTTTTTTTTTATAATTTTTCTAATTTATATTTGCACTCTTAATATGACTTATGAAAAATAGACTAAAATATTTATTTGCATTCATCTTTCTAACTTTCTTTATGAAATCCTGTTTCCTTCTTGATCCTGATAGATTCGATGATGACAATAATTTATTTAAACAAAAAAAAATAGAATATTCTTGCGGACAAACAATAATTGATGAGAATATGTATTTAAACGCATCATCAAGCGATTATGAAATAATGAGCGTAGAAAAATTCGATTATAAATGTATTAAAATCGTTTTAAAACTTAAAGGTGTAGGTTGTTACCACTCCGTAAAATTTGTAGACAGCGGGCATATATCAGAATCCAACCCACCACAAAGAAATGTTAGGATTATTGTTGATTCTAACGGAAAATGTAATAATGAAGTGTTTACAAATACTTTCTTTTTTGACATAAGTAATCTTAAAAATAACTCTTATGATGATATTATTCTAAACTTTAAAGAGAATAATATAAAATTTAAATTCAATAATAATTAATTAAATTCTCACACAATAAAACTGATTACCTTGAATTTTAGTTAAAATCATCAAGTATAAAAATCTATTAGCCTTTGTTTAACTATATTTGTTGCTTTAATTTAAAACAAATTGATTTAAGAAGTGAGAAAGAGAAAAAAAGGTAAATCTTTATTTAATATATCCCGAAAGCTCCACATCTATGGATGGGGCTTTCTGTTGGTTTAATTATATTTATTATCTCTTTAACGGGAAGTATTTTGGTTTTTCAGGACGAGATAGAAAACTATATTCGGCATGATACCATTACAATGGCAAATTTTCAAATTCCCAAAAACGCAGAAGTTCTACCTGTAAGCGAAATGATGAACAAAGTAAAGGAACATGTCGGGGAATCTGAACCGTTATCTTGGATTACTATTCTTTTAAATAAAAAACAATCATATCAGTTTCATTATTATGATAGGGATTATTCTGCATGGAACTATTATGATGAGTTTAAAGTCTATAAAACAGCTTATGTTAATCCGTAAATGGAGAAATAATAAAAATATATAATGAAAAAACTGACTTCTTTTTCATTATACTCAGATTACATCGCTCACTTTTTTTAGGTTCGGAAATAGGCAGTTGGGTTGTTGGGACATCCGTTATAATATTTATTCTTATGCTTATAACGGGTATTATTATATGGTTTCCGAGGAGTAAATCGGCTTGGAAGATTCGTTTTTGGTTTCGCTGGAAAAAAGTAAAACATTAGAGAGGCAGAAACTATGATTTACATAATATTTATCACGTAGAGTATTCAAAACATCATTCAGTTATTAATTTATAATCAATTTTAGTAGTATATTGCCTACAGTTTCTTACCTAAAAAATATCTATTAAATAAATCCATTAGAACCCATTTTAAAAGCAAACTCAGACTAAAAAGCCGTATATTATGAGGTAGTTGTTTTTATTATCTCCTTTTAATCTTTTCACTCTCCATCATTCACAATTGAAGCAAAGTCAATATTATCCAATTGTTGATTAAATAATTCAATATTATTTAGAATTTCTTCTCGTCCTACTTTAGAGGTAGCAGAAGTTTTATAGAAAGGAGGTAAAGTTTGCCAAGTATTCAACATTTTCTTTTGGTATTTCATTAAGTTTTTAGCTAATGCCGAGCTACTTAGTTTATCTATTTTAGTTAGAACAATACTAAACGGAATTCCTTTTTTGCCTAAGAACTCCATAAATTCTAAATCTATTTTCATTGGTTCGTGACGAGCATCCACCAAAACATATAGATTAATTAAATTTCTTCGGTTTAAAATATACCCTGTAATTAACGAACTAAATTGTCGTCTGGCTTTTTTAGAAACCTTAGCATAACCATAACCAGGTAAATCAACTAGATACCATGAGTCATTGATTAAAAAATGATTTACTAATTGTGTTTTCCCCGGAGTTCCGGAAGTTTTAGCCAATTTTTTATTATTGGCAAGCATATTAATTAAAGATGATTTCCCTACATTAGACCTACCGATAAAAGCATATTCCGGCAAGTTTGGTGCAGGACATTTTTGCCAATCAGAGTTGCTTTCTATAAATTTTGCTGAATTAATTTTCATGATTTTTTATTATAAAAAATTCCTAAAGGAATCTATAAAGGCTTTAGGAATTATATTTTATTAGAATTATATTATTTTTTATCAACCTTAGGGTCTAACCATTCAAATAAAATCTCATTGAATTTTTCGGGATGTTCCATCATAGGAGCATGTCCGCATTTATCTATCCAGTAAAGAGTTGCGTCAGGTAACCCTTCTTCAAATTGAACAGCTACTTCAGGAGGAGTTACCTTATCTTGTTTCCCCCAAATTAAACAAACAGGCATTTTTATTTGCTCAAGAACGTCTTTCATATTGTGCTTCATCGCACTTCTGGCAATATAGAGAATTTTTATAATCTTAGCATTTTTGTTTACTGTTTCAAAGACTTCATCTACAATTTCTTTAGTAGCAACTTTAGGATCATAAAAAACTTCTTCCGCTTTCTTTTTAATGTATTCGTAATTCCCTCTTTTAGGAAAAGTTTCCCCAAAAGACTTTTCATATAAACCGCTACTCCCGGTTAATACTAAAGAATGTACTAATTCCGGATGTTCCAAAGAAACAACCAACCCTACATGTCCTCCCAAAGAGTTCCCTATCAAAGTTACTTTTTCATTAATTTCATCGGCAATAAATTTGGCGACAAATTTCGCTATGTTTGCTACATTTGTACCTAAAATTGACAATGAATAAATAGGTAATTCCGGAGCATAAACTTTATATCCCTTAGTAGAAAAATAATTGATAAGAGCATCAAAATTAGAAAGCCCTCCCATTAAACCGTGTAATAAAACCAACGGATGACCTTCTCCTTTTTCTATAAAATTATATTCTTTCTTTTTTTTACTAAATAACATAAACCTTTCTAAATTAGAATGCGATAGCAAATATACATTTTTCCAAACAATTTAAAACTATCTTAAAAAAAAGTATTAGAAATTAACTATCTAAAAGTTTTCAACAAAAGTGGGATTTTGTGGAATAAAGTGGTAAAAAATTGGAAAAAGTTCTTACTTTTGAAAAAAAATTAATTGTGGTAAATCTAATAGGATCATACGAATGTAAAGTTGACGCTAAGGGGCGTTTGGCTATTCCTATGGATTTACGAAAACAGTTGGAATCTGTTTTACACGAGGGATTCGTAATTAAAAGATCTGTGTTTAAGCCATGTTTAGAAGTCTACCCTATGAGTGAATGGAATAAGGTAATGGCAAGTATGAGCAAGCTAAACAGATTTGTTAAAAAGAATAATGAATTCATACGCCGTTTTACAGCAGGAGTAAAACCTATAGAGTTAGATAATAACGGAAGAATACAGATTGCTAAAGACTTGATTGTGCATTCCAATATCGATAAGAATGTGGTGGTTTCTGCGGCTATAAATATTATCGAAATTTGGGATAAAGATTTATATGAGAAAGAAATCAATAATGAAGAAGTTGATTTCGGTGATTTGGCAGAAGATGTAATGGGAGGTTTAGAATTCGATGAGCTACCATAAACCTGTTTTACTTAACGAATCTGTAGATGCACTTGTACTTAATCCTGACGGCATTTACATAGACTGCACCTTTGGGGGCGGAGGACATTCACGTGCTATTTTAGAAAAATTAAGTTCTAAAGGGAGGCTTTTCTCTTTTGACCAAGACGTAGATGCGGTAAATAATAATATAGAAGACGATAGATTTCAATTGATTCTGTCAAACTTCAGATTTATAAAAAATCAATTAAGGTTTTACGGAATTAATAAAGTAGACGGAATATTAGCTGATTTAGGAGTTTCTTCTCATCAGTTTGATACTGCTGAAAGGGGTTTTTCTACTCGTTTTGAAGGGAGATTAGATATGAGAATGAATCAAACTCAGTCTAAATCTGCATGGGAAGTCATTAATAAGTACGATGAAAAAGATTTAGGAATTATTCTTAGAAAGTACGGAGAAATAAAATCCGGATTTAAATGGGCAAATATTATTGTTCGTGAAAGAAAAGAGAATCCTATAAATACAACAGAAGATTTAAAGACGGTGTTAAAGCCTGTAATTCCGTCGTATAAAGAAAATAAGTTGCATGCTCAGCTGTTTCAGGCTTTGAGAATCGAGGTGAATGATGAGCTTACGGCTTTAGAAGACATGCTTTTACAAACGGGAGATATTATAAAAGAAGATGGAAGACTTGTTGTGATTTCATATCATTCTTTAGAAGATAGATTAGTAAAGAATTACATAAAAAAAGGAATGTTTGAAGGCGAACCGGAAAGAGATATTTATGGAAACTGGTATGCTCCTTTTAAGCCGCTTCGGTCAAAAGTTATTTTAGCTTCAGAAGAAGAGGTAGAAGATAATTCAAGAGCGAGAAGTGCTAAATTAAGAATAGGAATAAAAAATAATGGCTAAGAAAAAACAATCAAACATATCAATTAAAGATATCCTAAAGGGGAGATTTCTAGTGGATGACAGTTCGTTACGCCATTGGAAATTTGTGGTGTTTTTAGCAGTCTTAGCTTTCATTAGTATTTTAAGTTCTCACTGGGCAGATAAAAAAGTGGTAGAGGTGAAAAGGTTACAAAATCAGGTTTCTAACCTTAAGTCTGAATATGCATTTATTCATAAAAAATTAATGCAAAACCAAATGAGAAGTCATGTGGCAGAAGTTGTCGCAAAAGACAGTATTATGAATGCAAGCGTTCAACCATATAAAATTGTAGAGAAATAAATGATAGTTCAAAAGAAAAACATATTAATCAGAGGTTATATCATATCCTTCGGGTTAGTGCTTATTGCTATCGGTATTTCCTATAAGTTATTTGCATTGCAGTTAAACCCTAAAGAAAGGTTGAGATTTGAGGAATTTGCTGAAAGAACAAATTTTCGGGAAGCTGTAATTCCTGCACAAAGAGGGAATTTATATGCTGCTGACGGAAGTTTATTAGCTACGTCTGTAATGTTTTATGATATCGCAATCGATGGAAAAGCAATGCGACAAGATTTAATTGATTCAAAATTAAATCAATTGGCTGATTCTCTAAACAATATGTTTGGCAAACCGGCTAATTATTACGCAAAATTAATTCTAAAAGCCAAAGCAGATAATAAACAATATGTGCGTATTGCTCGCGGACTAAATTACCATGAACTCAATAGAATTAGGACTTTTCCTATTTTTAGTTCAGGGCAGATAAAAGGTGGATTAATAATAGAAGGTAGATTAGTTAGAGAGCGTTCTGTTAAAGATATTGGTGCAAGAACCTTAGGTTATGTAAAAAATGACACTTTGAAGGTAGGTTTAGAAGGTGCCTATAATGAGCTTTTAGCCGGGAAAGACGGGAAAAGGTTAGAACAGAGAATGGGCGGTGGAAACTGGAAACCTATTAGTGTAAATACAGAAGTAAATGCTGAAGAAGGCTATGATGTTGTTACTACAATAGATATAGGATTGCAAAATGTAGCATATAATGCTTTGTATAATCAGTTAGTTGATTATGAGGCAGATCACGGTTGCGTAGTCGTAATGGATGTAAAAACAGGAGAGGTAAGAGCTATAGCAAATTTAACCCGTTTGCAAGATGGAAATTATGCGGATATTCAGAACTTTGCAGTAGGTGAGGCAAATGAACCGGGTTCTACTATTAAAACTTTTTCTCTTTTAGCTGCATTAAAAGAAGGGGTGATAGACACTGCAACCTATGTGGAAACAGGAAATGGAAGAGCAAGGCTTTTCGGTAGAACTATATCTGATTCTCATGGTTACGGTACTATTAATGTGGGAGACGTTTTGGCAAAATCGTCTAATATTGGAACAGCAAAACTGATTACAGCTAATTATCAAGATAAACCAAAAGAGTTTTTAAATATAATTACTAAAGAATGGAAAATGGGACAGCCTTTAGGAGTTGATATTCCCGGAGAGGCAGATCCTTATTTCCCTGATCCTGATGATAAATCTTGGAGTAAACAGTCTTTATCTTCAGTATCATTTGGATATGAAAGTAAAATTACTCCGTTGCAAATTCTGACTTTTTATAATGGAATTGCAAACAACGGAAAAATGTTAAAACCTTTATTTGTAAAAGAAATTAGAAATAAAGGAGAGGTGTTAAAAAAGTTTGAGCCACAAGTGCGTGTAGAAAAAATGGCACAAGACACAACCATTGTCAAAATACAAAAAATGTTAGCAGGTGTTGTGAAAAGTGGAACAGGTAAATTCCTTTATAATCCGGAATACCCTGCTGCAGGTAAAACAGGAACTGCTCGTGCCGAATATTGGGTGAAAGGGCCGATCCAGTACCGAGCGTCGTTTTGTGGATATTTTCCGGCAGAAGCCCCTAAATATTCTTGTATAGTTGTAGTTCATAAACCTTCCAGAAAAAAAGGTTTTTACGGAGGATCGGTAGCCGGACCTGTATTTAAAGCGATAATGGATTATGTTTATATAAATACGCCTAAAAACTTTGTACCGGAACATCAAAAATCAACGAAGCAAACTTTTGGTCATCGAGATTTAGAAATTAAAAATAATATTATTCCTAATTTAAAAGGAGCTGCTGCTTATGAAGTTATCCCAATGTTAGAAAACGCAGGGCTAAATGTAAGTTATGCAGGAGTGGGAAAGGTTGTGAGTCAATCTATTCCGGCAGGGACAAAAATAAAAAAAGGAAATAAAATAAAATTAGAATTAAGTAATTCATGAAATTAGAGCGTGCCATATCACAATTACCAATTATTCAATCCGTAGGGAATTTATCTGCGGAGTTTAATAATATACATTTTGATTCCAGGAAAGTGAGTCAGAATGATATGTTTGTGGCAGTCGTGGGTAGTGTTTCTAACGGGCATGATTACATAGAAAAGGCCATTGGAAGCGGAGCAAACATAATTGTTTGCGAAGCTTTACCCAAAACAATAAACCAGAATATTACTTATATACAAGTAAAAAACTCAGCAATTGCTTTAGGAAAAATCGCCTCTAATTTTTATGGAAATCCATCTGAAAAATTAAAATTAATAGGAATTACTGGAACAAACGGAAAAACTACCACTACCACTTTACTCTATGAATTAGGTGAAAGCTTAGGTTATCCTTGTGCCTTGATTTCTACAATAGATATTAAGATTCATAAAGAAACAATTCCTTCTGAAAGAACAACGCCTGATGTTGTTAAAATCAATGAGATTTTAGCTTCTGCGGTGGAGCAAGGTTGCGAATATGCCTTTATGGAAGTAAGCTCTCACGGAATAGACCAGCATAGAATTGAAGGATTGCATTTTAGTGGAGCCGCTTTTACAAATATCACACATGATCATTTAGATTATCATAAAACTTTCCATAATTACTTAAGCGTTAAAAAGAAGTTTTTTGATGATTTAACCAATGATGCTTTTGCCATTACCAATACAGATGACAAAAATGGAGTGGTAATGTTGCAAAATACAAAAGCAAAAAAACTGAATTATGCTTTAAAATCGATGGCAGATTATCAAGGGAAAATACTTGAAAATCAGTTTCAGGGAATGCTTTTAAGGTTTAATGATAATGATTTTTGGACTTCTTTAGTGGGGAAATTCAATGCTTACAACTTATTATTGGTTTATGGAATTGGGTTAGAATTAGGCTGGAATGAAGAAGAAGTTTTAGTAGGCTTGAGCAAACTAAAAAATGTAAACGGAAGATTTCAGACATTTAATACCGAAGGCGGAATAACCATAATTGTAGATTACGCTCATACGCCCGATGCATTAATCAATGTAATAGAAACCATTCAAAAAATAAGAACTCGAAACGAAAAATTAATTTCGATTGCAGGCTGTGGTGGAAATAGAGATAAAACAAAAAGACCGGAAATGGGAGATGCCGTTTCTGATTTATCAGATTTAGCCATATTAACTTCTGACAACCCAAGAAACGAAGACCCCGAAGAAATTCTTAAAGAAATGGAAGCCGGAGTTCAACCACAAAACATAAATAAATACATAAAAATAACAGATAGAAAAGAGGCTATAAAAACAGCTTTTAAAATGGCAAATACAGGAGATATAATCCTAATTGCAGGAAAAGGACACGAAAACTATCAAGAAATAAAAGGAGTAAAACATCATTTTGATGATATGGAGACTGCTGTGGAATTAGCTAAAAATTTAAATAAATAAAACTATGCTATATTACTTTTTTGAATATTTAAATCAATTCTTCGATGTGCCGGGAATTAGCATGATTCGTTCTATGACATTCCGCATGGGTATGGCTGTCCTTATGTCTTTATTAATAGCATTGTTTTGGGGTAAAAGGATTATCCATTATTTAAGAGTAAAACAATTAGGAGAAACGGTAAGAGACTTAGGGCTGATAGGGCAAAAGGAAAAAGAAGGTACGCCTACGATGGGAGGGATTATCATTATATTGGCAACAATAATTCCTGTATTATTATTTACGAAATTAGATAATATTTATATAATTATTTTAATTATTTCTACTCTTTGGATGGGAGTAATAGGCTTTCTTGATGATTACATTAAAGTATTTAGAAAGAATAAAGCAGGCTTAGCCGGAAAGTTTAAAATTTTAGGGCAAGTTGGTCTGGGAGTATTTGTGGGCTCTGTACTTTACTTTAGTCCTGATGTAACTGTTCGCCAACAAGATGAAGCTCAAATAACCAATACGAGATTAGCTTCTGCTGATGAAATATTTAAAGCACCTGAAAAATCAAATATAACTAATATTCCATTTATGAAGAATAATGAGTTAGACTATAACTCACTATTATTTTGGATGGACAGAGATGATGCTATAAAATATGGCTGGTTAATATTTATTCCGATAGTGATTTTCATTATTACAGCAGTATCTAACGGCTCTAACCTCACCGATGGAATTGATGGTTTAGCAGCAGGGACTTCGGTCGTAATAATGGGAGCTTTGGCCTTGTTTGCTTGGCTTTCGGGTAACTTTATTTTCGCCGATTATTTGAATATTTTATACATACCGGGAGTTGGAGAAGTTATGGTCTTCTCGGGTGCATTTATTGGGGCTCTTATAGGATTTTTGTGGTATAATACCTATCCGGCTCAAGTTTTTATGGGAGATACGGGAAGTTTAACAATTGGTGGATTAATAGCAGTCATAGCAATCATTGTAAAAAAAGAACTTTTACTTCCTATATTATGTGGTATTTTCTTAGCAGAAAGCTTGTCGGTAATGCTACAAGTAAGTTTCTTTAAATATACCAAAAAAAGAACAGGTACAGGCAGAAGGATTTTCTTGATGTCGCCATTGCATCATCATTTCCAAAAACAAGGATATCATGAGAGCAAAATTGTAAATAGACTTTTGATTATAGCATTCATACTTGCCGTAGTGTCAATTATAACTCTTAAAATCAGATAATCATGAAGAAATTAACGATTTTAGGAGGAGGAGAAAGTGGTGTAGGAGCAGCACTTTTAGGCAAAGAAAAAGGTTATGAAGTTTTCCTTTCGGATTTAGGGAAATTAAAGCCGAAGTATCAAGAAAGATTAGAGCAAAACGGAATTGATTTCGAGTTTGGAAAGCACAGCGAAGAAAGAATTTTAAATTCAGATTTAATTATAAAGAGTCCGGGAATCCCTCAGAAAGCACCTTTAATAAAGAAACTGAGAGAAAAAGGAACTAAAATCATTTCTGAAATAGAATTTGCTTCTTGGTTTACACAAAAGCCTATCGTAGCTATTACGGGGAGTAACGGAAAAACTACAACGACTTCGCTTATCGCTCACATGTTGAGAAAAGACAACAAAAAAGTAGGTTTAGGTGGAAACATCGGGAAAAGCTTTGCCGAATTAGTCTTAAATGATGATGATTTTGAGGTTTACGTTTTAGAATTAAGCAGCTTTCAATTAGATGATATTGATGAATTTAAACCTCACATTGCTATTTTATTAAATATTACGCCTGATCATTTAGACCAGTACGATTATGACGTAAATAAGTATGGCGAATCTAAGTTTAGGATAGCGAAAAATCAAACAGAAGAGGACTTCTTCATTTACAATGTAGATGATCCCAAAACAATAGAATTATTAAAAAATCAAAATATTAAAGCACAAAAGTTGGGATTCTCTTTACGAGATGAAAACCAACCGGCTTATGCGAATAAAAAAGAGTTAATCATAAAATATCCGGAAACATTTAGAATGAAATTAGAAGATTTAGCATTATTAGGAGAACACAATGTATCCAATTCGTTAGCAGGAGCGTTAAACGGAAACATCTTAAAATTAAGAAAGAAAATTATTCAAGAAAGTTTAACTGATTTTGATGCTGTAGAACACAGATTAGAGCCTGTGTTAAGTATACACGGAATCAAATTTATAAACGACTCCAAAGCAACAAACACCAACTCTGTTTTTTATGCTTTGCAAAGTATGAAAACCCCTACCGTATGGATTGTAGGAGGAAAAGATAAAGGAAACGATTACTCGGAATTAATCCCGATTGTTAAGAAAAAAGTGAAAGCCATTGTTTGTTTAGGAGCAGACAACAGCAAAATTATAGAAAGTTTTAAAGGTGTAATTGATACCATTGTAGATACAAATACAATGAAAGACGCTGTAGAAGCAGCATACCAATTAGGAGAAAAAGGAGACACAGTACTTCTATCTCCTGCGTGTGCAAGTTTTGATTTATTTGAGAGTTACGAACAACGAGGAAATTTATTTAAAGCAGAAGTTAAAAAACTTTAATGGGAATACTCAAAAAAATATTGTTAGGAGATAAATACTTAATTGCATTTATAATATTACTATCCTTATTTTCTCTACTTCCGGGATTTTCGGCAAGTTCCAACATAGAATATGCCGCACAAACCGGAACCGTATGGGGACAATTTGGAAAGCAAGTAGCCTTTTTGGTTATTGGGCTTGTAATATTATTTGCTTTGCAATTAGTTGATTACAGATATTTTGGAGGAATCGCTGTTTTAGCTTTACCCATTGTATTTGGATTGCTCATTTGGACAATATTTCAAGGAACTACAATAGATGGAGCAAATGCCTCTCGGTGGTTAAAACTACCCGGATTGCCTCTATCTATACAAACCTCTACTTTAGCAAGTGTCACGCTAATGGTCTATGTTGCAAGGTATTTAACAATTACTAGAAACAAAGAGCTTAAGTTTGTTCAGACATTAATTCCTTTATTTTTACCAATTTTATTAACTGTAGGGTTAATTTTCCCAGCCAATGGATCCACTGCACTTATTCTATTTGCTATGGTAATGGTTTTATTATTTATAGGAGGTTTTCCTCTAAAATATCTAATAACAATAGCCGGAGTAATTGTAATCGCAGGAGGGTTGTTCGTTTTTACTGCACTTAACTATGGCGATGCTATTCCTAATTCTCGTGTACATACCTGGAAAAATAGAATAGAAAGATATACAAATCCATCTGAAAACAGCTTAGAATCATGGCAAGAAACCAATGCCAAAGCTGCTATTGTAGAAGGAGGCACTTTAGGAAAAGGCCCGGGAAAAAGTGCTATAAAACACACCTTGCCACAAGCATCATCAGATTTTATATTTGCAGTAATTATAGAAGAATACGGAAGTATAGTAGGCGGAGTAGGAATAATTTTTCTTTACTTACTCATATTATTCAGAATAGGAATTATTGCAACAAAAATACACACCTATTTTGGCTCATTATTAGTCTTTGCTGTGGGAATACCCATAATTTTCCAAGCAATGATAAATATGGGCGTAGCGGTAGGATTATTTCCTACAACAGGACAACCTTTACCAATGATAAGCTTTGGAGGTACTTCATTATGGATTACTTGTTTATCATTTGGAATGATATTGAGCGTAAGCAGACAAATTAAACCTAAAGAAGAATTAGAACAAGAATTAAAAAAACAAAGTGAAGCCACAATCCAAGACATTGCATAAGTTCATATTGAGCGGAGGAGGAACCGGAGGACATATTTATCCGGCAATCGCGATAGCAGACGAGATTAAAAATCGTTTGCCTAACGCGGATATCCTTTTTGTGGGAGCTAAAGATAAAATGGAAATGGAAAAAGTTCCAAAATCCGGTTATCCTATAAAAGGCTTATGGATTTCCGGGATACAGCGTAGCAATATGTTGGGCAATTTATCTTTTCCGTTTAAATTACTCAGCAGTGTTTATAATGCGAAAAAAATTATTAAAAAGTTTAAGCCAACTGCAACAATAGGAACAGGAGGCTTTGCTTCAGGACCAATTATGTGGGCAGCAGCTCAAAGTGGAATTCCTGTTTTAGTTCAAGAACAAAACTCATACCCGGGCATTACAAATAAATTATTGAAAAATAAAGCTTTCGCATTTTGTACTGCCTATGATGGAATGGATAATTATTTCCCTTCAAATAGAATTCACTTAACAGGAAATCCGATTAGAAATAATCTTTTTAACGATTTACCTGAACAGTCAGAAGCTAAAAAAGCATTTAATTTAAATCCAAACAAACCCGTAATTTTATCGGTAGGAGGTTCTTTAGGCTCAAGAACATTAAACAATGCTTGGAAAAATGGAATAAATAAAGTAGTATCGGAAGATGTTCAATTAATTTGGCAAACAGGAAAACTTGATTTTGAGCAAATCAAAAATAATCAAGAATTGCAAAAAGAGAACATTCATATCACCGATTTTATTTACGATATGCGAAAAGCCTATGCAGCAGCAGATGTTATAATTTCCCGAGCGGGAGCTATGGCAATCTCTGAATTGTGCTTGATTGGAAAACCAACAATTTTAGTTCCATTTCCTTTTGCGGCGGAAGACCACCAAACAAAAAACGCAGAAAACTTAGTGGCTCACATGGCTGCAAAAATGATAACTGATAAAGAAGCGCCGGAAGATTTAGTAAACGAGAGCATTGCTTTAATTAAAGACGAGGAAAGACAGAAAATATTAAGCGAGAATATTTTAAAAATGGCAAAACCAAATGCCACCAAAGACATTGTAGATATATTATTCACCCAATTAAACATTGATTAATTGAATATAAAAGATTTCACATATTATTATTTTATAGGAATCGGGGGCATTGGAATGAGTGCTCAAGCTCGATATTTCAATCAATTTGGTAAAAAAGTATTGGGGTACGATAAAACTGAAACTACTCTCACCAAAAAATTAACCGAAGAGGGAATAAACATTCATTATTCTGATGATGTTCAATTTATTCCTAAAGGACTAACACCCGAAAATACGATTGTAATTTACACACCGGCGATTCCTAAAAATCATTCGGAATTAAATTATTTTAAAAATAATAATTTTAATATTTTAAAACGCTCGCAAGTTTTAGGTTTACTCACAAAAGCAACCACATGTTTAGCAATTGCAGGAACTCACGGGAAAACAACCACTTCTACTCTATTAGGACATTTAATGAAGTCTGCAAACACACCAAGTACAGCTTTCTTAGGTGGAATATCAGAAAACTACCAGTCTAATATTATTTTAGGAGGAGAAGAAATCACCGTGGTAGAAGCCGACGAGTTCGACCGTTCATTTTTGCAATTAGCACCAAACTTTGCAGCGATTACGTCTATGGACGCTGACCATTTAGATATTTATGGCAACAAAGAAGAATTAGAAAAAAGTTTCCTTGAATTTGCGGGAATTGTAAAAAATCAAGTTTTTGCAAAAAAAGGCTTAAACATCCCGAATAGTTTAAGTTACGGAGTAGAAACCGAAGCAGATTATCATGCGGAAAATATCAGAATAGAGGAAGATTATTATATGTTTGATTTAATTACACCAGAAAATCAAATAAAAGATATAATTATACATCTTCCCGGCAGGCATAATATAGAAAATGCTGTGGCTGCGATTGCAATTGCTTTAGAAATGGGAGTTTCCGAGAATGATATAAAAACAGGAATGGAATCTTTTAAAGGTGTAAAAAGAAGATTCACTAAGCATATTTGTCCTAACGGAAAAGTAATTGTAGATGATTATGCGCATCACCCGACTGAACTTTCGGCAATTCTAAGTGCGACTAAAAATTTCTATCCAAATAAAAAAATATTAGGTGTATTTCAACCACACTTATATAGTCGAACAAAAGATTTCGGTAAAGATTTTGCGGCAGAATTAAATCAATTAGAGAATTTAATTTTATTAGATATTTATCCGGCAAGAGAAGAACCAATTGAAGGAATAACTTCTGAATGGTTAGCTAATCAAATGGATAAAAAACCTTTGGTTTGCTCTTTAGAAAATGCTTTAACAGAAATCAAAAAGCAAGATTTTGATGTGCTTCTTCTTATGGGAGCAGGAAATATTGATACTTTGTACGAACCTTTAAAAAATTGGTACGATGAAGCGTAAATGGGTATTGTTGAAAATATTAGTATTTGTAATCCTATTAGGGTTTTTACTTGTATTCGCTAATAATCGGTACAAAGTGAGAGAGCTTGTAAAAGTTGATAATAAAATAGATTATTCGCAAGGAGTTTATTTTATAACACACGCAGATATCGACAGTGTTTTAAAAAGCACTCATCCGGACTATCCAAAAATGCAAGCTCGAAGGGTTTCCATAAAAGAAATGGAAAGTAAATTAGATAAAAATCCGTTTATAAAAAATGCTCAAGTTTATTTGGAGAATGATGGTGTTTTGCATACAAAAATAGAGCAACAAATACCGGTGGCTCGTGTAAAAGACGGAAATAAACAATATTACATAACACAAGATTCTGCACAGATTCCTTTATGCGAAAATTTTGCAGCAAAAGTAATGCTCGTATTAGGTAATTTAGATAAAAATGACTATAATGGAATTGTCCGATTGACGAATATTATAAATAATGATATTTTGTTGAAAAACCTTATTACAGGAGTTAAGAAAAGTCAAAAAAATTCCTTTATTTTGTTTGTTGATGACGGGCGTTATATTCTAGACTTGGGAAACTTAGAAAATTTAGAGCAAAAGCTACAAAACTTCAAGGTTTTTCATCAAGAATATATAGAAAAAACGGCAGAAATGCCTTATAAAAAATTGAATTTAAAGTATAACAACCAAATAGTGGCAAGTAGGTAACATGAAAAATAATAATCAAATAGCAGTAGGCTTAGATATAGGAACAACTAAAATTGTTGCTATGGTCGGGCAAAGAAATGAACACGGAAAGTTAGAAATTCTAGGAGTTGGTAGAGCTAAAAGTCTGGGAGTTCATAGAGGAGTTGTTAATAATATAACACAAACTATAGCTTCTATAAAAGAGGCAGTAGCTCAGGCAGAGGCAGACTCAGGATATAAAATAACAGATGTAACTGTAGGAATTGCAGGACAACATATCCGTAGTTTACAGCACAGTGATTATATAACCCGTAACAATTTTGAAGAAGTAATTGATGAGTCTGATATAAAAAGATTAATCAATCAAGTTCATAAATTAGTAATGTTACCGGGAGAAGAAATTATTCATGTTCTTCCACAAGAATTTAAAATAGACAGCGATGGTGGAATTACAGAGCCTATGGGGATGTACGGAAGCCGTTTAGAAGCAAACTTTCATGTGGTTGTGGGACAAGTTGCTTCTATAAAAAATATTGCCAGATGTGTAAAAAGTGCAGGGCTTAATCTTGCCGGAATTACATTAGAACCTATTGCTTCATCACTTGCCTCTTTAAGCCAAGAAGAAAAAGAAGCCGGAGTGGCTTTGGTGGATATAGGAGGTGGAACTACCGATATTGCTATTTTTAAAGATAACATCATCCGTCATACTTCGGTTATTCCTTTCGGAGGTAATGTTATTACAGATGATATTAAGTCAGGTTGTTCTATTATTGAGCGTCATGCAGAGCAATTAAAAGTAAAATTTGGTTCTGCTTGGCCGGGAGAAAACAAAGAAACAGAGATTGTTGCTATACCGGGACTTAGAGGACGTGAGCCAAAAGAGATTTCCTTAAAGAAATTAAGTCAAATTATTCATGCTCGTGTATTAGAAATTTTAGAGCAATCTTATTCTGAACTTAAACACTATGGTTGTGATGAGCAAAGAAAAAGATTAATTGCCGGTATCGTTTTAACCGGAGGTGGTGCTGAGTTGAAGCATATTCGTCAGTTAACCGAGTATATTACCGGGATGGATACAAGAATAGGTTATAGTAACGAGCACATTGCGGGAGGTCAATCAAAAGTGATTGCAAAACCTGAATATGCAACTGCTGTAGGATTAGTAATTAATGGCTTGGAAAAGATGGAGGAATTAGCTCAAGCGGAACAAATTGAGCTAAGGAATAGAGAGAGAAATATAGTTGTTCCTAAGCCTACTGAAGAAAAGGAAAATATAGAAAATAAAACGCCTCAGTCTGAAAAGCCTGTAGAAGAGAAAAAACAGGCTAAAAAAGAAAGACCACAAGATACTTTTAAATCGAAATCGAGTATTTTTGCAAAGTGGACTGATAAGTTTATAAAAATGATCAACGAAACTGAATAATAATATAACTACAACTGAAAAATATGGACTTTAACAATATATCATTTGAAATGCCAAAAGGTAGGTCTGCTGCCATCAAGGTAATTGGAGTAGGAGGCGGTGGAAGTAATGCCGTAAATTACATGTATGAGCAAGGTATTACCGGTGTAGATTTTATCGTAACAAACACAGACGCTCAGGCTTTGGCTAAGAGTGAAATTCCTGTGAAAATTCAGTTAGGGGCTTCTATTACAGAAGGTCTTGGAGCAGGAGCAAATCCTGAAGTTGGAGAACAAGCTGCATTAGAAACTTTAGACGAAATAAAAGCAATATTAGACAATAATACTAAAATGGTTTTTATTACTGCCGGAATGGGTGGTGGTACAGGAACAGGAGCTGCTCCAATTATTGCTAAATGTGCTAAAGAAATGGGAATACTTACTGTTGGTATTTGTACAGCACCATTTAATTTTGAAGGAAAAAAACGTTTAGACCAAGCAAAAGCCGGAATAGAAAAACTGAGAACAAGTGTAGATTCATTAATCATTATAAACAATGATAAACTAAGAGAATTATACGGAAACTTAGGTTATAAAACAGGTTTTGCAAAAGCTGATGAGGTTTTAGCAACTGCGGCAAAAGGCATTGCAGAGGTTATTACACATGAATATTCAATCAATATAGATTTAAGAGATGCTAAAACTGTATTGGCAGATAGTGGAACGGCAATCATGGGTTCTGCAAAAGCTAATGGGGCAGATAAAGCGAAAAAAGCGATTCAATTAGCGTTAGATTCTCCACTTTTAAATGATAATAAAATTACAGGAGCTAAGAATGTTCTATTGTTAATTGTGTCCGGAGAGGATGAGGTTACAATGGACGAAATCGGAATCATTAATGATTATATTCAAGAAGAAGCCGGTTATGATGCTAATATTATCATGGGTATGGGAGAAGACCCTGAATTAGGCGAAAACATAAGTGTAACGATTGTTGCAACAGGATTCCCTCAAGACCAACATTCTTTCAGTAGTGGAGAGAAACAGACAATTATTCATAAGTTAGAAGACTTTGATGTTTTTTCTAAAAAGGAAGAAAAAGAAGAAACTCCATCTATTAAAAAAGAGGAGGAAAAAAAAGAAGTTTCTTTTGAGTATAGTTTAAGTGATACTGAAGAAGAGGAGGAAGTAGAAAATGAATATATCTTTAAAATAAAAAATTCTGACGAAGGCGAAGTAGAAGACATCTCTTTTGAGGAAGATAAAGAAGATGACATTACTCCACAAAAATCAGAGAAGAGTGTTCCAAGAACTCCTGAGGCAAAAGAAACTAATAGTGGTTATACTCTATTTACTTTAGACGAAG
Organism: Weeksellaceae bacterium TAE3-ERU29; assembly: GCA_019218445.1. GTDB lineage: Bacteria > Bacteroidota > Bacteroidia > Flavobacteriales > Weeksellaceae > Ornithobacterium. Next base: position 12,719 of record JAHUUM010000023.1, on the reverse strand, counting down.
CTTGGGAGGAAGAAGAAACACCAAGAATTAATAAAGGAAACAATAACCAGCCTAAGAATCAGGTTAAAGCACAAGAAAAAGAAGCGGAAGTAGAGGTAGAGGAAAAACCTAAATTTGCAAAAGAAAATTATTCTCAAGTAAAAAATTTAGATGAGGTAAACTTTGATGCTCCTATTTCCAGCAATTTGAGTGAGCAAATTAAAGAAAGAAGAGAGCGATTAAAAAAGTTTAATTTTAAATTTAAAAATAGCTTACAAGAAACAAATGAGTTAGAGAGCGTTCCTGCTTATAAAAGACAAGGAATGAATTTAAGTGAGCACAGTCATTCTAAACCGGGGAATTATATTGTAGATGAAGATATAAATAACGAGGTGAAGATTAGACCAAATAATTTTTTACACGATAACGTAGATTAAAACATAACAAGATGTCATTAGAAAAGAAAATCATGGAGGAAATGAAAGCTGCCATGAAAAGTAAAAATAAAACAGCTTTAGAAGCATTGAGAGCCGTTAAATCTGCTATTTTATTAGCAAAAACAGATGGTTCGGGAAGTGAAGGCTTAAGCGAGGCAGATGAGATTTCTATTTTACAGAAACAAATTAAAATGCGTAGAGATGCGGCAGAACAATTTTCTGAACAAGGTAGAAGCGAAATGGCTGAAAATGAGTTAAACCAAGTAGAAGTTATAGAAAAGTTTTTACCTGAACAATTATCAGAAGAAGATGTTTTAGCTGAAGTAACAAAAATCATTGAAGAAACCGGAGCTTCTGAAATGAAGGATATGGGGAAAGTAATGAAGTTAGCTAATGAGCGTTTAGCAGGAAAAGCAGATGGGAAAGCAATTGCAGATGCTGTAAAAAAACAATTAGGTAAATAATAAAGTTACTTTGTAATAAAAAGAAACCGTCTTGATATTGATTAAGACGGTTTCTTTTTGCAAAACAATATGACATTACTCAATTATTAGTATTGACTAACATTTATATTAGCTTATTCTAATAATTTATTTTATATTTGTGGCAATAATTGTTATTGTGAGTAATGAAAATTAAACAACAACTTCCTGAACTGCCATACAACAAAAATGCTTTAGACCCGATAATATCGGAAGAAACATTTGATTACCATTATGGTAAACACCATGCTACGTATGTAAATAATCTTGTGAATTTAGTAAAAGACACAGAACTGGAGAATACAAGTGTAGAAAATATTATTTTAAAAAGTTTCAAAGAAAATAATTCAGGTTTATTTAATAATGCTGCACAACATTGGAATCATTCTTTTTTTTGGAACTGCCTTTCTCCTAACGGAGGAGGCAAACCTACCGGATATTTAAAAGAATTAATAGATCGTGATTTCTCTTCGTTCGAGGAATTTAAAAATAAATTTTCTGATACAGCAACTAAATTATTTGGTTGTGGTTGGACTTGGTTGGCACAAGACGAAAACGGAAAATTAGAAATTATACCAATGAAAGAGGCTTATACTCCTCTTGTACAAAATAAAAAACCTATTTTAACAATAGATGTCTGGGAACATGCTTATTATATAGATTACAGAAATGCCAGACCAAAGTTTATAGAAGGTTTTTGGGAAATTGTAAACTGGGATTTTGCTAACGAAAACTTGAAATAAAATGAGCGATACTTGTATAAAACATATAGAAGATTATTGGAAGTTTATTACTAATAAATCTAATGAATTATTTAACAAAGGAAACTTTGAAGAAGCATTATCTAATTACAAACAAGCACTTTATAGAGCAGAGGTTTTATGTAATAATATTCCGAATTGTATAAAATCAGCTATTCCATTTATGCAGATTTATATAATTTCTTGTAATAATGTAGCGTATACTTATGAAAAACTGGGAAAATACGACAAAGCGGAACATATGCTTAAAAAAGTAATTTCTTATTTAATTTTTATGTTGAACAAAGAAGAGCTTATAAAACCGGTAATTGTTCAATCAGAATTGAAAAGAGCGTCGTTAGCTTATATTCAGTTTTTAGAAGAAAATAAGAACGGAGAGCATAAAAAAGAACAATTATTTTATACTCTTGTACAAAAATTAAAAGAAAAAGAATTTCAAATATATAATTAAAATGAGCACAAATTTAATACTTGTACGTCACGGACAATCACAGTGGAATCTTGAAAATCGTTTTACCGGTTGGAAAGATGTAGATATTACAGATTTAGGAAAAGAAGAAGCAAAAAGAGCAGGAGAACAGCTAAAATCAGAAAAAATTGATGAGGCATTTACTTCTGAACTTAAAAGAGCTCAACATACATTAGAAATAATATTAGATACTTGTGGTTTACAAGATATTCCTGTAACTAAAGATAAAGCTCTAAATGAGCGTTGCTATGGGGATTTAGAAGGTTTAAACAAGGCTGAAACTGCTAAGAAATTTGGAGATGAGCAAGTACATATTTGGCGTCGTTCTTATGATGTAGCACCACCTGCAGGAGAAAGTCTTAAAGATACTTATGATAGAGTTATCCCGTATTACGAGAAAAATATTTTACCTAAATTAAAAGAAGGTAAAAACATTTTGATAGCTGCACATGGTAATAGTCTTAGAGCTTTAATTATGTATTTAGAGAAATTAAGTCCGGAAGAAATTCTGAAAAAAGAAATAGCAACCGGAACACCTATTATTTATAAATTAGATGATAATCAAAACATTATATAAATTTTAACATACTTTTGAACATTTATTACTCTATACTTTTGAATTTTTATAATGTGGAAACGCCCCGGTTATTTTAATCGAGGCGTTTTTGATACTATCCCATAGTGTAAGTTAAAAGAGGCTTAGCTTTTATTAAATGAGTCTTTTGTCAATATAAGGATGTTTAAGTCCCTTCTACATATCAGATGTAAAGGCCCTATTCTATCGAGAACCCTCCCATGATTGATTTACCGTAAGAAGCTTCTTTAAAGACTCTATTTCCTTTTATTATTTTGTATTTAAGGCATCCGTGATGTATTTTGCAATTTAGAACTTTACCGTAAGAAATCATGAAGAAAGAACTGACATAAACATGCTAATTCTTATCTTGTTATGCAGTGTTTTTTACTAAATTATTAATCGAACTCAGTTATTATAATCCTACCAAAACAAATAAAAAAACCGCCTTGATATCCATCAAGACGGCTACTTTCCATTTTAAGCAATGAAAAAAGACTATTTAGCTTTTTTGTATAATTCTTCTACTTTATCCCAATTTACAACATTCCAAAAAGCGGAAACGTAATCAGGTCTTTTATTTTGATATTTTAAATAATAAGCGTGTTCCCAAACGTCTAATCCTAAGATTGGAGTTCCTCCACAACCATTTGGCATTAAAGGATTATCTTGATTAGCTGTAGAACAAACCATTAATTCATCTTTGTCCATAACGCATAACCATGCCCATCCTGAACCAAAACGAGTTTTAGCTTCATTAGAGAACTCTTCTTTAAACTTCTCGAAAGAACCAAAAGTTTCATTTATTTTGTCTGCTAATTCACCTTTAGGCTCTCCACCTCCGTTTGGAGAAAGAATTTGCCAGAATAAAGAGTGATTATAAAATCCACCTCCGTTATTTCTAACAGCGTTTTTATCAAATCCTTCTTTTAAAATTTCTTCGATAGATTTATTTTCTAACTCTGTTCCTTCTATCGCCTTATTAAGATTGTTGGTGTATCCCGCATGATGTTTATCGTGATGAATCTCCATTGTTAATGCATCTATATGAGGCTCTAAAGCGTCAAATGCATAAGGTAAGTTTGGTAATTCAAATGCCATAATATATTTATTTTTAATTAAACTGTGATAAATATCAGCAAAATTAGTGCCGTGATTAATAATATAATCTTATATCTGTTGGCAAAGAGCTACAAAATACTTATTTGCTAAATTTTATTAGCTAAAAAATTCATTAATTTTTCCAACGCCATATCTGCAATTTTCTCGGTAAAATCGGCTCGGGAATAATTAGGATAAAAGAATTTATGAACTTCTTGTTTGTCTTTACTCGCAATTCCTATGAACGCTAAACCAACTTCATTTCCAAACTCATCGGGATTTGGACCTGCTACTCCGGTCGAACTTATTGCTACATCACAATTTAAAGTATTTAACGTTCCGATTGCCATTTGCAAAGCAGTTTCCTCGTTTACAACACCTTTAGTCTTAATTAAATCTTTATCAACTTTTAAGACATCAGCTTTAATTTTAGGTGAATAAGCCACAATTCCACCTTTAAAATAAGATGAACTCCCTGAAATACTTGTAAGGCTGGAAGCTAATAATCCGGAAGTAAAACTTTCTGCTGTTCCGATTGTGATATTTTTATCAGTGCAAATAGCCTTAATTTTTTCTAAAACATCGTCTGCATTTTCAGAATAAATATTATTTGGAATAATTTCTCTGATATTAGAAATCAAATCTTTTAGTTCAGACTCTAAAGTTTCTTTATTATCTCCTGTTGTGGTAAGGCGTAATTTTATTTTTCGGTTATGTGGCAGATAAGCCAGTTTTATGTGTTGAGGTAGAGAATCTTCGAAATCTTGTAGTGTAATTGCTAAGTCACTTTCCGGAATGCCGTGAACTTTCACATACTGATGAATTCTATAATTGCAATTAAAGGTTTCTTTAATTTTCGGAATCACTTGAGTTGTGATTAAATGTTTCATTTCATAAGGAACACCGGGCAAATTTATGATAATGGAATTTTTGTATTTTGTCCAAATTCCACAAGCTGTTCCCGTTTTGTTTTCTAACGGGATAGAACTTTTAGGCAATAAAGCCTGATTTCTGGTTAATTTGTTTAGCGGTCTGTTCAGAATTTGTTTAAAATATTCGGTTACCCAGTTTAATGCAAGCGGATTTATTTCTAAATCTTCGTTTAATAAATCAGCAATTACATATTTGGTTTTATCGTCCCGAGTAGGTCCTAAACCTCCGGTCGTAATAATAATTTGAGCATTCTCCGCTGCCGAATTTATTTTATCTTTAATGATTTGTTCATCATCATGAATAACACTTATTTCATTTAACTGAACACTGATTTTATTCAATTCATTTGCAATAAAATTAGTATTGGTGTCGAGTGTATCTCCTAATAATACCTCATCTCCAATGCTAATGATATGAGCAAAAATATTTTGCATTTTTGTTATAAAATATGTTTTTCTGCGTGGTAAGATGAACGTACCAACGGACTGCTTTCTATATGTCGGAATCCGCCTAAACTTCTCGCGAAATTTTCTAAAGCTTTAAATTCTTCCGGTGTTATAAAGCGTTTTACGGGTAAATGTTTTTTTGTAGGCTGCAAATACTGCCCAATAGTAATAATATCTACTCCCGCACTGTGAATGTCTTCTATTGTTTGGTAAACCTCGTCTAACTCTTCGCCTAAGCCCAACATGATTCCTGTTTTTACTCGGCGTTGCCCTTGATCTTTCAAATATTTAAGCACATCTAAACTTCTGTCATATTTTGCCTGAATACGTACTTCTCGCGTTAGACGTCTTACAGTTTCCATGTTATGCGAAATTACTTCCGGCGCAACTTTCAGCATTTTATCTACAAGTTTTGTTCTCCCTTGGAAATCCGGAATAAGCGTTTCCATTGTAGTACCGGGGCTTATTCTTCTAACAGCATTTACTGTTTCTGCCCAAATAATAGCACCCATATCTCTTAAGTCATCTCTGTCTACAGAAGTTAATACGGCGTGTTTTATACCCATTAATTTTATAGAACGAGCTACTTTTTCCGGTTCTGCCCAATCTACTGCTCCGGGACGTCCGGTTTTTACACCGCAGAAACCACAAGAACGTGTACAGATATTCCCTAAAATCATAAATGTTGCGGTACCTTCTCCCCAGCATTCACCCATGTTTGGGCAACTACCACTTTGGCAAATGGTATTTAATTTATAATTATCTACTGTTTCTCTAAGCTCACGGTATTTCTTCCCTGTTGGGAGTTTTACGCGTAACCATTTAGGCTTAGGTGTATGGGTAGTTTTTGTTTCTGCTACTGCATTCGACATAATCCTTCTATTTATTACTGAACAAAGTTAATGAAAATAATGGGAATAGCTAAGAATAGGATTTATAAAGTGATGTATTTGTATTGAGTTTAAACTTATGAGCTTAAAATATAGAAAATTTGTTAAATATTAAGTGTGTTAAATCTATTGTTTAAGCCAATTTACAAGGGATAATATAATAAGAACGAAGGACTTCTTCTCCTAATTTACTAATCACTTTTCCTTGCTTTAAAATTTCTTTCATTGGGTTTAATCCCGATTTTTCTAAAGTAATTAAGGCTTCATCAATATCATATAATCTAAAATTATATTTTGTAAAAGCGAGTTTTTCCAGAAATGATTTTTCTTGAAAAGTTAATACGAAAATTCCTGTAGGTTTTAAAATTTGAGCAATTTGTGAGAAGAAATTAATGGGGGCTTTAAAGAAATAGAGTGTATTTACAGTAACAATTTTGTCAAAAGTATTTTCTTTAAAAGGAATATTTTCACCGTCATAAATAATAAATTCGGTTTGTCCGTTTTCTATTTCGGTTTTATTATTCTCTTTGGCTTGTTGATTCATTAAATCAGAAATATCTAAACCTGTGTATTTAAGATTTTCTGCTTTAGATAATATAGATTGCAAATGTTTGCAGTTTCCGTGTCCAATCTCTAAGATTTTCTGATTCTCTTGCAGGTCTAAATATTTTAAAGATTCTACAAGCATTTCAGTATTTGTTTGGAACATATTGTCCGCAACCTTTAAGCCTTTTTCTCCATTGGGGCATTTTAATTGGGCTGCTATTTCTTTTAATTCTTGTTCTGTATGTTTAGACATTTTGTAGTTTCAAATTAATGATAGAATAATTTTGTTTTTAAGGCTTATTATTAATAGCCTCTTCCAGTAATTTTCTGGCACGTAGCAACCTAACTTTTACGTTAGAAAGTGAAAGATTTAATTGAGTAGCGATTTGTTTGTAAGTTTTATCTTCTAAATAACGAAGACTTATTACTTTACGGTAAATTTCGGGAAGTTTTTCTATTTCAGCCAAAAGCTCATCGTTATTTTGTTGAGTAATCATAGACTGCTCAGGGCTTGGTGTAGCAGAGGCTAAATCTATATTAGAGAACTCATTATCGATAGAAATATTTAATTCAGGCTTTTTACGAATATGGTCTATCATGGTATTATGAGCAATAGCTCGTACCCAAGTAAGAAAATCAAAATCATCATTATAAAGCCTTAATTTTCTAAAAACCTTAGTGAAAGTTTTAATAGTAATATCCTCAGCATCAGTTTTGTTATGTATTTTACTCAGGACATAATAAAAAATCCTGTCCCATAAAAGATTCATGAGGGTCGTCTGTGCCGATTGTTTCCCTTTTTTGCAATCGTTTATAAGAGAAGAAAGTTCTGTTCTGTTCAAAAAAAGAGTTATTGATTATCGCACTGTTCCGGCATTTTCCCACAAAAACCGCAAGGCTCATTCTCTTTGTTAAGATGTGGATTTTGACTGGCACAAGTTCCTGCAAACTTACCGTCTTTTTTTGCCCATAATTTTATAGCAATTCCGGCAACTGCCAATAATAATAAAACAATGGTAATCAATAATATTTTCATAATGAATTAATATAATTTAAAGGTACAAATTTAAGGTTTTAAATAAAAATAATTTATTTATTGTACTTTTTAACCTAAAATTATAGTCCTAAAAACATATTTGGTTATTTTTGTGAGCTTATAGAAACTATGAAACGACTGATTTTTTTTATAAACCTGATTGTAATTCTTGTAGGATACAGCGTATATATTAATCAATGGGTGTCCCCAAACGTAACAACTATCTTTGAATATTCTGCATTAATTTTCCCTGTGGTAATAATCTTTGATGTTATTTTGATATTATTTTGGTTGATTTATCGTTGGAAAATAGCACTGTTATTTATCTTTTTAAGCATAGGTTTAGTAAAGCCATTTAATCGAATTTACCATATTTATGGAGCAGAGAAAATAAAAGAGTCTAATCTAAAATTTATGACTTATAATTTGAAAGTGTTATCCTTAAAAAAAGAAAATGAGATAGAAAAATTAGTACAAAAAGAACGCCCCGATATTTTAATTTTACAGGAATTGCCATTAAACAATAAAGATTTTTTAAAAAAGAATTTTAATTATACAGAGAATTATGAAGCGATAGAAATTTTGAGTAAATTTCCAATTATAGAATCAAAGCAATTAAAAATAAGTGATGAAAAGATAAGAGCCTGTTATGCAGATATAAAATTTAATAATGATACCATTCGGGTAATCAATCTTCATTTATCTTCCACAAGAGTGAAAAAAGAACAAATAATTGATATTTATGATAAAAAAAACCTGAAAAATAATATAATGCAAATAAACCATTATCTATCAACATCATTTAAAGCTCACCAAAAACAAGTAAAAGAAATAAAACGTATAATTGATACTTCTCCTTATCCCGTAATTGTAGGCGGAGACTTTAACGCAGTGCCATCTTCATACGAATATTACAAAGTGAGAGGAGACTTAAAAGATACTTTTGTGAAAGGAGGTTCAGGTCTGGGTACCACTTTTCATGATTTTAAATTCCCGATAAGAATAGACCATGTGTTTGCATCACCTGAGTTTGGAGTACATTCTACTAAAGTGAAAAGGGTGGATTATTCCGATCATTATCCTGTATTGGTAGAATTTAATTATACATTTAAAAATAAATAAGTTATATTTAAAACTAAAAACTTAGCATGAGTAATCAGCAATCATTTATATCAGAAATACAGCAAGGCTATACTACAAAAGGAGAATATATAACCATAGGGAAAGGAAAATTAGACAATGTAGTAATTCCTGAAACAGAGGTGAATATCCCTTTAAAAACCATGAACCGACACGGGTTAATTGCCGGAGCAACAGGAACGGGAAAGACGAAAACTATGCAGTTGATAGTAGAACAGTTGTCAGATGCCGGCGTACCGAGTTTGGTTATGGATGTAAAAGGAGATTTAAGTGGATTGGCAATGCCGGGGAATCCTGAAAATCCAAAAATCCAAGAACGATATGATTTGTTAAAAATGAATTATACCGCAGAAGGAAAACCGGTAGAGTTTTTAAGTTTGAGCGAAGAAAAAGGAGCTAAATTAAAAGCTACGGTTACAGAGTTCGGGCCAATTTTGTTAAGTAAGATTTTAGAATTAAACGATACGCAAGAAAGTGTAATTTCTGTAATATTTAAGTTTTGTGATGATCGTGCATTGCCCTTGGTAGATTTAGATGACTTAAAGAAAGTCTTAATGTACATAAAAGATAACCCTGATGGGGCGGAAGAGTTAAAGTCAGAATACGGAACAATTTCGGGAGCTACAGTTGGAGCGATTCAGCGTAAGATAATTGCATTGGAACAGCAAGGAGCAGATAAATTTTTTGGCGAGCCGTCTTTTGATGTTGCCGATTTGTTGGAGAAAAGAAATGAAAAAGGAGTCATAAGTATTGTTAGGCTTACAGATATTCAAAATAAACCAAATTTGTTTTCAACTTTCATGTTGAGCCTTTTGGCTGAAATTTATGCTACTTTTCCGGAAGTTGGCGACCAATCGAAACCTAAATTATGTTTATTTATAGACGAAGCACATTTAATATTTAATGAAGCATCAAAAACTTTATTAAATCAAATAGAAACCGTTGTTAAATTGATTCGTTCAAAAGGAGTGGGAGTGTTTTTCGTAACACAAGTGCCGGGCGATATTCCGGACGGAGTTTTAAGTCAGTTAGGATTAAAAGTTCAACATGCTTTAAGAGGATTTACCGCAAAAGACCGAAAAGAAATTAAAAAAGCGGTAGAAAATTATCCGATTACAGAGTTTTATAAAACCGATGAATTAATTACCGATTTAGGAATAGGAGAAGCGTTTATTACAGCTCTCAGCGAAAAAGGAAAGCCGACACCTTTGGTGCATACTTTTTTACAAACGCCACAATCCCGTATGGATATTCTTACTGATGCTGAGTTAAATAATTTTGTATCTAAATCTGCTTTAGTGGCGAAATATGCAGAAGATATTAACCGAGAATCTGCCTACGAAATTTTAACTGAAAAAATTGAAAAGGCGGCGGATAAAGAAGAGCAAGAATCAAAGAACACAAATACAAAGATTTCTAAACCAAAAGAAGAAAAATCATTTATGAGCAGCGTGATTAATAGTCCAATGGCAAGAGATTTAGGAAGGACATTTACAAGAGAAATCACGCGTTCCATTTTAGGAACTTTGGGAATAAAGAAAACGAGAAGTAGAAGAAGATAGAATTTTTTAGTTTTGAAATATGCAATACTCGACATAGAGGCGACCGGTGGTAAAAAAGGCGAAGAGAAAATAATTGATTTAGCAATTTATCAGTTTGATGGGGAGGAGATTACAGATCAATTTGGCTCTATGATAAACCCTGAACGCTCAATAGATCAATACGTTCAGAAACTTACGGGAATTACCGATAAAATGGTAAGGCGTGCTCCTAAATTCTATGAACTTGCTAAGCGAGTGATAGAAATTACGCAAGATTGTGTAATTGTGGGGCATGGTGTGGTATTCGATTATAGAATGCTTCGTCAGGAATTTAAGTCTTTAGGGTTTGATTTTGAAAGAGAAACACTGGATACTTTAGAGTTAAGTCAACGCTTGATTCCGGAAGAAGAATCATATTCGCTGGGGAAATTGTGTAAATCTCTCGGAATTCCGGTAAATAACAGACACCGAGCACAGGGCGATACATTGGCAACTTTAGAGCTTTTTAAATTACTTTTGGAGAAAGATTCGTCTAAAAAAATTATTCAATTATATGCCCAGAGTGATCCAAATAATAAAGAACATGTAAATAAATTACTTCGACTGCAACAGGGCTTACCCGAGAAAGCCGGTGCTTATTATTATCATACAGTTAATGGAAAGGTATTTTATTTAAATGCAACGAGAAATATTGCAGTTGAGGTGAACGCTGATTTTGCATCTGATAAAGTGAAAAAACAGCATATTCAGAATGTTGTAGCACGAGTAACTTTTGAAACGACAGGAAGTTATTTAGTAGCATTACTCAAAGCTCAGCACGAAAGAAAACTCCATAAGAATTATATTCCGGTAGCCGGGAAAGATCTCTTTTTTAAATATGGATTATTTGTAAAAAAAGAAAAGGAAACCGGAAAGCAAAGTTTAGAAATAGAGAAAGTTTTTATAAATAAGAAATCTCCATTGTTACTTTTTCCTACAAGAAATAAAGCGTTTAAAGAAAAAGAAGCTTTAGAGCGGTTTTTTAATTTTGATGAGAAAGACAGTATAAGCGAAAGGAACTCAAAAATCAATAAATTCAAAAAATCTTTGAAGTTTGAACATGAAAATTTCATAATTTTAGACAAAGGAAGGACGCCGAGAGAAAAAAGTTTTATAATGATTAAAAATGAAAGGTTGATAAGTTATGGATTTTTCACTTATTTTAATCAGTTTGAAGACAAGAGTATTAGAGAAAAAATATCACTTAATTTAAATTCTACAATTTATACAAAAGCATTGATTAGAACATTTATTAAAAATTATAAATCAATAAAGATTGTTCCTTTTGATAAAGAAGAAAATATAAAAATACCGAGAAATGAACGAAAACGATAAAAGAATTTCAGATAAATTCAGACAGAAAGACTGGAATGAGGTGAAAATAAACGACTCTTGGATGTTGTTTAAAATGATGGGTGAGTTTGTACAAGGCTTTGAGAGTATGGCAAAAATAGGGCCTTGTGTTTCTATTTTTGGTTCTGCGAGAACAAAAACTGACGATAGATATTATAAGCTGGCAGAAGATATAGCTTATGGTATCACAAAAATAGGTTTTGGTGTTATTACCGGTGGAGGGCCGGGTATTATGGAGGCTGCGAATAAAGGAGCGAGAGAAGGCGGAGGAAAATCGGTAGGATTAGGAATTGAATTGCCTTTTGAGGCAGGGAATAATGAGTATATAGATGCAAATTTAAGTCATCAGTTTGATTACTTTTTTGTTAGAAAAGTTATGTTGGTAAAATATGCACAAGGCTTTGTAGTCTTACCGGGGGGCTTTGGAACATTGGACGAACTTTTTGAAGCTTTGACTTTAATTCAGACAGATAAAATAGGCGAATTCCCGATTGTTTTGGTAGGGAAAGATTATTGGGGAGGTTTGTTAGATTGGTTTACAGAAACACTTTTAGTAGAAAATAGAATAAATAAAGAAGATTTAAAACTTTTCCGATTGGTAGATACGGCAGAAGAAGCTGTGGAACACATTAAAAAGTTCTATGATAAATATGCTGTTAAACAGAATTTCTAAGGCTGAGCTTTGGTTATAACCTCCCCCTTTATCCTCCTGAAGGGGGGGGTGTGTTTTGTTCCTCCCTTGAGGGAGGTCTCGAGAGGGTGTTTTTAGAAGTAAACGTCATTGCGAGTTTGCGAAGTAATCTCTTTTGCGAATGCGATGCTGAAACAAGTTCAGCATGATTGCGTTTGTCACTCTGAATTTATTTCAGAGTCTCATTAATTAAGGTTGCTTCGTTCCTCGCAATGACATGAAAACAGAAAAAATAAAAAGAATAAACACCCCTATAATCCCCTCAAGGGGATATTTAATGCGATACTGAAACAAGTTCAGT
>JAHUUM010000022.1 GCA_019218445.1 Weeksellaceae bacterium TAE3-ERU29 | reverse complement strand
AATATTTAATAGAAATATTAATAATATCAAAGTCAAGATAATTTAAAATGCACAACGGGTAATATATTATATTATCACACATAACTAAAATAACTCTAAAGACATTAAATGCTGTCTAATAATCTTCGCCATATCTTCTAGTAAATCATTTTTCACATTGCTGCTTAACTGTCGTGTATGTATTACTAGTTTAGTTTTATCATCATTATAATGCAGAAAGAATTTATTTTTTTCAGTATAAATTTTTTCTTTATAGAACTTCACTCCAAACACATCATCAATTTCTCGAACTTTATCATTATTTTTTATATAATCAGAGCAAGCTAATACCACTACTGGAAAATGTTGAATAAAGTCTGAATTCTTAAATAGTAGTTTTCTTTCATTTAACCCCTCTTTATTTGCTATTGATGTCTTCTTGCTCGGAGCATCATTAATCTCTGTTGTAAATATATTTTCTAAGAAATCTATATAATTAGGCTTTTTCTCTTTATTAAAAATAAAATCCGATAGCATCTGATACTTACTCCATGTGTTTTTACCCCAACTTTTCTCTTTTCTAAATATATGATCTTCTGTTACCTCATAGCTTAAAACCTCACAAGTATTATTTTTTATATGGTTAGCCCATTCACTTGCATTCTTTTTATACCATTCTTGAGAATTTACATCATCTTTAGAAATAGCAGATTCTTTTCCAATTAATAAAATATTTGAATTAGGATTTCCCGTTCCAATAAAATATTTATTTATTCCATTTTTCACAAATTCTTTAAATTCTTTTGTATACATAGTCATTAGTTTTATACAAAACTAAGCAATCATTACTTCTTAAGAAAATCTAATCATTACTTACTTTAACATTTTTTTAACAAAGCAAAAATCGATTCTAACATCAATTACAAAAAACATTTTTATATATTTTTTTAAGCACTCAAATTATCGTATCTTAGCTAATTATATTGAAAATTTAAATATATGACAGAAGGAGAAAATTTAATTCCTATCAATATTGAGGATGAAATGAAATCAGCTTACATAGATTACTCTATGTCTGTGATTGTATCTCGTGCTCTACCCGATGTTAGGGACGGTTTAAAACCCGTACACCGTCGTGTGCTTTTTGGTATGAACGAAATGGGACTACTCTCTAATCGTGGCTATAAAAAATCTGCCCGTGTGGTTGGTGAGGTAATGGGTAAATTTCACCCACATGGTGACTCATCTGTTTATGACACTATGGTGCGTATGGCTCAAGAGTGGTCTATGCGATATATGTTAGTAGACGGACAAGGTAACTTTGGATCTGTAGATGGAGATCCACCCGCGGCAATGCGTTATACCGAGGCTAAAATGCAAAAAATATCAGAAGAAATGCTTTCTGATATCGATAAAGAAACAGTAGATTTACGTCTAAACTTTGATGATACATTATACGAACCAACGGTTCTCCCTACAAGAATTCCTAACTTATTAGTAAATGGTGCATCAGGGATTGCGGTAGGTATGGCAACCAATATGGCTCCACATAACCTATCAGAAGTTATAGACGGAATTTGTGCTTATATAGATAATAATGAAATCACAATAGATGAACTGGCTCAACATATAAAAGCTCCTGACTTCCCAACGGGAGGAACTATCTACGGATATTCCGGAGTGAAAGATGCCTTTGAAACAGGTAGAGGAAGAATTGTATTAAGAGCTAAAACTCATTTTGAAGAAGTACATGGTAGAGAATGTATTATTGTAAATGAAATTCCTTATCAGGTAAATAAAGCAAATATGATTAAAGCCACCGCAGATTTAGTTCGCGATGGTAAAATGGATGGTATTGCTGAAATCAGAGATGAGTCTGATAGAAAAGGAATGCGTATTGTTTATGTTCTTAAAAATGATGCAATTCCTAATATTGTACTTAATAAATTATTTAAGTACACTCAATTACAAACTTCTTTTAGTGTAAATAACATTGCACTTGTAAACGGAAGACCGGAACAATTAAATTTAAAAGATTTAATAAAATATTTCGTAGAACACAGACACGATGTTGTTGTTCGCCGTACCGTATACGAACTTAAAAAAGCTACAGAAAGAGCACATATCTTAGAAGGTTTTATGAAGGTTATTGCTTCAGAAGACACTTTAGATAAAGCTATTCATATTATAAGACATAGTGATAATCCTCAAATTGCAAAAGAAGGCTTAATTGCAGAATTTGAACTAAGTGAAATTCAGGCTCAGGCGATATTAGATCTGCGTTTGGCTCGTTTAACAGGAATGGAGCTTGACAAAATAAAAGCTGAGTACGAGGAAATCATGAAAGAAATTAAACGCTTAGAAAATATTCTTTCCAATGTAGAACTTAGATATAAAATCATTAAAGATGAAATGATTGAAATCAAAGCTAAATACGGAGATGAGCGTAGAACAGATATTAATTATGCCGGTGGAGAAATGAGTATTGAGGATATTATTCCGGATGAGAAAATGGTATTAACAATTTCCCATTTAGGATATATAAAACGTACTTCTCTTTCAGAATATAAAGCTCAATCCAGAGGTGGTGTAGGAAATCGTGGAGCAACTTCCAGAGACGGTGATTTCTTAGAATATATGGTTGTGGCTTCTAACCACCAATATATGTTATTCTTTACAGAAAAAGGACGTTGTTTCTGGCTAAGAGTTTTTGAGATTCCGGAAGGTTCTAAAACCTCAAAAGGTAGAGCAATTCAGAATTTAATTAGTATTGACCCTGATGATAAAGTAAGAGCATATATTCGCACCCACGATTTAATGGATGAAGAATATGTGAATAGCAGATATGTCGTAATGCTTACAAAAAACGGACAAATCAAAAAAACTTCTTTAGAATCTTATTCTCGTCCGAGAGCTAACGGAATTAATGCAATCACCATTAAAGATGATGATGAATTATTAGAAGCTAAACTTACTGATGGTAGTAGCCAAATTATGATTGCAGCTAAAGGTGGAAAAGCTATCCGTTTTGACGAAGAGGCTGTAAGACCAATGGGAAGAACAGCATCCGGAGTACGTGGAATTCGCTTAGACAAAGGAGATGAGGCAATTGGAATGGTTGTTGTAACAGATTTAGAAAATGATACGATTTTAGTTGTTTCAGAAAAAGGTTACGGAAAACGTACCGGCGTAGAAGATTATAGAATAACTAATCGTGGAGGAAAAGGAGTAATCACATTAAATATTACCGAAAAAACAGGTAATTTAATTGCTCTCAAAAATGTAAATGATGAGAATGATTTAATGATTATTAATAAATCCGGAGTTACGATAAGAACTTCTGTTTCTGAACTAAGAGTTATGGGACGTGCAACACAAGGAGTTAAATTAATTAACCTTAAAAAGGATGATGAAATTGCCGCAGTTGCTAAAGTAGAGATTGAAGAGGATGAAGAATTAGAAGATGAAATTACGGATAATAACGATTCTGAAGATAATATAACACAAATAACCAAAAACGAAGAAGAATAAATTATGAAAAAGTTAACATTAAGTTTAGGTTTCGCATTTTTTTCGCTTTCACTATTTGCTCAACAAGCTGAAATAGATGCCGCTAATAATGCCTTTAAAAATAATGATTTTAAAGCTACTATAGAATACGCAGATCAAGCTTTGGCTTTATTAAAGGAAAATCCAACAATAGAACCTTCGGCAATAGCTCAGCTTTGCTATATCGCAGGACAAGCTGCTGAAAAAAGAGGTGATATGAATAAAGCTTCTAATTTCTACTCTCAATTAAGCAGAGCAGAAACTAAGCCTTATTTTGAAACTAAAAATAGAGATACAGGAAAAGTAGAATATTACCTATATCAGAGTTTGGCAGAAAAAGCTGTGGAAAAAGGTAACTATTCAAAAATCAAAAGAAAAAATCCAAGTGCAAATTATTTAAATAAAGTTTTACCTGACTTAACACAAAAAGCGAGTGATGCTTTACAAGCTGCAAGTCAAGCTTTTGATAAAAAGGACTACGAAACAGCATCTCGTAAATTTGGAGAAACTTATGGTTTATCTAGAGCTTTAGGAAATGAAAATAAATTATATCTATATTATGCAGCACTTGCCGGTTTGCAAACAGATAAATTAAAAAAGGATGGTGTAAGAAAGTTACAATTTTTAGCTGATAGAGACTTTGACGGGGTACAAACCAGTTATACAGCAGTAAGTATAGCTACTGGAGATAGAGTTGCTTTCAGAACTAAAAAAGAAATGGATAATCAGGTAAAAATAGGATTAGCCAGAGATCCTAAAGTAGAACAATCTAAGTCTTTAGAAGAAGAGTTATATAATTACTTAGTTTATGGCTACTACCAAACTGAAGACTATGAGAAAGGAGTTGAAGCAGCTAAAAAAGCATTAGAAAAATTTCCTAATAATGATAATATTAATCAATTATTATCCAGTATGTATTATAAATCAGGAAATGTTGATGAGTTTATAGGAGTTCTTCAGAGAAAAGTAGATAGTGGTACTGGTACAGCTGTAGATTACTTTAATTTAGGTAAAATATTAGATGATTCTAATGGTGAACCAGAAAAAATTAGAGAATATTACGAAAAAGCCATTGAGTTAGATCCTAATATGACAAATGCTTATTTAAACTTATCACTATTTATCATTAAACCGGAAATGGAGTATGTAGAGATGATGAATAAGAATAGAGGGTCTTCAGCTAAAGAGAAAAAAATATATAATGAGAATGCAGCTAAACGTAAAGCTCTTTATCAAGAAGCATTACCTCATCTAGAGAAAGCATACAATTTAGAACCAAAAAATATCACTTTAATAAAAGTTTTACAAGATACTTATGATATTTTAGGAAAAGATGATAAATTTCTTGAAATGAAGAAAAAATTGGAGAGTTTATCTACAAATTAATAGAAAATAAAATAAATAAAAATAAACCTCATTTGTGTAAATGAGGTTTATTTTTTTAATACAAATTTTAAATTTAAAATTCATTGTTTAAATTTACAGCTCTAAACTAAATTAAAAAATATGCATATCGCTATTGCCGGAAACATAGGAGCTGGAAAAACTACACTTACAAAACTATTATCAGAAAAATTCAATTGGACACCTCAGTTTGAGGATGTAGATAGAAATCCATATTTAGATGATTTTTATAATGACATGCAAAAGTGGGCTTTTAATCTACAGATTTATTTTTTAGGAAGTAGATTCAAACAGGTAAAAGAGATTAGAGATAGCGGAAAAAATATTATTCAAGATAGAACAATTCATGAAGATGCCTATATATTTGCAAAGAATTTACATGATATGGGACTATTAATGACTCGCGATTATGAAAACTATCTTACTGTATTTAAATTAATGAATTCTTTTGTTGAAGCTCCGGATTTATTAATTTATTTGAAAGCTTCTATCCCTACACTTGTAAAACAAATTCATTTAAGAGGGCGTGAATATGAAAGCTCAATCAGTATAGATTATCTTAATAAATTAAATGAAAAATATGAAGATTGGATTAGTTCTTACAAAGAAGGTAAATTATTAATTATTGATATTGATGATATTGATTTTGTGAATAATCCGGAAGATCTTGGCTCTATTATAGATAAAATAGAAGCTGAAATACATGGATTATTTTAAACACACCATAAAGAAAGTATCCCAATTCGCGAAACCCTCTGATATTTAATATTTTAACACTATTTTTGTAGGATACGAGCAAAAAACACTAAAAAAAGCCGTTTCAATAAGTTTTGAGACGGCTTTTTAATTAACGTATTTTACTATTTTAAAACTATGGCAGTTCTACTTGGTAAATAAATTTTAAGTTCTTCGTTAACTACAGGATATTTTATAGAAGTATCTACTCTACCAAATCCTCCTACACTTTCATCATCTGTACATAATTCTATTTTCATGTCTTTTTTAAATGGAACTTTTATTGAAAAATCACTAAAACTTTCTGTCCCAAAATTGAATAAGAATACTCTTCCTGCTTTTGTAAAGCCTAATATCCCTTTTTCATTATCTTCATAAATTTTATAATCGTCTCCTGCTTCTAAAATATTTGATTCTTTTAAGAAATGAACCATTTTTTCATCAAATAAATTTAGAAATTTATATTTTAAATCTTCTTTTTCTGCTAAAGACCATTGTCTCCTTGCATGATGATAGGACCAATTATTTCCTTCTCTTGGAAAATCAACCCATTCAGGGTGGCCAAATTCATTTCCCATAAAAGTCATATACCCTTCTCCTCCTAAAGTAGCTGTTACTAATCGTATCATTTTATGGAGAGCTATTCCTCTATCTACCACAATACTTTCTGTGAAAATACTCATATTTTCATACATGTCCTTATCCATTAACCAAAAAGCTAAAGTTTTATCTCCTACCAAAGCTTGGTCATGACTTTCCACATAAGCTATAGTTTTTTCAGTTTGTCTTCTGTTAACCAATGCCCAATAAAGTTCTCCCATATTCCACTCTTCATCAGCCTTATGTTCCAAAGTATCGAACCAGAAATCCGGTATTCCCATAGCTAATCTAAAATCAAACCCCAAACCTCCCTCACTTACAGGTCTACAAGCTCCTGGCATACCACTCATATCCTCACAAATACTTATAATCCCCGGTTTTAAGTTATGTATTAATTCATTTGCTAATTGAAGATAAATTATAGCATCGTTATTTGTATCATGAAAATATTTACTATAATGATCAAAATTAACATGGCCAAAATGGTGATATAGCATACTCGTAACACCATCAAATCTAAAACCATCAAAATGGAAGTTTTGAATCCAGTATTTTAAATTAGATGCTAAAAATCTCTTGACTTCTATTTTTGCATAATCAAATAAACGAGAATCCCAATCAGGATGCCAACCATTAAAATATAATTCTGAACCATCTAATTCGGACAGTCCTTCATCTCTGTTTTTTACGGAGTGACTGTGTACTACATCCAGAATTACAGCAATTCCATTTTGATGTGCTACATCTATTAAGTTTTTTAATTCATTTGGTGTTCCATACCGAGAAGAAGGAGCATAAAAATTAGATACTTGATAGCCAAAAGAACCATAATACGGATGCTCTTGCACAGCCATTAATTGAATTATATTATATCCTAATTTCTTAATCTTAGGAATCATAAACTCTGTAAATTCATTATAGCTCCCCACTTTTCCCTCTTCGGTTGCCATTCCTATATGGGCTTCATAGACAAGAGGATTCGATATTTTATTTATATCAAATTTACTATCTTTCCATTCATAAGTGTTTTTTCCGGAGAAAATTCCATCAAAACTTTTGTCCTCATTTTGTACTGTCTGCGTAATATAGGCAGGCATCCGATCTAACGCCCCGTTATTTGCAATAACATGCATTTTAACTTTTGAACCGGGTACTAATTTCTCTGCATACTCAGAGTCAGGAAGAAATATTTCCCATGCACCAAAATTACCTCTTTTTAAAGGATGAGTATTTCTATCCCAATTATTGAAATCTCCAATTAAAAATACTTGATGAGCATTAGGAAGCCAATCTCTAAACCACCAGCCTTTCTTCTTTTCATCATAATTAAAACCAAAGAATTCATGAGCGGTGGCAAATCTATCAAGGGAGCCAAAATTCCTTTCTATATACTCTTTTGTGTTTTCATACCACTGTATTCTATTAACTATTTGATTTTCAAAATCTTTAAGTCCAGGGTCACTCTCTATTAATTTTAATTGATGCATGGTTATCTATGTTTATACAAAAATAAAATTTTTTCTGATTTAATCAAGTTTTATATATGAAAATTATGTTGAAATATAAAATAAATCATATATATTTTAATTCATTTTTTAGGTATGCATTCCTCCGTCAACACTTAATACTTGCCCTGTCACATAAGATGATAACTCAGATCCTAAATATAAACAAGCATTTGCAATATCTTCAGGATTTCCCCCTCTTTTAAGCGGTATGTTATTTATCCATTGTTCTTTTATTTCATCGGATAACTTATCTGTCATTTCAGTTTCTATAAATCCCGGTGCTATTGCATTACAACGTATATTTCTAGAACCTAACTCCAATGCTACGGATTTTGTAAATCCTAAAAGTCCAGCTTTGGAAGCTGCATAGTTTGTTTGTCCTGCATTTCCTTGTAGCCCTACAACAGAGCTCATATTTATAATTGAGCCTTTGCGTTGTTTCATCATAGGCATCATAGCCGCCTTAGTTAAATTAAATGCAGAGTCTAAATTTACTTGAATTACTTTTTGCCAGTCCTCAAAGCTCATTCTCATTAATAAACTATCTTTTGTGATACCGGCATTATTAACTAAAATATCAATTTTGCCAAATAGATTTAAAACTTCGTTTATTAAATTTTGAGCGGCATCAAAATCAGAAGCATCCGATTGAAATCCTTTTACATTTTCTCCGTATTTTTCTTCTAATTCCTTAGCAGCATTCGCCGATGAAGCATAGGTAAATGCTACTTTTGCACCGTTTTCTACAAATTTTTCTAAGATTCCTTTTCCTATTCCTCTTGTGGCTCCTGTAACAATTGCTACTTTACCTTTTAATAATTCCATTTTTTATAATTTGATTTTCCCAAAGCTAATAAAGTTCCTTAATTTCTACAAGTGAAAGGATAGATTTATTAGTTAATAAATAATAAAATCTGAGTATCCGTAAATTATGGACATTTTTATTCTAAGACATTTATTTTAACAATAATAAAATAAGTGAAAAAAAAGTAAATTTAGATTTTAATATTTCTTTAAATATTGAAATTTTAGCGAAATAACTATAATATAGAGATAGATAAAATTCTAATTTTATACTCTAACTTTTTGATAAGAGATAAAAATATTATAGTTTTGCGAAACTTCAAATTAAACTTTTAATGAGTACTTTACAACATTTCGACCCAAAAGACGCCGTTATTGAAAAAATAAAAGAAAAAGGTGGTTGGGTAAATTGTCACGCACATTTAGATAGGGCATATTCCCTACAAAAAGATTCTTTTTCATTTACTAATTCTTATCTTAAAGAAAAATGGCACTTAGTAGATGAAATGAAGAAAAATTCTACAGTAGATGTCATTTATGATAGGATGGCTCGGGCTTTAGACTATTTTTTAGAGCAAGGAACGCAAGCTGTTGGATCTTTTATAGATGCTGATGAAGTGATAGAAGATCGTAGCATTAAAGCAGCTCAAAGAATTATGGATAAATATGGAAAAGACATTGAGATCCGATGGGCAAACCAAGTGCTGAAAGGTGTTATAGACCCTAAAGCCAGAGAATGGTTTGATATTTCTTCTGATTTTGTGGATATTATAGGTGGACTTCCTGCAAAAGATTTTGGACGAGAAGAGGAACATTTAGATGTTTTGATGGAAACAGCGAGAGCTAAAAATAAATTAGTTCATGTTCATGTTGATCAATTTAATACTGATGAGGAAAAAGAAACTGAGCTTTTAGCTAGAAAAACTATAGAATATGGTTTACAAGGAAAAGTGAGTGCTGTTCACTCTATCTCTGTTGCGGCCCACCCTAAAAAGTATAGATATGAGCTATATGATCTAATTAATGAAGCACAAATGAGTGTTATCTCTTGTCCGACAGCATGGATAGACCATAATAGAACTGAACGTTTAGCTCCAAGTCATAACTCTGTAACTCCGGTAGATGAAATGATTCCTCACGGAATAAACGTTTCTTTTGGAACAGATAATATTAATGATATTTATAAACCTTTCTCCGACGGAAATTTATGGACAGAGTTACGTGTAATGTTAGAATCTTGTCACTATTACGATGTTGAGAAATTATCTGATATTGCAACAGTTAATGGACTAAAATGCTTAGGAATAAAAAAATAGTTAATAGTTTTCTTAGAATATTTTCTTTAAAGTTCTTGGAGAAAAATTTTAATAACAAGACTTTTTAATAATTTAAAATATTTTTTAGTAAAAAATTTAGTTTGGCATGAAAATTTCTATTAAACTATAAAATTTTAATTATGAAAAAATCAGGTGGAATAATAGCCTTATTAGGTTTAGGAGCTTATGCGTTTTACAAATACACAAAAATGTCTCCGGATGAAAAAGAAAAAGTTCAAGACAAGTTAGAAAAACTTCAGAAAAATATTAAAGAAAATTTAAATTGTTATACTAAAGATTTAAAAGAAGGTATTTCTGATAAATTAGGTCAGGCGAAAGATGAACTTAAAAATCTTAAAGAAGAAGCTAAAAACTCTAAAGAAGAATTAGCACAAGAAGCTAAAAAACAACTAAAATAAAAATTTTAGTTTTAATCTAAAAAGAAAGCCGTCTTGATACCCATCAAGGCGGTTTTTTGAGTATTCTGAGGTAGAATTTATTTTTTTTATTTAGAGACATTCCCCCTAAAGTATGTAACCCGAACTCTAATTCTACTTTTTTCAAGCCTTTCAAGCTAATCGCTTAAATTTTTGGTCGTGTTTGAGATGAGCAAATATTACCATGCGTTCTTTTCTTTAATACACTGGTAGCATAACAGGTTTTCTTTTGCTTTGGTATAATTAAAAAGATACTAAATTCTCTCTTAATCAACAACTATTACATGACTTTTTTTAATAAGAAAACCGCCCCAGTTTTGAGGCGGCTTTCTACTTTTTTTTAATATTTTATTATTCAGCTATTTTTACTTTTACACCATCTTTTTCTTCATTTAATTCTAAAATTATAGCATCTCCCTCTTTTATATTTGTATTAATGATTTCTTCCGCTAACGGATCTTCAATATATTTCTGAATTGCTCTTTTTAAAGGACGAGCTCCATAATCTTTATCAAAGCCTTTTTCTGCGATAAACTCTCTCGCCTCATCGGTTATTTTTATATCGTAACCCACATCTTTTATTCGTTTATAAAGTTTATTAAGCTCTACATCTATAATTCTTAGAATACCTTCTTTATCTAATGCATTAAATATAATTACATCATCTATTCTGTTTAAAAATTCCGGAGCAAATGTCTTTTTAAGTGCATTCTGAATTGTACTTTTAGCTCTATCATCTGCTGAGTTCATTTTTGCTTGAGTTCCAAAACCTACTCCATCACCAAAGTCTTTTAACTGACGAGTTCCTATATTAGATGTTAGGATAATAATTGTATTTCTAAAATCAACTTTTCGTCCTACACTATCCGTTACATGACCATCATCTAATATTTGTAATAAAATATTAAACACATCAGGGTGAGCTTTTTCTATCTCGTCTAATAATAATACTGAATACGGTTTTCTACGTACAGCCTCAGTTAATTGTCCACCTTCTTCATATCCTACGTATCCCGGAGGTGCTCCTACTAAACGAGAAACTGCAAATTTCTCCATATATTCACTCATATCTATACGGATTAAAGCATCTTCAGAATCAAATATTTCTTTAGATAATACTTTTGCTAATTGTGTTTTACCTACTCCGGTTGTCCCTAAAAATATGAATGAACCAATTGGTCTGTTAGGATCTTTTAACCCGGCTCTATTTCTTTGAATTGCTTTTACAACTTTATCCACAGCTTCATCTTGCCCAATTAATTTTCCTTTAATTAAAGAAGACATTTGAGCTAATTTCTTAATTTCTCCTTCGGCAACTCTATGAACAGGAATTCCACTCATCATAGATACAACTTCTGCTACATTTTCTTCATCTACTGTCACTCTATGTTCATTAGAATTTGCTATCCAATCTTCTTGAGCCTGTTTTAAATTAAGTTCTACTTCTTTTAATTTATCTCTTAGATTCGCTGCTTCTTCATATTTCTGAGATTTTACTGCATTATCTTTAGCTTCTTTTACTTCTTCTAAAGCTTTTTCTAAATCCAATACTTCTTGAGGAACATGAATATTTTTTATATGTACACGAGAACCTGCTTCATCTAATGCATCAATAGCTTTATCAGGTAAAAATCGGTCTGTAATGTAACGAGCAGTTAAACTCACACAAGCATCTATTGCTTCTTTAGTATAGATTACATTATGGTGATTTTCATATTTATCTTTGACTTGCTCTAATATTTCAATTGTTTGCTCAGGAGTTGTAGGCTCTACCATGACTTTCTGGAATCTTCTTTCCAAAGCACCATCCTTTTCTATATATTGTCTATACTCATCTAAAGTTGTAGCTCCTATACATTGAATTTCACCACGTGCCAAAGCTGGTTTAAACATATTAGAAGCATCTAACGAGCCGGCCGCACCTCCCGCTCCTACAATGGTATGAAGTTCGTCTATGAAAAGGATTATATCATCATTTTTCTCCAATTCATTCATAATAGCCTTCATTCGTTCTTCAAACTGACCACGGTATTTAGTTCCGGCAACAATCCCTGCTAAATCTAAAGTTACTACTCGTTTATCATATAACACACGAGAAACTTTTCTTTGAATTATTCTCAACGCTAAACCTTCTGCTATTGCTGACTTCCCTACTCCCGGTTCTCCTATTAATAATGGATTATTCTTTTTTCTTCGGCTCAGAATCTGAGAAACTCTTTCTATTTCTTTCTCTCTACCAATTACAGGATCTAACTTTCCTTCTGCCGCTAAATTTGTTAAATCTCTTCCGAAATTATCTAAAACAGGGGTTTTGGTCTTAGAAGTTGTAGCTCCTTGTTTTTTACCTGACCCCAGAGGAATTCTTTTTTCTTCTCGCTCTTCTTCATAATCTTCTGCACTTGCTGTAGGATTTGAATAATCGCTTTTCTCTGACTGAAAACCAAATTCTTCTTTTAGAGTATCATAATCTATATCAAACTTATTCATTAATTGAGTTATAGGGTCACTCTCATTTCTGAGAATACATAAAAGTAAATGAACAGTATCAACAGAACTACTATGCTGTAGTTTTGCTTCTAAAAAAGTTGTTTTTAAAGCTCTCTCTGCTTGTTTAGTTAATTGTAAATTTTTAGGAGTTTTATCCAGCACTTCTTTAGGAGGAGCCATTAATTCTATTTTAGCTCTAACGGCATCTAAATCTACATCAAGAGATTGAAGTAAGCGAATAGCTTTACCTCCACCGTCTCTTAATATTCCTAATACTAAATGTTCTGTTCCTATATTATCGTGTCCCAATCTAATTGCCTCCTCTTTACTGTAAGCAATTACATCTTTTACTCTTTGTGAAAAATTATCGTTCATAATATTAACCTCTGTTCAAATATAAATAATAGTTTGTAATTAGCATGAATTATGCCGTATAAATATTATTGGGGTAATTTATGCAAATCACGAGTAATCTAATTTAAATATGCCATTATGACACTGTATTTTTTTACTCTTTATGATTTTAACAAAATAAAATCCGTTATTGATTATAAAAAATAAAGTTGAGAGAAAAATCCCTCAACTTTATTAAAAATAAATAATATTTAATTTTATAGACTATACTAACATAGCCATTGGAGTTTCTAAATATTGTTTTAATGTTTGTAAGAATAAACTTCCTGTTGCTCCATCCACTGTTCTGTGGTCACAAGCTAAACAAAGTTTCATTGTATGTCCTACAACAATTTGTCCATTTTTAACAACCGGTTTCTCTACGATTGCACCTACTGATAAGATACAAGAGTTAGGTTGATTAATAATAGATGTAAAGCTTTCTACTCCATAAGCACCTAAGTTAGAAATAGTAAAGGTAGAACCTTCCATTTCATCAGCTTTAATTTTCTTTTCTCTTGAGCGAGTAGCTAAATCCTTAACTTCTGCTGAAATTTGAGATAATGATTTAAAGTCTGCATTTTTAACAACAGGAACTACTAACCCATCCGGAACAGCAACTGCTACTCCTATATTAACACTTCCGTATTGTGTAATTTCATTATCTTTCCAAGTAGAATTTACAACAGGATGTTTTTTAACAGCCATTGCAGTAGCTTTTAAAACAATATCATTAAATGATACTTTAGTATCAGGAATTTGATTAATTTGTTTTCTTGCAGCCATTACATTATCCATATCTACTTCTATATTTAAATAGTAGTGAGGAGCTGTAAATTTACTTTGAGATAAACGCTTAGCTATTACTTTTCTCATTTGAGAGTTAGGAATAACATTATCTTCCCCCATAGGAATTCCTGCTGTAACAGCAGAAGGTGTTGCTTGTGGTTGAGTTGCTTGAGGTGTAAAGTTCTCTACATCCTTTTTCACGATTCTACCATTATCACCTGTTCCTTGAATTTGATTGATGTCATATCCTTTTTCCTCTGCTAATTTTTTAGCTAAAGGAGAAATAAATATTCTACCTGTTTTATTTGAAGCAGGTTTAGCCTTTTGTTTTGGAGCTTCCTTAGTAGGTTCTGCTTTTTTAGGAGCTTCTTTTTTCTCTTGTTTTGGAGCCTCTTCTTTTTTAGCTTCAGCTTTTTCACCACCTCCACTAACAATAGCAGAAACATCAGTTCCTTCAGGTCCAATGATAGCTAAAATACTATCTACCGGTGCTGATTGTCCTTCTTCTACTCCTATATAAAGTAAAGTACCTTCTACATCTGTTTCAAATTCTTGAACTGCTTTATCAGTCTCAATTTCAGCTAAGATATCACCATAAGCTACCTTATCTCCAACTTTCTTATTCCAAGCCTCTACTTTACCTTCTTCCATAGTATCACTCAAACGAGGCATACTAACAACTGTTACATTATCAGGCACCTCTGCTGCTGGTTGACTATCGTCAGAAGATTCTGTTTCTTGCTCTTCTTCTTCCTCAGATTCAGCTTCAGAGCTATTATCAGAAGATCCGCTACCATCAATTAAACCGCTGATATCTTCTCCTTCTTTACCAATAATAGCTAATATGCTATCTACCGGTGCTGCCTGTCCTTCTTCTACTCCGATATAAAGTAATGTTCCTTCTACATCTGTTTCAAACTCTTGAACTGCTTTATCAGTTTCAATTTCAGCTAAGATATCGCCATAAGCTACCTTATCTCCAACTTTCTTATTCCAAGCCTCTACTTTACCTTCTTCCATGGTATCGCTTAAGCGAGGCATTTTTATTACTTCAGCCATAATTTATTGATTTTCTACTTTATCTAAAAACGGGTAATCTTCTTGCTCGTATACTGTTGAATAAATTTGTTCTGCATCCGGGAATGAAGATTCCTCTGCAAATTTAACACATTCTTCAACTTTTTTGATTTGCTCGTCGGTAATTGCGTTTAACTCTTCTTCTGTAGCCCAATTATTTTCTAAAATTCTATGTTGAACTAATAAAATAGGATCTTCTTCTTTATATTTGGCAACTTCTTCTTTAGTTCTATAAGGCTCTGCATCTGACATTGAATGTCCTCTATAACGATATGTTTTGATATCTAAAAATGTAGGCCCGTCTCCTCTTCTTGCTCTTTCAATAGCTTCATAAGTTGCTTCAGCTACTTTTTCAGGATCCATTCCATCTACCGGAGCAGAAGGCATTTCATAGCCATAAGCTAATTTATAAATATCTTCGTGATTTGCAGTTCTTTTAACACTGGTACCCATTGCATATCTATTGTTCTCACAAATAAATACTACAGGTAATTTCCAGTTCATTGCCATATTGAATGTCTCGTGTAATGAACCTTGTCTTACAGCACCGTCTCCCATAAAACATAAAGTAACAGCTTTTCTGTCAAAATACTTATCTGCGAATGCAATACCTGCACCTAAAGCGATTTGACCTCCTACAATTCCGTGTCCTCCATAAAAATTATGTTCCTTACTAAAAATGTGCATAGAACCACCCATTCCGTGAGAAGTTCCGTCTACTTTTCCGTAAAGTTCAGCCATAATTCTTTTAGGATCTACTCCCATAGCCATAGGTAAAACGTGACAACGGTAAGCTGTTATCATTTTATCTTTACTCATGTCCATAGATTGCATTAATCCCGCGGGGATAGCTTCTTGCCCATTATATAAGTGCAAAAATCCTCGGATTTTTTGTTTTAAATACATAGAGCGACACTTGTCTTCGAAGCGTCTCCAAAATGTCATCTCTTCGAACCATTTTAAGTAGGTTTCTTTAGTTATTTCTTTCATATTTCTGTTATATAACTTAAATCTTGAATATATTCTACAAATTTATGTTTTTCGCTTTAAAACTGCAAAACTATTGCGTTAACATATCTGAATGAAAACTGAATGGTAATAAATCTGATACTCGGTGCAACTTGATTATCTGTGGTTCTGCCCCTTGAAAATACATTTCTATATCAGAAAGTTGATTTTTCTCATATTCTACTAATACTTGTCTACATGCTCCACACGGTGAAACTGCTTCTTTAGGATTTTCGGCACTGGTTGTTATCAAAATCTTTTTTATTTTCTCATCAGGAAAAGCACTTTTTGCTGCAAATATAGCAACTCTTTCCGCACATAAACCGCTTGGATAGGCTGCATTTTCTTGGTTGTTTCCTGTGAATACCTCACCGTTTGCCATTAGAATAGAACAACCTACTTTAAACTTTGAGTAAGGAGCATAAGCTCTGTTCATTGCACTTACTGCTTCTTTCAATAAATTTTTATCCTCTTCGCTCAGTTCTTCTTTGGAAGAAAATAAATCATATTTGAAACTCCATTCTTTCATTCTTTGTATAATATAGTGCTAATATAATGATTTTTTCATAAAACAGAATAATTAATAACAATTTATTCTTTATATTACTTAATCATTTTTTTAATGCTTTCTTTTACTTTTTGAAAGTCTTGTTTCATATTATTACAAGACATATTATCATATTTTATACTCTTTTTCATTGTCAATGTACCTTCAATTTGGAAATCTACTTTTATAGATAATTTACATTTATCTAAGTTTGAAATAGGTAATTGACTAACATCAAACTCCTGAAAACTCTTCAAATCTGCAAACTGTACAGTAAATTCCGTAAGCTCACTATCAGATGATGCTTCGGTAATAATTATCTCTCCATAGAAAGGAGGATATACAGGTTCTGAACTATTTGCAAAAGTAAGGCTACTTAATAGTATAAATGCTAAAGTTAAAAATAAATTTTTCATAATATAAATGTTTGGTTTTTAATTGGATTATAAAAGTAAAACTTCAAATCAAAGTTTAACATATTAGTAATATAAACAATAGAAAAAATAAAAAATAATAATTTTTAGACTACTTTACTACCTATATAATACCTTAACTGTAAATATACATATAATTTCTTATTCATTAATCTAAAATTATTTAATTATTTGTAATATTTTAAGGTTTAATCAATACTTTTTGTTAAATTGGACATTCAACCAATCTAAATTAAAATGTTAATAAAAACTTATGGAAGTGCTATTTATGGAATAGATGCTACAACGATTACTGTAGAAACCAATGTAGATAAAGGAACGGGCTATTTTATTGTAGGATTACCCGATAATGCAGTGCGAGAAAGTAGCCACCGAATTAGTGCGGCATTGCAAAATATAGGCTATAAAAATCCCAGACAAAAAATCATTATTAATATGGCTCCTGCCGATATTAGAAAAGAAGGTTCTGCTTATGATTTAACGATTGCGATGGGGATTTTAGCTGCTTCCAAACAGATAAATGCTGAAAATATTAGTGATTATATTATTATGGGAGAGCTTTCTTTGGATGGTAGTTTGCAACCAATAAAAGGAGTTTTACCTATTGCCGTTCAAGCCAGAAAAGAAGGATTTAAAGGAATTTTCTTACCTAAGCAAAATGCGATGGAGGCAGCTGTGGTAAATAATTTAGAGGTTTATGGAATAGAAAATATAAAAGAAGTAATTGATTTTTTCGACCAAGACAAATCTTTACCTAAAACCGAATTTGATACAAGAAAAGAATTTTTTAAATGTATAAATAATTTCCCTTTTGATTTTGCCGATGTAAAAGGACAGGAAAATGTAAAACGAGCTTTAGAAATAGCAGCAGCCGGCGGGCATAACATATTATTGATTGGTCCGCCCGGTAGTGGGAAAACTATGTTAGCAAAACGAATTCCTTCTATACTTCCGCCTTTGACGTTAAAGGAGGCTTTGGAAACTACAAAAATTCATTCAGTGGCAGGAAAACTTAAAAAGAATTCTTCTCTTATGACGGTGCGTCCGTTTACGTCTCCGCATCATACAACTTCTGATGTTGCACTCGTGGGTGGCGGAAGTTATCCTCAGCCCGGGGAAATTTCTTTGGCTCATAACGGTGTTTTGTTTTTAGATGAATTGCCCGAATTTCAGCGGAGTGTTTTAGAAGTTATGCGTCAGCCATTAGAGGATAGAGAGGTTACGATTTCCCGAGCTAAATTTACGGTAACTTATCCGGCAAGTTTTATGTTGGTGGCTTCTATGAACCCAAGTCCGAGCGGATTTTTTCCTGACGACCCTCAGAATACTTCAAGCACAGCAGAAATGCAACGTTATATGAATAAAATATCAGGTCCATTGTTGGATAGAATAGATTTACATATAGAAGTAGTGCCTGTCCCGTTTGATGAGCTTTCGGCTGAACGAAATGGGGAATCCAGCGAACAAATAAGAAAAAGAGTAATAAAAGCAAGACAAATACAAGAAAATAGATATCAGGAGTTTGAAAATGTACATTATAATGCTCAAATGGGACCCAAGCAGTTAGATGCTTTCTGTACATTGGATAAAGATAGTTATGAGTTGCTTAGACAAGCAATGGATAAGTTAAATCTTTCTGCCAGAGCTTATGATAGAATTTTACGTGTTGCAAGAACAATCGCAGATTTAGACGAAAAAGAAAATATAAATTCAATGCATTTGGCGGAGGCTATTCAGTATAGAAGTTTAGATAGAGTGGGATATTTTTAAAAATTGTATCAACTGCAATGGCGTATTAAAGGAAAGAAATTATCTAAAGAAAAAGTAATTAAATATTTATCTTCGGATACTGGTAAAAGTGCATTGAGAGAATCTATAAGTTTTGAGAGAGCAAAACAGTTATTTCCTGATGATTTATTAATGTTAGTATATAGATAGATTTATAAAAGGAATAACAGATGATGGAGTTTTTGAGAAAAATTTTTAAATAATTAATATGTATAAAGTGAGAAAAATTATGACAGACGTTTCTTTTATTCAAATAATAGAAGAAATATCTATATACTATATAAATAGTATTCATCATTTATGTAAATATTCATATAATGATAATCAAATCAATTTAGTAGCATCACAAAAGTGTGTGAGTTTTAAGAAGTGGAATAATGATGAATTTATTTTTAACGGACAGTTTTTATTGAAAAAAGACAATCAGTTAGAACGATTATTTAAAGAGAATAATACTTTTGTTGAGTTAATTTTATCAATTGATACTTTACTTTTTAAAAGAATTGATGAAGAAAATGAGAAAGTTTACTTTGGAGTTTTTTCAAAAGAAAATGAAAAGTGTGAACTTTTGAGAATAGAAAATATAAAACCTATCAAAAGAATTTCAGATAAATGTATATTATCAAAATACAAAGATATACCCGTTGTGCATTTTAAATTATCTTGACTTTGATATTATTAATATTTCTATTAAATATCTTTTGGTTAATGTATTGGATAAGAGTTAGAGCTGTTATTTTAGATATGATTCTTGTTTTAAATCCTTCAAAAGACTTGGCGTAATTTCGTCTGATCATAAACTGGTCACATAATTGGGAGAACAAAGTTTCTATCCGTTTTCTTGATTTTCTAAAAACGAAAGGTTGTTTTTTATAGTTTTTCTGATTTCTCCTCATAGGAACATTTAGCTTTATACGGCAAGTTTCAAAAAGGTTTAATTGAATTTCAGAGGATAAGTAACCTTTATCGGCTATGATAGTACAATCTCTCATCTGTTGCTTGATATCTTTCAGATAATGAATATCATGAATGGATGCAGGGGTTAAATCAAAGCTGTGAAAAACACCTTTGATAGAGCATACAGCATGTAATTTATAGCCATAAAATTTTGTTTTTTGAGAAGCACAATATCCCATGTCAGGGAAAGCATAATAGGTTTCTTTACAGATTTTGGAACGTACACTTCTAATAGTTTTACACACTTCCAAAGGCATACTATCAACTATAAAATAATCTTCAAACTCGTTAAAGGTAGAGGCTAACTTAGCTCGAACTTGCTCTATATACTCAGCTAATTTTCGCTTTCTTTTATTGTAAACACTTCGTTCAATCTTGGAGGATAGAAAAGTAGGAAGTTTTCTAAACAAATCATTTTCACTGTCTATAGACATATATTCAGCCGTAAGATTTAGACTAATAAGCTCTAAATCTGATAGTTTAGGTTTTCTTCTTTGATAAGGTAAAAGTTGATTTTTTGATATCTTTTGTAAAACTTCTAAAATTATTTTGTAATTTGCACCTAAGTTGTTCATCATATAAATGTTTTGGAGCTAAAATAATATACTGAATTTCAGTAAGATGAACAACTTTTTTTAATTTAAAGTCATAATGCACAACGGGTAAAGATATCATTTCTATTATAGATTTAAAATCAAATTTTATTCTTTGGCAGCATAGTTTCTCAGGCTTATTAGAGGGAGAAGAAATAAAACAACACGGAGAAATTATTGTCCATAAAGGCATATTGTATGTTTACTTGGCAGATAAAAGAAATAATAAAAATACTGCTACCATTGCCATAGATGTAGAAACAGGAGAAATTAAAAATAAGTATAAAGGTTTTGCGGGGAAATTATTTTTATATAAAAACAAACTATATACAGCCGGTTATTACAAAGTACAAATCTTAGATATAGAAACAGAACAAATTTCAGAAATAGATTTTACAGACACGCTAAAACCTAAAGATTTACAAATACATTGGAATAATTTTATAGTAGAAGATGATTATATTTATTTTATAGATGGTCATTGGGCAACCACTAATAAAATAGGAATATTAGACTTAAAGAATAAGCAATTAGTATGGGAAACCTCTATAAAAATAAATGATAACATAAATAACAATATAAGAGAAATTAAAATCTCCGTAAATCGCTTATATGCTCATTGTTCAGATAAATCATTACATATTTTTGAAAAATAAGAATAAATATGATGAAGTTACTATTCATAGAAAATAATGTAGAAGTTTTTGAAATATTATATAATGACCTATACTTAGGTAATGACTCAGAATTTTGGATTTTAAATAGTCTTTTTGATACTGTAGAAAAAAATAAGAGAGGCGTTTTTTGTATTAAGAAATTCAAAGACAATATATTATTACAGCCAAAAAATTCGAATGAAAGAGAATCTTTGTTTATAGTAAATAAAGGGTTTAGGCTTATAGAAAATAAAGTTTTATTATTCAGTATTATAGATAATGAAAAAATCTATATTCTTAATTCCAATCATACTATATCCAAATATAGTAAAAAGATGGAGGAAATTGATAGTTATGATATAGGAAGATTTCCTAAGATAATAACTCAAGAATATTATATTAGAATATTAGGTGATTTTATATCGTATTATAAATTTGAACAAAATCAGTTAATCTGGCAACATAGTTTCTCAGACTTATTAGAGGGAGAAGAAATAAAACAACACGGAGAAATTATTTTCCATAAAGGCATATTGTATATTTACTTGGCAGATAAAAGAAATAATAAAAATACTGCCACCATTGCCATAGATGTAGAAACAGGAGAAATTAAAAATAAATATAAAGGTTTTGCGGGAAAGTTATTCTTATATAAAAACAAGCTATATACAGCCGGTTATTACAAAGTACAAATCTTAGATATAGAAATAGAACAAATTTCAGAAATAGATTTTACAGATATACTAAAACCTAAAGATTTACAAATACATTGGAATAACTTTATAATAGAAGGTGATTATATTTATTTTATAGATGGTCATTGGGCAACCACCAATAAAATAGGAATATTAGACTTAAAAAACCGAAAATTAGCGTGGGAAACGTCTATAGAAATAAATGACGACATAAATAATAATATAAGAGAAATTAAAATCTCCGGAAATCGCTTATATGCTCATTGTTCAGATAAATCGTTGCATATTTTTGAAAAGGAATCATAATGAATTTAATAGATAAGAAATACTGTGATAAATTTTCAACTATAAAAGATATTTTTTTATATAATGAAAGCTTATACATAAATGGCAGAAATGTAGAAGGTATTTTCTATGATTTTGTTGTTTATGATAATTTATTGTTTACTTATAATCTCAAAAAGGAACAAACAGAGTTTTATAATATTAATACTTCAGACATTCTATTTGTAAAGAAAGAGTATTTAGGAGTACGACCTGATTTAGATAATAGAATTTTAAAGAGTAATTATCTGGGACAAGCTGATTTTGAGGATAAAGAATATTGGGTGTTTATTAAAAAACAAACGTTTGAGATTGAGAGAATGATAGAAATAGATGAAAGTAACCAGAACTTTTATTTAGTATCAAATAAGTCTTTTCTTTCTTTTTCTAAAGATTCTTTATACTTGAAAAATATAGATAATAATCAGTTAATCTGGCAACATAGTTTTTCAGACTTATTAGAGGGAGAAGAAATAAAACAACACGGAGAAATTATTGTCCATAAAGGCATATTGTATATTTACTTGGCAGATAAAAGAAATAATAAAAATACTGCCACCATTGCCATAGATGTAGAAACAGGAGAAATTAAAAATAAGTATAAAGGTTTTGTGGGGAAGTTATTCCTATATAAAAACAAACTATATACAGCCAGTTATTACAAAGTACAAATCTTAGATATAGAAACAGAACAAATTTCAGAGATAGATTTTACAGAAACGCTGAAAACCAAAGATTTACAAATACATTGGAATAATTTTATAGTAGAAGATGATTATATTTATTTTATAGATGGTCATTGGGCAACCACCAATAAAATGGGAATTTTAGACTTGAAGAATAAGCAATTATTATGGGAAACTTCTATAGAAATAAATGATGGTATAAATAATAATATAAGAGAAATTAAAATCTCCGGAAATCGCTTATATGCTCATTGTTCAGATAAATCGTTACATATTTTTGAGAAAGAAGAATAAATATGATGAAGTTACTATTCATAGAAAATAATGTAGAAGTTTTTGAAATATTATATAATGACCTATACTTAGGTAATGACTCAGAATTTTGGATTTTAAATAGTCTTTTTGATACTGTAGAAAAAAATAAGAGAGGAGTTTTTTGTATTAAGAAATTCAAAGACAATATATTATTACAGCCAAAAAATTCAAATGATAGGGAGTCTTTACTTATAGCAAATGAAGGGCTTAGACTTATAGAAAATAAAGTTTTATTATTTAATATTATAGATAATGAGTATATTTATATTCTTAATTCCAATCATACTATATCTAAATATGATAAAAAGATGGAGGAAATTGATAGTTATGATGTAGGAAGATTTCCTAAGATAATAACTCAAGAATATTATATTAGAATATTAAGCAATTTTATATCGTATTATAAAATTAAGCAAAATCAGCTAATTTGGCAACATAATTTCTCAGATTTATTAAAAGGAGAAGAAATAAAACAACACGGAGAAATTATTGTCCATAAAGGCATATTATATATTTACTTAACAAGTAAAAAGAATAATAAAAATACCGCTACTATCGCCATAGATGTAGAAACAGGAGAAATTAAAAATAAGTATAAAGGTTTTGCGGGAAAGTTATTCTTATATGAAGACAAGCTATATACAGCCGGTTATTACAAGGTACAAATCTTAGACATAGAAACAGAACAAATTTCAGAAATAGACTTTACAGACATACTTAAACCTAAAGGTTTACAAATACATTGGAATAATTTTATAGTAGAAAATGATTATATTTATTTTATAGATGGTCATTGGGCAACCACCAATAAAATGGGAATTTTAGACTTAAAAAATCGAAAATTAGCTTGGGAAACGTCTATAGAAATAAATGATGGCATAAATAATAATATAAGAGAAATTAAAATCTCTGAAAATCGCTTATATATTCATTGTTCAGATAAGTCATTACATATTTTTGAAAAGGATAAAAAATAGTCTAATAATGAAAGAAATTTATAAATATAGTGATATTCCCTATGAATATTTTTTACAGAAAGAAAATATTATTTTCAAAAAAGAAAATCATGTAATGAATAAAGATAAAATCTTATTCACATTAGATTTTCCTTTTATTGTAAAAAAGGTAGATGATGATTGTATGTATATTATGAGCAGAAGCAAACTGGGAAAAATAGATTTTGAAGGTAAAGCAGTAGAAACTTTTTCCTTCAGCATAATGGGAAAAAAACAAATAAAATATATAGATGAAAAATTATTTTTACTTAGAGAAGAAATTGAAAATGATTGGGTTTTAAGTAAGGGATACTTTAAAGAAGGAATTACTTGGTCTATTCCTATGGAGGAAGACTTAGGTATATCAATTATCAAAGATAGATTTATAATATTAAAAAGTGAAGATAGAGTTTTTTTATGTGACGATAAGATGAATAAACTTTGGCAACATAATTTCTTAGATTTATTAAAGGGAGAAGAAATAAAACAACACGGAGAAATTATTGTCCATAAAGGCATATTGTATATTTACTTGGCAGATAAAAGAAATAATAAAAATACTGCTACTATTGCCATAGATGCAGAAACAGGAGAAATTAAAAATAAGTATAAAGGCTTTGCGGGAAAGTTATTTTTATATAAAGACAAGCTATATACAGCCGGTTATTACAAAGTACAAATTTTAGACATAGAAACAGAACAAATTTCAGAAATAGACTTTACAGACATACTAAAGCCTAAAGATTTACAAATACATTGGAACAATTTTATAGTAGAAGATGATTATATTTATTTTATAGATGGTCACTGGGCAACCACCAATAAAATGGGAATTTTAGACTTAAAAAACCGAAAATTAGCGTGGGAAACTTCTATAGAAATAAATGATGGTATAAATAATAATATAAGAGAAATTAAAATCTCTGGAAATCGCTTATATGCTCATTGTTCAGATAAATCGTTGCATATTTTTGAAAAGGAAGAAGAAATAACTTAATATTTACAATGCGATATATAGGAAAACACAGTCAGGTAAATAAATTTCAAGTGTATAAAGACACCTTGTATCTATTAGATAATTCTATTCTTAAAATAATAGATAAAAAAGGATTACATCAAATAGATTTCAATTCATCTACTTTATATCTTTATGATAATAAAATATATTCAGGAAAGAATTTCTATTATGCCCCAGACAATAAGAAAATAAAAATCATTGATGATTTAACTGGTTACTATTATACAGACACCTATTTTGAAGATAAATTACTTTTTTCAAATACAGAAATGATTGTGTATTCTATGAATAATAAACAAATAGAATTTAGGATTCCATTTTCTGAGGAATATGGGTTAAGTATGTTATATAAAGATAAATTTGTTGCAAGAGGAGATGACTATTATGCCGGATATTTATTAGAAGATTATGAAAAGCCTATCTGGCAACATAGTTTTTCAGACTTATTGGAGGGAGAAGAAATAAAACAACACGGAGAAATTATTATCCATAAAGGCATATTGTATATTTACTTGGCAGATAAAAGAAATAATAAAAATACAGCTACTATTGCCATAGATGTAGAAACAGGAGAAATTAAAAATAAGTATAAAGGTTTTGCGGGAAAGTTATTCCTATATAAAGACAAACTATATACAGCCGGTTATTACAAAGTACAAATCTTAGATATAGAAACAGAACAAATTTCAGAAATAGACTTTACAGATATACTAAAACCTAAAGATTTACAAATACATTGGAATAACTTTATAGTAGAAAATGATTATATTTATTTTATAGATGGTCATTGGGCAACCACCAATAAAATGGGAATTTTAGACTTAAAGAATAAGCAATTAGTATGGGAAACGTCTATAGAAATAAATGATGGCATAAATAATAATATAAGAGAAATTAAAATCTCTGGAAATCGCTTATATGCTCATTGTTCAGATAAATCGTTGCATATTTTTGAGAAAGGAGAAGAAATAACTTAATATTTACAATGCGATATATAGGAAAACATAGTCAGGTAAATAAATTTCAAGTGTATAAAGGAGTTTTGTAAGTATTTGATTGTTAATTTTTATAGAGAAAAATATTTCTGTTTTTAGTCAATTATTTTTAGTTTTTTCAATGCATTAATCGTGATTGATTTCCTTATTGCAACAAATTCTTCAAAAGTTGGGTTATTAGAAGGAGTTATTTTGGTTGCGAAAAAATAGACATTATCTTTTTTCTCAATGAAACCCACAAACCACCCAATATATTTATCATTACGTGTCGCCAAACCTGTTTTTCCGCTTAAAATATAATTCTGTGTAGAATCTAACTTCATAATTTCCCTCATCACATCATAGGTTTTATTGGAAATGGGAAGTTCATGATGATAAAATTGATGTAGGAAAGAAACTTGTTTATAGTTTTATTCTTTTCTCCGCATTTTGTATAGCCAATGTTAGCAAAATTTATTCTTATTCATAGCTATACTTAGCAATTTTAAATTTTTCCCCATTTATAATCCGATAAAATACCTTAATTCTACCTTCAGAATCAAATTTATATTCATAAAACTCATCATCACTTCCCGCTCCACCCACGTATAAAACCTCTTCTAATTTAGGAATTCTCTCAATTAATCTTCTTTTTAGTCTGCCGTTCTCAAAATACTCATACTTTTTTATTTCTGTTGAATTTTGATCTTTATCAAATTCTTCTCTACTAATCAATAATCCATCCTTATATTTTAATGTACAGACAGTTTCATAAATATCTGTCTTTTTAGTTTTTGGTCTGTAATAAAAAGCCTGTTTCTGATATATTAGAAGTGAGTCTCCTTGATTTTTAATCATTTTTATCACAATCGAATCATTTTCAGAAAGTTTACAAAGCTGATATATAATCCTATTATTAGCATATTTATATTCAAATCTGATTGTATCTACTTGTTCAGGATTATTAAAATCAAATGTCTGAATGTTAAAAATCCTATTATTATTGTCGTCGTATATAATTTTACTTCTCGATATCAATTATTCTTCCTATAGAATCTACATAAGCTAATGACCAATATTTGCCATCACTTGTTCCGTTATAATACTTTCCTTTTATTATATTGGTATTTGGGTACAATTCATTGGTCTCTAACAATTGAGCGTTAATTACTGATGGAATCATCATTATTAAAAACCCAATTATAAATAATTTCTTCATAGTCATCTAAGTTATTCAGTAGTTGCCTCTCCTCTACGTTTTAGTTTTTGTTAACGGTTGAATGTATATTTCAACTAAGGAAATAAAAGTACAGCTTTTCAACAATATACAAATTAAGGCACAGAATTTAGGTATGGAAATTTAATCATACAATTGAATCTACACTACGATTATTGTGCTGGTATTATTACATTATCTAATCCGTCTTCCTTTAATAAATACCCATTGCTTGACTTACCATTCACCATGTAATTTTCATCATCAAATCGACAATCGTGACTTCCCAGATAACCAAACATCCCATAATGCAGATAGGCATAATGATGAAAATTTGAAATCGTAAAATACTTTTTGTTTTTAGTCTCTACTATAATAGTATCCGATTTTTTAAACTTGCCAAAAGGAATATTAGTGTATAAATAATCGTCCGTCTTCGTAATCTTATATTTTATTAATGTGTCTTGAATTATGCTATTATTTCTAATGATGTAAAATTTCAATTCGTCAATCTCTGTTTTATGAAATTTCCCAATCGTAATACTTGGTTTTTCTGTTATAAATGTAATGGTATCACATTCTTTTGAGTATTTAACTCTATCTTTTTCTGCTTTCCCATGGCTTGTTTTCATCGACCACCAAAACCAACCAAAAAAAAGTACAATTAATATGATAATTATAGAAATAATTATTAAACAACCTTTTAAGCGTTTATTCTTTTTCAATTTATTATGTTTAATACGATTCATAAATGCCTATCATCAATGTTAAAGTGTATATTTTAGTGGTATAAATAAAAGTACGGATTTTCAGTAATATACAAATAACCAAATTAAGGTACAAAATTTTAGGTATGGAAATTTAATCTTATAATTGAGTATGTTTTTAGTTGATTATAGTTTTTTCATTTTATTTTTTCAAATAGACTTATCACTCCATCGTAATTATTATCGGAAATTTTAAGCATTTCGCCATTTTGAGTAATATTTATAATTCCACTTTGAACAAATCCTACGTGTCGTTGATCAATCGTTTTAAATGATATAAACCTCTCCATCTCTCCGGAATAAATAGATTTTTCCATTTTCAATTCATATTTCCCATTAGAAACTTGACTTCCATTTTCAGTCACTGAAAAATCGTAACTACTTGTTAAAATTAAAACAATTGACTTTTCAGTTGTTGTAGGTGTTTCATTAATGTTACCTCCATTGATTCCACCTTTAGTTGATGTCCAATTCCAACTCCCAATTACATCAAAATTATTAACTGTAGTTTCATCATCAGAATTACAAGAGACTACAATAAAAGTAAATAGTACAAAATAAATTAGTTTTTTCATAGTTCTATTTATTATAAGATGCTCCATTACGGATTTGGTTGCGTGAAATTATAAGTAACTTTAAAGTGTATACTTCTTGATGAAAGATATAAAATAAAAAAAAAAGCCTTTGTAAAATTTACAAAGGCTTTTTTATGCGATCCGGACGGGATTCGAACCCGCGACCACCTGCGTGACAGGCAGGTATTCTAACCAGCTGAACTACCGAATCGTTTACTTTTGTTTTTGTAATGTGTAAAGTAATAATCACATTGCGATTCGGACGGGATTCGAACCCGCGACCACCTGCGTGACAGGCAGGTATTCTAACCAGCTGAACTACCGAATCTAAAACTTTTTTAAAGAACTTTACTAAACCAAGTGTTTCATTGATTAAGCGGATGCAAATATAAAAATATTTTTTATATCTACAAAATTAGTTCGAAAATTTTTTAAGCGTTTGCCTCTAATTTTTGTACTAATTGCTCCTTAGGAACAACTCCTACTACTTTATCTACTACTTCTCCGTTTTTAAAGAATAAAATTGTAGGGATATTTCTTATTCCATATTCTGCAGCAGTATCCGGATTGTTATCCACGTTTACTTTACCTACAACAGCTTTCCCTTCAAATTCTTTACTGATTTCGTCTACAGTAGGCCCTACCATTCTACATGGTCCACACCATTCTGCCCAAAAATCAACTAATACAGGTAAGTCTGTATTTAATACTTCTTTAATGTTATTGTCAGTAATTTCTAACGCC
The DNA here is from genome assembly GCA_019218445.1 of Weeksellaceae bacterium TAE3-ERU29. Classification (GTDB taxonomy): domain Bacteria; phylum Bacteroidota; class Bacteroidia; order Flavobacteriales; family Weeksellaceae; genus Ornithobacterium. The sequence goes on along the minus strand of JAHUUM010000022.1, from coordinate 7,479 downwards.
ATAATTTTTATTTTGTGCAAAAGTAATAAATTTAATCTAAGTATTATTTTTTTATTATAGATAATTTTGATTTTGTAATATTATTAATCAATAATTACTTATTCTAATTTTTTAAATTATCCGTTGTGCATTTTGTTAAAATGTATTTAAATTCTAATTTACACTCTTAAAACGTAGTGAAATATTACTAATTGCACCTTAAGAAAAGCCTTGTGAATACCTTAAATAAGATATTGATATTATGGATAGAGCTATTATCTCTAAGAAAAATCAATAAGGATAGGGGGCTACGAAGTTATACTTCTTTTTTATATGCTCAAATCTCATAGACTTTTTTCAAGGAAGATTTACTCTTTAAAAAATGACAAAGGGTTTAATTATTAATCTTTAAAAGCATCAAAAATATGATGAGGTTTAAATCTTCTTTTTAATTTCATTTTAAAAATATATTTTTAATAATTACAATAAAAAACTATTTTTGGCGAAATTTTATGAAAAATGAGAGAAAAAATATTTAATGCTATTATAGCATCACAAGAGAATTTAATCAAGAATTTAGAAAAGTCATTAGAGTTATTTAATAGTACTTCTGATTTAGATGAGGAAAGTACAATTGATTTAGACGATAAATCTCATCAGGTAAATGCACAAGATCGTTATAATCAAACACTAAAAAAGTTAAATATGGAAAAAGATGACTTGGTGAATATTCACGCATTTGCTAATAATGATTGTTCTGAGATAAAAGAAGGGGCTATTGTAGAAACAGAAGAAGATTATTTCTTTTTCGGGTATGCTTTTCAGCCCATTGCATTTAATGATAAAAAAATATTAGGTGTAGCTCCTAATGCACAAGCTTATCAAGTTAATTTAAATAAAAAGGTAGGCGATAAATTAGAATTAGTAAATAAAGAATTAGAAATAAAGAAAGTATTTTAATGCTAACCTATTTAGATAACTATACCTTATTACTTGTTTTCTTTGGATTTCTTTTTTTGGGTTCTGCTATTTTACCCAGGTATTTAAAGAATAGTTACTTCACACTTCCTATGCTATATGTAGGAATGGGAACGTTAATTCCTTTTATATGGAAGGATATCCCGAATATTCTTCCTGTGGAAAATGAGACTTTAATAGAAAAAGTAACTGAATTTACGGTAATTCTCTCTTTAATGGCAGGTGGAATTAAATTAAGAGAATCGCTAAACTATAAAAGCTGGTTGCCTACTTTACGCCTTTTAGCAATAACAATGCCCGCAAGTATTATTTTATCAGCTGTTTTTGGTGCATTTTGGTTAGGTTTATCTGTAGGTTCAGCAATATTATTAGGAGCTGTTTTGGCTCCCACCGATCCCGTATTAGCCGGAGAAGTACAAGTAGGAAAACCGGGCGATAAAGAAAAAGACAATTCTATGCGTTTTGCTCTTACCAGTGAAGCAGGTTTAAATGATGGTTTGGCTTTTCCTTTTGTATATCTTGCAGGATTTTGGTTTACCAAAGGTTTTTCATGGGAAATGATAGGTGGTTGGTTTGCTTATGAAGTGTTATATAAAATCATTGTTGGGCTTGTTTCAGGATGGTTGATTGGTAAATTTATCGGAAGATTAATTTTCACTAAATCCGGAAATGCCAAAACAACTGACGGTTTCTTAGCTATTGCTATTACTTTATTATCTTATGGGATAACGGAATTTTTAGGTGGTTACGGATTTTTGGCAGTTTTTGCGTGTGCATACTTTTTTCGTCAGTCAGAGATTGCTCATAAATATCACAGAATCTTGCATGATTTCACCGGAGAAATAGAGAAAATCTTAGTATCTGCCATACTTATTGCCTTTGGAGTTGCTATTGGCGAGGGAATGCTAAGTTATATTAGTTTTTCAAGTATTTTATTCGGATTATTATTTATTTTTCTCATACGTCCTTTGAGTGGAATTGTAGCATTACAAAAAACTTCTTTGAATAAGCGTCAGCGATTGGCGGTAAGTTTTTTAGGAATTCGTGGAATAGGCTCTATGTATTATTTGGCGTATGGGTTCAATAACTTTGATTTTGATGATGTAGAAAAGAAGATTCTTTGGGGTGTGGTAGGATTTGTAATTCTCACCAGTATAATTATTCACGGATTGGTTACCAATAAAATGGTTAATTGGGTAGAAAGTTGTGAGTCGGGAAATTAAATTATGAATGAAATAATTATCTGAATTAAAAACCGTTTTAAAGAAGAAAATACTTGTATAGCCTATATTACAGCGTTAGTTTTTTTGGTGTAAAATAAGGAATTAATATTTCGATAATGTGTCAATTTTTCCATTGAACACACTAAATGCTGTGATTATCCCTATTAAATTATGAAAGACGCTAATCAAAAGAGCTAATTTAATTATTAATAGATTTATATCTGTTTTTAAGATTGTGCGTAATAATACGAAGGTAATCAATTATTTTTAATTAAGAAATGAAAAATAATGATTGTAAAGTTCAATTTTTTTAGACTTAATTTTAAATTTGATTTGTTCAAAAATGTTGTAATCAAGTGATTCTAAATATCGAATTGTGTTTTTGTTTAAACTTTAAAAATATTGTGATGTTTTAATATTTTTTATCAGATAAAGAGTTTTATTATAAAAATAAACACAATAACATAAAAAAGAAGCCGTCTCAAAACCGAGGCGGTTTTCTCATTAAAAAATGTCTAGTCCTAAAATAACGTTACACAAAAAAGTAATCATATGAAAGACAAGATCAATTACGTAAAGCGAACACAGAAAGATTATTCACTAAGCTTCAAGCATCAAGTAGTATTTGAAGTAGAAAGCGGGCAAGAAAGTACAAGATCTGTACAGAGGAAGTATGGAATACAATCTAGGTCAACCGTTGTGAGTTGGCTCAGAAAATATGGTACCTTTGACTGGGAAAACCAAACTATTAGCAAAATGCCAAAAACAGCAGAAGCCAAGATTAAAGAGTTAGAAGCGAAAATTAAGCTACTGGAAAAGCAAAAGAACCAGTTAAAGAAAGAATCAGAATTTTCATCAGATAAAGCCGCCATTTTTGATTTAATGATAGAATTAGCTGAACAAGAATATAATATCGATATACGAAAAAACTCATCACCCGAGTTGTTGACACCTACGCAACGCAAGAACAAAAAAGCATAAGTCATAGTTGCGAACTTCTCGGGAGGTCAAGACAGGTGTATTATCGAAGAATCAAATCAGTAGCCAAGAAACAAGCTCGAGCCATGGAAGTTATCGAATTAGTCAAACAAGTTCGTTATCAACTTCCAAGACTGGGAACAAGAAAATTATATCATATTTTACAAAAAGAATTACAAGCTATGAAAATAGGCAGAGATAAATTATTTGATATTTTAAGAGCCAATCATTTATTGATTGAGCCTAAACGAAGTTATTATATTACCACTAACTCTCATCATCGTTTTAGAAAGCATAAAAACTTGGTGGAGAAAGTGGTTCCTACCCGTCCTGATGAACAATGGGTAAGTGATATTACTTATATTGGCAAAAGAGAAAATCCGATGTATTTAGCATTAATAACCGATGCCTATTCTAAAAAGATAGTGGGATATGATGTTTCTAACAGTTTAGATGTCAGTGGTTGTTTGAGGGCATTGAAACAAGCTGTGAAAAGCAGAAAAGATAAGAAATTACCACTAATACATCATTCAGACAGAGGATTGCAATATTGTAGTGATACGTATCAGGAATTACTTGCTAAAAATAAGATACAATGTAGTATGACAGAGAGTTATGACCCTTATGCTAATGCAGTAGCAGAGAGAATAAACGGCATTTTAAAACAAGAATTTAAAATTGATTGTTATGGAAAAAACGTAGAAGATAAGAAAGTATTGGTAGCAGATGCTATCAAAAAATACAATACACTCAGACCGCATTACTCGTGTTTTTACAGAACACCTGAGCAAATGCACAGGCAAAATGAAATACAAATCAGAACCTATAAAAAAATTGGAAAAGAGAAGTCGACTTCTCTTTTCCAATTAAATTAATTAATTTTACATCCGAAAAACTGTAACGCTTTTTTAGGACGGGACAAATTAAAATTTGGTTATTTAATTCTCAATTGGAATAATTCTATAAGAGTAGGAGTAAGGCTTGTATAAATACAATCTATACTTTTCTATTGGTAAAGCACCCCAACTATTAATACTACCCAATCCTAATTGTTGAAAATCAATATCTAAATGAATGTTTTTATCATATTCTAATTCTCCGGAATGTGTTTGTTGTTTTTCCAATCCAGGGAATAATTGCTCCGGACTATATGGTAAAGCATTAACATTCAATAATTCATCTGTTGACTGAATAAGGAATCCAGTACCGTCTTCACGTGTGATTTTAGCATAACGAACATCACTTTTATTACCGGATTCTTGCGGACGAACATACGGATGATATTGTGATTTAATATCGCCTTTATAAAGTCCTACAAGAGATGACGTTTTTCTATCGTTATAACTTTCCCAAGGACCACGTCCGTACCATTCAATATTTACAAAATCGAGCGGTAAAGTCATGTGATTACCTATTTTAAAAGTCAGTTTTTCATCATCCTTTTTCAATGGTTTAAAATCATTTTTTACTAATATACTACCACTTCCGTCAAATGTTAAATACTGAGTAAATAAAATAGTATTATCAACTAATTTTTTAGCAATAGTTACTTCTATTCCATTGTTTTTTAGTTTTCTATAAGATAAACTTTCTACTTTCCCATTTTGGTTAGCATCTTTTAAATCATTTAATTTTTTCTGAAGTTCTGCTCCAAAATCATTATCTGTTGCGGGACGCCATAAATTAGCGTAAGGACCTTCATTAAATATCACTTTTCCATTTGCAGAGTAAGAGGTTATTTCTCCTTTTGTTTTAGAGATTACAGCATTAAAGTTTTCATTACTAAGCTCTATTTCATTATTGTTATCTGTAATATTTATCGTGTTATTAATAGTATTATAAATATTCGGTTTATAATTAGTTAAAGGAAATTCTCCAAAAGCTAATTCAGTTCCCGGTTCTAAAATTCCGTCTTGATTTTTTGTGATAGCAGTTATCTGAAGAATATTTTCATAATCTTTATGAATATGAATATTCAATTTATACTTTTTACCTTCTTGTGGTTGAATATCTAAATTATCAATAATTCCTTCTTGACTTAACCTTCCGTTTTCAAACACTCTCCAAACCAATTTAAAGTTGTCTAAATTCTGGAAGAAATACTTATTCTTAACAGTCAGAATATTATTTTTGAATTCAAAGCCTATAAACTGATGTACTTTACGAACTTCATATGCATGCGGATGCAACGTTTGGTCAGAAGCAATAACACCATTAATTAAAAAGTTATTATCACTTGGAGTGTTTTTATCGCCCCAATCGCCACCGTAACCATAGATTTTCTTTCCATTTTTAGTAGTTTCCACTCCTTGGTCCATCCAATCCCAAATAAAACCACCCATTAGAGAAGGATATTTCTCATAAATATCCCAATATTCTTGTAAGTTTCCGATGCTATTTCCCATAGCATGAGCATATTCACATTGTATAAATGGTTTAGTAGGGTTATTTTCAACGTAATCTAAAAGAAAATCTAAATCTCTGTACATACGAGATTCCATATCTATATTCCAGTCATTGGCCGCCAATTCATAATGAATAGGTCTGGATGGATCTAAACCTTTTAGAGCTTTATATGTTTGGTAGAAATTCCAACCATTTCCGGATTCATTTCCCATACTCCAAGAAAAAATACTTGGATGGTTTTTATCTCTTTGAGCCATTCGGAGAACGCGCAATTTATGTGCTTTTTCCCATGCAGGATCATTTGCGAGTGTTTTATCGAAGCTATAATGCATTCCATGGTTTTCCACATTTGCCTCATCCATTACATATAATCCGTATTTATCACAAAGATCATAGAAATAAGGATCATTAGGATAGTGAGAAGTTCTAACGGCATTTATATTTAGCTCCTTCATTAATTTGATATCTTTTAGCATATCTTCTCGACTCACGATTTGTCCTGTTTTGCTATTAGCCTCATGTCTATTTACACCTTTAATTTTAATAGGAACACCATTAACTAAAAATAAATTACCTTTTATTTCTATTGTTCTAAATCCGGTAGGACGACGAATAACTTCTTGAATTTCATTATCCGCATTTCTTAATATTAATTCTAAAGTATAAAGATTTGGAGTTTCAGCAGTCCAAGGCTTAGCATTAGGAATTAAAGCATTAAACTGAATTTCAGATTTACTAAAAGGTCTTTTTAAGACAGGATTCTTTTTAGTTTCAGTCCATATTTTATTATTATCCGCATCATAAATAGAAGCTTCTATTGTACTTTCTTCCTCATTTTTATCAGTATTATTAAAGGCTTGTACTCGTAAACGCATTTCTCCATCTTTATAATTATTCACAAGTTGAGCGAGAGCTTCATAATCATAAAAATGAACTTTCGGACGAGCATAAAGATAACAATCACGAGTAATTCCCGAAATTCGCCACATATCTTGAGCCTCTAAATAACTGGCATCACTCCAACGGCGAACTTCTAAAGCTATTGTATTTTTACCTTTATTAATATAAGGTGTCAAATTAAATTCTGAAGGGAGTTTACTATCTTTTCCAAAACCAACATATTTTCCGTTTACATAAAGCTTAAAAGCAGATTTCACCGCTCCTAAATGAATAAATACTTCATCATTATTCCAGCTATTCGGAATATTAATCACTTTTCGGTAAACTCCTGCAGGCTGATTTATAGAATCAGGAATGTTAGGAGGTTGAGGGTTCTCCATAGAAAACTCAAATGGCTGATTCACATATATAGGAGTGCCATACCCATTAAACTCCCAAGTTGCGGGAACTTTAAAATTGTCCCAATTGGAATCATTAAAGTTAGTTTTTTCAAAATTAGCAGGTAACTCTTTTCTATCCTTCACCCATAGAAATTTCCAATTTCCGTTTAAATTTAAAAACCGATTTGATTTTTCCGGGCTGTTTTCCACAGCTTTCACAACAGATTCGTAAGGAAAGTAAGTAGCCCGCATGGGTAATCTATTTTCCTCTTGAATTGCCGGATTTTCATAATATGAATCTAAAAAAACTTCTTGAGCTGATAAAAAACTCATACATATAATCCCTAAACCTAAAAAAACTTTCTTCATTTCATTATAATTAGTAGATACGAATATAGCGTTTTTTTATTTACTTTACTATAGTGTTAAAGTAGGAGAGGAGGAGAGTTGAGTAAAATTAATTTAATAATTATCTATTTTATATTATGATATTTTTTAACGAATTAATTTTCCTAATCACATGCTTGCTTTCACAGATACATATTATATTCAGACTTGTTTTTTGATTTATTTAATATTAACTTTTTAATTAAAAAGGCACTAAAATTAAAATATTTTTAAAAATATTAGGTAGT
>JAHUUM010000021.1 GCA_019218445.1 Weeksellaceae bacterium TAE3-ERU29 | reverse complement strand
TTTACTAAAAACTGACGAACCAAAGATGTACATTTCTTGTCAAAAGAAGCCGAATAGCTATAATCTGTATTACTGATACTAATGCTGATAGCGGTGTGAGAATTACTTTTGGACGTAGTTGTCTGTTGTGCAAATCCTATTGCCGAAAATCCGATGAATGCACTAATGATTGCTAATTTTTTCATATTGATTTATTTTTTATGATGATTACTTATGGGCAAAACTCTCACAATTACAGCAATAAATCGGTTAATCGTCGGTTAATGATAGGTTAATGGCTTCTATCAGAGGGGATAATCTCTTGGGGAATTATATATTTGTCCTGTGAAAAAAGATAAATCCATATACGGTATTGGTATTATTTGCGTGTTGCTCTTGGCGGGTTTGACGGGTATTCAGTATTATTTAATTCAAAATACGTACAAACTTCGGGTGCGAGAGTACAAGGCGGAAATGCAGACCAAATTAAATACTCTCGAAAAAGACTCGAGGATAATCGATTTGGAGGAGGCGGTGGACGATAGTTTATGTTCTATTGCTAAGCGTTTTAGTAAAGAAAACATATCGGCTTCTGAGCTTTATACACTTACCGAGAATAGGTTGCAAAGCATCACCCGACGTGCTGATTCCTTATTTAAGGAACTAAAAAAAGAGTATCCCGTTTTAAATGAAAGTCAGTATTTTTATGTGATAGATTCGTTGGTTTTCTTTGATAAAGAGGAAAACCCCGTTCCGATGACTGCCTTCAGTGGGTACGAATTGTACGGAAAACCATTGAAACATCAGGTAAATGTACATCGTTCCCGCTCTCGCCACGTCGATTCTTATACGAATACGGAAAAAAATGGGAAAGTTACAGAAGATATATACGGGTATTTGTTAAATAATAGAATTGCAATGTACGCCGATGACTATCAATCTGTTATTTGGAAGAAGATGCGTATGCTTTTGCTGTTGTCTGTGGGGATTTTCATTGCGATATTGTTGATTTTCTTTATTATTTTTAGGAATTGGTTACGGCAAAAGAAGCTCAAAGAGGTGCAGGAAGATTTTACCAATAATGTGGCACACGAACTTAAAACGCCTTTGACTTCTCTTTTTATCAGTCATAAAACGCTGACACACGAGCGAGTGAGCAATGAAGAAAGGCAATCGGTTTTAGCGACACAAAGCCGACAGTTGTATAAACTACATTATATTATCAATCAAATATTGGACTCTTCTACCATAGAGAAAAACATAGAAACCGAAGAAATAGAACTTAATCATTTTCTAAATGAATATGTAAATACGTTGTATTTAGAGTATCATTCGCTTGATGTTGAGCTAAATCCGACGGAAATCTATGTGAAAACAGCTCTGCATAAAGTGGAAAGCATTTTAAATATTTTGTTAGACAATGCGCAGAAATACAGTCCGCACCATACGGAAATCGGTTTGCGTTTGTATCGTGAAAAAGAGTGGATTTGCATTTCGGTGCGGGACGAAGGAAACGGGATAACGTCCAAAGAGCAAGCCTTGATATTTAATAAATATTATCGTGTGGCACAACGAAATCATCAGACCAAAGGGTTGGGATTAGGTTTGTATATGGCGCAAAAATATGCTCGTGAGATTGGCGGGATATTGGAAGTGCAATCAAAATTAGGAAAAGGAAGTACGTTTATATTAAAATTAAAGCCAAATGATATCGATACTAATCGTTGAAGATGATGCAGATGTAGGGAATTTGTTGACGCAATACCTGACTTTAAATGATTTTAAGGTGGAACGGGTGTATAATGGGAAAGAAGCACTTTCGGCATTGGGGAAATCGTGTTTTGATATGATTTTATTGGACGTAATGATGCCCGAACTAAACGGATTTGATTTGGCACAAAAGATAAAAGCTAAAAATCCCGAACAGGCTTTTCTTTTTCTTACGGCAAGAGCCCAGAAGAAAGACGTTCTCAACGGATTGAAACTCGGTGCAGACGACTATATTACCAAGCCTTTTGATTGTGATGAATTGATTTTACGGATACAAAATATCTTAAAGCGATACCCCAAAAAGGAGCTTCCCGAGCAATATATTTTAGGTGATTATGTATTTCAACCGCATACTTTATCGCTGATTCACAACGGAAAAGAGGAAACGGAGCAATTCCTAACGCAAAAAGAAAGCGACTTGCTATGTCTATTTTGCGAACACCAAAATCGATTACTTCGGAAGGAGGATATTCTCAAAAATCTGTGGGAAGAAACGGATTTCTTTTCTGCTCGCAGTTTGGATGTTTTTGTCAGCCGATTGCGTAAGTACCTCAAACAAGATTCTTGTTTGAAAATTGAAAGTTTGCGAGGTGTGGGGTATTATTTTCGGGTGGAGAAATAATATTTAATTAATGGTTTTTCTTTTATGAAGAAAATAAATACACAGTTCAGCGATTAGTAAATTGACTGTCCAACCGAGTACCGATACGATTCGGTAAGTATCCATAGGCGGTAAAGCAAAAAGACTGACGATTCCATATTTAAATAAACGTAAACTCACCGCAGATAAAGTTAAAGCATAGCTACGTATCATATAATCTCGGTGTTCTATATACTTTTTCAACTTTATGGTTTGATAGGCTTTATAAGTAAAATAAAACCATAAGACAGATAAAATGATAAATGAAATTTGCGAAATCCATCCGCCATTTGCATAATAAGCCATAACTAATCCCGAGGGAGAAGCGATGCACAGAATTAAAAAAATGTATATGAAACCACTTATACGGTGTACCTTGGGAAAACGAGAACGAATTAAATGAGAGAATTGAGTAAGTCCTGCTATTATCACAAAAATACTCGAAAAGACATGACTAAAAAAAGCAATTCTATAATGTACCCAATTAGCTTCTTCTTGTTTTATGCGTAAAAAAGCAATATCCTTTTGGAGTGAAGTGTATTGTAAAGTAATTAAAACTAATAGATAAATAAAGTAAATCCACCCTGAGTAGAGGAGAATTTTAAATAAAAAGTGCCATTTGACTTTCATTAGCCTCTTCCAAAATAATCATAATATTCTTCTGCATTTTCTTCATAGCGTAGAAGTAATTGAATATTTTTCTTTTCAATTTCCGTAAAATCCGATTGAATATTTGCATGCATTGGAATATACCAGCTTTGAGCATCAAAAAATATCCGTAAAGGTCTATTTTTAAAGGAATAACCATGTCTGGCATAAATGGTGTTTCGGATAATAAAAAGATCCCCTTTCTTTAAATTTTCGACCTCTTTTTTAGTCAATAAGGTATTAGACGCATTGATTTCATAAATTTTATCGGTGGTAGAAGCAAATTTAGTGACAATCCATTCTCCAAACTCATCGTCTTCTATTTCCTTTATATTTTCCTTTTCAAAACGATTCCAATTTACATATTGAGTGCTCTTTTCCAGCATGATATCCGGATTATACGAAAAGCTTTTTTTGACCAATTCATATTTTCGGTGAGGGATTTCAATAATTTTATAAGCATTCCATTTTCCTTTTAGGGTATCGTTTTCAATTGTAAAAATAAACTTACCGTCGTATTTATTATCGCCCGGCTCTTTTACATGAAAAATAGAATCTTTTAGTGTTCCTTTAAATGGTCTTTTATTCCCGGCTACGACACTATGCCCGATGACGGTACTATCGGTTATTTCATCAATGGATAGATTGATTTTATTATTCCGATTCCATATAAACCCTTCATCTACATAAACATAGGAGTCATATAAATCTTCTTTATCAGCTTCAAAATCACCTACCCAATTTCCAATAAATATATCTTTTCTAGGTTGATTAGAATCATGATATAAACTATCTGTAACCTCTGTTCCTTCTTCTATCAGTACGTTAGCATCTCGATTTTTTATATCAGATTTACAGCCTATTATTAAAATCAAAAGGAAAAATAAAAAGCTAATCCTTATCATAAAGTAAATATAATGAAAAATATTTGAAACATAGGAAGTTATTTTATTAATAATTTGAATCACTTTATTTAGTTCTATGCTCTTGATAAATTCATCAAAATCCACAACATTTAAATAAAAAGAATTGTCATTTTACTAATTGCTGTCAGTTCTAAATTACTGATAATATATTTTAAATACAATTTATTATTCAATTTCTCTGAAAAATATTGGTTTTGAGATTTTAATTTATTTTCTCCTGACTGGTTGTAATTTCCCAACTTCCTTCCGATTTCATTTTATAAATATTGATGTTATAATTACAAAACCCAACGGCACGCATAGTTTTATGATTTTTTTTGTACTGTCAATATCCTATATTGTGAGGGAAATGACTCTAAAACAGAGAAAACCCCGTTTTTACCTTGAAAATAATATTCATATAAAGTCATAATCCAAAAAATATGGGGCATTATTAAAGTATTTCATCAAATTAACCTCATCATTTTTTTAGGTAATTTTCATCATGAGTATTTTATTCCATCTCAATTTGTATAATTGAAATTGCTGTGACTGTACCTTCATAACTTATAAAATTATAGACAATTATTCTTTAAAATATATGGTATCAATACGATATTGTGCTTTCCATTTAAACTTATATTTTATGTTATGTTCTGACTGATGATTTATGAAACCGGTTATTGATTCGTTCTTAACATCAAATTTAGGATTAAAGAAAGTTATTTCCTGTATAAAATTACCTTTATTATTTTGTAAAAAAACCTTTGTGAAAATATTTCCACCCATTCTATAATTGACTATTATATCTTTTAAAAAATCCCCATTCACATCAAAAATTGTATCACTTATAAATTCAGCTCCTGTATCGTAACATAAAACTTCTGATACCGTATCTTTGTTAATAATATAAACTTTTTTTACAGGGGGCAGGTTTGAATTTATTTTGATATAATATTCATTGGTATCTAGAATTTTATAGTATTCAATGTAATTTTCATTAAGTTGAAAACTCTTACTACTAGATTTTAAACTAATGGAATCTAAAATGCTTAAAAGTATTCTATCTGCATCATGAGAAGCATAACAATCAAATTGATGATCTTTTTTTATTACAGTATATCTCTTTTTAGTATCTTCTTTACAAGATACTAAAATTAAAAAAGCTAATAGTTTAATAAAATTCTTCATAGCTGTAAGAGATTTAAAAATTTTCTATATTTTATTTTCCTCCTTTTTTAGGCTTTTAAGTTCGGTTAGTATGTTACCTACTCTTCTTCATAAATTATCTTGGATTGATATTATTTTTTTATCTTTTCCATATAAAAAATATGTCCATTAAAACATTTACCATTAGGTTTACACATTTAAAAAAAGAAAACTTTCATCTGTTAAAACTTGTTTTTGTGGATCATATAAATCCCGTACAATTACATTACTGATAGGTTTTTTGCTATGAATATCATAAATATAACCATAGTTATTTGAACAACCGGAAAATATTATAAATGCCATGTTTAAAATTATTTTTTTCATATTTCTATTCCAATAAAACTTTTACACCTTTCTCCTCAAACCGTTTTTTTATCTCCTCTGGATTTTTAAGTGGGTTACCTCCTAATGAAATTTCTTTTAAATTAGGTAAAGTGTATATACCTTCCGGAAGCTCTGTAATTTGATTTCCGTCTAAAAGAAGCTCTTCAAGATTAGAGAGTTGATTTATATTTTCATGTAATTTAATAATATTGTTCCCTATTAAATTTAGAACTTTTAATTTTTTAAGATTAAAAATACAGTCTGGTAATCTATCTATATCATTTGACCATAAAGATAAATATTCTAATTTATCTAAATCACAAATAGTTTTAGGAATACTTTTAATTTTTTGTGAAAAGAAAACTAATTTTTCTATTTCTTTCAAGTGTTCTATTGTAGGTGGTATATGGCTAATTCTCCCAAAATGGGAGTAAATGGTTTTTGTTTTCTTAAAGTTTATTATCCATGGTGGAATAGAGTCAGCATCAATGATAATATGATTGATTTCCTTAAACCTCAAAAATGATAAAGAATCCATTTTTTCCCATTCTTTAGGAATTATGATTTTTTCTGTTTCTAATGGTAATTTTCTAAGTCCAGCCTCGTATTCATTATAAGGTGGTGCATTATATTTTTTTTGACAACTCCCCAATAAAGGGATTACAATAAATAGGTATGAAATTATTCTTTTCATTACCCGTTGTGCATTTTGTTTGAAATAAGAATTAAAACCTTATTTTTTTGTAATAAATACCCTCTCAAAGGGGAAATTAGAACGCAAGTGGAGGTTAAATTACTTCCAAAATTACCCCCTTGAGGAAAGTCCTTTGAAAACTTGGAAAAGGAGTATGTGATATAGGGGTGTTTGCTCTCGAAAAATATCATAATGCACAACGGGTTTTTCATTTTAATGATATATGAAATGTAGCGGAATCTGATTAGTAATTCTTTTATAAAATATTTTTTGCTCTGGCTCATTATGGTACTCTTTATCTATATCATCGTAAACTGAAAAAGTCAAAATATTACCAGAAATCTTATAAATTGTCAAATAACTTATATTTGTTATTTGTGCTCCTCTCTGTTTAAAATATTATTGAATGTCCGTATTAAATCATAAAGTAGTTTTTTGGTATATTCTTTTTCCTTATAACTATATAAAGCATCTATTATTAACACTTTAAAACAATCTCAATAAATTAAAGGAAAGATTTAAAAACATTATTACATATAACGGACATCCAAAAAATATTTTAATTCTTCACTCAACATCAATGGCTTTTTACCTTTTAATAAAAGATTAAGTATCTTACAACTATTTACAACCCAAGTACCTTCAAAATATTCCTCGCTTTTCATCATAGTAAATGTCCCATCTTTCATGAAGCAATAATCAGTATCTACCGGGTTATCAACAATATTTGCATTTTTATCTTGTCTATGAGTTAATGTACAACAGCCAATTATTTCATTAGTAATTTTTTCACAACATCTGTTATCTAAAGAATTATCACTTTGAGCAAAAATATTCGCACAAAATACTGATAGAAAGAGTATAATTATTACATTTTTCATAACTTCATATTTTTTTATATTCTTCTTTTTGACGTATCTCTGCTTAATACTTTTTTAACTACTAATATCAAATCTTTCTGTATTTATAAATTTTTCTTTAGGGTATATATTCTAAGCTCTCTTTGCTTTTTCTTCTGATTTTATCGTATTGTTAACATGAGTTCTTACCATCGTTCTTTATAACTAAACAAAATTCTTTTTAATTCCTTGAAAAAGAGATTTCCATATAAAATTGAAGAAAGAGTTTGGTTCGGTACGTTTATTATCAATGGTAACTTGCTCAGCTTCTGCTTTAGACTGATCGTCTTTTACAAAAACATCTACAATACTACTTAGAAATTTGTTTACTTTGTTCGTTTTTTTATTAACGATTTCAATATTTAAATCGTTGTAAGTGAGAGTCATTGTTCCTGTGCATTTTTCTTTGTTTCCTTTTAAATCAAAATCGACATTGTCTATAGTGCCTGATAATTTAGTATTTGCCAATGGAATTAAAAAGGAATTAAACTTTCCTGCTTTTAGGTTTTGAATAGAGCCTTTAAACGTAAAAGCATCCATTTGGTTTGCAGGTTGAAAAGCCCAATCCACTTGTGTTTTTCCTGTGTCCATGAAAAGGGCAGTGGCTTGTAGGCGTGTATGTGTCTCTGGTTTTATTAAGTTTCCACCGGCGATATTTGTTCCGTTAATATTTAAGTTTTTAAAATAAATGCTACTTTCCGGTGACTGAAAATCTTCTTGCTCCACATATGAAAGCTGATTGTTTTTAATTTGCAATGAATCCACCGTTAAATCAAACGGTAAATTTCGAAGTTTGGTACTATAAAAAGAGGAAGGTGAATGATCTTCAGGAGGTATAAAATTATGATAGATGCGTGTGTTCATATCATTAATACCTATGTTTTTAATTTTAACTTGCAGTCGGTCTTTTTGGAAGCTCCAATCAATGCCATTAGCCTCTATATTTCCGTTTTTAATAGTGAAAATATCCTCTTCTTTTTTTAATAATTTTTGTGTTTCCGGCATGGAACGGTACGTGTCTAACTCAAAATTCATTATCGAAATCCGATGGTTTTCAAACTCTGCTTTTCCACTTTTTAGAAAATAAATAGGACTGAATTTGTAATATAAGCTATCGTAAGCAATTTTAAAATTTCCATAGGTAAATGGAATTTTCTCTTTTAGAGTAGCTTTACTTATCTTTATATCTTTCATTTCAAAATTAAAGTTCTTCAATGAAACTTCGGGAATATCATTATTTTGAGTACTTAAAAATACATTTCCGTTCTCAATACGTACATTCTTTAAATGAATGTTATTGTCCATTGCTAATCGAAAACTTTTAGACTCAGACTCTTCATTTTTTTGAATGGGGTTTTTACGTAATTTGAAATCAGGCTTTATTATTTTTATAGACTCTGCATAGATTTGATTTTTAAAATATAAATCGGAATAGCTGAATGAAGAAAGTTTAATAAATTGGATATGCCCATTTTCTATCATAATACTTTCATCTTTGTTTTTAGTACTGTCGGGCTTAATGTGAATTTCACTCATAGATGCATTTCCCATAAACAATTGCATATCAAAATCCTCAAACGTGACCTTATAAGGAAAATTGGTATCGTTTTTTAAAATCTCCTTGATTTTGTATTCAGTAAAAGCGGGCAAGGCAATACTAATAATTAGATAAAGGAAAATAAAAATTCCTGCTCCAATAAAAATCCATTTTTTCTTATTTTTAGTCCATTCCATATGATGAATAATCTATAATTCAAATCGAAGTTAATGATAATATTTTATTTAGATAGTTAAAATATAAATTTTCAGCTTTTTGTACTCGTTAAAGTGTTTTAGAGTATTATTTCAGATTTATTTTAAGGATTTTCTACTCCAAAAGTAGTTAGTGGTTACAAAGAATATTTTAAAATTACTTCCCAATACAGAAACTCCCAAAAATAGTTCCTAAAATATCTCTATCCACATCAATGTCACCCGTGATACTGCCAAGATGTTTTATGGCTTCTCGTAAATCTTGAGAAAATAAATCACTCGGAATTCCCATTTCCATTGCCTCTTTGGTTTGGGTAAGAGCCAACTGAGCTTGTTGTAAAGCGTGTAAATGTCGGGCATTGGTAATCACGACCGATTCTTCTGGTTTTAGACTTTTTACATAGTCGGAAAGTTCCATTTTTAATATGGGAATATTAGTTTGTTCCTTTGCCGAAATCCCTAAAATTAAAGTTGAATAATCAGGGACTAAATGAGTTTTTATTTCCTCAAAAAAGACTTGAGATTTTTCATTAGAAGTAATATCCGATTTATTATGCAATAAAATAATATGCAAATCTTGGTGATGAACACTTTGCACAAAATCAATCACTTCTTGTGGGGTATCCTCTTCAGAATTGAATAAATAAAGTAAAATTTTAGCCGATTTGATTTTCTCTTTGGCACGTTGCACTCCAATTTCCTCAATTTCATCGGTAGTATCACGGATTCCCGCCGTATCAATCAAACGAAAAGCAATTCCGTCGATATGGATAACTTCTTCTATGGTGTCGCGTGTTGTTCCTGCAATCGGACTGACAATCGCACGTTCTTCGCTCAATAAAGTATTTAGTAAAGTGGACTTTCCCGCATTGGGTTTTCCAACAATCGCCACAGGAACCCCATTTTTAAGTGCATTTCCGTAATCAAATGACTGAATTAATTCCGAAATTTGAGCTTGTACATTTTGCAATAAATTCAATAATTTGGTGCGGTCGGCAAATTCCACGTCTTCCTCGGTAAAGTCCAATTCCAACTCAATAAGTGCCGTAAATCGGATTAATTCTTCCCGTAAATCTTTCATTTTAGAAGAAATTCCCCCTCGCATTTGTTTCATGGCGATATCATGTGAGGCTTTGCTGTCGGACGCAATTAAGTCCGCAACTGCTTCGGCTTGAGATAAATCCAGTTTCCCGTTTTTAAAGGCTCGCATGGTAAATTCACCCGGCTCTGCCATTCTCGCTCCGTGATTTAAATATAATTGAAGAATTTGATTTTGAATAAAAGACGAACCATGGCATGAAATTTCAATCGTATCTTCACCCGTATAAGAATGAGGGTTTTTAAAAATTGAAACCAGAACTTCGTCCACAATTTCATCATTATTCATAATGTTTCCGAAAATCAACTGATGAGAACGGGACTCCAATACATTTTTCTTCCCTTTGGGCTGAAAGATTTTTTGTGTTATCGGAAAGGCTTTTTCACCTGAAATTCTAAGTACGGCAATCGCAGAGGGCTGATTTCCTGTTGCCGGAGCAATAATGGTTTCTTCAAAATTCATAGGGCAAAAATACAGATTATTTAGGGAAATATTTACTTCTCTTTCTTACAAAGAAATAAATCTGATTAAATGAAAATTTATTTAATAAAAATATTTACTTTTGTTTAACTATTAATTATAAAAATATCATTATGAAAAAAGGATTAGGACTTATTATGCTTTTATGCAGTTTATTTTTTGTTTCATGTTCGGGGAATAAACCGGGAACTGTTGCCGAGAAATTTTTAACTAACTTAGAAAAGGGGAATTTTGAGGAGGCTAAAAAATATAGTGATGAATCTACTGCCAAACTTTTGGATATGGTAATAAGCTTTGGTGGAGAAAAGTTAAAAGAAGAAATTAAGAATAAAGAAGGAAATGCTCCTAAGATTGAAATAGTGAGAGTTGAAGAAAATGATGATAAAGCGACTGTTTATTATAAAGAGGAAGGAGCTGAAAAAGAAAATAAAATCGATTTAAAAAAGATTGACGGAGATTGGAAAGTTTCTATGAATAAAGAAGATGGAAAAGAAGGTGCAGGGCATAATCATGAAATGGATTTAGAAGATAACCATGACCATAGTCATGATATGCATGATCATATAGAGGGTGGAGATTCTTTAAAGTAAGACCCTCATTATAAAATGAAAACACCAAAGATGCTTAAACGAATTATAATAGTTTCTCTCATCTTTGGTGTTTTTTTATGCCTTTTTTATAAGGTTTTCTTTTGGGCAGATAGAATACAAGAACAAAAATCAATTAAAAAAGATGAACAAATTGCCCGGCTCACTCCTGAACAAATAGATAAGCTAAAAGACGGCGATATTATTTTAAGACGTGGATACGGTTTTTTTAGCGATATGATTGCGGGTCATTTGAATGATTCGGTTTTTGATGTAACACATTCGGGGATTTTATTTAAAGATAAAGGCAAATGGTTTGTTATCCACAGTCTTTCGTCTGATGTGAGCTCCATAGACGGAATGCAAAAACAATCTTTAAATACTTTTCTAAAATATTCTTATCCGAATAAAATACTGGTAGTTTCGCCCAAAAATATTACACCCGAACAAAGAAAATTAGTAGTTGAACGAGCAAAATATTATTTAGATTTAAAAATTCCGTTCGACCATTCCGGCGTGATAGATGAGCCGTCTGAAATGTATTGTACCGAGCTTTTATGGCAGATTTTAGACACAGATTTACATATTATTTATTTACCCAAAGACCCAACCGAACGCAAAAAGCTCTTTTACTCCATGAAGGGAACATACGACAAAAAGTATTTTGATATTATTATAAATACTTACCCTAAGGATTAAGTTAATAAAATGTTTAATAAGTATCAATATAATGATAATTTTAAAATTAGACGATTTTTAATGAGAACGCATTTTGATATTATATATAAAGAAACTATTGAAAGAGAACTGAGGATTAAAAGCTTATTAATAGAACAGCCTTCAAGAGCTTTAGGGAAATGTCTATCACTTAAGGGTATTAATGAGATTTATTTTCTTAAGGAAGCCGTTTTAGATAATAAAGTTTTGGAAAGTAAGCAGTTTTTATATGTAATAGGTTTGCTTAATTCTTACTACGCTGAATTTGGGAATAGAGATATTTTTGAAGTATTAAATACTTTTACCTTTCCGGTATTGAGTGATAATGTAGAATTGATTAATAGATATATGAATTATAAACCAACGATTTATAAGGACACTTTTGCTACTTATTTTGGTAAGTCTATTCAAGCTGTGATTTCTAAAGATGATGAGACTTTGTCTATGAATATAAAGGGATTACAAAAACATAGTAAAGGTGGTTGGGAAAAGCATTTTTCTGGTATTGTTACAGCTTTTAAAGGCTTTTTATATGGAGATAAACTTTTGATAGAAAATGGAATTGAAGAATTATTAGATAAACATAATAAACAAGAACACCCCACTTTTGTCAAAGATTTTATTAACTATGAAGCAACTACAATAAACAAGTTATCAAATTATATAAATATTCCTTTAAATATAAATCATATACTCATGCCTAAAGAACTTTTACCTATAAAGCCATTAGATAATTACGAAATTCCGTATGATTTTTTAAAAGTTAATTAAATGAAAATCAATAGAAAAATTAATAATGTAAAATACTATTCAGTTAGTAGTCAAAATGTATCTATGTACAATAATTTAGATACGATTTTTGAGTTAGATAAGGATAAATTTTTATATCAACATCCGATAAATTTACAAGAGATTAATTTCAATGGAAAATTCTATGTAAATGATATAAGAGGAAAAGGTGTTTATTTTAACAACTTAAATCAACCTATTAAGACTGATTATTTTATTCATTTATTTAAAGATGAATATGTATTATATTCAAAGGTTGTTGATGATGAGCGAACAACTTTCATAGAGAATCTAACTACAAATAAAAAAAATGAAATTATAGGTTCATCTTCTATATACTACCTGAAGAATGATTTTTTATTTAGGAAAAACTTTCAAAGGAATAGTGTAGAAAGTTACAATTTCCCCAATGCCACTCCTCTTTGGGAGTTTGATTTATCGGAATTAGGCAGTTATTTTGATACTTTTAGTAGAGAAGAAAAGGAATACGAAGTGGCGAAGTTTTTAGGGGTTTGGCAAGATGAATTATTGATAGCTTGTAACGGTGGTTTAATTTTATCTTTATCGGTTAAAAGTGGAGCGATAATAAGAAAGTGGGATACTCTGCCACCAAATTCAGAGTCCACTTTACGAGAAGTTTTTAGAGGTTATATTCATCAGTCGGGGAATGTTTTTCAATTTAATAAAAACCAAGATAGGATATTCGGACTTTATCTTTGTCATTTGGTGGAGATAGATTTAGAAAAAGGAGATATTTTAATTACTCATTTAAAAGACACTTTAGAGAGTCATCAGATTTCTGCATTTCAAAATAAATCGGGGTACGCAGAAGATGATACTCATTATTATACAACAGTTTTTTTAGATAAGAAAAAATTAGGAGTAAATTATATGCCCACAGCGATTTGCAGTTTAAATAAAACTACCTTGAAAATAGATTGGCTCTACCGATTTGATACAGATGATACAGACGATTATGTGAGTGTTCAAGTACCTCAAACATCGAATAACAAATTGTATCAATTAACTCAAAATCAAGTGCTTTATATTTTTGAAAAGGAATAGTTTATAAAAGTTAATTAAATGAAAATCAATAGAAAAATAAATAATGTAAACAAATTTATTCTTTCTGATAATAATTTATATTATCAACTAGATAAGGATATTCTTAAGAATAATGATATAATTAAGAATTTAGGTGAAAACTTTTTTGGTGATTTTTTCTTGTATGAAAACAAGTTAGTTATACAAAGTTTCTATGGGAGTTTCACTTTTGAAAATACTCTATTTAATGGATATTACAATTATTTGAATAAGAATAGTTTTTCATTTTTAAATACAGAAGACGGATTTATTCATATTCTTGATAAAGGAAAGGATATTAAAGTAAATATAAAAGCTAATTATTATGATTTTGGAAATGTATGTATAGTATCTGATACTTCATCAATAATAACTGCTTACACACTTCCCAATGCCACTCCTCTTTGGGAGTTTGATTTATCGGAATTAGGTAGTTATTTTGATACTTTTCGAAGAGAAGAAAAGAAATACGAAGTAGCAAAGTTTTTAGGCATTTGGGATAATCAGTTATTAGTAGCTTTGCAAGAGCATATTATTTTATCTTTAGATATTCAAACGGGCAAAATTGTTCAAAAATGGCAAAATATAGAGGGTTTATTTTATGATGATATGACTAAAGACTTAATACCTAAGGCGAGTAGTTTTGTTTTGTACAAAGGGAAACTTATAGGGGCATTGTATAAGTTTTATTTTGAAATTGATTTATCAAACGGCACAACACATTTTACAGACCTTAGCAGTACAATGGAAGAAAACGGAATTTTATATATTTATCCGATAAATGACAACCCGATAGATTTCCCGAATATCTACCTAACCGCTAAGATGAAAGAGCAACCTAAGAAACCTCAATGGTCGTATGATTGTTTGTTTTGTTTGGATATTGAAAGTAAGGAAATCAAGTGGAAATACACTTTTGAAGATTCGTCATTAGGAGTTAAAATCCCTCAATATAGCAATGGTAAATTGTATCAATTAGATAATGATAATATTTTACATATCTTTGAAAAGGAATAGTTTATAAAAGTTTTAATTAAATGAAAATCAATAGAAAAATACCTGACATAATAACTTTTAATATTTCTAATCAAAAGTTATTATATGCTAAAAATAGTAATAAGAGTTTATATTTAGACGATAAGCATATAGATGATGATATTGATACTAATGAATATTTTTTTATCAAGGACATACTATACAGAAAAAAAGGAGGAACTTTCTACGGAAAGGAGAAACTTTTTGATTCGTCTTTTTTAGGAAAATCAGTAAATCACCAAGATTCTTCATTTATATTAAAGTCAGATACAGAATTAGATGAAGAAGATTTTTCAATTATTAGCAACTACTCATTTTTTAGTCTTTTAAATTCTGAGAAAATTTATTTAAGCAGATTAAAAAATATTATCCATTGTATCAATAAGAGTAATTTCGTTTTTTTAGGTTCAGATAAAAATATTTATGCTTACACACTTCCCAACGCCAATCTTCTTTGGGAGTTTGATTTATCGGAATTAGGCAGTTATTTTGATACTTTTAGTAGAGAAGAAAAGAAATACGAAGTAGCAAAGTTTTTAGGCATTTGGGATAATCAGTTATTAGTAGCTTTACGAGAGCATATTATTTTATCTTTAGATATTCGAACGGGCAAAATTGTTCAAAAATGGCAAAATATAGAGGGTTTGTTTTATGATGATGTGACTAAAGATTTAATACCTAAGGCGAGTAGTTTCGTTTTGTACAAAGGAAAACTTATTGGGGCATTGTATAAGTTTTATTTTGAAATTGATTTATCAAACGGCACAACACATTTTACAGACCTTAGCAGTACAATGGAAGAAAACGGAATTTTATCTATTTATCCGATAAATGACAACCCGATAGATTTCCCAAATATCTACCTAACTGCTATGATGAAAGAGCAACCTAAGAAACCTCAATGGTCGTATGATTGTTTGTTTTGTTTGGATATTGAAAGTAAGGAAATCAAGTGGAAATACACTTTTGAAGATTCGTCATTAGGAGTTAAAATCCCTCAATATAGCAATGGTAAATTGTATCAATTAGATAATGATAATACTTTGCATATTTTTGAAAAAGAATAGTTTATAAAGAATAAAAAATCCCTTTGAGATTAAATTCAAAGGGATTATGTTTTAATTACTCCTTAATTCCTTCTAATTTAAATAGAAAAGCAAATTCAAGAAAGGAATTATATAAGATAAAAAAGATTATTCTTCTGAATAATATATATCAAAATCAAATTCTGCATCAACTTCTCTAATAAAGTTATTAAATCTTTTATCTAAATGTACCCAAGGAGTACTTTCTTTTTTATTATTTAGAAAAATAGCACAAGAAAATTCACATCTATATTTTTTTGAGAACTCTTTTAAAACGGGAATATTCGGCTCTAATACATCTAAAATTTTCCTCATTTGAGTTTCAAAATCATTTTCATTAAAATAAGGCAGTCCATAAACCCAGCCATTATTTTGTGCAATACGAGTAGAAGGTGTTATTTTCTCTCCTTTTACATATACTTTACGAGGAGATAAATTCAATTTACGTGATATTTCTTCATGTGTAATATCTTCATACTCCCATATACAGAAACATAAGTTTAAATCATTTTTAATAAAATTCATTATTATAATTATTATAGTTATATAATAGGAGTTATCACCACAAATAAAGGCATAGCTCAAGATACTACTTTATCTAAAAATTTAAGTTCCTTTACTTGGGTGATTCCAACCAGCCTCTTTTAATTTCTTATCCTGTTCAGGATTTCTATTAGATTTTTACTCCTTAATTCCTTCTAATTTAAATAGAAAAGCAAATTCAAGAGCGATTTCTTTTAAATAATCAAATCTTCCCGAAGCTCCACCATGACCGAAATCCATTTCGGTTTTGAATAAAATTTTATTGTCTCCTTGCTGATTATCTCTTAATCTTGCCACCCATTTTGCCGGTTCAAAATATTGAACTTGGCTGTCATGCAAACCTGTGGTAACAAGCATATTAGGATATTCAGTTTTTTTGATGTTTTCGTAAGGTGAATAAGACTTCATATAATGGTAAGCGTCTTCGTTATTCGGGTTTCCCCATTCGTCATATTCATTGGTAGTCAAAGGAATAGTTTCGTCTAACATCGTGTTTACCACGTCCACAAAAGGAACCTGAGCAATGACTCCTTTCCATAAATCGGGACGAAGGTTGGTAACCGCTCCCATTAGTAATCCTCCGGCACTTCCTCCTTGTGCATACAACTGATTTTTATTCGTAAATCCTTGATTAATTAGGAATTCTCCACAATCAATAAAGTCGGTAAATGTATTGATTTTTTTCATCATTTTTCCGTCTTCGTACCATTGTCTTCCCATTTCCTCACCACCTCTTATGTGTGCCAATGCAAATACAAAACCTCTGTTCAGTAATGAAAGTCGAGTAGAGGAGAAGGTCGCTTCCATTGAGTTTCCGTAAGAACCATAACCGTATAAAAGCAACGGATTTTTACCGTCTTTTTTTAATCCTTTTTTATAAACGATAGAAATAGGAATTTTAGTTCCGTCTTTGGCTGTGGCAAAAAGTCTTTCAGAGATATAATCTTCTTTGTTAAAATCACCTAAAACTTCTTGTTGTTTTAATAATTTTCTTTCACCCGTCATCATATTTTGCTCAAAAAGAGAAGACGGAGTAACCATAGAATTATATGCAAATCTTAAATTATCGGTAAAATATTCCACGTTTCCGGTTGGATAAACCAAATAGGTAGGCTCGTCAAAAGCCAATAATTTTTCTTGCCCTGTTTCTCTGTTTTTTATGACTAAACGAGTTAATCCGTTAAATCTTTCGGTAATAACTAAATATCTATTAAACTCCTCTACGCTCTCCAAAAGCACATCTTCTCTGTGTGGTATAAGAGTTTGCCAAGCCTCTACATTTGTCTGATTTAGCGGACATTCCATTAATTTAAAATTAATGGCATCTTTATTTGTCAGTATTAAAAATTTATCCTCTAACGGAACAACGCTGTACAAAACATCTTTCATTCTCGGCTGAAAAACTTTGAAGTTTCCGTAAGGGTCTGATGCGTCTAAATATCTTTCCTCAGACGATGTAGTTGCAGAGGAATGAATCATTAAATATTGCTGATTTTTAGATTTATAAACCCCGATATAATTAGTGTTATCTTCCTCGGTGTAAACCACTGCATCTTGCTCTGCGGGTGTATTTAAAATATGGCGTTTAATCTTTTCGGTTAAAAGAGTGGTCGGGTTGTTTTCTGTATAAAATAAAGTCTTGTTGTCATTTGCCCAAACAGCACTCCCCGTTGTGTTTTCTATGCCATCATCATAGATTTTCCCTGTGGTTAAATCTTTTACATAAATTTTGTATTGTCTTCTGGAAACATCGTCCACACCAAAGGCAATCATGTTGTTATCCGGACTTACGGAAAAACCTTTTATTTGATAATAAGGTTTCCCTTCTGCCATTTTATCAACATCAAAAAGAATTTCTTCAGGAGCATCTAAACTTCCTTTTTTTCTACAATATTTAAAGTATTGTTTGCCATCGTCTGTTCGGGTATAATAGTAGTATCCATCTTTAAAAACGGGAACACTCTCGTCTTTTTCCTTAATTCTGGCTCTCATTTCAACAAAAAGTTTGTCTTGCAAATTTTTCGTATCAGCCATCATTTGCTCGGTATATAAATTCTCCTCTTCCAAATATTTAAGAACGGCAGTACTATCTTCAGTCTTTTTGAAATAGGCATTCATCCAAAAATAAGGATCTTTTACAGTTTCGCCGTGGATAGTTCGAGAATATTCTTTTTTTACAGCGTCAGGTGCTTGAATATTTGGCCAATTTTGTGCGTTCATATAAGAAAATGTGATGATTAAACTTAATTTTAAAAATTTCATACGTTTTAGTTTCCAAAAGTAAGGATTTTTTGTGTGATGAAGTTTAAAAATATTATAAATCAAAATACTTTTCTAATACTCTAAAAGAACAATAATCTTCCATTATTTTATTCTGAAATTTTTTGCAATATTCATTTGCGTTTTTAATGATTTCTAAACATTTTTCAGGATGATTGATATAATAATTCAGTTGCTCTTCTAAATTGGAATAATCGTTTTTAATTTCAATATAATGCACTCCGGCAATGAGAGTTCCCTCCATAAACCACGTTTCTACCGTAGGTTTGGGCATAACGGCAATAGAGTTGGAAGACATAATCCATTTTAAATTAGAAGCAACATCATTCCCTTGCAAACTGAGTATGAATTTATAACTAAGATGCTTTTCAATGCTTATTTTTGGTTTTATCCATTCTGATTTACCTCCGCCTACTTCATTGACTTGACCTAAATCGCAGAGGGGATTATTAAAGTATTGCTCGAAAAATTTATAACGGTGTTCTTGGTAAATTCCTCCCCGTCCAATCATTAAATCTTTTTTCTTTTCAAAAGGGATATCATCTTTTATCCATACAAAATGGCGAGGTTTGTCGAGCTTCAATAAAACGCTGTTTTGATTATCATCACATATCGGACGGCTTTTTACAATGGCAGGAAATTCAGGAACATGCGTAACATCTCCAAAAGCAAAATTAAGTTTTAGATTTTCATCAAAAAATCGGGCATACTCATACGTGTCAAAATAATATGCCTTAGGATTTTGTGGCTTTTTTAAATCTTTAATTATGTGATTTGCGGGAGTGCTTTGAGTAAGACAAGTTTGACAATAATAGTGGATACGCTCCTCACATGAAGCTATTTCTTCTTTACTTAATTTATTTTTAAGTGATTGAATTTTTCTTTTATAATTGATTTTATTAGGAGCTATTATATTTTTATATCCGTGTATGTAATATAAAATTTTATTTTGTTTGAAAACTTGAGGCATATCTTATTTTTAGTAAAAATATTTTAAAACAAAATTATAAAATAAAATATAATATATTTGTGAAATATTATAAACAATGAAAGTATCTCTTATAATAGCCACTTACAATTGGGTTGAGGCTTTGGATTTAGTATTAAAAAGTGTACAAAATCAATCAGAGCTTCCCGATGAGATTCTGATTGCCGATGATGGCTCTAAAGAACCGACTCGAGAGCTTATTAATACTTGGAAAGAAAAATCTAAAGTTCCGATTGTTCACGTGTGGCAAGAAGATAAAGGTTTCCGATTGGCAGAAGTGAGAAATA
Source organism: Weeksellaceae bacterium TAE3-ERU29 (assembly GCA_019218445.1). Taxonomy (GTDB): domain Bacteria; phylum Bacteroidota; class Bacteroidia; order Flavobacteriales; family Weeksellaceae; genus Ornithobacterium. Next base: position 17,077 of record JAHUUM010000021.1, on the reverse strand, counting down.
AAGCCATAGCAAAGGCGAAGTATGAATACATTATCCAAATAGACGGTGATGTAGTATTACATAAAGATTTTGTAAAAGATCACAAACGATTTGCTCAAAAAGATTGTTTTATCACCGGCTCTCGTGTATTACTTTTGGAAGAAACTACTAAAAAAGCTTTTCAAAACAAAAAAATCAATTTTGGGATTTTTACCAAAGGAATTAAAAATCGATTTAATGCTTTGCGTTTCCCTTTATTTAATTCTTTCTTTAAACCCGAAAATTCGCCTATCGAAAAAATGGGTTATCGTATAAGAGGTTGTAATATGAGTTTTTGGCGACAAGATTTATTAGATGTAAACGGCTATGATGAGGATTTTGTAGGCTGGGGGAGAGAGGATACCGATATTGTTTTCCGCCTGATAAAAAAAGGATGTTATCGTAAAAAAGTGAAATTAGCTTTAATACAATTTCACTTATATCATAAAGAAAATTCCAAAGAAAATTTGGAGGCGAATCATCAGTTAATGGAGCGAGCTTTGTCAAGTGATTCGTATCGCGTAAAAAACGGAATTATAAAATGAAAAAGAGAGTATTGCTTTTAATGCCTAATTATTCCTCTATTTATGAAATGATTATTTTGAATTTAGAGAAAATGGGATATGAGGCAGTGTATCATGATATAAAGGAATTTAAATACAAAAGCAGTAGTCAAAAACTTTATAATTTCTTTAGAAAAACGTTCTTGAGAGATAAGCACTACAAAGATTTTTTGCGAGGTAAAAATGTAGAAGAGGATATCATGAGTACTTTTGATAATTCAAAAGACTTCTTTGATTATGTACTTATTATTCATCCCAGTGAATATACGCCAAAGACTGTTCAGTATTTAAAAAGCATGGCCGAAAAAGTAGTGGCTTACCATTGGGAAGGTTTTTCAAGATTCCAAGTCCCGGCTGAATTAATCAGTGCCTTTGATTCATTTGGCGTTTTTGACAAGAAAGATTATGATGAGTATTCCGTTACTTATCCAAATTTAAAACTGACACAAAGTTTCTATTTTGATTTTTTACCTATTTCCTCTGAAAAGAATATTGATTTACTATACATTGGAGCAAATTTGGAAGATCGACTTGAAAAACTCAAACATATAGCTGATATTTCAAAGGATAAAAATACATACTTTCGTTTATTTTCTCGTGAAAGAATATCTGCCCAATATCCAAATATCTTCATTGAGGATAAAGGTTTAAAGTATAAAGAAACTTTAGAAATATCGTCTAAAGCCAAATGCCTAATTGATATGAAATTAGCTGTTCATAACGGACTTTCTCTCCGTTTTTTTGAAGCCTTATATTTCAATCAGAAAGTTATAACAGACAACCCTACCATAAAAGAAAAAGATTTTTACAACCCTAATAATATTTTGGTCATAGAAGATTTTAAAACTCTGACTAAAGAGAGTTTGGATAACTTTTTAAATAAAGGATATGTAGAAATTCCGAGTAAAATAAAAGAAAAATACTCTTTTGAGAACTGGTTTAATACAATGATAAATTAAAATATGAATATAAATAAACCACAAGAAGGTAAAATATTACTTTTAATGCCTTCTCATTGCTCTATATACAAATTACTTATTATTAACTTAGAGAGAATGGGATATGAAGTTAGTTATAGAGATATAAAATATTTTAAATACGAAAATTTTAATCAAAGACTTTATAACTTTTTTAGAAAAACTTTTTTAGGAGATAGAAATTATAAAAACTATCTAAGAAAAAAATGTATTGAAGATGATATAAAAGATGCTTTTCAAGTTAAGGACAATTATTTTAACTATACATTAGTAATCAGACCGGATGAATATACAATAGGCACTATTCAGCATTTAAAAAAAATATCCAAAAGGGTAATAGGATATCAATGGGATGGTTTTTCTCGATTTGAAACTCCTAGTGAACTAATTAATACTTTTGATGTTTTTGGTGTCTTTGATAAAATAGATTATAATAATAATATTACTAAGCATCCTAATTTAATATTAACACACAATTTTTATTTTGATTTTTTACCTATTTGTAATAAGGAAGTAGATTTATTTTACATAGGGGCAAAGGAAGATAATAGAATAGAAACACTTACTCATTTAGTTAAAATTATAGAGGATACTAAAATAGCTTATAACTTCAGACTGTTTTCTAAGGAAGATGTAGATAAAGATTTTATTTTCCCTGTAGTGGATGAAATTTTATCCTATCAGGAAATGCTGATTATCTCATCTAAAGCAAAAGCAATTATAGACATAAAACATCCTGTTCATAATGGACTTTCATTGCGTTTTTTTGAAGCACTTTATTTTTCTCAGAAAGTAATTACAGATAATAAAACTGCAAAAGAAATGGATTTTTATCATCCGAATAATATTTTGGTAGTAGAGGATTTTCAAAAACTAACACAAACTGAGTTAGAGGATTTTTTAAACAAAGAATATGTAGAAATTCCTAAAGAAATTAAACAAAAATATTCTTTTGAAAGTTGGTTTAATCAAATGATCGGTAAAAAATAATAAAAACCCGTTATATCATTATGTCATATTAAAATAGCATTCCAATACCCTTAAAGAGCAATATTCTTCAGATATTTTGTTCTGAAAAACAGCACTATATTCATTTGCATTTTTAATAATTTCCAAACATTCCTTAGGATTTTTGATGTAGTAATTGAGTTGTTCTTCCAAATCCGAATAATCCTCTTTTATTTCGATATAATGAACACCTCCTTTAAGCGTTCCTTCCATAAACCAAGTTTCTATGGTCGGTTTGGGCATCACAGCAATGGAATTAGAAGACATAATCCATTTTAGATTGGAAACAACGTCATTTCCTTGTAGACTGAGAATGAATTTATATTTGAGATGTTCCTTTATACTGATTTTAGGCTTGAGCCATTCGGGATTACCCCCGTTTTTATTCACTTGTCCCAAATCACAAAGCGGATTATCAAAATATTTTTCAAAAAAACGATACCGATGGTCTTGATAAATACCACCTCGTCCAATCATTATATCTTTTTTGTCCGAAAAAGGAATATCATTTTTTATCCAAACAAAATGGCGTGGTTTATCAAGTTTTAGTAATATACTATTCTGATTTTTAGGAGATATGGGACGACTTTTCACAATGGAAGGAATTTCGGGAATATTTTTATAAATTCTTTAAACCGAAAAAGTATAGAAAGATATTTGATTAACTTAAAAAAAGAACGTGTCCCACCCAATATCAGCAAAACCTCTCTGAGTTTTTAATATTTGAACTTTATTCCTGTAGGGAGAGTACGGCAAAAATTAATAAAAAAGCCGTTTCAATAAACTTTGAGACGGCTTCTTTTTATTAAATTAAAGTTTAAAAACTAAATTTAAACTGAGTTGAATGTTTATATTCTTCATCAGCTTTTAGAGTAGTTGGTTCAAAATTATTATGATTTAAAGAATCTGCAAAACCTTGAGTTTCGATTGCGATTCCGGCATTTTTACCACTCATTTTCACACTTTCATTTTTGAAAGGTAAAATATAATATCCGGCATATAAATGCACTACGGGATGTGTAGTTTTTACTTGTACCGCAATAGAACCATCTTCATTTTGTAGCTCAGCTGCAACTTCACTTTCTTTTACTTTTCTTACAAAAGAATTATCTAAATTCTCGAATACAGTTTTAAACTCTCTCAAATCAAAATCAGTACCTTCTACGTCTAAAATTTCGCCTGTTGGAATACAATCTACAATCGGCACATATTTATCTGAATTCACTTTTGCTCTATGGTTTAATACGGTTTCTCCTTTGTTTAAGCCTAAATTAAAATAAGTATGATTGGTTAAATTACAGATAGTAGTTTTATCCGTTTTAGCTTTATAATCAATAGTAAGCTCATTTTTATTATTTAGAGTATAAGTAACTTCTGCATCTAAATTTCCCGGGAAACCTTCCTCACCGTCAGGAGAATGTAAAGTTAAAACGATTCCACATTTATTTTCGTCAGAAAACGTATCTTTTACATTCCAGTGTTTGCTGTCAAACCCTTCTACACCGCCATGTAATTGATTTCCGTTATTGTTCACGCTTAATTGTAAATCTTTATTTTCTAATACAAATTTTCCTTTGCAAATACGCCCCGCATGTCTTCCGATTAATGCTCCAAAGTATGGATAATCCTCTCTGTATTCTTCGCTAAGATAATCTTCAACCTTATCGAAACCTAAGACACATTCTGTCATTTTTCCGTTTACGGGTATTTTTATAGATTGTATAATTCCTCCGAATGTAAGTATTTTAACTTGCATTTGGTTATCGTTTTCTAATAGAAATACCTCTACTTCTTTATTTTTAACTTTGCCTGCAATACTTTTTTTAATATTCATTTTTATATCTATTTATTATTAAGCTAATATAATAAATTTTCTTCATTTTTATTCAATGATATTTAATATATAGATATAAAAAAACTGTCTCATTAAAAAATGAAACAGTCTTGATAAAATATCAATTAGGATAAATTATTTTACTCTAATCCTATTTTTTGTCATCATCTCCGAAAAGACTATCAAAAAATTCAGCAACTTTTTCTTTAGCTTCTCCTGTTTTTTCTTGGATTTTTCCTAATAACTCATCAGATTTCCCATCTGCATAAGTTAAATCATCATCAGTTAAATCACCCCATTGTTGTTTAACTTTTCCTTTTAACTGATCCCAGTTTCCTTTTAATTTGTCGTCTAAACTACTCATAATATTATTTTTAAAATTCGATTAATATATTACAACAACTATTCCAATAATGCATAAAAATTAGTTAAACACTTGTTAATTTAATTTATCTTTATTTACTTCGCAGAAAATTATTTATTACAATGAATTTAAAGGCTGTTCTTTTTGATATGGATGGTGTAATAGTGGATACAGAGCCCTTGCACCACAAAGCTTGGTATAAAACGTACAAAGATTTTAATATAAACATGACAGATGAAATTTATGAATCTTTTACGGGACAAGCAACAAAATATGTATGTGATCAGATTATAGAGATTTTCAATTTAGAGATTTCTCCGGAACAATTAATAAATCGTAAAAGAGAATATTTTAAATATTTTTTTGATAATGATACAACATTTAATCTTTTACCGGGTGTAAAAACATTAATAGAAGATTTATATAATAATAATGTAACTCTAATTTTAGCATCTTCTGCAAGTATGAATACGATTAATTGGGTTTTTGAGAAATTTGAATTAAATCCGTTTTTTAAAGATAAAATAAGTGGGGCAGAGCTTAAAGCTTCTAAACCTCATCCCGAAATATTTGAAAGAGCAGCTCAAATGGCAAATGCTCACACTTCAAATTGTATAGTTATAGAAGACTCTACCAGCGGAATTTTAGCTGCTAAAAGAGCTAATATATTCACCATTGGATATAATAGTAAGCACAGTAAGAATCAGGATTATACATTAGCAGATTTTGTAATAAATGATTTTAGTGAGGTAAATTATAAAAAAATGAATAAATTAGTAGCCTCGGAAAAATTTTAAATGAAAGATATAAAAGTACTTAAAGAATTAATAAAAATGGAACGGGTAGATGAATTTACCTATATTGGTAAAAACGAACCCATTGGTAGTCCTATAGTCTTTGGTGGACAAGTTTTGGCTCAAGGTTTATATGCAATGAGCCAGAGTGTACCCGAAGAAAGAATAGCACATTCGTTACATTCCTATTTTATTCTCCCCGGAGATTTAAATAAACCCATAAGATATGAAGTAGAATACGTACGAGACGGCGGTAGTTTTTCTACAAGGAGAGTAAAAGCTATACAAGGCGGAGAAGTAATTTTCTTTATGGGAGGCTCTTTTCAAGTAAGAGAAGAAGGTTATAAACACCAAATTAAAATGCCTGATGTAGCTCCACCTGAAGAATTAAAAAGCTGGGATGAAACTTACTCAGAAATCAAAGACTTTCTACCAAAAGAAATGCAAACTTTTTTTGGGATAGATCGTCCTATTATTTTTAAACCTGCAGTAGAAGAAAGCATATTAGAGCAAAAAGATAGAGAGCCGTTCCAAAATATTTGGTTTAAAATAAAAGGAACTACAGAAAATAATCCATTAGAAAATCGTGCTATTTTAGCATATATTTCTGATTATAATTTACTGTTTACTGCATTGAGACCGCATAGTTCAAAAGCAAATATAGCAAATACGGTAACCGCCACAATAGATCATGCCATGTGGTTTTATCAAGATGCCGATATAAACGATTGGTTTTTATATGCCCTGGATTCTCCGGGAGCAGATGGAGGCCGAGGATTCACCAGAGGTAATATATTTAATAGAAAAGGGGAGTTAATAGCTTCCGTTGCACAAGAAGGATTAATTAGAAAAAAAAATAGAAAGAAATGAAAAAATTATTATTAAGCTTTGCTGTTGCTGCACTTGTATTTTCGTGCAAAAACGAGCCGAAAGATTATGCAACAGTATCCGGTAAGGTTACAAATATAGATGTTCCTGCAGATTCTGTTGTGATTTTTAATCAAGAAACTAATTTCGTAAAAAAAATTAAATTAAACGAAGACGGAACTTTTAAAGATACACTAAAAGTAGAAAGTGGAAAATATACATTCAAAATAGGAGATGAATACGGAACATTATTTTTAAAAAATAATGATGTGATAAATATTACGACTGATTATTCTAAGTTTGATGAAAATTTAAAATTTGACGGGTCAGGAGAAAATGTAGATGTAAATAATTTAGTGGTAAGTGCTATGTTATTCTCTCAAAATACCTTTTCTGATGAGGCTATGAATAAAACTCCTGAGCAAATACAAGCAGGAAAAGCTGACTTTGAAAAAGGAGTAGATTCTCTTTTAGCTAAATACAGCAACATAAGTGATTCACTTAAGAATGAGTTTAAAAAAGAAATGAACAATAGCTATACTGGATTTTCAGAATATGTAGCACAAAAACAAGCACTTAAAAATAAATTTATAGGAAAGCCGGCTCCTACATTTTCTATGGAAGATATAAATGGAAAAAAAGTGTCTTCTGCAGACTTAAAGGGAAAACCTATTTATGTAGACATATGGGCAACATGGTGTGGACCTTGTAAAGCAGAAATCCCATCACTTAAAAAATTAGAAGAAGAGTACGGAGATGATATTGCTTTTGTAAGTATTTCTGTAGATGAGCCTAAGGATAAAGAAAAATGGAAAGAGTTTGTAGCAGAAAAAGGATTAAAAGGTTATCAATTAACAACCGGTTCAGCATGGAACTCTCAGTTTGTTAAAGATTTAGAAGTACAAGGAATTCCTCGTTTTGTATTAATAGACGAACAAGGAAATATTTTAGATCCTGATGCTCCAAGACCAAGCTCTCAGAGAATTAATGGGGTTTTAAATGACCTTGCAAATAATTAATTTGTAGAATTTAATTGATGAAGAAATGTCTTGATCTTTTTTAGATTGAGACATTTTTTATTTGTTAGATTTTAATAAAATAATATCCCGTTAAAGTTTTAAAATTTGAATAAAAGTTAAATATTTGCAAAAAATAGATTGATATGTATTATTCACCGGAATTATCCGCCAATATAACTTTATTTATAGAAATAGTGGGGACAATTGCATTTGCTATGTCAGGAGCATTTGCGGCCATGCAAAATAGATTAGACCCATTTGGTGTGCTAATTATAGCCTTTGTTACATCTGTTGGAGGAGGAACAATTAGAGATTTATTAATTGATGCTCCTGTATTTTGGATGACAGATATGAGAACTTGTACCGTAATTAGTATAAGTTGTATTTTTGCCATGCTTTTCAAACTATTTGAACAAAATTTTAAAGTTACACTTTTTATATTTGATTCTTTAGGACTTGGATTATTTACAATTGTAGGACTGGAAAAGGGAATGTCAGTAGGTCTAAATCCGATTGTGTGTATCGCTTTAGGAACAATCACAGGTTGTTTTGGTGGATTGTTAAGAGATGTTTTAATTAATAGAATCCCTCTTCTTTTAAGAGAAGAAATTTATGGAATGGCTTGTATAGCAGGAGGAATATTTTATGTAATAATAGCAAAATATTTTGGGTTTCAAAATCCATTTATACAAATTATTACTGTATTAATAATATTCGGAATAAGACATTTATCTATTAAATATCATTGGCATATACCATTGTTTTATTTAAATAATGAACAAAGGATGAAAAGGCATCTTGTAAAGATAAAAAAGAGAAAAAATAAATAAAAGTTATTTTATTCAGTGCTGACAATATCTAAAATTATTGGTATGAATTTCGCTATAATTATAAAAAAGCGAATATGTCAACAGAGAATTTATTTAAACAAGAAGCAAGAGAAAAATTAAAAGAATTAGCAGAGGATGCCAGAGTTTGTATGATGAGCACTTTGCTGGATAAAAGACCAATTCCTACACGTCCTATGACTGTTCAGCATGTGTGCGAAGAAACAGGAAAGCTTTTCTTTTTAAGTTCAAAAGGAAGTAATAAAAATTACGAAATAAAAGATGACAGTGAGGTTCAAATTACTTTTTCTAATAAAGGTAATTCTGAGTATTTGTCTATTTACGGAACAGCTAAAATACATACAGACCAAGAAACCATAGATAAACATTGGAGTACAATGGCTAATGCGTGGTTTAACGGAAAAGAAGACCCGGAAGTATCTGTAATTAGTGTAGAGCCAAAAGATGTAAGATACTGGGATACTAAAAACGGAAAATGGGTAGATATGGCATTAATGGCGTACGCTGCAATTGTAGATGGTAAAACCTTTGACGAAGGAGTAAAAGGTAATTTAGAAGTTTAGAATACAAATTCATTAAGTTTTAAGACTAAGAGGTTGAGTAATCAGCCTCTTTTTTTATTAATAATATTCTCTCTTAACTCGCTTTTTTTAAGTGATGATTTTTATAATTAATATTTTATTTAGTTTAATTAAAAAAATAATTAAAGTATCATTTATGTTATAAAAATAATTATATTTGTGTAATATAGCATATTTTATGAAAAAATTTAGTTTTTTTACTCTTTTTGTTTTAGCCTCTTTTTTATTTTCTCAGGAAATTACAATAAAAGGTAAAGTTAGGGATGAACAACAACTACCTATAGTCTATGCAGAAGTTTTATTAAAAACAGAAAAAGACAGTCTGCTCAGTTATACATTTAGTAATGATGACGGGACATTTAATTTTTCCGTAAAAAAGTCTGATGAATTGTTAGTTTTAAATATAGAACATTTCGGACAAAAACTATTTACGCAAAACATTTCCCCTATAAAAGATATTGATTTAGGAACGATAACGGTTAATAATACGCTACAATTAGAAACGCTTGTAGCAGAGGGTAAAAAGAAATTAATTCAGAGAAAAGTAGATAGATTAGTTTTTAATGTTGAAAATTCGGTGTCTGCACTTGGAGGAGATGCGCTTGATGCACTTAGAGTAACACCGGGACTAAGAATTCAAAATGAACAAATCTCAATAATTGGGAAAAGCGGAGTTTCTGTAATGATAGATGATAAATTGGTACAGCTTTCCGGAGATGATTTAGTTAGTTTTCTTAGAACAATTAATTCAGATAATATAAAAAGTATAGAAGTGATTACAACTCCACCTGCAAAATATGATGCACAAGGAAACAGTGGAATTGTAAATATTAAATTGAAACAACCAAAGAAAGATAATATCAGTGGAAATTTAAAAACTTCATATACTCAAGCTACACATCCATTAGGAAGTTTGGGTGGTGGATTAAATTATCAAAAAGACAAATTGACTGTTACTTCTAACGTTAATTACAGTAATGGTAGTATTGCTCCATACCAAGAATATACAATCAATTATCCGAATTACACATGGTTTGAAAAGAATGAAAAAAGAATTTTCTTGAATAGTCTGAGTGGTAGAGTTGCTTTAGATTATAAAGTCAGTCCTAAAACTACAATGGGAATACAATATTTAGGGGCGCTTTCCAAACCAATTTATAAAGTAACAAATACTTCACACATTACAAAAAATAATGTTTTAGATTCTTTAATCATTACTCCTTCTCGATTAGAGTCACAAAGAAAAACACATTCTTTAAATTTTAATAGTACAACAAAGGTAGATACAATTGGAACTCAATACGCAATAGATATCGATTATTTTAAATTCAAATCTAACTTAGATAATAATTTCAGCACAAATACTTATTTTGCTGACAACACTCCTGTGGCTAATCGTTATATTTCTGCTAATAATTTAAGTGCTCAAGATATAGATATATACACCGCTAAATTTGATTATGAAATGCCTTTAAAATGGATAAATCTGTCCTTTGGTACTAAAGTTTCTTTTATCAATAATAGTAGTCAGGTTTCTTATTTTGATAAAACAAAAGGCAATCCTATTTTTGATTCATCAAAAAGTAATGTTTTCAATTATAAAGAAAATACACAAGCGTTGTATGTTTCAGGAAGTAAAAAACTTTCAGAAAAATGGGATTTAAAATTGGGGTTAAGATTAGAAAATACACAAACGAAAGGTTATTCAGAAACGCTTAATCAAACAAATAAGAACAATTACCTAAAGCTATTTCCTACTTTTTATATAACCTACCAAGCAACCGAAAATAGTACATGGGGATTGAATTATAGCAGAAGAATTAACAGACCTTCGTACGGAGATTTAAATCCATTTAGATTTTATTCTTCAAAATATAATTATAGCGAAGGGAATCCATTTTTGCAACCTTTTTACATGGATAATGTAGATTTTTCATTGACTTATAAAAACTATTTTGGTTCATTATATGCCAATTATCTAACCAATGGTTTTGACCAAGTTACCTTTGTTTCAAGCGATAACCCTATTCAAAAAGTTATTCCTTACAATTTTTATAAACAGCTGAATGTCGGAACAATACAGTATTATTCTTTTAATAAGTGGTATTGGTTAGAAAGTAATAATGTAGCAATAATATATTATTCTCAAACAACATCAGATTTAGCAAACACATTACCTAAAATAGATCAATGGACCATGTCTTTTAATTCTAATAACAGTTTTGTGCTAAATAATGAAAAGACATTAAGAGCAGAGCTTAACTTTACTTATCAATCACCATCAGTTGCAGGAAGTTATAATTTGTCGAGTTACTATTATTTTGATGCAGGTATAAAATATTCATTGTTAGATAAAAAACTTCAAATTGGTTTAACGGCAACAGATATATTCAGAACAAATGAGCAGACTTTTACTCAAGTGGTAAATGGCATCAAACAACAAAATTATGATTATCGTGATGCTCAAAAAATCAGATTATCATTGGTATGGGATTTCGGAAAATCAATTAAAGTTGCACAGAGAGAGCAAAGTAATGAAGATGAAAAAGGAAGAGCAAATTAAAATATTGAGTGTTTATCTAAGATAGAAATATTTAATTATGACTAATAAGTAAAAAGAATCTATTTTAAAAAGAGCAAATGATATAATTGATGACACATCAGAAATAGTTGACCAGGCAAAGGATTTACTTTTAAAAAAGAAAAGTATAAATATCAAAAAATCTAATTGTTGTAGTAATAAATAAGGCTTTAAAAATTTTCTTTTAAATTAAGAGATAAAAAGAATATCTTTGTTAAATGAAAAATGATAATCGAATTTTTGGCTTACATCCTGTTTTGGAAGCAATAGAAGCCGGAAAAACAATAGATAAATTAATTGTTCAAAAAGGTTTACAAGGAGAAGTAGCTACTCAATTAATTAAAAAAGCAAGAAATTTAGGCATACAAATACAATACGTTCCTGTTCAGAAACTCAATCGATTAACAGGGAAAAATCACCAAGGAGTATTTGCTTTTTTGTCACCTATAGATTTCCATAGAATAGACGATGTTTTACCTACAATATATGAAAAAGGAGAAACACCATTTTTTCTTATTTTAGACAGATTAAGTGATGTAAGAAACTTCGGGGCAATTGCAAGAACAGCAGAATGTTGTGGAGTTCATGCAATTATAGTTCCGGAAAGAGGTGCAGCTGCAATGAATGAAGATGCTGTAAAAACCTCTGCTGGAGCATTATTTAAAATCCCTGTGTGTAGAGAAAAATCCTTGAAAGAGGTAATTAACTTCTTACAACTAAGTGGAGTTTCGGTAGTATGTGCCACTGAAAAAACAGAAAATACAATTTACGAAACAGACTTAGTAAAACCTTTAGCTATTGTAATGGGGAACGAGGGTGACGGCGTTAGCGACGAAATTATAAAAAAAGCAGACGTATTAGCCAAACTTCCATTAAAAGGAGAAATAGGCTCATTAAATGTTTCTGTGGCCTGTGGAGCATTTCTATATGAAGCAATAAGACAGAGGGATTTCTCATAATGATATTACTCAATAAATAGATATATAAATTTCTTAAAGTTAAATTAATTAATTAAATTTACAAAAATTAAAAAAATGAAATATTCTACTATTATAGGTTTAGTTTTATTGGTTGTTGGGTTAATACTTTTTATTGTAAACAGACCTGACTATATGAACGAAAATTTTTATACCGCAGGGTTTTTAGGCTTGGGTATAGGTTTACTTATAGGCGGATTTTTAGGTTTTGCTCAGAAAAAACGTAAAAAAGTAGTTGAAACGGTATTTAAACCGGCAGAGCCTGTAAATACTTCACCTATAGAAGAGCAAAAAGTAGAAGATAATAGCGGATTGAAATTTTAAAAATATATTATGAGAACTAAAATTGTTGCAGGAAATTGGAAAATGAATAAAAACTGGCCGGAGGCTAAGGAATTATTATTAAATATAAATAGTTTTGTTTCTTCTCGTACGCCAAAGTGCGAAGTAATTGTTGCACCACCCGCACCTTACTTAGATAATGCTACACAAATATTCCAAAGTAAAGCAGAAATTGCTGCTCAAAACGTATCGGAATTTGAGCCGGGAGCATATACAGGAGAAATTTCTACAGATATTTTAAACTCAATTGGAGTTAAGTATTCTATCGTAGGGCATTCAGAAAGACGTTCAATTTTTGGTGAAACAAATGAGCAAATTGGCAAAAAAGTAGACAAAGCTTTAGCTGCAGGGATTTCTCCGATCTTATGTTGTGGAGAAGTTTTAGAAGAAAGAAAAGCAGGAGAGCATGTAGATGTGGTTTCTACTCAGTTAAAAGCTGCTTTAAAAAATGTAAGCAAAGACCAAATGGCAAATGTAGTAATAGCTTATGAGCCGGTTTGGGCAATTGGAACAGGTGAAACTGCAAGTCCAAAACAAGCTCAAGAAATGCACGCAGAAATTAGAGCATTACTTAGAAGTATGTATGATTTAGACACTTCAGAAGCAGTAAGAATTTTATACGGTGGAAGTGTAAAACCAAGTAATGCAGATGAATTATTCTCTCAACCTGATATTGATGGTGGTTTAGTGGGAGGAGCATCTTTAAACTTTGATGATTTTGCTGCATTAATTACTTCAGGAAGTAATAGCTGTAAGTAATTAAAATATTTAGATTGAAATAAATTCCGAGCCTAATTAAATTATATTAGGCTCGGAATTTTCATTTTTTCACAGCTAATTCAGTAATCTTACTTAAAGCATTATTAATTCGAGATTGACCTTCAGATGTATTAATGTCTATTCCACAAAAAGTACTTCCATTTACTTTAGAATGAAGAGCCAAATAATAAATCCCTGCAATTTGTAATGCTAATAAAGCACGTATGTCCACATCTTCTTTATTTGCATTTTCTAATTTAGAAAACAAATTTTCACCCATAGCTTCTCTATCCCGAGCTACTTTTTTCATGATATCAGATTCCTCACTGATTTCCCATAAAATTAAATTCTGTAACTCTTTATTATCCAGCATTTCGCTAAACAGATTTTGAAGTAAATCTTGAATGTCTTTTTTATCTTCTATTGTTTTTTCATTAGATAATATATCTTTTAAAACAGGATTTGTATCACCCCAAAAATCGGTTTGTTTTATATAAGTTTCAACCAATCCATCTAAATCACCAAAATATCTATTGATTAAAGAACGATTATAATTAGATTCTCTTGCCACGGCTGAAGAGCTAATCCCGGCATGTCCTTCTCTTTTAAACAACCTACCAAATGCTTGAACAATTCTATCCATAGTTCTTGCTTTTTCTCTAATTGGTCCGGAAGATACTTTTCGTTTTTTCATTATTTATGATTTTGTTTAAGGTTATTTTATTTTTATACTGTAAAAGTATTAATAATTTATTTTACGAAAATAATTATTAAATATCTTTTTTAATAAAAAGCTATTTTAAAGGATTAATAATAATGAAATTTCTATTTAAAAAATTCTCTTAATGTATGTTACTGTTTTTAGTGAAATTTTTATGAAAAATTCTATAATATCTTATAAAAAATTTTACTTTTGTAGATAATTTAAACTAAATAAAAATAAGATATGTTAAAGAATAGGAAAATTTATAATGGGCTATTTTTATTATTTTCAATAGTAATAAGCTATGCCCAAACAGGAAACGTAGTAGGAGTTGTATCCGATTATGAAGGAATACCTTTAGATTAAGAGTTACTATTCTAAAGACTCAGAAAAGTACAATTACAAATTCACAGGGGAGTTATTTTATTAATGATATTCCGGTAGGGAATTATATTATTCAAGTAACAGCGAATAATGAGACAGTAAGAAAAGAAGTAAAAATTAATGATAGAGAAACTACAGAAGTTAATCTATTGTTTAACAGTACTTTACAATTAGACGAAGTTATTATAACCGGAGTAGAGCGGGTAACGGCAAGAAAAAGTGAAGATGTTGCTAAAATACCATTGGCTAATTTGGAAAACCCACAAGTATATATGGGAATTACACAAGCCCTTATTTTACAACAAAAACTTTATAATTTAGAAGACGTTGTAAAAAATGCACCTGGAATCAGTGCTTTGGGAGGTAATGCCAAAGGATTTGTTGGTTATGGAGGAGAATCTTTTATTAGTAGAGGTTTTGAAACAGAAATTAGAGCATTAAATGGAATGGCGACTGATTTGAATTTATCTACTGATATTCAAAACACTTCAAAAATTGAAGTTATCAGAGGTCCGTCAGCTACTTTATTTGGTGGAATTGTAACTTCCTACGGAGGAGTAATTAACCGAGTAACGAAAAAACCATATTCTACTTTTGGGGCGTCCGTAGATTATAGCGGTGGAAGTTATGCTTATCAAAGATTGGGTGTAGATGTAAATGTTCCGTTGAACAAGGAAAAAACATTCCTTTCTCGTTTGAATGTAGCAATTCATAATCAAGGGAATAACAAAGATAATGGCGGATATGAAAGAGGTACTTTAATTGCCCCGTCATTTACTTACAAGCCAAATGACGATTTAAGTATCAATATTAGTGCAGAAATCACTCACAGAGAAAATGCAGGTATATCACAGGGTATTGGTGTGAATTTAATTCCAAGTCAACTTAATAGCTATTTAAGTAAAATTTTGACTAAACAAGGACTTCCTGAAGCTCAAATTAAGCAACTTTTATCATTTATGCCGAAAAACATTAAAGAAATGTTTGGTACAAATGATATTTCTAAACTGGAATTAGATCCATATCGTTCTTTTGTGGATAGAAGTTTAGGATTGAATAACAAAATATTTACAGTGGTAGGAGATATCGATTATAAATTGTCAGACCATTGGACTTCTAAAACTTCAGCAATATACAATACGGGAGATGATGAAGGATTTATGCCTCGCTTAGTACTTATTCCGAATGTAGTTCCGGCTTTATTAAAAAGTTTACCCACCGGAAAACCGGATTTTGGAACTCCTGGGGCAGACCACTATGCAAGGATAGGTGCTAATTGGAAAAGTTCATTAAATGCTTATCAAATTCAACAAAACTTTATAGGAGATTTTAATATCGGAAAAATGCGAAACCGTATGGTAGTCGGGTTGGATTATTATCATAGGGAATACAATGCTTCCTATACTTCTTATGTAGGTAATTTGTTTGGAATTCCTTTTAATCAAATTTTTGACACCCCATTAAGAAGAGGAGAAGCCCCAGGTTATTATAATTTCAATAAGATTAATATAGAGAAGATGATAGCAGAAAAACCTGTTAAGACTAATGGAGGAAAAGATAATAGAACCAGTACATACGCTATGTATATAAATGATGTATTAAATATCACAGACCAATTGATATTGAATGCCGGTGTTAGAGTTGATAAATTTGATAATAAGGGAAGTTACAATGGGAAAACTAATAAATATGAAGGAGCTTTGCAACAAACTGCTATTGCTCCTAAATTTGGGTTGATATACCAAGTGTTGAAGGATAAGGTTACTTTGTTTACAAATTATCAATCAGGATTTAAGAATGTAGAGCAGTTGGATAAACAAGGAAATCCATTTAAGCCTGAATATGCCACTCAATACGAAGGGGGTGTGAAATTTTCATTATTTAATGATTTATTTACGGGAACAGCGAGTTATTATAATATCCGTGTAGAAAATGTTGTCAGATATGACTTAGCGACACAATGGGAAATCCAAGACGGAGTAAAAACAAGCAAAGGTTTTGAAGTTCAGTTATTAGGAAACCCGACACCGCAGTTTAATATACTATTAGGATATGCTTATAACGATAGTAAATATGAAAAAGCAAGTGCTGATGTAGTTGGATTAAGACCTGCCGATGCGGGAGCTGAAAACCAGTTTAATGTTTGGGGACATTATCACTTTAATGAAACTAGTGCTTTGAACGGATTAAGTATCGGTGCGGGAATGAATTATGTGGGAGAAACAATGGTATTTAATTTTAATAGAGATGGTTCTTTGAACATTCCGGCTTATACATTGGCAAATATGAAACTTTCTTATGACAGAGATAATTACTCATTCGGACTAAGAGTGAATAATTTACTAAATGAAGAAGTTTGGACAGGAAGCTATTTCGTTTCCTCACTTATGCAAAGACAAATTGTGGGAAGTATCGCTATTAAATTGTAGGAAAATTGTTTATTTGTTAGAAAAAGAAC
>JAHUUM010000020.1 GCA_019218445.1 Weeksellaceae bacterium TAE3-ERU29 | reverse complement strand
AATTTTTTAATTAATATATCTAATTATTTTCTAGATCTGATTTTCTTTTGAATAATGTCTACGATATATGGTGTAGCTAATGCTACTCCGGATGTTATAATCATTTTTGGGATTCTCCCCAATTTAAATCTAGATACTAAGCTACTTGCAACTAAAGTTAAAATAGCTTTTGTTCCTTCGTCTAATAGCTCGTTTCTTTGATTTCTTTCTTTATCAATGAAATTAAATCTTGATCTTCTTGCTTGTTTATTTGCTAACGTTGTAAGAACTGTTGCAATTCCTCCTATTGGATTATTAAAAGCGTTAGATATACTGTCTTTTAGCTCGAGCTTTTTATTTTCTAAGTCCTTTCTATTTCTTATACTATTTTCCATTGTTTTTATTTTTTTTACCTCCTATAGTAGAAGCTATTACAATATTTACAACTGAATTTCTAATAGACTCTTTAAATATGAAGAATAATATTAGAAGTAAAAGATAAATTCCAGACATAGCTAAAAAGCCATAAAAAACAGAATCAAAGCAAACTGCTAAATAATACGCTCCTGCAAAACTTAAAAATGTGAAAAAGAAAAGAGCAAATACTGCTACAATTACTATGAAAGCAATTGAAGCAGCAGCTTTTCCTATGTTTTCAATAACCTCTAATTTTGCAAGGGTTACTTGATCTTGTATGTAATTTTTTACTTTACCAAACATATGAAAATGAATTTAGGAAATTATTATACACCTAAATCTTCTTCCATTTCTTTAAGATCAGATTCAGTTTTCTTTAATTTAGCTTCTAAGTCTTTTTTTACTTTTACAGCTTTGTCGCTCATATCAGAAGCATAGTTGTCAATCTCCTTACGTAGTTTTTTAGCTTTTTTGTTAAGTTGTTTTATTGTTTCATCTCCAGATTGAGGTGCTAACAATAATGCTGCAACTCCACCTGCTAATGCACCAATTAATAGACTACCTATTAATGCTCCGGTTTGTTTTGCTTTACTCATAATTATTTTATTTAGTTATTAATATTTCGTATATTTACTTTACAAATATAATACCAATTTCTGTAATATAAAGAAAAATAAAAATTAAGTTAAAATGGTAAAAATATCTCAACGCTCTATAGAAATGCCGGCCTCGCCCATCAGAAAATTAATGCCGAGTGCTTATAAGGCTGAAAGTCAAGGTAAAAAGGTGTATTATTTAAATATAGGACAACCCGATATAAAAAGTCCCGAAAGTGCATTAAATGCTCTTATGAATTGGAATGAGGGCATTTTGTCTTATACAGGTTCCGAAGGAACTGCCGAGTATAGAGAGGCTTTAAGTAAGTACTATAAAAGTAGAAACATAGAGTTGTCTGCTGATAACATTATTGCAACTAACGGAGGGTCAGAAGCTTTGTTTTTTACATTTAGTGTAGTAGCAGATGCCGGAGATGAAATTATTGTTCCCGAACCATTTTATGCTAATTATAACGGATTTGCCAATGAAACAGATGTTAAGTTCATTCCGGTAACTTCTGAAATTAAAAATGATTTTGCTCTTCCCCCAATAGAAGAATTAGAAAGTTTAATTACACCAAGAACTAAGGCAATACTTATTTGCAGTCCGAGTAACCCGACAGGATATATGTATTCTTATGAAGAATTAAATAAATTAAAAGATTTAGCTTTAAAACATGATTTATTTGTAATTTCAGATGAGGTGTACCGTGAGTTCGCATATGAAGCAGAACATACTTCTATACTCAATTTTCCTGAGTTAGAGCAACATGCAATTATGATTGATTCTGAATCTAAGAGATTTAGTATGTGTGGAATAAGATTAGGCTGTGTAGCTTCTAAGAATAATGAATTTCTTACAAATGTTTTAAAATACGGACAAGCAAGGTTAAGTCCTGTAATAACAAGTCAAAAAATTGCATCAGTAGCTTTAGGGAATTCGGAAAAATATTTAAAAGAAGCAAACGAAGAATATAGAAAACGCCGAGATTTCATGGTGGAACGATTAAATCAAATGGAAGGTGTAATTTGTCCGATGCCGAAAGGTGCATTTTATTGTGCAGTACAATTTCCTGTGGACGATGCTGAAGAATTTGCAGTTTGGATGTTAGAAGAATTTGATTTAAATGGAGAAACACTTATGTTTGCTCCTATGGAAGGTTTTTATTTTACCAAAGGGAAAGGTAAAAATGAGGCTCGTTTAGCCTATGTTTTACAGATAGAGGATTTAAAAATAGCAATGGATATTCTGGAAGAAGGTCTTAAAAAATATCCCGGAAGAACGATTTAAATGTTAGAAATCAAGCAAAATATTTCTCTAAAACCATTCACAACAATGGCTTTAGATGTAACGGCAAATAAATTTTTAGAGATTAATTCTATAAAAGATTTAAAAGAGTTTTTCTCCAACTACAAAAATGAAGATTTCTATGTTTTGGGAGGAGGAAGTAATGTTCTTTTTCTCAATGATTTCAAAGGTTTTATTTTAAAGATAGACCTAAAAGGAATTTCAATAGAGTCCGAAGATGACGATTTTGTATATCTAAAAGCAAGTGCCGGAGAAAATTGGCATCAGTTTGTTCAATATACTTTGGATAAAAATTATGGCGGTTTAGAGAATTTATCGTTAATTCCCGGAACTGTTGGGGCATCGCCAATTCAGAATATTGGAGCTTACGGAGTTGAGGTAAAAGATTGTATAGAAAAGGTGGAAGCCTTTAATACAAAAACTTTAAAACTTGAATATTTTAATAATAAAGATTGTAAGTTTGATTACCGAGAATCTATTTTTAAACGAGATTTAAAAGGGAAATACATTGTAACCTCTGTCATTTTCAAACTGACAAAAAAGAACCATAAACTAAATGTAAATTACGGAGCGATTAAAGAAGAATTGAATAATTTAGGAGCTTTTGAAAATCCGACAATTCAGAAAGTGAGTGAGGCGGTAATAAATATAAGAGAAAGCAAATTACCCAATCCTAAAGACTGCCCAAATACAGGAAGTTTCTTTAAAAACCCAATAATTGAAACAGAGAAATATAATACCTTACATAAAAAATATATTAATATTCCGGGTTATCCTATAACCGATAAAGAAATAAAAGTTCCTGCCGGTTGGCTGATAGAAAACACAGGCTGGAAAGGAAAACGAAAAGGAAATGTAGGCGTGCATGATAAACAAGCCTTGGTTTTAATAAATCCCGGTTATGGAACAGGGGAGGAGGTGTATAATCTCTCTCAGGAAATTATAGATTCGGTTAAAAACATTTTTGGAATAGAGCTGGAAAGAGAAGTAAATGTGATTAAATCTTAATCATAAATAAAATATTTGAAAAAAGCATTGCTGTTATTTAGCAATGCTTTTTCTATAAAATTATTTCTTTTGTTTAGACAATTCTTTAATTAAAGAATACTCAATGCTACTACCGTCTTGTGGTGGATTGGCTATATGTTTTTCGTTCACTAATAATTTATATTGAAATCCCTTTTCGTAAGTAAAGCCTTTAATCTGTCCAATAAATAGAGTAAAAGTTTTTCCGTCTTTTTTCTTTATAATCATTGCCTCTCTATCTTCTTGTTCAGTAAGTGGAGCCGGAACACAGCATTTTTCGAAAGTTGTTTCTGCTAAAACAGTTATTTCTACTGTTTTTGAATAGTCACTTTCTTCTTTTTCTGTACAGCTTACTGAAAATATAACCAATAATAAAAATAAAACTTTTAGATACTTCATAAGTATATGAATTTATAAATCAAAAATATCTAAAATAGATTAAAGAAACAAATTTATTAGACATGATATTTATTCTTATAATATGAATATATCCCAATTAAGTGTATTTATAAGTTAAAATGTATATTTGCTAAAATTATTTTTATGAAAATAAGTAAAATCATTTTTATACTTTCAGTTTTAATTTTAGCGTCATGTAGTACGCCTTATGTTGCAACTGATTATGACCGAGCCGTAGATTTCAATAATTTAAAAACCTATAATTATTTTACTAATATTGATTGGAACGGACTGAATGAATTAGATCAAAAAAGATTTATTGAAGCAATCGACGATGCTTTACAATCTAAAAATTGGGTAAAATCAGAAAAACCTCAAATTTTAATTGATATAAAGCCACAGCAGAGAATTGTGAGAAATGTAGATACTCATGTGGGCATTGGAACAGGAAGCTATGGTGGAGGTTTTGGGACGAGTATGTCAGTTGGGATTCCAATACAAACTCAAAAATTAGAGAGTAATTTTATAATAGAAATGATTAATCCCCAAAATCAAAATTTAATTTGGCAAGGTGTTTTTAGAAATCAATCATCTAAGGGAAAACAAAATATAGAAATTATTCCGAGTGCAGTTCAAAGAATATTTAAAGATTTTCCACCAGAACAAAAATAAAAGATTAATGAAGAAATTAACGATTGTTTTATTTGCCTTTTTTCTAATTTTTGAGTCGTGTGGCTCAATTAGGAGAATAAATAAAAATAAACCATATACAACAAACAGGTCATATACAAATCTAAAAGAAGGAGCTAAAATGGTATTGGATGAGGCTTATTCTTTTTTGGGAACGCCCTATCAATATGGTGGAGTAACGAGCAGCGGAATGGATTGTTCGGGTTTACTTTTGAATGCTTATAGAAGTGTAAACATTCAATTACCTAGAATTTCAAGAGATCAAGCAGACTTTGGAGAGGAGATTAGATTAAGTAGAGTAGAACCGGGAGATGCTTTATTTTTCAACACTTCCGGAAGTAGAATTTCCCATGCAGGAATTGTAGATAGAGTAGAAGACGGAGAAGTTTTCTTTATTCATGCTTCGTCATCTCAAGGAGTAATCGTTAGTTCGTTAGAGAATAGTTATTGGAAAAAAAGATTTGTAAAGGCAGTAAGATTTCTGAATTAAAAATAACAAAGGCTTAAATCAATAAGAATTTAAGCCTTTGTTATTTTTATTTATTGTTTGTGACAATATAATCTATAATCTTTTCGGTTAAATGAACTCTATCTTTTCCATAAACATTGTGTTCATGCATTGGGTAAGAGAAAAAGTCTATCTCAATGTTATCTTCTACTGCAGCTTTAAGCAAACTCATGCTATGTTGAGGTACAACCGTAGGGTCTACACTTCCCGTAATAATTAAAAGTTTTCCTTTTAGATTTTTTATGTAGTTAGAAACTTTATTTTTTGCATAGCCCTGAGGGTTTTCTTGAGGTGTATCCATATAGCGTTCTCCGTACATTACCTCGTACATTCTCCAATCTATTACAGGGCCTCCTGCAACTCCTACAGTAAATATTCCGGGGTGTCTAAGCATTAAACTTGTGGTCATAAATCCACCATAACTCCAACCATTTATTGATAGTCTATCAGCATCTACATAAGGTAAAGATTTTAAATAATCAACGCCTACTAATTGATCTTTCATTTCAACTTCACCTAATTGTCTGTGAATTAAACTTTCAAAACCGAAACCTCTGTTTGCCGAACCTCTATTATCCACCGTAAAGACTAAATAATCATTTAAAGTAGCAAAAGCCGGCATCCACATACTTGCTCCTCCCAAAAATGAATTTGTAACCATTTGTGCATGAGGTCCTCCGTAGACATAAACCAAAACAGGATATTTTTTATTCGGGTCAAAGTTTGCAGGTTTTATCATTCTCCCGTAAAGCGTTTGTCCGTCTTCGGCTTTAAGTTCAAGGAAATCAATTTTACCTAACTTATAGTCTTTTAAAGGATTTTCACTTTTATTAATGATGCTTCTTTTTCCTGATTTAATATTAATGATTTGAGTGATTTCAGGTATTTCCAAAGATGAAAAAATATCGATTAAATATTCTCCGTCTTTACTTAATTTAGAGTTATGCGTTCCCGCAGTTGGTGTAAGATTAGTTGTTTTTCCGTTTCTTAAACTTACTTTAAACGTTTGTGTATTTCTTGGATCTTCTCCCGTTCCTGAAATAATCACATATTTATTGTCATTACTAAATCCTAAAATGTCTTTTATAACCCACTTATATTTAGTAAGTTGTTTTTTTAGCTTACCTGAAGTTGTGTAATAATAAATATTTTTAAATCCGTTTTTTTGGCTCAACCATAAAAACTCATCAGATTTATTTGGAATAAAAACCGCTTGATTTTCAGGTTCTACCCATTTCTTATTAGTTTCGGTAAGGATTGTATTTACTTTTTTTCCTGTGGTTACATCATATCTGTTTAAATCGTATTTTGTGGTTGCTCTATTGATTTCAGCTACCAAGACATATTTTTCATCCGGAGACCAAGTAAGGTTCGTTAAATAATGATAGTCATTTGTATCAATATCTAAATAAATTATTTTCTTAGTAGCTAAATTATAAATTCCAATTTTTGCTTTTTCACTTTTATCACCTGCCATCGGGTATTTTATAGGCTTTGCAGTTGCAGGAGTAGTAGTTAAATCAACTAAAGGAAACTCGGTAACTTCAGTTTCGTCTTTTTGATAAAAGGCTAATAAATTCCCTTTTGGTGACCAAAATGTTCCTTTGGTAATTCCGTATTCACTTCTGTGAATTGCTTGCCCCGATACTATGTTTTTATCTTTAAAATCAGTTATAGCCTCAGTCCCTATGTATAAATTATTGTCTTTAGTATAGGCAATTGCTCCTGTTTTTTCGTTAAAATCAATATTTTCTGCTCCCTCCGGAATATCAAAAGAAACTTTAGAGTTATCAGTATAGTTCCATTTTTGATAACCTTTGGCATTTCTGAAAATTAAATTATCATTATCTATAAAACTAATACGCGGAATTCTACCCAACTCCGGATAAGCTCCTTGAAAATCAGTTAAACTAAGAGTTTTGAAGTCCTTGTTGTCTTTAGTGTTTTTGAATATTAATTGATTGTCTTTAAAATAAACGTATTGTTCTCCGTTGTTTGCCCAATTTAAATTATCCAAACCTTTGGGATATAATCCTTTATAATATCCTAAAACAGCATCTTCTATCGTTAATGTTTTTTGCTGAGCAAAACCACTGATTCCGCAAAGTAGTAAACAGATAATTAAAAGTATATTATTCTTCTTCATTTTTGAATTTGGTTTGTTTATTAAAATATTTACTGATAGGCTCAAAACCATCTCTAAAGTTTAAATCTCTTTGTGGGAACGGGATTTCTATGCCTTCTTCGTCAAATCTTTCAAAGATCCTATAATAAAGTTCACTTTTTAAAACTGCCGGGTTTTGAATGTGACGAGAGGTCCAAACAACCAGTAAAAAATTAAGAGAGCTATCTGCGTATTCATCAAACCAAAGCTGAGGTGCAGGATATTTTAACACACCATCATGCTGATTTGCAACATCAATTACGATTTCTCTCACCTTATTGGGGTTTTCTTTATAAGAGACACCCACAGGGAATTTAAAGCGAACACGTCTTTCGTTATAAGACCAGTTAATTACTTTATTATTAATGAATTCCGAGTTTGGTACAATGATATTTATATTATCATTTGTCAGGATTTTGGTAGAGCGTAAAGATATTTCTGTAACGTCCCCGGTAACATTTCCCACTTCTATTCTATCACCTATTTTTATAGGTCTTTCAAATAAGATTAAAAGTCCGGAGATGAAATTTTGTGCAATATTCTGCAAACCAAAACCAATCCCAACTCCTAAGGCTCCGGCAAGATAACTAAACGTTCCTAAGCTGAAACCTGCTGATTGAAAGACAAGCATAATACCTAAAAAAATAACAATATATTTAAATATTGTAAGAATGGAAGCTCTTGTTCCATGATCCGGTATTCTTTTAACTAATACTCTTTTTTCTAAAAAATGAGTAAGCTTATTTGCTATATATAAGAGTAGGAATATTGCACAAATAAGGTAAATACCGGTTAATATAGTGAAAGGTTTCCCTCCAATATCTGCTATAATTTCTGTTTGAAAAAAGTTTTTTACTTTATCCCAAAAACTTTGAATTACAACCTCTGATTCTCCCATTTATTATTGAATTTTAGGGACACAATATAGAATATAATTTTAAATTCATAAAGAAAAATTTGAAATTATATATAATTTATCTCAATTTAAGGAGTAGAGAAGGGGAGGTTCGATAAAAAAAAAGAGAATGAAGGTAATTTTTTTAAGTGATTGATTTATCTAAAATATTATTTAAATTAGTGTAATGAAATTTTTTGTTTAATCTAATTCTTTTACACTATGGTAAAAACTAAGTTTATATTTATTTTTTTCATGCTTTCAATAACATCATGTATATTCAAAAGAAATGATTGGGGCATGCCTAGAGTTAGTAAAATTAGATTCAAAAATTTTGAACCAATTGATTTAATTTCTAAAGATGTATTTTATGTAGAAAAAGCAAATTTTCAATTTGAAAATAATCGTATCTCAAACTACAAATTATCAGAGTATAGTATTTGGAATCAGAATAATAACCAATTTGAATACAAAAAATTTGATTTTGGTGTTACTCTAAAGTTTTATGATAATAATAAATTTAATTATTTAAAAGTTTATAAAAACATGAATGAAATTATTGAAGAAGACTTTGATCCAAGAAGAGGGTATATGGGGTATTATGGAAAATCGAGGGGTAAATTTATGTTACAATACTTTGTTTTTGGTGATGGAGGAGGATATATGGAGAATAAAGAAATATTAATTTACAACGATTCAATTTTACTATTAGATGGTATATACGGAAGTGTTTATGTCAAAAAAGTTTTACCTAAAAAATATCTAAACTTTAAACCGGATTGGTAAACGATTAGGAGCAAAGAAACAGAAATGGGAAATAGTTTCAAAGAAGACTGAGATGATGGAAGTACAGGTTTTCCTTTAGGGACTAATTTTTATAAAAGTAAATTTATAAAATAATGAATTATGTCAACAGCAGTAGAATATTTTGAAAAAGCATTAGTTAGTTTTATACTTGGTCTTATTTGTTTTGTGATTAATTTATTCTTTAAAAAGATAAATAAAAAGCCTGAAAAATTCGAGAGAAAAGACAGTTTATTAGAATCCTATAGTCAGGCATTTAGGCATTATATTTATTATCATTTAAAATCCTTTAAAATTATCCCTTATGGTCTATTTTTAGGTACCTTACTTTTCTTAGTATTAGGCTTGATAGAATTAATTAATTGAAACTCATAAAACCTTTCACACTATGGTGAAATATATAAGTATAGTATTTGTTTTTATATCAGTTGTTTCTTGTTTTCCAAAAAGATTCAATCAAAAGTATTTTAAATTAAATCATAATATTGAGATAAATCAAATTAATATTGATGGTTATTATTATTCAATTTTTGATTACAATAATAGTTATTCAAAATATATGGGGCAAGGAATAGTTATGCGAGTTTTTCTAAAGAATGGCTATATGTATATTCCTAAAATAGGATATGGTGATCAATGTGGAGATTCTATAAGTTTGGAATGCGATATAAAAATGTCTGAGTATATGCTTAATAGGAATATAAATGAATTTCTAAAAAACACTAATGAGCAAAGAAGACCTACTGCTTCAATATGGAATTGGGGGAAGTATGAGATAAAAAATGATACGATATTCATACAGTGGTTTTACAATCATAGAGGTGATTATTATTTGATTGAAGAAGAAGGGAAAATCATAGATTCAACTTCCTTCAAATTGTATAGAATAAAAGATTATAGAACCAAGCATGAAAAAGAAATAGATGAGTTTTATCGATTTAAACGGTATAATGTAAGTAAAATATATGATAAATCCCTAAAAGTTTGTAATCACTATATCGCAAGTATAAAAGGTTAAGAAATTAGAAATAGCTTCAAAGAAATCTGAGATGGAAGTACAGGTTTTTCTTTAGGGACTAATTTTTATAAAAGTAAATTTATAAAATAATGAATTATGTCAACAGCAGCAGAATATTTTGAAAAAGCATTAGTTAGCTTTATACTTGGTCTTATTTGTTTTGTGATTTATTTATTCTTTAAAAAGATAAATAAAAAGCCTGAAAAATTCGAGAGAAAAGACAGTTTATCAGAATCCTATAATCTGGCATTTAGCCATTATGTTTATTCTTACTTAAAAGCCCTTAAAATTATTCCTTATGGTCTGTTTTTAGGTACCTTACTTTTCTTAGTATTAGGCTTGATAGAATTGTTTAATTGAAACAACAGAATAAATAACTCTTATAATTATTGAAGACTTATATAATAAAATTCAGTATGAATATTAATACTTTAATTAATTACTTAAAGAATAAAACGACTATTGAAAATTTATTTAAGAATATAAATTTATTTCATTTTTCGAAAAGTAACATGAATGGTGGGAGCTACTCTTTTTATCCATATAATACTGATTCCATTTATACTAGTGATGAAAATCTACTAAAATTAAAATCCGGCTATGAAGATAAATTATTTAAAAGAATATTGGTATGATTAAGAGTAAATTATTCAAATGGTATTTATTTTTTTGGTTCATTTCAGCATGCATTTTCGTTTATTTTATGTCTAATTTGATATCAAAAAGAACAAGATTTATTATTCAGCATAATGATAAATTAGACACAATGAAAGTGGACTTTATAGGTTGTGATAGAGAGGGGACTCGGATTAATGATTCAACTATATTTTTTTCCAGTAGTTATGTGCTTATTAACTCAGAAAAGGTGGATAGTTTACTTTTAGACATAATGGTAGATAATTTTCATAAAGGAATCATCTATTCGCCCAATCCCAAAAGTAGAACAGAAGTCATAGAACAATTAACACCTTGTAATTTGCCACTCCCCATAATTTGGTGGAAGGAAGAAAATAATGATACGCTTCATACTATTTATCAAGATACAATAGAAATAAATTTTGTGTATGAAGAAAGAGAGTAAGATACCATGGCTCGTTTTTCTTAAAATTATTAATTTTATCCCAGCAAGGTTTCATGGGGTTAAGTAACGCTATTATCTTATTTTCAATATCAAACCCAGAATAAATTCATACTATGGTAAAATAAGTATAGTATTTATCTAAAATATTATTTAAATTCGTATAATAACATCTTTAGTTTAATCTAATTCTTTTACACTATGGTGATAAGATTTATAATAATTGTTCAACTATAGTCAATTTTTATAAGGCAAATACTGATTTAAAGCTTTCTTTTGGTAGAGCAACTGTTTATTATGAATATAATAAAAATGAATTTAGAAAACACACAGGATTCTATGATGCTTATGATTTCGCCCCCAAGCCATGGGGGACAAGAAGTCCTAAAAATGAAATTATTACAAGAATATATAATATGATATCCTCAGGAAAACCTTTTAAAATTAAATATCTGTAGTATGAGAATGTATAAACCTCTTATAATAGCCAGTTTTTTTATTTTTATCCTTATATTCTTTTATTTCTGGTATTTTAGTCCCCAAAAACAAATTGAAAGAATCTTTAATATTAACATTGAAGCAAGTGGTCTTGAATTACTCAATAAAGAAGAAAAATGGGACATAAACGGAGATGGAGATAAACTTCTAATTTATAATTATGAGAAAATTAATTTAGAATCATTTGGCCCCTTAAAGCAACTTCCTATACAAGAAGAGCTAGAAGTAAATGGATTACCTTCTCAATACAAAAATTTAAAAGTAGGGTATTATAAAGTCATTTTAGATGATTTTGATAATCGTGATATGGACATATTAATAGTAGACCCTTCAAATAAAAAAATAATCGTCTATGTACAAATAATGTGATATAATCCATTGTGAATTTTGATTCAAATAAAGATGAAAATAATAAAAGCCCTCTTAACGTTAAGCATCATAGCAATCCCCGTCTATATAATAGCTGTGCTACTCATCCCTGAATACAGTATATTCTCGATAAAGAACATTTACTTTATTTTGCCTTTAATTATAGTATATTCTATTTGTTATTCTTTTTTGAAAAAGAAAACAGCTATCCATTTGTCTTATTTCATGTTTTTGCAAAACATTCATCTTTTATGGTTCAATAAAAAAAGTGAAAGATATAGCTTTTCATTAAGTAGTTTTCTTATCTCAACAGGCTATTTATTCATTACATTAATTTTTTTCTTTTATTTCGTTTATGTTTCATTTCGGGATTCGTATGTGTTTTTTATTGGTTGTATAGGTCTTCTTGTGCTTTTGGGAATACAAATTCGGGTTATTTTACCTTTTATAAAACAAGACTTTTCCAAAAATGTTAGGTTGTTAAATGACTCTATTCAAATAAATAACGAGAAAATATCTATTCAAAACATAGAAAAAATTATTTTTTATAAATATGATTCAGTAGAACTATTTGGATCTCGAGCAAATAACCTTAGTAACTTTTATTATATTAAAATAATAACAAATGATGAGTTTTATTTATTAAGCTCTTTTTTAGGGTACTCTTTATACAATGACATAAAGCATAAATACCCAACTGTTGAATATGAAGAAATAAGGGATTTCTTTTCCTATAAGAAATAAAATTTACAAATTATATACTATGGACTGGATTAAAATTAAAAAATACAGTATTTTTTTCTTTTTGATATTGGCGATTTCATGTAGACGTGATATAACTGTTAAAAATAATGTTCCATATTCTTCTTTTAGTATAGAAAGAGCAAAGGAATTAGACGTTTTAATAAAGCGTTATAAAGTTATACCGAATAATCTAAAAATTTTTGGAAAGGAACATATTTTAATCAATGCATGGACTGAATATGAATGGATGTATGTTGATGGAAAAATACTTAAAACAAATAACATTAACCTTATCTTAGACATAGATACAGAAGATTATGAAAATTATATATTATCAAAATCACCAAATAAATTGATTCCCCCTTTTAACCACTCAGGAATAAGAGATAATATTTATTATAATATTAATGATATAAATATACCCAAACGATTTTCGCTTTATTTATTAAAGATGAAAGGTCCAATCACCCATCAAAAAATTGATTCTTCTATGCCTATAGAATTTATTGCCCAATAGTTTATTATAAAATAAATCAGTGGAAAATCTGGTGAAATAGTGGAAAAAATAAAATTACTTAAAATGAAATATTTAGTTTTTAAATACAATTCAAGTCCCCAAAAAAAAGTTAATTTAATAAAAAATATATATTTTAATCCAATCAAATAATTAAACATGAAAACAGTTTGGTCAAAAGAAATTGACAAAATTTTAAAAGTTGGGGTAGATCTTGAACAATTTGGCATCAATAATTGGGCTTTCAACCAATCTCAAGCAATAGAGATATTAGAAAAATTACATCATTTAAATATTGCCATTCTTGGAGGTGATGTATATTACAGTATTGAAGGCATATTTCAACCTAATTATAATAACTGGTATTGTGAAAAGTTTGAATATGAAACCGATAAAGAGTTTACATCACGTAGCATCAATAAAGCAATAGATTATATTAAAAATTATAAAATAAAAGATTCGGAAAATACTTTTTTTGTTTTAGTGCCACAGGTTTGAGTTATTGCGTAAATTTGGTGTAATATCTTATGTTCAGAAGAAGAATAAAAAATGAAAATCTTATTTTTTACTATTATCAAACAGATTGTTGGTATGATTCTAATTTTGAGATAGTTTTTAAGAAAAAAGGTAGTTTAGTAATAAGTCATGGTTTTGAAGATCCTCTTTTATTTAAAAAAAAATATGGAAATAAAAATATTATTAAAAAAAAATAAACGTAAACTTTATATTCTTTTATTAATTATACTCGTTATGTGCATATTTGGAATATTCATTATTCTATATCCATCAAAATTTATAGGAGTTTTTATTTTTAGAACAAAATTTTCAGTTATATTTTCTGGATATGTTGTTTTATTATTTTCGATATTTGGACTAGTACAACATATTTATCATTTATATTTTTCAGATACTATTTTCGGTTTAAAAATTAGTGACGAAGGTATAGTTAATAATTCTATTCTTTTATTTAATGGATTAATAAAGTGGGAAGATATAAGGACTATTACAATATCTAAAAAATATAATACTATTAATATTATAATAAAAAAACCTGAAAATCATATTAGGAGTACTAAAAATATTCTTAGAAAAATAAACATGATAGGATATTATGTTTTTTATAAAACTCCATGTGTAATTAGTTCAGATATATTAGATGTTAATCCTGAAAACTTAGAAAAATTATTAAAAAATAAATTAAGAGACCATAAAAAAGCTATAACCTTTCTGAGAAATAGTTAGTAATTTAATAGTAAAATATCATAGCAATCTCCAAACTAAGACTTTAGATGAAATTATACATTATAATTAAGCTCTTTTTTAGGGTACTCTTTATACAATGACATAAAACATAAATACCCAACTGTTGAGTATGAAGAAATAAGGGATTTCTTTTCCTATAAGAAAGAATATTCTAAATTTGTAGAGAAAAACTAAAAATATGATAACTATTTACCACAATCCGAGATGTAGCAAAAGCCGAGCTGGTGTAGAATATTTAGAATCCAAAGGAAAAGAATTTGAAATCATTAAATATTTAGATCAAAATTTATCCGAGGAGGAATTAAAAGATTTAATAAAAAAACTTGGGATAAAACCGATTGACTTAGTCCGTAAAAACGAAGCCATTTGGAAAGAAAACTACAAAGACAAAGACCTTTCCGATGATGAAATCATTCAAGCCATGGCAGAAAATCCAAAACTTATAGAACGCCCAATCATTGTGAATGGAGATAAAGCGGTTATAGCTCGTCCTACCGAGAAAATTGATGAAGTTTTATAAGAATTTCTATATTAGAGGGCTATATTTTTCAAGAAATATGATTAAAAAAAGTGATGAGGTTTATTATTTTGGAGGCTATTATTTAATAAAATTAGAAAAATGCGATTTTGGTAGTTTCAAAGGAAAAAAATTACATACTTGTAGTTATTGTCTAAACACCACGCTTTTAGATTCATGGTCATTTGGTTGGTTAAAAGAAAATGGAGAAGTAAATAAAGACAATCCCGTTAATTTTAATGAAGATTTAACAACCCAAGTTCATAATTGGGTAAATCAAAAATTTAATGAAGAAAAAATAGGGTGGTTCAATGTGTTTTCTGATTTAGAAACTTTAAAGGAGTACAAGCAAAAGTTTTTCCCTGAAATTAAAGCAGAAATAATGAGTGTAAACTTCCCTGAATCAGAGAAAAATGAATTTTTAAAATTGTTTGAACCTGAGAATTCCAAGTTAGGAGAAATCGGATTATTCCAAAATATAAAGAAAAATAAGATTGAAAATAAAAATGAAGAAACCATTGGATACGATTTAATTGGAATTGAATTAGGGGGAGGTTTTCATAGTTTTCATTGCCATGATTTAGCAGAAGATTTAATTAATAAATTTGGGATAGAGATAAATGAATTCGGCTTAATAAAAGAAAATGATTGCTGGAGAGAAATGCTTGAATTTATGAATGATAAAGAAAATAATTTTGAATATAGTCCTTGGTTTTATGTAAAAGTAAATAAAGTAAAAGAATAAAAATTATTTTTACTCTTTCTAAAAAACTATATATTTGTAACAACATCGGGGTGCCGAAAGGCTGAGATTACACCCGTTAACTTGAACCGGATCATGCCGGCGTAAGGAATGTTTACTTTTCAATCGGTAGCCTTCGGTTCATTAAATACAGAAAAAATGAGTAATGAACTGATTCAAAAAGACAAGCAATCGTTGGTAAAGAACGATTTACGAAGTTGGCAAGACCGAAAAGAATGGTTTTTTAACCGAGATTACACCGATACTTACGAACTTTATTACGAAGGTCCTTACAAACGTGCCGAGCAAGAGCAGAAAAAAGTGATGCGGGATTTAATCAAAAAAGACACCCGAATTCATGAGCTTTTGGAATATGGTTGCGGTACGACACGCTTTACCCGTTGGTGGCACGAGATTGGAATTGATGCTACGGGAACGGATATTTCGCCGTTTATGTTGGCTCAGGCACTGCATTTATTCGGTGGAAATTTAGCCATGGCGGATTCGCATTTTATGCCGTATAAAGACAACACTTTTGATGCGGTGGCGTTCATGAACACCTTTGAATATTACCAAAATCCCAAAAAAGTTTTACAAGAGGCAAGTCGAGTGGCTCGGTACGGAATCGCGATGGGAATGATGAATAAAATTACACCAAAGTTTATCCGTCGCAGAGTGCAACAAACCTTTGGTAAAAATGAATTTTACCGAACCGCTACTTTTTATACGCCTAAGACTTTACAAAACTTAATTAAAGAAGCCTTGCCCGACCGAAACTATAAAATTACATGGAAAATGACAGGCTTACCATCGTGGTTTCCCGTAAAAGAATGGAAACAATCATACGGAGATTTTTTTGGACTTTACATTCAATTTGAGGACGATGAAAAGCGGTAAAATAAGTGCGGAAGGCTTTAAACAAATGTTCCAATCTCGCTTTGGTTTTGAGCGAAAAAACGAACTGATTACCCCTGGTTTTGGCAAAGATATTTCGTTGATTGATTTAGGAAACGGCAAAGCTATGGTAACGGCGAGCGACCCGCTTTCATTTATTCCTAAATTAGGAGCGAAAAAGTCGGCGGAATTGTCTGTCTATTTGATTTCCAATGATATGGCGACAACGGGCGTTATGCCTCAGTATTTTCAAATGGTTTTAAACTTAAATGAAAATTTTACCGAACAAGATTTTGAAGATTATTGGGAGCATATTCATTTGGTTTGCAAAGAATTAAAAATCAGTATTACGGGCGGTCATACGGGTATTATTCCGGGGCAGAATTCTACCATTGCGGGTGGAGGCACAATGATTTCCATTGCCGGTAAAAATGATTTTATCCGTTGTGATGAGGTAAAAGACAACGATATTTTATTGATGTCTAAAAAAGCGGGGATTTCGTCCACTGCGATTTTAGGATTGCATTTTAATGAAACCGCCAAGCAAATGATAGGTGAGAATTCCGAAACTTATTTTGAAGATTTATTTTCTCAGATTTCTGTGTATCAAGAAGGAAAACTGGCGGGCGAATTTAATCAAAAAGAAAAAACAAAACCGATTCATGCCATGCACGATGTAACCGAAGGTGGAATTTTAGGGGCGATTTATGAAATGTGCGAGGCAAATCATGCGGGAATCATCATTGAGGAAGATTTAATTCCCGTAGATGAAGAACAAAAATTGCTTTGTGAAAAATTTCAATTAAATCCACTGGAAATCATAGGAGCGGGAAGTATGCTCATGGCGGTAGAAGAAAAATCGGTGGAGAAAATTATTCAATTTTACCGGGAAAACGACGTGAAATTAACTGCGATTGGTCGGTTTAGTAAAAACGATTTGGAACGAAAAATTAAGTCCAAAAACCAAGAAAGAGAATTGATTTTTAATGAAAAAGACCCGTATTGGGACGCTTTTTTTAAAGCCTTTAGTGAAAATTGGAAATAATGGAAAAACAAATTTACCTCATCGTTGATGCCTCGATTCCTTTGGCGGATTTAAAATTAAAACTAAAAGAAATCTCACCTTTTTTAGATAAAATTCAGTTGTACAATACGGAGAAAATCAATGAAGTAGAATTAAAATCACTTTTAGATTGGCTTACAAATCAATCCGCTCAATGTTTTATTTATGAAAACAAAAAGGCATTGGGATTAAATAAAAAAGTAGGCATTCATTTGGACGAAGTAGAAGATTTAACCGAATTAGAAAGCCAACTTCAACGAAAAATAAATAAAGGCGTAACCGTAGGAAACAACCTTGAAAAGCTAAAATACGCCGAAAAGTTGGGTTATGACTATATTTCGTTTTGTTCGGTATTTCCTACCAAATCAGCAAATGTATGTGAATTAGTCGATTTTGAAAACATACAAAAAGCACGAGAATTCTTTTCGGGGGAGATTTTTCTCGCGGGTGGAATCAATGAAGAAACCAAACAAAAATTAACGGGATTAAATTACACGGGAGTAGCTGTGATTTCTGCCCTCATGGACGCAGAAAACCCACTTGAAACCTTACAAAAACTTAAATAAAATGGAAAAAAGAATTATAGAAAAAATGTGTTGTCCGTTCGACCACAGCGATTTACAACTCACTATTTTTAGAGAAGAAAACGAAATCGTACAAGAAGGACTTTTTACTTGCCCAAAATGTGCGAGATATTATCCTATCATCACGGGAATTCCCATTATGTCGCCCGACGAATTCCGAGAGCCTGATTTTGAACGTCCGTTTTTAGAAAAATGGAAAGACCTTTTGCCTAAAAAACTTTCACAAAACGAAGAGGTTTTTAGGATTGAGGAGAAATAAGTTTGGAATTAGTATTAACCTAATCTATTGCGGTTTTACGGAAAAAACTTACTTTTGTATTTCAAAAAATTAAAACAATGTACAGAACACATACCAATGGTGAGTTAAACCTAAGTAACAAAGGAGAAAAAGTGACCTTGAGCGGTTGGGTTCAGGGAATTAGAGATAAAGGCTTTTTATTGTGGATAGATTTAAGAGACCGTTACGGAATCACTCAATTGGTAATGGACGAGGAGCGTACGATCAAAGAATTGTTTGCGAAAGCAAGAAAGTTAGGGAGAGAATTTGTGATTCAGATTACGGGAGAGGTTTTAGAGAGAGAGTCTAAAAATTCCAATATTCCAACAGGAGAAATAGAAATCTTAGTAGAAGAATTAAAGATTTTAAATTCGGCTAAACTTCCGCCTTTTACTATTGAAGATGAGACAGACGGAGGAGACGAGCTTAGAATGAAATATCGTTATTTAGATATTCGTAGAAATCCCGTAAAAAATAAATTAATTTTTAGACATCAAGTTGCTCAAAAAGTAAGACAATACCTTTCTAATGAAGGGTTTATTGAAGTTGAAACACCTGTTTTAATTAAATCTACACCGGAAGGAGCGAGAGATTTTGTTGTCCCTTCCAGAATGAATCCGGGGCAGTTTTATGCGTTACCGCAGTCACCTCAAACCTTTAAACAGTTATTAATGGTAGGAGGTTTAGACAAATATTTCCAAATCGTAAAATGTTTTAGAGATGAGGATTTAAGAGCAGACCGTCAGCCTGAGTTTACGCAAATAGACTGCGAAATGGCTTTTGTGGAGCAAGAAGATATTTTAAATGTTTTTGAGGGGTTAACAAAACAATTATTGAAAGATATTAAAGGTTTTGAAATTGATAAATTCCCGCGTATTTCTTATGACGAAGCTATGAGACGATACGGAAATGATAAGCCTGATACTCGTTTTGGAATGGAGTTTTGCGAATTAAATGAAGTTACTCAGCATAAAGATTTTAAAATATTTAATGAAGCAGAATTAGTTGTGGGAATTAATGTGAAAGGTTGTGCAAATTATACAAGAAAACAGGTAGACGAATTAGTTAATTGGGTAAAAAGACCACAAATCGGAGCAATGGGAATGGTTTGGGTAAAATACCAAGAAGACGGAACTTTAACATCATCTGTCAATAAATTCTATGATGAAGCAGATTTAAAAGCGATTGCAGAAAAATGTGATGCAGAACAAGGAGATTTAATTTTAATTTTATCGGGTAAAGCGGATAAAGTAAGACCTCAACTTTCTGCATTGAGAATGGAGTTAGGTAATCGTTTAGGGTTGAGAAATCCGGAAGAATTTGCACCGCTTTGGGTTGTGGATTTCCCATTGTTGGAGTGGGACGAAGAAACCGAAAGATATCACGCGATGCACCACCCGTTCACATCGCCAAAACCGGAAGATATTTCTAAATTGAAATCAGCACCGGGCGAAGTGAGAGCAAATGCGTATGACCTTGTTTTAAACGGAAACGAGATAGGTGGAGGTTCCATAAGAATATTCAATAAAGAATTACAAAGCCAAATGTTTGATTTATTAGGCTTTACAGAAGAAGAGGCAAAAGCTCAGTTCGGGTTCTTGATGAATGCGTTTGAGTACGGAGCGCCACCTCACGGAGGGATTGCCTTTGGTTTTGATAGATTGGTATCTATTTTAAATGGCTCGGAAACGATTAGAGATTTCATTGCATTCCCTAAAAATAATAGTGGACGAGATGTAATGATTGATGCTCCGGCAACAATAGACCAAGCTCAGTTAGATGAACTTTATTTAAATGTTCAGGAGAAAAAGATTCCTCAGTAATTATTTGAGTAAAGAATAAAGAAAAACCCTTTAATATCAGCGATATTAAAGGGTTTTATCATGAATTGAAATTAGTATTTATTCCTCTTCGATTAAATAAATCCGTCTATAAGTTAAAGTTGCTAAGACTAAGTAGAACAAACATAAGCCCCAAAGTTCTAAGAAATAATCTTTTATTACATTTATATCTGCTCCCATTTGAGTGATTGCTATAAATCCTTTTGTTCCTAATGTAGTAGGGATAAGCTCTCTTATTGCTTTGAAATACCAGGGAATAACATTTTCCGGCCAAGAGAATCCGCTTAGTAATAATACAGGAATAGATGTAAATGCGATTACTAAAATGGCATCTTCTCTCTTTTTAAAGAAGTTTAGTAAAAATAGTCCTAAATAAACCGTTGCCAATAAGAACGGAATCATATAAATTACAGCTTCCAGCATTTCTCCACGAACCGGAATATTGAAATGTGGCATTACAAATCCCATCATATAAATTAAAATGACAATACTTATCATTAAATAAGTTGCGGCTTTTCCCATAACGATAGGTAACATTCCCAAAACTCCTTTAATGTCAGGGTATAGCTTTTTCATTAAATGCTTTTCTCGTATAGTCCCGCCTAATATTCCTATGGCTTGTAACATGGTAGTTTGGAATATTATTACTAAAACTACCGGCACTAAAAATGTTCCGTAACCCACATTTGGATTATATAGATTAACGCTTTCTCCCATTATAGGTGATTGCTCATTTTTTGCAATACTCGGTAAGTTTCCTTTTGCCTGAATTTTCTTTATTTCAACCCCTGCTCCCATATATGCAACTGAATAATTAGCAGCGGAAAGCACTTGTTTATAATATAACATAAAAGCACCATCAGTATAAACTGAAACTGTTGGGACTAAAGATTTCTGTAAATCATGGGAAAAGTTTCTTGGGACTACTACTATTCCGCGAACTTCTTCTTTTTCAAATGCTTTTATTGCTTCCGGAAGCTGACTGAACTTTTCTGCCATTTTTACTTGCTCAGTTCCGTCCATCATTCTTATAAATTGACGGCTATAAGCTGTGTTATCCATGTCTACATATGCTACAGGTAAATCGGTTAAGATTTCTTGAGAATACAGATATGAATACACATAAGATACTACAACACTCACAATTATAAAAGAGAAAAGTACGGCAACATCAGAAATAATATGTCTGAACTCTGATGTCATTGCATGGTAAAAATTACGCGCATCTCTCTGAATTCGTTTAACAATTTTACTCATAACTTCCTTTTTTTAGTTTTTTAACGAATAACGGAAATGTCAGTAAGAACAAGATGAAATAAGCTCCAAAAGAATATAAATTATGAATGGTATAATCCATAGGAATTCCTTTTATTGCTCGATTTATATAATATTTTAAGAAATGAGTAAACGGGAAAATATTACTAATGTCTTGTATAAATCTTGGCAAACCTTCCATCGGGAAAGTATATGCTGCAAATGAGAAGCAAATAGCACAAAAACCTGCTCCAAATGTAAGTGCAGAACGCATATCTTTAGAAATACTTACAAAAAACACACCTAATATTTGATGTACAATAATCAATAAAAATGTCATTAATACTACACTTGTCATAGGAACGTGTAGCGGTGTTCCCATTATTTTAAATAAATAAAAGTTCATCCACCAACCTACAAAGCAGAATACAATTGTATAAGGAAGTAATTTTCCCCATAATGCCGCCCAAGCACTATTTCCACTCATTCGTAACCAACTGTCGGCAAAACCATATTTAAGAGGTGTTGAGAGGATATAAATAGTTAGAATTATAACAATCATTTCCAGCATAAAAGGTAGAAATGGTGTAGTTAAATAATATCCATAATTGATGTAAGGATTATAGATTGTATGCACGTCTAAACGGATTGGTTGAGCATCAGCTAAGGCAGATGAATATTCTTGTCCCTTTTTCTTTCTTTTCTCTATATTCACTCCAGCCGAAATCATTTTAGTTGTGATTTTAAAAGCTTTAGAAATATTTCCTGCCGGCAATAAATATTGTCCGTTTATGTAGCAAAAAACATTAGTTTGTTGACCTTTTAAAACGTTCTTTTCTAAATTATTTGGAACGACGATAAAACCATAGATTTCTCCTCTTTGTAATAAGCGTTTAGCCTCTTCTTCGCTTTGTAATACTTGAGCGATAGAAATTTCAGGTGTGGCGTCTAAACTTCTGATTAATTTTCCGGAAAGCATACTTTGGTCATAATCAATAATCCCGACTTTGTAATCCCTCGGCTCTTCTTGAAACATTAGCCCAAAAAAGAAAAACAGAAGTACCGGAACACCTAATGCTAAAAATAGCTTTTTAGGTGAACCGAATAAGAGTTTAAACTCATAAAAAAATACTTTCCAAAATCCGTTTTTCATGGTATTATTCTTTTACTAAAACAGTCATTCCCGGTTTCAAATCAGTAATTTTTTTGGTAGGGTAGGCTTTAATTTCAAAAGTTTTTCTATCAAAATCTCCGCTTGCTCTTGTTGCTCTCCAAGTAGCAAAATCCGCTTGAACAGAAATATGTTTAACAACCAATTCTATTTCTTGATTATTTAATGCAGGAACAGTTGCCATAAAAGTTTGACCTTGTTTATAATTTCCCATATGGTCTTCTCTAATATTGAAAACTACCCATTCATCTTCAGTATCAATTAAGTTAATCACCGGATACCCTGCATTCACAATTTCTCCTTGATTCGGGATAATAGTTTCTACCGTTGCATCTGCCGGTGCAAAAACTTTAGCCCCGTCTAAATAAGCATTTACTTCTGCAATAGCTCCATCAGCTTTTGCCACTAATGCAGTTGCTGCTTCTATGTCCTCTACACGAGCTCCGTTTTTCGCCATTTCGTACTGAGAGTAAGCTGCTCTTTCTTGTCTTTGTAGTGCTTGCATTTTAGTAAAAGCTTCATCTTTTTTCTGTTCAGGAACTACTTTAGCCTCATATAAATTACTTACACGCTCATAAGTTTTCTTTGCTAAATCTGCGGCAGATTTTGCTTGTTGCCATACATTGTAAGCTCCTGTAATTTGTTCTTTTCTTGCACCTGCATGTGCTTTGTTTTCTTGTGCCACAGCTGCTGAACGTGCTGCTTCTGCTTGTGCTTTTTTTGCTTCAATCTCTGTACTTTCCAATTCTAATAAAAGTTGTCCCTTTTTTACTTTTTGTCCTTCCTGAATTAAAACTTCTTTTACTCTTCCGGGAACTTTTGGAGCAACATTTATTTGTTTAGCTTCCACTTGTCCTTGTAAATAAAAGGTTTCCGGCTGATTGTAATACCATAAAGACAAACCGACAACTGTACCAAAAATAATAATGGTAATTAAAATACTTATGATATCTTTCTTTTTCATAATACACTTAAATTATTTAGTAATATATTGGGTTAAACTTGAACTAAGCCCACAGGTTTCCAGCATTTCTGCTAAAGCTTTATCCATCTCAAACAGGGCTTTTAATTTTTTCATTTTGATTGATGCCATATATAAATTTGCGTCTACCACATCGGTTGATTTAGCAAAACCTTCGTAAAAGGCCTTTTCTCGTACTCGCACCAATTCTTCGGCAAACGATTCGTTCTTTTTTAAACTTTCTAATTGTTCTTGCTGTTTTAAAATTTCTGTATATTGCTTTTTAACTAAAGTTTGAATGTCTTTTTCTGCCTGAGCTTGTAATAAATCTACACTTTCGCTCATTGCAATTGCCTGTTTATATTCTTGCTTATTCTTTAAACCTGTAAAAATATCGACTTGCATTCCTATTCCCACGTACCAATCAGGCTCAGTAATCGGTAGATTTTCAGTTAAAAGATATTTAGAACCTACCAATGCAATATCCGGCATAAATTTAGATTTTTTTAATGCCACATCTTGCTCGGCTAATTGCTTTTTAAGTTTAGCTTTTGCAATTTCAGGATAGTTTTCTTTTGCTTGTTGCTGATAATATTCTAATGGTTTCAATAAATTAATCTCGAACAACGGAGTGCTAAGTTCTTCGGGAATATTTTCAATGTTTAAAGCTCCTAAAAGTGCTGCTTCAGCCAAAGAAACATCTTTTTCTGCTCCTTGTAATTCTCTCAGAGCATCTGCCACTGCTGTTTCTGCCTGCATTTTTTCTACTGCGGCTATCATTCCGTTTTTTTCTAATTGCTCAGCATTGTATAAATGTTTTTCTGCGGCTTCTTTGGCTTGCTCTCTCACTTTTACCGCTTCTTTAGCTAATTGCACCTGAAAATACCGAGTGGAAACTTCCGAAATTAATTGAGATTTCACTTTATCGCTTTCTGCTTGAGCTAAATCTCGTTTAATTTTGGCGGCATTGTTAGCTGCTTTTATTTTTCCGCCCGTAAAGATTGGCCATTTTAAATCAGCTTGTAAAGTCATTATCGTAGGGTCTTGGAACGGAATTTTCCAATCGCCTAAAATATTGGGATTTAATTTTAATAAATGGCTTAACCCGTACTTATATTTATTGAAGTTTAAAGCCAACGGCTCATTCATTCTAATGATTTTACCGCTCATTGTTACCTGTGGTAAATACAAACCTTGTGCAGCTTTTATTCCGTATTCTGCGGCTTCTGTTTGTCTTTCGTAACCTTTTAACTTTCCGTTGTTGTTTTCCATTAAGCTTAAAGCATCTTGCAAGCTCAATGATTGTGCATTTATTACACCACTCAACAAAATGGAAATTAAGGCAAATGTTAAATTTATTTTTTTCATTTTTAAGCTAAAGCGTTAATATATAATTGAGTTATTTTTTCTGCGTCTTTTTTACTTAATTTTTCTGAATTAAAGATTTTGCGTTCTCTTACGTTTATAAAAAAATAAGTGGTTCCTATAAAAAGAGTGTAAAGCATCTCGCTGTCAATACTCGGATTAATTTCCTTTGTAGAATAACCAATTGAAAGCATTTTTTCGCCGATTTCGTTTAGAACTTGTTTGTCTTGTTCATCCATTCTAAAAGAATAATCCGTCATTAATTTAAGCATGAAAAGCGGTTCATTCGGGTTTATTTTTGCTTGATTGAATAAATCCAAAATAAACAAACGAAAAACCTCGTGCAGTTTATCTTCTTTTTCTAAAAGAATTTGTAAACGTTGTACAATTTCTTGAAATAAATCTTTAAAAATCACTTGGATTAATTCCTCTTTACTTGGATGAAAACG
The DNA here is from genome assembly GCA_019218445.1 of Weeksellaceae bacterium TAE3-ERU29. GTDB lineage: Bacteria > Bacteroidota > Bacteroidia > Flavobacteriales > Weeksellaceae > Ornithobacterium. The sequence continues at coordinate 14,777 of JAHUUM010000020.1, read as the reverse complement.
GTATAAATATCCGGCAGAAACTTTTGCTTCTTTGGCTATTTTAGCAACTGAAGCATTTTTAATTCCTTCCTCTACTACTACGTTTATCGTAGCTTTTCGGATATTTTCCATTTTAGATGTATCTATATTCCGTGCCATATTTTATACTTTTAATAAATAAATGAATGATTATTCATTCATACAAATATAAAGCCAATTTTTATATTTTAAAATATTTTTTGAATTAGGTTGGGGTAATTTTAATAAACAAGAAATAAAAAAGCTGACTATTAATATTTAATAATCAGCTTTAGATATTGAATTTTTATCGCTTATTCCCAAATAAAGTTTAATTCTTTTTCCATATCGGGGTGAAGGCTCATAAATACAGGACAAGTTTTTGCAGTATTCTCTAATAATTTACGTTGTTTATCATCGGTTTTAAAAGGAATTTTAAAATCAATTTTAATTTTTGAAATTCTGCGAGGCCCTGTTCCCATAACTTTTATTACTTCTGCTGTAATTCCTGAAATATCCCAATCCATAGATTCAGCCTTTATTCCCATAATTGTGAGTGCACAACTTGCTAAAGCGGTTGCAACGGTATCAGTAGGGGAAAAAGCTTCACCTTTTCCGTTATTATCTGTTGGGGCATCAGTAATTATTTGATTTCCTGATTTTTGATGAGTGGCTTCTGTTCTTAAACCTCCTAAATAAACGACTTTTGAAGTGATTTTTTCCATTTTTTCTTCCTTTTTTTGGTTGTTTTACAAATTATTTTGGGTAAATATATAAAAAATTGCTTTTGAATTTAGTTTGATTGGTTGATATTCATTAGTTTTGCTAATTGAATATCATTCTAAAAACTTAGAAGAAATGTCTATAGAAAAAGAAAACCTGCAAAACGCAGATGGAAAATTAAACGATTCTAACGCTAATAACGAGCAAGAAAGCGTGAAAGAGAATTTACAAGAAAACTCTAATGAAGCAGATTCATTGAAAGAGGAACCACAAACTGATGATAATTCTGCAAAGGATTATGATGAAAATGCAGATGTGGATCAGCATGAAGATGAAAAAGAGGAAGAAGATAACGAATCTGATGAGGAAGAGGTAGCTTTAAAGGATTATGATGAAATGTCTTTACCGGAAATGGTGGCAGAAGCATCTAAACTTTTAACAAGATTCTCGGTTGTAAAATTAAAATCAGCTTTTCAAAATCTAAAAGAATCCTTTGATAAACAGTGGAGCGAACAAGAAAGTGAAGCTAAAGAAAAATTCATAAGTCAAGGAGGAAACGAAATAGATTTTAGATACGAAACCAAAGATAAAAATGATTTTAAACGAGTTTTACATGATTATAAAACACGTGTAGATGATCATTATAAGTCGGTAGAGAAAAAGCAAAACGATAGTCTAAAAGAGCGAGAAGCTATTATAGAAGAGTTGAAAGCTTTGTATACTGAGCCGGCTAATAATAATTCGGATATCTTTAAAAAATTCCGTGAGTTAAAAACTCGTTGGCATAATGCGGGTAGAATCCCAAGAGCAAAAGCTAATAACATCTTTAATACTTATTATTTCCATTTAGATAATTTCTATAAATTTTTAGATCTTAATCAAGAATTAAGAAAAATGGATTATGAGCATAACTTAGAGATAAGAAAATCTATTATTGCTCGCACCGAAAAATTATTGGAGGAAGAAAATGTTCAAAAAGCGTTAAACGAGCTTCAATATTTACACCGTATGTGGAAAGAGGAGGCTGTCCCGGTAGCTGAAGAACACCGTGAGCCTACTTGGCAAAAGTTTAAAGAACTTACGGCTAAATTACATAATAGAAAAGAAGAGCTGAGCGAACAAATTCAACAAAGACAAAAAGAGAATTTAGTTAAGAAAAAAGAGATAATTGCTAAATTAGAGGCAATATTAGGTGACTCTGCTATTAAATCTCATAATGCTTGGCAAAAGAAGATTAAAGAAGTTAAAGTTCTTAGAGATGAGTTTTTTGCAATTGGTAGAGTGCCAAAAGCGGAAAATCAACCAACTTGGGATAAGTTTAAAGAAGCAACGCGTAACTTCAATCAGAAAAAGAATGCTTTCTATAAAGATATGAAAGCTGAGCAAATGGAAAATCTCGAGAAAAAGAGAAAGTTGGTTGAGATTGCCAAAGAACATAAAGATAGCATAGATTGGAATGAATCTGTAAAAGTAGTGAAACGTATTCAGTCTGAATGGAAGAAAATTGGACATGTGCCAAGAAAATATTCTGATAAAATTTGGAAAGAATTTAACGAAGCAAATAATCATTTTTTTGATAGATTTAAAAATAGAGATAACGAAAGATTAGAGCAACAAACTAAAAACTTAGAGGCTAAAGAAGCTCTTCTTAAAGAAATGAGAGAGTCAGAAAAGCCTAAAGAAAAAGATGCTTTATTAAAATGGTTAAACGATTATAGTATTCGTTGGTCTTCTATTGGATTTGTACCTAACGGGAAACAAGATATAAACAAAGAGCTTAGTAAACTTACAAGACAAATATTGAAAGATGCAGGGCTTAACGAGAATTCTATGCAGAAAGCTCAATGGAACAATCAATTAGATCAAATAAAATCTAATTTAGATGAGAAATTATTGAGATCTCTTAAGTTCGATATGAGAAAAAGAATTGATGATAAACAAAAAGAAGTATCTCAATTACAAAACAATTTAGGGTTTTTCTCTAATGCAGATGAGTCTAATCCATTATTTAAGAATGCGATTGCTAATATAGAATCTCATGTTAATGAATTAAATGAGTTGAAATCTAAATACGATGATTTAAGACTAATTAATTTAGAAGCATTAGCAGAAAGTCAAAAAGAGGCAGAGAGTTCTGAGGAAGAATAAAGTCTAATTAAATATTTAAAAAGTCTGTTGATTTTTAGTATTATTTTTTAATATTAAAGAAAGGCAGACTTTCTTTTTTATGACAATACAAGAAGTTTATATGCAGCGTTGCCTTCAGTTGGCGAAAAATGGTTTAGGAACAACTTATCCTAATCCGTTAGTTGGAGCTGTAATTGTACATGAAAATAGAATTATAGGTGAAGGTTGGCACTATCAATCGGGTTTGCCACATGCGGAAATCAATGCGATTAATAATGTAAAAGATAAATCCTTATTGCAGAATTCTACACTTTACGTGAATTTAGAACCTTGTTCTCATTATGGGAAAACTCCGCCTTGCTCTCTTGCAATAATTGAAAATAAAATCCCTAAAGTGGTTATAGGGACAAGAGATTATGCTGCTCATGTAAATGGAAAAGGGATTGAATTATTGAAAAATAATGGAGTAGAGGTAACAGAAAATATTCTGCCAAAAGAGTGTTTAAAACTGAATAAAAGATTCTTTACATTTCATAAAAATAATCGCCCGTATATTATTTTAAAATGGGCAGAAACTGCTAACGGATTTTTCTCGCCCGAAGATGATTCACAAAAGTGGATTACAAGTAAACAAATGAAGTATCTTTCTCATCTTTGGAGAAAAGAAGAACAAGCAATTTTAGTGGGGAAAAACACATTAAAAATTGATAACCCAAAACTAAATTCTCGATATTTTAAAGCAATTGATCCTATAAAAATCAGTATCGGAAATGATTTTAAAGGTTTAGAAAACACTCACTTTTTTAAAGATAAATCTGCTATTGTTTATGATAAATCTAATTTTGAAAAAGATTTTACGCTAAATAATATTTTAAATGATTTGAAAGGAAAAGACGTTCAATCTGTTATTATTGAAGGAGGTATAAGAACTTTAGAATCATTTATTTTGTCAGATTTATGGGATGAGGCAAGAATCATTCGGTCTAAAAATAATTATTGGGAAAATGGCAGAAAGAGTCCTGTATTAGAAAATGAGATTTTGATAAATTCACTTGACTTTGAAGATGATTTAGTTTATATTTTTAAAAATAAAAATAACATTTATTTATAATGAAATTTGAGTGTAGAAGCATTAAAAATAAAATAGAAACTGTAATTACTAAAGATAAAGGGAGTAAATTTTTTGGTTATGCTTTTCCTGTGAAAGATGAAGAGGAGGTAAAGGAGCAATTAGATTTATTAAGACAAAAATATCCGGATGCAACACACCATTGTTATGCTTATCGTTTAGGGTTTGAAGGCGAAAATTACCGTGCGAATGATGACGGAGAGCCAAATGGAACGGCGGGACTACCAATTTATAACCAGTTACTTTCTAAAGATTTGACATTTTGCTTGGTGGTTTCAGTAAGATATTTTGGCGGGATAAAATTAGGAGTTAGCGGCCTTATAAAAGCCTATAAAGAAAGTGCAGAAGAAACGCTGAATTTAGCTAAAATAAAAGTTATAAAAAAGACAGCAGATTTTGAGATTAATTTCCCTTATACTTCTCAAAATAATGCAATGAGAAATATAGAAAAATATAGCGGAAGAATATTAGAGCAAACTTATTTACAAGATTGTACACTCATTATACAAACAGATTTAGAGAAAGCAGAGGCTTTCCAAAAAAGTTTTGAGCCATATAATGAAATCAATATAAAATTACTCAATGATAAGAATCATGCACTTTAACATTTGCTGAATTTATTCCGGATTTGAGTCATTTTCTTTTAGTTTTTCGATTAAAAATTTTGGTGCTCGTATGGGTTTATTTTTTACCATATCTACAAAAACGAGTTCAGTTTCACCAATTGTTAATAACTTTCCTTCCTGATTAGTAATTTTATAGCTGAAATTTATGCGAGCACCTGTGGGGATTTCTTTGATTTTTGTTTCTATACAAAGTTCATCATCATATTTTGCGGGAGCAATAAAATTACATTCTAATTTTAATACGGGCATCATAATTCCACCGTCTTCTAATTCCTTGTAATTTAAACCAATAGATCGCATTAACTCTATTCTTGCAAGTTCAAAATATAAAGCATAATTACCATGATGAACATAGCCCATTTGGTCCGTTTCGCCGTATCTTACTCTTATATAGGCACTTCTTGAAATCATAATAATTTGTTTTTAAACAGGTACAAAAATATATTTAAAAAAACAAGAAAAAAAGTCTTTTTTTAAGTCGAAATATTTTTCCATTTTTGTCGTCTGAAAGTCCATAAAAAATTATCGACTTTACTAAAACTAACTATAAATACTTAATTACTAACCACAATGTCGAAGACAGCAGTTTCCGTATGGGACAAATGCTTAGAGTTCATAAAAGATAACGTTAAAGAAGAGGCGTTTGATATCTGGTTTAAGCCTATAAAGGCTGCAAAACTGGATGTTGAGAATTCTCGATTAACGATAGAAGTACCAAGCGAATTCTACTATGAGTGGCTGGAGGAACATTATATAAAGTTACTAAAAGTAGCTTTACAAAAAGAGTTAGGTTTAAATGCGAAATTAAGTTATAGTATATTTGCAGGGAATCATGATAATGTAAAGAACCCAATAACTGTGAAAATCCCGAGTAGCAATAAAGAAAAAGTAAGACCTCAAGAGGTAAATGCTCCTTTAAACAGCTCTAAAATTAAGAGCCCTTTTGCTATTCCCGGAATTCAGAAAATAAAAATAGATTCTCAATTAAATAATACTTTTAATTTTAATAATTTTATAGAGGGAGAAACAAACCGTTTGGCAAGATCTGCAGGGAGAGCAATTGCTAAAAGACCCGGTGGAACATCTTTTAATCCGTTGTTTATTTACGGTGGAGTAGGTTTGGGGAAAACGCACTTAGCACACGCAATTGGTTTAGATATAAAAGAGAGATTTCCGGAAAAGACAGTTCTGTATGTTTCTATGGAAAAATTCTCTAATCAGTATAGAAGTGCTACGTTAACCAATAATCACAATGATTTTATAAACTTCTACCAAATGATAGATGTTTTAATTATTGATGATGTTCAGTTTTTGTCAGGTAAAAAAGGAACACAAAATGTATTCTTCCATATTTTTGAAGATTTACATAGACGTGGAAATCAATTGATTTTAACATCAGATAAGCCACCTGTAGATATTCAAGATGTTGATCAAAGATTAATTTCGAGGTTTAAATGGGGGCTCTCAGCCGATTTACAGTCACCTGAATTAGAATTACGTAAAAATATACTACTAAGTAAATTAGAAAATAATGGTATTGAGTTACCTGAAGACGTAGTTGATTATATTGCAGAGAAAATAAAAACTAATATTAGAGAGTTAGAAGGAGCATTAAATTCATTAATTGCTCAATCACTGCTAATTAAAAAGGAAATAACACTTCCTTTGGCAGAGAAAGTTTTATCTAATTTAGTAAGAAATCAAAGGAAAGAAATAACAATAGAATATATCCAGAATATTGTATGTGATTATTTTAAAATTCCTTTAGAAAAATTACAAAGTAAAAGTAGAAAAGGAGACATTGTACAAGCAAGACACTTGGCAATGTACTTTGCCAGAAAATACACCAATGCTTCATTAGCAAGTATTGGATCTAAAATCGGAAAAAGAGATCATGCAACAGTACTGCATTCTTGTAAAACAGTTAAAAACCTCTCTGAAACCGATAAGATATTTAGAAGTTATGTAGATGATATAAAACGCAAAATAGGAGCAGAATGAAAAAAGTTTTAATGGTTTGTTTAGGGAATATTTGTCGTTCCCCTTTAGCTGAAGCAGTTTTAAGAGCTAAAATAGGTGATAGAAATATTAAGGTAGATTCGGCAGGAACAGGAGATTTCCATATAGGAGAAAGACCGGACAAAAGAGCAATTAAAGTAGCAGAAGAGCATAATGTTTCTACTGAAGGAATTTATTGTAGACAATTTAGAGAAAGTGATTTTGATAATTTCGATGTGATTTATGTTATGGATGATAATAACTATAACAGCATAATGAAACATGCAAGAAACAATAAAGACCAGTATAAAGTAGAGCTGATAATGAACTTACTTGAGCCGGATTCTAATAAAAATGTGCCTGATCCTTATTATGGTAACGAAGAGGATTTTGAGCATGTTTATCAGTTATTAGATAAAGCAACTGACGTTATTATACAAAATTATGATGAAGGAAAATAAGCCGAAGGTTTATTTGATTCCGACATTATTAGGTGAAAATACAAAAGACCGTGTGATTCCTCCCTATAATCTTATGATATTAGAGGAGTTAGAATATTTTTGTGTAGAAAATGAGAAATCTGCTCGTCGTTTTATCAAAGCCATTTCTCCACAAAAAAAGCAATCTGAACTTAAAATAGAGATTTTAGATAAGCGAACACCTCCCGAAGAGGTTGCTAAATTATTAAAACCATTAAAACAAGGACACTCTATCGGGATTTTATCTGAAGCCGGAATGCCCGGAATAGCAGATCCTGGAGCTTTATTAGTGAAATCGGCTCATCAAAATGGGTTTGAGGTAGTGCCGTTAGTTGGGCCGTCTTCTATATTCTTAGCTTTAGCTTCTTCAGGATTTAACGGACAATCTTTTACTTTCCATGGTTATTTACCTATTGATAAGCGAGAAAGAAAAAATGCTATAAAAAATCTCGAAAACGATAGTTTAAAAAAAGGTAGTGCCGAAATTTTTATAGAAACACCTTACAGAAATAATAAATTATTAGCTGATTTAATCACTACATTAAGTCCCAATACTTCTTTATGTGTTGCTTGTGATATTACTCTTCCTACTGAGTTTATAAAATCAGATATTATTAAAAATTGGAAAAATATTAAAGAAGATTTACATAAAAGACCTGCAATATTTATTATTCAAGCATAATTATTGAAAATAATATAAATAATTAACGGTTGATAAGTTTTGTGAAAGACTTAATAATCAATTAGTTTATTAAATAAAATCAATTTATTTATATTAAGTCTTAATAAATTTTGTATATTTGTTTTATTATTATTAACAGAAAACAGATATGACAAAGCATTTATTAACGGTAATAATCTCAGTATTTTATTGTTACAATGCTATTGCCCAATTTCAAGTGCAATTTACAGTGAAAGACACACTCAGAAATCCTATAAAAAGTGCTAATATCTCCCTATCAAATAATAAAGATTTTAATTCAATTACAAATGAAAAAGGAATAGCCTTTTTTGATTTGAGTTCGGGAACTTACAATTTAAAAATTTCTCATATCACTTATATACCCGTTTATAAATCAATCCAAATCACGAAAGATACTATCTTTAATATTGTATTGAGTGAAAAGAAAATCGAGTTGCAAGAGGTAGTTGTTACGGCTAAGGAAAAAGATGCACCAACGTCCACTTCGGTTATCAACAAACGAGCAATGCAACATTTGCAACCTTCAAGTTTTAGTGATTTATTGAGTCTTTTGCCTGGGAATAGAGTTCATAGGCCATTGCTAAATCAAGCAAATCACATCACTTTGAGAGAAACGGGAATCCGCAGTAAAGATTACGATATTGGTTCTTTAGGGACTTCTTTTGTGGTTGACGATATTCCTATCAATTCTAATGCAAATATGCAACAAACCGTTGGCGGAGAAATGCTTATCAATCCTATTTCAGGTTATGCGGATAGAAAACGCAACAGTGTCAGAAAAGGAGTAGATATGCGAAGTATCAGCACCGACAATATTGAAAAAGTGGAAGTTGTGAGAGGAATTCCATCAGTAAAATATGGTGATTTAAGTAGTGGTCTTATTAAAATTATTCGTAAAAAAGGCGAAAGCGATTGGTCGGCAAGATTTAAGGCTGACGGCTTTAGCAAATTATTTTACGTAGGGAAAGGCTTTGATTTTAATAATGATTTCACGCTTAATTTTGATATTGATTACCTCAACGCAAAAGCTGATCCTCGCAACGATTTTGAGAATTACAAACGTTACACGGCTTCCGTTAGAACTCAAAAAATATTTCAGACCCAAAATCCTTTAAAATGGATTTTTAGTTTCGATTATACGGGAACTATTGACGAAGAAAAAAACGATCCCGATATTGAATTTAATAAAGGAAATTCATACAAATCCGATTATAAGAACATACGGATTGCTAATAATTTCAATATAGAATTTAATCGTCTGTTGGTTGATAATGTAGACTTTTCTTTTAGTGTCAGTCAGAGTTTTGACAAACTAAATCAAACCAAATGGGTACAAATTAGTGGTGCTTCCGCCTTGCCCGTTAATTATGATGAAGGCGAACATTACGGAATTTTCGTTGAGCCGACTTATGTTTCTAATCTTTTAATTGACGGAAAACCTTTGGATATTTTCGTTAATTTATCGGGAGAGAGTAAATTCAATATTTCATCGGTAAAAAATACGATTCTTTGGGGTGGAAATTGGTCGTATTCCAAAAATAACGGACTCGGTCAAGTTTATGATTTGGCTCACCCGCCCTCACCCGAAATGATTACGCGCCCCCGTGCTTTTAAAGACGTTCCCGCTATGAATATCTTGGCTTTCTACCTGGAAAATAATACCGAATGGAAATGGAAAAATACTAAATTCCTTTTCAATTTGGGCGTGAGAAGTAACTCTTTAGCAGGACTTGCAAATTCGTACACAATGCACGGGAAAACCTATTTTGACCCAAGAGCCAATTTTAAAATCGATCTTCCTAAAATCAATTTTAAAAATCAAAAACATTTAGACTTAAATCTAACTTTCGGCTGGGGAAAAAGTACTAAAATGCCAACGCAATCTATGTTATATCCGCAAGATATTTATTGGGATTTTATTCAATTCAATTACTATCATAATAACAAGGATTTCCGTAGAGTACATTTTCAAACATATATCGTTCCGCAGACTAATTATGATTTGAAACCGGCGGTAAATTTAAAACGAGAAATCCGACTGGGAGCAAAATACGATTATCATCAATTTTATGTAACTTATTTTTCTGAGGTAATGACTTCCGGATTTAGACAAATGTATGATTACAAATCAATTAGTTATAAAAAATACGATGCTTCCCACATCAATCATTCTACCATAACTTCAGCTCCTTTGGTTGAAAATCTACCTTTTGAAACCAAAAAAGCATTGATTTTATCGGACAAAGAAAGTAACGGAAGTGCCATTTATAAAAAAGGAATTGAATTCCAATACAGCGGAAAAAGATTCAAGGGAATTAACACGCGTTTTACTTTTAACGGAGCGTGGTTTCAAACAGAATACAGAAATAGCTTACCTGTTTACAAATTTCCTAAAAAGATGATTTTAAATGGTGAAAAAAGATATAATTTAGGTTTATACGATGATGAAGACAGCTATTTCCGAGAGGAATTTAATTCAGCTTTAACGGCGGATACTTATATTCCGAGTTTAGATTTAACTACTTCTTTTAGAGTTGATTTTAATTGGTATTTCTTAAATAAACAACTTCCGCAAAACGGAACGCCAACGCATTATATTGACAGCAATGGGGAAAAACACCCCTACGGAGAAAATGAAAAGAAAGATTACGTTTTGCAATGGCTGAACATCAATTATAACCCGAGTTTGTTCGATAGCAAAAGAACGCCATTTTCGGCAAACGCACATATAAAAATATCCAAAAAGTTTTATCAATACTTCACGATTTCTATGTACGTGAATAAATTATTTAACGTATATAGCGATTATTACGTAAATGGAGTAAAGATAAAACGCAGAGGTCTGGAAAGCCCTTATTTTGGAATGGAAATGAATATTAATTTTTAAATATATATTAAATGAAAACAATTAAGTACTTTTTTACAGCTTTAGTAGCATTATTTGTGCTAAACGCTTGTAATAATGACGATGAAGATATCGTTATACAAAAAACAAAACTAACCATTAACTTCTCAACTCCCGACGGTGTTGAAATTACAGATTATGAGAATGTGAAAATAAAATTTACGGAAACCGGAACTAATATTACAACTGAGGAAAAAGTTTCAGGAAATTCTATTACTGTAGATTTAAGACAAGGAAATTACGATATTAATGTAAGCGGAAATATTAGCTATACTTTTAATGGAGAGGTTAAAAAAGGAAGTGCTAATGCTTCTGTAAAACAAGTGAAATTAGATAAAAGTACAAAGACTGAAGATATTTTATTAAGTATAGGCTCTACTCAAGGAGCGGAAGGAAGTCAGGTTAATAGCACATTTTTGAAATTGAACTTTATAGCTCCTAAAGGAATTGAAATTACAGCATATAAAGATGCTAAGATTAAATTCAAAGAAATTAATACGAATATTGAAACAGAGAAATCAATATCCGGAAAACCTTTAGAAATTGAATTGCCACAAGGAAGTTACGAAATTAGTATAGACGGAAATGTTGTTTATAATTTTGAAGGAAACTCATTGGAAAGTGGTATCGGAGCTTTTATAAGTCAAATAAGTTTAGCTAAAGATTCTGAAACTACAGATATTCAATTAAGCTTAAGATCTAATCAAAAAGATTTAATAATTGAAGAAATTTTCTTTGCAGGAACTCGTACACCACAAGGAGCATATTATGTTGATGACGATTATTTTAAAATTCACAATAATACCGATAAAGTGCTTTATGCTGATGGGCTGATTATCGTTCAATCTAAGTTTCAAACATCAGATAAACAGGATTTTAATCCGAATATTATGAATGAAGCATTTGCAGGAGATGCTATGATACAAATACCGGGGAATGGAACCGATTATCCTATCCAACCCGGAGAATCTTTTATTGTAGCAAACCAAGCTATTAACCATAAAACGAACAATTCTAATTCTTTTGATTTAAGTAAAGCTAAGTTTGAATATTTTTATGAGGATTCTGATGATGTAGATAATCCAAGTGTACCAAATATGATTAATTTTAGAGAAAAAATGGTACTTAATCAACAAGGAGTGAATGGTTTTGTTATTTTTAGATTACCGGAAAACATGACGAAAGAACAATATTTAGCTAATTATAAGTATGATTATTCTTATGTGTATCATTATCCCGGTGGATCTTTTGAAAGTTCCGAATCTGCATATAAAATACCAAATAAATGGATTGTAGACGCAGTAAATATCAGTAATAAAGATGAATTCCAATGGATTATAACAGACCCTTCACTTGATAAAGGTTGGGCTTCTATTGGTTATAATAGCGGATCTCGTTACGGGAAAAGTATAAAGAGAAAAGTAATTCAGGAGAATAATGGCAAGAAATTTTTACAGGATACCAATAATTCAACTATTGATTTTGAAGAAAGTAATCCTTCTGTTTCAAATTACTAATTATGAATAAGTTTTCTTACTTACTTTTAGGATTTTTAATACTAAATTCTTTTGCAAATGCTCAAGAACAAGACAGTCTTTTTATAAAACTAAAAGAGCAACAAAACGAAAAACAATTTTATAATTCTATTTTCCGAAATCCGGCATTTATGCCAGATTTCGGAAATTATAGATTATCCTCTTTAGAGGTTAATTATAAACAAGAAAAAAATCAGAATTACCTTATTCAAAAACCTGAACACAGTAATGATTTTGGTATAAAAGCCAAATCTTATTATCCTTTAAATCAGAGTTTAACACTCTGGGGAAATGCGTCTTACAACAACATTTCTCATAAAAATATTACTTGGAACGGAAGTGTCGATTATTCCATTCTCTATCCGTATTTTACGGCAGACGAGAAAGGTGGTGATATGCAACAAGAAAACTATGCTTTTTTAGGTGGAGTTTCCAAGAAAACCAAACAATTTGATTGGGGTGCTTCCATTGATTATCAGGCAAAACTTGCCAGTAGGAGCAAAGACCCGAGACCTCAAAATATAAGTTCCAATCTAAAATTAAATACGGGAATTAAATGGAAAAATATTCTCCATTTTAATATTGGACTAAATGCAGGAATCCAAAAATATTCACAATCCAACGAGATTTTATTTTTTAATGAAAGAGAAAAAGTTCCTATTTTTCACCTCAACGGATTAGGAAATTACAATCACCTTTTAAAAGGCGACAAAACCGATTCTTTTTATGACGGATTCGGTTATTCGGGAGGTGTTCAACTTGTAAATTCCAGACAAAAAAACTTATTTATCAATTTTAATTTCAATGAATTAAATTTTGATAAAATTATTCGGCTTTCTACCAATATAGAAGCCTCAAAACTCAAAAACAGAAATATAGAAACCTCCGTTACAAAACTGTTTAACACTACTTCCGAAAATAAATATGGTGTAAAAATCGACTATATTTTAAATTCAAAACTTGGAGTAGAGTCTATTCTTAAAGGGCGAAGTTCTATTAATGAAATTATCGCTCAAAATGAGAATTATTCTCTTAACAACGAGATTTTTCAACTAAGCGGAATGTATCATTCCACAAAATACAATCTCTATTTTTCACCCTATATCAATTATGAAGCTCATCGAGAAAAAAATATTTATCCCGTTAGTTTTCAAAATTTTGATTACTTAAATTCAGGATTTAATTTGAATTATTTTTATACAATTAACCCTCGTAATTTATTGCAGTTTCAATTTGATTTCCAATATCATAAAACTTTGAAAAAAGAAACTTTATTAAATAATGATAAAGCCATCGGGGATATGATAGAAAGAAATTATTTGTTATTAAGTAAAGGTTTTACAAATACTAAATTCAATATTCAATTTAATCATAAAATGAATACTTTCAGTACCTTTGCAAAACTGGGGAGTGAATTTATATTTTTTGGTAAAAATACGAATACTATATTTTCAGTTTCATCGGGGATAAACTTCTAAACTAATGAAGAAATTTTTCATTTTATCTTTTTTTACTCTATTATTTTTCTCGTGTAAAAATAACAATTCCAAAGAAAAAAATGAGGAATATTCTATTGTAGATTTATACAAAAAACCTGTTTCTGAATGGCCTAAACCTACCATAGATAAAGGCGTAGAATGGGAAGAATTATCGCCAATCACCACAGATACAGCTTACTATTCCACAATGGAAAATCCCGAAGTTGTTTTAGGTTTGAAATTATTTTTTGACCCAAAACTTTCAAGCTCTAACCAAATTTCTTGCAGTACGTGCCACAATCCCGAAATGGGCTGGACAACTCACACCGAAAAAGCCATAGGACACGACCATTTGGAAGGTAGCCGAAACACTCCGAGTATTTTTAACGTAGCTTCTAAAAATATATTTTTCTGGGATGGTAGAGCTTCTTCTTTGGAAGAACAAGCCATTGGACCTATTGGGGCTCACAACGAAATGAATATGGAGCTTAAAAAACTCCCCGAAAAACTTAGTAAAATCAAAGCCTATCCCGATTTATTCCTAAAAGCCTACGGACAAAAAGAAATCACGGAAGATAAAATTTTAAAAGCATTGGCAGCCTTTCAAAAGACTATTAAAAGTCAGCCGAGCCGAGTAGATGATTTTATGCTTGGTGATTATAAAGCACTAAATGATAGTGAAATAAGAGGTTTACACGTTTTCAGAACAAAAGGACGTTGTATGAATTGCCATAACGGAAAATATCTAACCGACCAAAAATTTCATAATATAGGGCTTACATATTACGGACGAGAATATGAGGATTTAGGGCGTTACAATATCACTAAAAATCCTGATGATGTCGGAAAATTCCTTACACCTTCTCTTAGAGATTTACTAAATACCCGTCCTTGGATGCATAATGGTTTGTTTGATGATTTAATAGGTGTTATCAGTATGTATCAAAGTGGAATGCAAATGATGAATCCAACTAAAGAGGAAAAAGAAGCAGATCCTCTTTATCCCGTTATAGATTCACTTATGAAACCTTTGGATTTGACCGTTCAAGAAAGTGAAGATTTAGAAGCTTTTCTAAA
>JAHUUM010000002.1 GCA_019218445.1 Weeksellaceae bacterium TAE3-ERU29 | reverse complement strand
GTGATAACGGATATACAGAAAACATTTAATGAAATTTAAAATAAATGATGCAAGAATTTAAAATTAAAATTGAAGAACTTAACCAGTATTTAGATAAGTATTACAACTCTTTACCGGAAACTAAAGATAATAGGAAATGGATAAGAGATGGTATTGTAAACATAGAAGAATATTTTAATTCATCTAAAAAGGTAATGTGGGTTTTAAAAGAACCAAGAGATGGTGAAAACTCTACCGGTGGGGGATGGTCTATTGTAGATAGTATTAGAGAAATTAGAGCTAAAGGGGGAAGTAGTGATTCTCAGCAAACTTTTTACCCAATAGTAGCAACAACATATGCTTTGATTAATAACATAGATTCATTAAATCAGGAAAAATATAATGAATATAGACAGAAGAGTTCTGTTCTAAATAATATAGCTTATGTTAATATTCAAAAATTCCCTGCTTTGGCAAATTCTAAAGATAGAGAAATTGTAGAGGCGTTTGAGCAAAACTCAGAAGCATTATTAAAACAAATAGAAGTAATAAATCCTGATGTAATTATATTTACTGCGGGAGGAAATGTATTTAATAAATTTTTGGATAGAGTAAGGAGTAATGCAATTCTTAAAGACAAGTGTATGGTAAATACATTTCACCCTGCTCATAGAGGAAATAAAGTTGATTATATAAACGGAATATTAAATAAAGTATTTCATAGCTGTGATTAAGATAATAACTATGTAAGATAAAGAGGGACTTTGGTATTTAGAGCCATTTATTCGCTTATGCTATTTGTAAGTATGTTTTAATGATTTATGTAAAATATAGATATAAATAAAACTAAATATTATTTAACGAAATTAGGAAATAAATTTTTATGTTATTAAAAATAACGACAACGTATCAAAATGCAACGGATTTAGGGTATTTATTACATAAGCATCCTGATAAATTGCAATCGGTAGATTTATCCATAGGGAAAGCTCATATTTTTTACCCTGAAAGCACGTCAGAACGTACGACAGTAGCACTTTTATTGGATATAAATCCGGTGGATATGGCACGTGGTGGGAGAAACCTTTCGGGGAGTTTTTCGCTTGGGCAATATGTAAATGATCGTCCTTATGTAGCTTCTTCTTTTATGAGTGTAGCTATTGCAAAGGCTTTTTCAACGGCAATGAATGGACGGTGTAAAGGAAAACCGGAACTGGCAGAAACTGTAATGCCTTTTGAAGTAACAATTGCGGTTGTTCCTACACCCAAAGGAGGAGAAAAACTAATTCGTGATTTATTTGAGCCATTGGGGTATGAGGTGGAAGTAAAAAGGCATACATTAGATGAGGAATTTCCCGAGTGGGGAGAAAGTAAATATTATACACTTAATTTAAAAGGTTCGTTTCGCCTTCAAGATTTGCTCTCTCATTTATATGTTCTGATACCTGTATTAGACAATGACAAACATTACTTTGTGAGTCAAGATGAGGTGAATAAGTTATTGGAAAAAGGGAAAGGCTGGTTAGAAGGACACCCCGAGAAGGAGAAAATTACACGGAGGTATTTAATTAATTTAAAATCATTGTCACATGAAGCTTTAGAGCAATTAAATAAGGAAGAAGAGGAAGACAATGAGGGGACGGCAATTTCTTTACTAAAAAAGAAAAAGGAAACCTTGCATCAAAAACGATTAAAAATTGTTTTAAATAAATTAAAGGAAACAGGAGCGGAAAAGGTAATTGACTTAGGTTGCGGTGAAGGAAAATTGATTCAATTATTATTGAAAGAGAAACAATTTCAGAAGATTACCGGAATGGATATTTCTTATTCTGAACTAAATAAATGCAAAGAGCGATTGCATTGGGACGAAATGGCGCCCCGACAAAAGGAGAGAATAGATTTGTTTCAAGGAGCTTTAACGTACAAGGATAAGCGTTTAGAAGGGTTTGATGCCGGGGCTCTTGTAGAAGTGATAGAACATATAGATGAAGATAGACTAAAATCATTAGAACGTGTCGTTTTTGAGTTTGCTCGTCCTCATTCTGTGATTGTTACCACCCCTAATGAGGAGTATAATGTAACATTTGAAAAATTAGATGCCGGAGAAATGAGGCACACAGACCACCGATTTGAATGGACACGAAAGCAATTTCAAGATTGGGCAAATCAAGTCGCTGAGAATAATAATTATACGGTGCAGTTTGAAGCGATAGGAGATGAAGAAGAAAACATAGGAGCACCTTCACAAATGGCAATATTTACGTATGGAAATTAATATACCCGAGTTATCACTCGTTTTACTTATAGGTCCGTCAGGAGCAGGGAAAAGTACATTTGCTAAAACGTATTTTGATACACATGAAGTTGTGTCTTCAGATACGTGCAGAGGTATCGTTTCTAATGATGAGAATGACCAATCAGCTACCAAAGATGCTTTTGATTTAGTTAATTTTATCATAGGAAAAAGATTGAAAAATGGTCTTTTGACAGTAGTCGATGCAACCAATGTACAACCTGAATCCAGAAAGAAATTAATTCAATTGGCTCGGGAATATCATACATTGCCTGTTGCCATTGTTTTTGATTTACCTCAGCAAGTTTGTGAGCAAAGAAACAAAGAAAGAGAAGATAGAGATTTGGGTGCACATGTTATTAGGCATCAAAAGCAACAAATGAAACGGTCTCTAAAAAGCTTAAAACGAGAAGGTTTTAGAAAAGTACATGTTTTTAAATCAGAAGAAGAAGTTGCAGAGGTAACTAAGATTGTTCGTGAAAAATTATACAATGATAAGAGGGATTTACATGGTCCTTTTGATATCATTGGGGATATTCACGGGTGTTATGATGAAACCATAGAGTTACTGCGAAAATTAAATTATACGATTACGACAATTTCTTATGACAATGTAAACTATGGAATAAAAGTGACTCCGCCGGAAGAACGGAAAGTCATTTTTGTAGGGGATTTAGTAGATAGAGGACCTGATTCACCGACCGTTTTAAAATTGGTGATGAGTATGGTGAATGATGAGGTTGCTTTGTGTGTTCCGGGAAATCATGATATAAAATTACAGAAAAAGCTCAATGGTAAAAAAGTACAATTAACTCACGGATTAGCAGAAACCGTAGAACAATTAGAAAAAGAAACAGAGGAATTTAGAGCAGAAGTAAGGGAGTTTTTATACCGATTGATTTCACATTATATTTTAGATGACGGTAAATTGGCGGTAGCTCATGCAGGTGTAAAAGAAGAAATGCAAGGAAGAGGCTCAGGGGCAGTTCGTTCTTTTTGTTTGTATGGAGAAACAACGGGAGAAATAGATGAGTTTGGATTGCCTGTCCGTTACAATTGGGCATCAGAGTATAGAGGGCAAGCCAAAGTAGTGTACGGTCATACGCCTGTCCCTAAAGCGGAATGGCTGAATAAAACCATTGATATTGATACCGGTTGTGTGTTTGGTGGAGAGCTTACCGCATTGCGTTATCCGGAAGAAGAATTGATTTCTGTAAAGGCGAAAAAAGTATACAGCGAGCCTGTAAAACCATTCAAAGAAGAGGAGGAAACTGCTTTAAATCATCAGCAAGAATACGATGATTTATTAAATATAGAAGATGTCATCGGTAAACGGATTATTCAAACGCGATTAAGAAATAATCTTACCATTAAAGAAGAAAATTCGATTTCTGCGTTAGAGGTAATGAGTCGATTTGCGATTAATCCTAAGTGGTTGATTTATTTACCTCCTACTATGTCACCGTGTGAAACAAGTCATTTACCGGATTATTTAGAACATCCAAAACAAGCCATTGATTATTATAAAGGACAAGGCATCAAAAAAATAGTATGTGAAGAAAAACACATGGGGTCACGTGCTGTTTTAGTGATTTGTAAAGATGAAAATGTAGTTTTAGAGCGTTTTGGAATTGAAAATGAAGGAATAGGTGTATGTTATACTCGGACAGGACGAAACTTTTTTAATGATAAATCTCTTGAAAAAGAATTTTTAGAGCGAGTGCAAACGGCTTTAACGAAATCCAATTTTTGGGAAAAACATTCAACCGATTGGGTTTGCTTAGATACCGAATTAATGCCTTGGTCTGCAAAAGCTCAATTATTATTAGAGGAACAATATGCGTCTGTAGGTTCATCAGCAAAAAATTCACTTTTAGAAGTGGAGGAAACTTTATTGCAAACAGCAGGTCGGAAAATAGAGGGAGTAGAGGAGTTGTTGTCTAAGTTTCAAAGTAAAAAAGAAACGATAAATAAATTTATATCTTCTTATCAAAAATATTGTTGGACGGTAGAAAGCATTAACGATTATAAATTAGCGCCTTTCCATATTTTAGCGACAGAAGGACAAGTGCATGTGGATAAAAACCATGAGTGGCACATGGAGAATATCAAAGAAATCAGCTTAGCCGATGAGCAATTGTTTAAGATTACACCATACAAAATCATTGATACAGAGAATGAGGAAAGCGTAGAAGAAGCGATAGATTGGTGGTTGAAATTAACCGAAAAGGGAGGTGAAGGAATGGTAGTGAAACCGTATGATTTTATTAGTTATAATGGCTATAAATTATTGCAACCTGCCATAAAATGTAGAGGAAAAGAGTATTTACGAATTATTTACGGAGCAGAATACGATTTCACTCAAAACTTAGAACGTCTTAAAAAGCGAAGTTTTTCTAAAAAGCGTTCATTGGCGTTACGTGAATTTGCTTTGGGCGTGGAAGGCTTGGAACGATTTATCCGAAAAGAGCCTCTCCGCCGTATTCATGAGAGCGTATTTGGTGTCTTGGCTTTGGAAAGTGAAGAGGTGGATCCGAGGTTGTGATGTAGTTAAAAAGTGTTAGATAATTAAAAAAATATTGTATATTTATGCCATGATTAATTAGTATTAGAAATATGATATTTGATTAACAGAATAAGGTAAAAAGTTTTTGGGAATATTATTCTCAAAAACTTTTTTTTGTAACGACATATTTTGTCGTAATGTGAAAATATATTTGTACTATTAAAATTAAAAACAATGGATATAGAAAAGTTATTAGAAATAAGTAAAGCATTAAAAAAAGAAGATACTTACAATGATTTAATGCTTATAAAAAATCGATTGGAGCAACCTAATAAAGACATTGTGATTCCTTTAGTAGGCGAGTTTAGTTCAGGGAAAACTTCGTTAATAAATGCTTTAACGGATACCAAAAAGTTAGAAACAGCCTCTAAAGCTACTACTGCTACCATTTTTGAAGTACGTTTTGGAAATGAAAAGGCGTATGCGAAAGTAGTAAAAAATGGAGAAGAATATGAGGTAGAGAATATAGAAGAATTGAAGAATGATACTTTGGGGGACACGGAATTAGTAAGAGTATATGATACGTCTCAGAAGGTTCCTAATTCTACTATTTTAGTAGATACTCCGGGCTTATCGTCCAATGATCCGCGACATCAATTGGCACTTACTTCGTATTTACCATTTTCGGATGCTATATTTTTGGTGATAGATATTAATCAACAGATAACACGCTCTTTATTGGATTTTGTAGAGACCACAAAGCTTTCTGAAAAGCCAATATACTTAATTATCACGAAGTCTGATACCAAAACAGCTGATGAATTAGTAGAGGTTAAAAAGTACATTGCAAAAAATATAAAATTACCGATTGATCATATTGTTAGTACTTCAGCAAGTAAAGATAACTTAGATGAGTTATATGGTTTATTTGATGATATTCAAAAGGAAAAAAACAAGATAGTAGAAAAGGCGTTAGAAAATAGGTTAAAAGAAATTGCCGGTTATTTAGCATCTTATATAGATGAGTTATTAAGCAATTTGTCTTCTACTTCCACATTAGATGAGAAAATAGAAGAGGAAAACAATAAGCTGGAGAAAATTAAAAGAAATATTGACAGACTTATACGAGATGCTTCTGAACAGTTAGAGGAAAAACAAGAAGAATGTGAGCGTAGATTTACTAAAATCATAAGTGAACGATTGGATACAATTGTAAAAAATAGTGGTGCAGATTGTGATAATGAAGTTTACTCTACTGTAAATACAGTAGCCGGTACTATTGCAAATAATTATAAAAAAGAAGTACAACATACGTTACTACATTTAGCTCGAGAGAGACAAGCGAGAGTAGAGGCGGTTCCTTTACAGGTGTTGGAGTCTTTAGATTTGTCATCTATTGCTTTTAGAGAGTTTTCATATGATATGAATTTATCTACGATAGGGCATGAAAATGATGAAAAAATAGGAGGGATTGTAAAAGGTGTTGGAGGATTAGTAGCTATAGCAGGATTAGCAAAAATAGGAGGAATAAAAGGATTAATAAGTGCAGCTGATTCTTTTTTTGATATAGGTAGTATGATTTCTAATAAAAAGAATAGAGAGGAGATGAAAGAGTTAAAAAAGGAGTTAAATAGTGTGTCGAGAAAAGAAAAATTGGGGGAAGTAGAGAAGATTATAGATGAAAAAGAAGAAAGGAAAGGGAAGGAAACCGCAAAAAAATTATTAGAAAAATCTAAAGAATTCCGAAGAAATATGGAAGATGCTAAAGGAGAAATAGAAGGATATAATAAATTAGGAGGAGGTATTATAGAAACGGGTGTTAGCTGGATTACAGAAAAAGTTTGGGGAAAACCACAAAGACGGAGAGCAGTTAGGGAGTATATTGAAGGTACTTTGTTGCCTGAATTTAAAGGGCAAATGGACAACACTCATTCGAATTTAACGAATATGATAAGTTTGTTGCTTAAAGAAGAAGCGAATAAGGCAACGGCACAAATGAAGGAAACGTTGAACGAAATGGAGGAAGAGAAGAAGAAAGAAAAAGAAGTGTATAAACAGAAAGTGAATCAATTAAAAGAATATAAAGAAGCATTAAATTAAATAAAGTAATAATTATGGATGGAATTATTCAATTTACAGCAGGAGTAGCAGTAGGAGCAATAGGAGGTTACATTGCAAAAAGTAAATCAGAAAAAGATACGGCAAGTAATGATTTAGACAATAGAAAGTTTTCAGAACTTGAAGAAGATAATGAAAGTTTAAGAAAGCGATTAAAAGAACTAACAGATGAGTTAGAAGAAAAGAATAGAGAAAATAAGTCTATGCGGACGAAAATGCGAAATATAGAAGATCGCTTGGATGATAAAGGAGATGATATGGATTTGTTGAAAAGTAAATTAAAGCAATATCAATTGGAAAATGAAAATTTGAAAGGAAACTTAGATGAAATGAAGATGTTGTACAAAGCTCGAAAACAAGAATTGGAAAATCTACAAGAGAAGTACGATAAATTAAAAGAGTAAACGTATGAATCAAAATATCATAATAATAGGAGCTATTATAATTATAGGTTTACTAATAGCCGTAATTTATCTTTTACTAAATAAATCAAAAAAACAGGAAATAGTAGAAGAAGGTAAATCATTACCTTCTTCTAATTTAAAGATAAAAATAGAAGAACTTAGTAAGACAAAAAATGAGTTAGCAGAGGAGGCGAATAAGTTGAAAAAACAAGTAAACGAGTTGAAAAGTCAACTTAAAAAAAGTGCAGACCAAACAGAAGACTCATTAACTCAAAGAATATCTGCAGATACAGATGACTATAAGAACCAATTGGTCCAATTAGAAAAGAAGTTAGAGGACGTTACAGAAGAGTTGGAGGATGCAGAAGATAAAGTAGCTGATTATAAAAAGAGATGGGAAAGGGAAAAGAAAAAGTTAGAAGAAGTCTCAGTATCTTTAGAAGATACTGAGGGTAAATTGAAAAAGATAGAGAAAGAATTAGAAGATTCTTTGTCTAATGTAAGGGAAAAGAAGTTAGCTTTATCTAAAAAGGAAGAAGCAATTGATTTTATAAATAAAATTCTTGCTGCAGAATCTGCTAATGATGATGAAAGTACAAAAGAGCTCTACCAAAAGGTGGAAAATATTCAAAGTTTTATAGAGGAAGAAGTTTGTGAATTTTTCAGACAAAATAAAATTTTAAAAAAAGAAGAAATCGAACAAATCAAAGCGGAGGTTTGGGAATGGGCGAATCTTCAGAAAAAATCATGGTTGAAAAATAAAAAAATAGTTGCTTTTGTAGGTGAATTTTCTGCAGGAAAAACATCAATTGTAAATCGTATTTTATCTCAGGATGATGATACTGTTATTAAATTACCTGTAAGCTCAAAGGCTACAACTGCAATTGCTACCTATATCTCGTATGGAGGGGAATTTAATTCTCAGTTTACAGATTCTACCGGGAAACTGAAAAGAATTTCTAAGTTTATTTTTGAAAAAATTAATAAAGAGATATTGTCAGAAGTTAATATATCTTCTCTTATTCAGTATTTTGTAATGTCTTATAATAATAAAAATTTAGAAAACTTAAGTATTCTGGATACACCTGGTTTTAGTTCTAATGATAAAGAAGATACTATGAGAACTTCTGAAGTAATAAAAGAAGCAGATATGTTATTTTGGGTATTTGATGCTAATGCTGGAGAAATAAATCAAGCATCTTTACAGACAATAAGAGAAAATTTACAAGAAGTGCCATTGTTTATAGTGATAAATAAATCTGATACAAAATCTATCGGAGAATTAGATAAATTAGAAGCTCACATAAAGGAAACTATACAGAAAAATAATATAGAAGTTAAAGGATATATACGATTTTCTCAAAAGGAACCTATTAAAAAATTAATGGAAGCTATACAAAGTGTTCCTCTTAATAAAGGTAGAAATGATTTTATTAGAGAACCTTATAAATTAATAGAGAGTGAATTAGAACAATTAAAATTAGAAGGATACGAACAAAAAGAAATATCAAGAGAATATTTAAAAAGTATTAGAGATAATGAAGAAGTTTTTGAGGAGGCTACGAGAGAAATAGAAGATATTTGTGCAGACCTTACAAGTATAGGAGAAGAAAAAACTTCTTGGTTTGGTTGGGGTGAAAAAGTACATAAAATGTCTGAAAGTGAAAAACATATATATGATGTGAAATTAAATAGGATAAAACAAAATAGAAATCGTGTAACGGAAGCTCATGAAAATATACTTTATTATAAAAAAGAAATAGAAAAGATTGATAAAGTTAAAGATGAAATTAAAGATAAATATAGAATTTTAGATATAAACAAAGATATATTTGAGAAGTATTTAAAAGAATGGGATAAAAAATATTTTGAGGATAATATAATAAAAGACATTAAGGAATTAACGAATTAACATCACAATGGAACAAAATTTATTTCAAGAGATACAGAATAAACGTATACAGATAAAAGAATTTTCTAAAAAAGCATTAGAAAATGAATGGATAGATGAAAAGTCTTATCAAAGCATTGTTAAAAAAATAGATAATGATACATTGGCTATTGGAGTGATAGGCCAGATGAAATGTGGAAAGTCTACTTTTTTAAATGCGTTTTTATTTGAAGATGAAGTACTCCCTGCCGCAACAACACCTATGACGGCAGCCCTTTCTATGATTACGTATGGAGAAGAAAAAAAGATAAAAGCCGAATTTTATACTCAAAAAGAATGGGAAGAAATGAGATTAGTTGCGGACAGAGATATAAATGAGGCTGAAGGAGATAAAGCATTAGAATCTAAAATAAAAGCAGCAAAAGAGTTGGTAGAGAAATCTTCTAAGATAGAAAAAGAATTATCTACTTTATTAGGAAATAGTAAAGAGGATGAATTTGAGAATCTGATAGAATATGTGGGGGCAGATGGAAAATATGTAGCTGTCACGAAGTCAGTAACAATTTATTATCCTAAAGAATGGCTAAAAGGAGTGGAGATTGTAGATACTCCCGGTTTTAATGATCCTGTAGTTTCAAGAGAAGAACGTACACAAGAGTTTTTAAAAAAGGCAGATGTGGTATTGATGTTGCTTTATGCAGGTAGAGCTTTTGACGCCACAGATAGAGATATTATATTTGAAAAAGTAAGGAATGTAGGTGTGGGTAAGGTGCTAATAGGAGTTAATAAATATGATTTGTGCTATATGCAAGGTGAAACACCTGAAGAAATCAAAGAAAATGTAAAACAAGAAATTAGAAAGGCTTGTAGAGAATATAGAAATTCTTCTATTAGTGAATTATTGAAAGATGTAGAGCCTGTTTTATTTTCAGCTGGAATGGCACTTATGGCTAAAATGCCGATAGATAAAATACAAAATAATGAGAATCTATCTTTCCACTGGAAGAAAATATGTGATGAGTTTGAAATTTCTACACAAAATCAAATGCTGAAAGATAGTTTAGTGAAAAACTTAGAAGATGCAATAAAGGAAATGTTGGAAAGCTCTAAAGAAGAGATATTATTCAAAAAACCTGTAAATATGATTCTTCAATCAGGAGAGAATATTAACTCAAAAATAGAGGGTGATTTTAATGATAGAAAGATATTAATAGATACATTATCTAAGCCTGATGTTGAATTGGCTGAAAAAATAAGAGAATTGTCCAAAGCAAGCCGAAAAATAAATCGAAAAATAGATAATACAGTCCTTGATTTAGAGAGTGAATATGATGATGAAGTAAAAAAAATAAAACGTAAATTAGAAGATCTTATTGATAATACTAAGAAAGAATTGCGAAGTATTATTGATACAGAGAAAAAAAGTAGAATAGAGACAAGGTTAAAGGATAGAGTAGAGGTTTTTAAAGAACGTGATTTACCAAGATTAATAGAAGATTCTGAGAGAAAACTCCAAAAAAGTTTCAGTCAAAAAGCAGAATATTTGGGGGAAGATATAGAGGAAATTTTATATAAATATGTAGAGGAGCCTAAGGATTTAATAGAGAATTTTAATAATGAAATAAAGAGGATAAGAGTAGAGAGTTCTTCTTTCAGTGAAGTAGAAACAAATAAAGAAGATGATGCTAGTATGATGGATTACATAATAGGAGGTGGCTTAGGGCTAGCTACTTGCTTTGCTATGGGTATCCCAGGTCTTCTTTTGATAAGTGCATTAGGTAATTATGTAAGTAGGGATGATTATCACAAAAAGTTGGATAAAGAATTTTCTAAAATAGATATCCAACCTGTAATTGCTAAGCTACAAGAAAATAAATCTAAATACATAGAAAAGTTTCAAGCGGGAGCTCTTTCTAATATATTAGAATCTATTTTAAAAGATTTAGAATCCGTACAAGGAAAACAAGCAGAAAAAGAAAAGAAAATAGCAAGTCTAAAAGCAGAGATAGAAGAGTTAGATTCTAAAAAAGGGATTATATCTTCTCAGTTGTCGGAGATGAAACAACTAAAATTAGAAATTTTATATAGATAAATATTTCCTAATATATTATACATTATATAAAAACAGTAGTTGAATTAATTTAACTACTGTTTTTAATTCTTAACCTGATTCCGGTCGATAATTAAAATTTACTTAACGGCAAATTGAACATTAAATATAAAGTTTGTAAATTAGCTTTCAGTTTCAATACAAAGCAAAAAAGTGAAGCACAAAATTTATAATAATATTTTAGAATTAATAGGGCAGACGCCTATTGTTAAGCTAAATAAAATTACCAAAGATGTTCCCGGAGAAGTCTATGCGAAATTAGAAATGTTCAATCCGGGGCATTCCGCAAAAGACAGAATCGCTAAATATATTATAGAAAAAGCCGAAGAGGAAGGGAAACTAAAACCCGGTGCTACGATTGTAGAAACAACCTCAGGGAATACAGGTTTTGCCATTGCCATAAATGCTGTGGTAAAAGGCTATAAGTGTATTTTGGCGGTGAGCGATAAAACAAAAGAAGATAAAATTGCGTTTTTAAAAGCCATGGGAGCAGAGGTGCATATTTGTCCTGCAAGTGTTCCGCCGGAAGACCCTCGTTCTTATTATGAAACTGCACGAAGAATTGCGGAGGAAACACCAAATTCAATTTATATTAATCAGTATTTTAACGAGAGAAATATAGAGGCTCATTATGCTTCTACCGGTCCGGAAATTTGGGAACAAACCGACGGGAAAATTACTCATTTATTTGCTTGTTCGGGAACGGGCGGAACAATCTCGGGAACGGCAAGATATTTAAAAGAGAAAAATCCGAATATTAAAATTATCGGGGTAGATGCAGACGGCTCGGTTATAAAACATTATCACGAAACGGGAGAGCTGGACAAAAGTTTAATTCATTCTTATCAAATAGAAGGTTTGGGGAAAAATTTAATTCCGGGAGCAACCGATTTTTCTGTGATAGATGAATATGTGAAAGTGAATGACGAGCAAAGTGCTTACAGAACGAGAGAATTAGCCCGAGAAGAAGGAATAATGGCGGGTTATACAAGTGGTGCGGTGATACAAGGTTTGTTGCAATACAAAGATAAATTACCAAAAGATGCCTTTAGTGTTGTGATTTTCCCAGACCATGGTTCCCGCTACATGACGAAGGTGTTTAATGATGATTGGATGAAATCTCAAGGATTTAAAATTGATTAATAAAGTTCGGTTATAATGGAATACGCAGTAGTTACAGGAGTTTCGTCGGGGATAGGAAAAGCCATTGCTCGGAGGTTTTTAAAAGAAGGTTTATACGTATTCGGGAGTGTTCGGAGAGAGAAAGATGCGTTGGATTTAGAACGAGAATATCCTGAGAATTTTCATAAATTAATATTTGATACAACCGATTTCCCTGCTGTGGATAAAGCTGTGGAGGAAGTTCATGAAATAATAGGAGAGAAGGGCTTAGATGTTTTAGTGAATAATGCGGGTGTGGCTAAATACGGACCAATTCAACACGTTCCGATAGAAGAATTAAGACAGCAATATGAGGTAAATGTTTTTGCTCCGGTTTATTTAACTCAGAAATTATTGCCACTTTTAGGAGCAACTCATCAATCAAAAAAGAAAGGAAAAGTAATACAAATTAGTTCTACTGCGGGAGTTATGACTCGCCCGATGTTAGGGCCTTACTCTTCTTCTAAACACGCAGTGGAAGGTTTGTATGATGCTTTAAGAAGAGAGTTGATGATTTACGGCGTAGATGTTGTTTTAATAGAACCCGGACCAATAAAAACAGAAATTTGGGGCAAAGCCAAGAGTAAAGATAATCCTTATAAAGGAACGGATTATGAAAATATTTTTGCTCAGTTAGATTCTGCGGTAGATGAAATCGAAAGAATCGGTTTGCCGGTAACTGCTGTTTCTGATAAGGTTTGGAAGGCTTATAAATCGTCATCACCAAAAGCGAGATATATTGTTGCTCCTAAAAAATTAATGTTTATCATGGCAATGTATATTCTCCCTGCGAGAATGTTAGATAAAATATTTTATAAAGATTTAAAGAAATTAGTAAATAAATAAAAAATAATATAGAATTAGATATGGATATTTTTGAAAGAATAAAAGAAAATCGAGGACCTTTAGGGCAATTCGCAAGTTATGGAGAGGGATATTTTATATTCCCTAAATTAGAAGGTGAATTAGGTCCGAGAATGAAATTCCAAGGAAAAGAGGTAATCTGCTGGAGTTTAAATAATTATTTAGGATTAGCCAATCACCCTGAAATCAGAAAAGTAGATGCCGAAGCTGCAAAAGAATACGGTTTGGCTTACCCAATGGGTGCAAGAGCAATGTCAGGACAAACTGATAAACATGAAGAATTAGAACAAAAATTAGCAAAATTCGTACATAAAGAATCTGCTTATTTATTAAACTTCGGGTATCAAGGAATGTTATCTATTATAGATGCATTATTGAGTCCGAAAGATGTTGTGGTTTATGATAGTGACTGCCATGCGTGTATTGTGGACGGTGTTCGTTTACACATGGGAAAAAGATTTACTTATCAGCACAACGATGCCGAAAGTTTAGAAAAAATGTTAGGTAGAGCTGAAAGAATTGCCGAAAAAGCAGGAGGTGGAGTTTTAGTGATTTCAGAAGGAGTTTTCGGAATGAGAGGTCAGCAAGGAAACTTAAAAGAAATAGTAGAATTAAAGAAAAAATATAATTTCCGTTTGTTGGTAGATGATGCTCACGGATTCGGAACTTTAGGAAAAACCGGAGCAGGAACAGGAGAGGAGCAAGGCATTCAAGATGAAATAGATGTTTATTTCTCTACTTTTGCAAAATCAATGGCGAGTGTAGGAGCATTTGTTGCCGGAGAAGCTCAAATGATTGAATATTTAAAGTACAACATGCGTTCTCAGATTTTCGCAAAATCTTTACCGATGCCTTTAGTTATTGGAGCTTTGAAACGTTTGGAAATGTTGCAAACTATGCCGGAGCTTAAAGGTAAACTTTGGGAAAATACTAATAAATTACAAAACGGATTAAGAGAAGCTGGATTTAATTTAGGTACAACTACTACTTGTGTAACGCCTGTATTCTTAGAAGGTTCTACCGTAGAAGGAACTTTATTGGTGAAAGATTTAAGAGAAAACTTCGGAATCTTTACAAGTATTGTGGTTTACCCTGTAATCCCGAAAGGAATGATTTTATTACGTCTAATCCCGACAGCCTCTCATACAGATGCGGAAATTGAAGAAACAATAGAAGCATTTAAGGCGATTAGAGAGAAATTAGTTTCAGGAAAATATGCTGAAATGGAGAAAAACTTAGAAGTGGATTATCAACAGTATTAGAATTTTAAAAATATTGAATATAAAAGAAGCCGTCTCAAAACCGAGGCGGTTTTCTTATTAAAAAAAGTCATGTAATAGTTGTTGATTAAGAGAGAATTTAGTATCTTTAAATACTGTATTTCAACATTTTGAGATGAACTTTAAAGAATATAATCAACAACAAAATTGGCTGTTTCCTCCCTCCATAGAGGAACTTATTCCTGCCAATCATCCTGTGCGTATTGTCAATGGAGTCATAGAAACCATGGATTTGTCTTCTCTTTATGAAGTTTATTACAAAGAAGGAAAACCTGCCTTTCATCCTAAGATGATGCTTAAAATAATGGTCTACGCCTATATGGACAATATTTATTCCTCTCGTAAAATAGAAAAAGCCATGCGAGAGAATATTAATTTTATGTGGCTCTCAGCCAAACAAGTGGCAGACCATAACACCATTGCCCGATTTAGAAGTGAAAAACTAAAAGAAGTCTTTAAAGATTTGTTTGCTCAAGTAGTAATGTTATTAGCCCAAGAAGGCTTATTGAGTTTAAAAAGAGTTTATACCGATGGCACCAAGATAGAATCGGTAGCCGGAAGATATACTTTTGTATGGGGTAATGCGATAAAAACCCGAAAAGCCAAAATGGCAGAGCAGTTGGAAGAGTTATGGAACTATGCCCAAAGCATTGCCGATCAGCAAGACCAAGATCCACCCGAGCCTCCCTCTTTTAAAAAAATAAGTCCTGAAAAGATTCGGCAGACCGCTGAGAAGATGAGTAAAATTATCAAAGAAAAATCTACCGATGCAAAACGTAAAGCCAAGGCACGCTATATAAAAAAGAACTTTGCCGATCATTTAGAGAAATACCAACAGCAAGAAGAGATCTTACAAAACAGAAACTCTTACAGTAAGACTGATCCGGATGCTACCTTTATGCGAATGAAAGACGATCATATGCAGAACGGACAGCTCAAACCGGGCTATAATGCACAAATCAGTACAGAGAATCAAATCATCGTTAATTATACCCTTCACCAAGACACCAATGACTTACATACATTAAAATCACATCTACAGAATCACTTTGAACTTTACGGGAGCTTACCCCAAGAGTTAACGGCAGATGCCGGTTACGGCAGTGAAGAGAATTTTAAGTTATTGAATGAACAAGGCATAAAAGCTTATGTAAAATATCCTTTATTTGATAAAGAACAAGGCACTTCTAAGAAGAAAAAGACCCGGAATAAACCTTTTGACAGAGACTGTTTATACTATAACAAAGAAGAAGATTATTATGTATGTCCTATGGGGCAAGTAATGGAAAAGAGTAAGGAAATAACCAAGAAAACCAAATCGGGTTATGTTCAGAGATACAGTTGTTATACGGCAAAGAACTGTGAGGGTTGTCCTTTAAGAGGTGTTTGTTTTAAAGCAAAAGGCAATCGAAGTATAGAGCGAAATCACCCTTTAGAATATTACAAATCCAAGGCAAGAGAAAACTTACTATCAGCCACCGGAGTATTAAGAAGAAAAGAGCGTATGGCAGATGTAGAAGCTGTATTTGCCCATCTTAAACACAACCGAAACTTTAAGCGATTTAGCTTAAAAGGCTTAAAAAAAGTAGAATTAGAGTTCGGATTACATGCTTTAGCTCATAATTTAAAGAAAATGGCAGCTTAACAAAGGGTATCATTCTGTCTTTTTTCTAAATCAAAGATATAAATCTCATTTTTTTATAATCCTGCCAAAAACAAATAAAAAAACCGCCTCGATGGGTATCAAGACGGCTTCTTTTTATTGTTTTTTTACTCTTTTCAATTTTTATTCATTGCCAATTCTTTTTCACACATTTTGTATTATTAAGAAATATCTTTAGCTATTAAACTGATTAAATAATTTAAAATACGTAAGATTGTCTTTGTCTATTGCATTAAAAATTAATATGTTTTTTATAATTTTATTTGGATATAGGAGGTAATTGTGTATCGTAAGTAATTTTTACTTCAACTTAGAATTAAATATTAACTTAAAACAGTTTTATGTCAAACGTTAAAATGAATTGTAGCTTTTGTGGAAGCACAAATACAAAAATTACTATAGAAAAAGTGGGTAGTATATTCAATAGAGCAACTATTGAAAAAGAAGTTATTGACCACTCTAAAAAATTCTATCGCTGTGTAGGTTGTGGTAGGATTTATTGTCGAAGTTGTATTGGTAAATTAGGAGGTCTAAAAATTGGGGTTTTTTCTCATTCCTTCCAATGTGTAAAGTGTAATTCAAAAGTCTCTAGAATATGAACTGGATTTCGATAAATGATGCTCGTTTGTTAATCAAAAAAGGAATGTACAGACTAGAGACAGGGGCTAAATCAAATGACCAACTTATATACGATAATAGAAGCGGAAAATTTGTAGGTCATATTGAGAATGGTAGATTTTTTCAAGAATCAAGTTATCAAATTCCAACTTACGTAAAGGTTGAATTAGAAAAACTTAATCAAAATGATTGGTTTAATAATAAAAGTTGGTAGCTATGCTTAAAAGGTTTTTAGGAAGATTATTTGTGGTAGCATTAATAATTTTATTCAGTTTTATAATAAAATCTGAATTATTATGCATGATAGCATTTTTTGGTGGTATTTTTTGGATATTATATGGAATGTCTAGTGATAATATGAATTAATTTAATATTTCCAGAAAATAGCGAAAAATTTGAAAATTATAGTAGAATGTACAAGTAAAAAACTACTTGCAACATCGGTTTTATGCAGTAGTGGGTTGAAGGACTCGACTATGGATAGAGCCTATTTACACACAAAAGCCATATTGTAGTTGCTAATATACAAAAAGTAATCACAACTACAATATGGCTTTTGTTTTAGGTAGTGAGTGAAACAAAATTTATGACTATTTACCCCACTACTGCAGAAAGCCGTAACCGTCAGCAAAAATTTAAAATGAAGAAATTAAAATTTACATTATTTTTACTATTAATTCTCCAAGTAGTAAATAGTCAATCAAAATCTATAAAAGATAGTTTATATAAAGAATTAACAAGTGAATATTTTGAAATATCTGGCTTGAAAGATTACTATTTTAATAAATTATATAACTTCTCAAAAGAAGTTACTGTAAATAAAAAACAAGAGATTGATACAACAGCCTTAAAATCTACAGTTGATAATATAATTAAATCCGAGTCTACAAAACTACTATCTGAACTTCAAAAAACTATTTCAAAGGAGTATAGTATATCAGAATTTTATATGTTATTAGAAGTATTAAAGTCTCCAATGATGATGAAATATATGAAAATAAAAAACAAGTTCATGATTTTAAATTATCAGTATGGACATTATATAAATGAGGATAAATTAATTAATAAATTGGTCGATAAAAAGATATTAGATGAATCATTTAGGCGAAACCAAGTGGCTCCTCCAATGATAGATGAGAAATAAAATTTTGCTAACAATGTGTATATTCAATTGCGGGCTAAATTTTCGTACCAAAAATTTAGCCCTTTAATTAACTTCTTTGTATATCACTGGAAATTCCGTACTTTTATTTCCACTATTGAAATATACACGAAACAGTTAGCCATAACTTTGAACACTATGATTATATAAGAAATGCCAAGAAATTTATATATTCTCTTTTTTCTAATCAACTCAATTTTTGCTTTTTCACAAAAAAATATTCGGTTACAGTATAATTCTGAAAATGAATCAAAATATATACAATCATATTTAGATAACAATAACTTATTTATCTTGACTTTTGAAGAAAATGTACAAAATAAAACATATTTTGCTTTTTATAAAGTTAATTTAGAAAATCAAAAAATTGAAAATAAAACAATAATAAATAATGGTATTATTTATAAAAATCCTAAAATCACAGTAGATAAAGATACTATAAAAATTTTAAATATATCTGTATTTGAAAATCAAGTTTCATTTTATACTCTAACTAAAAACTTAGATTATCAAAAAAAAGAATTCTTACCAGTCAAAAAATATCTAAAAGAAAACAATATTAATTTTTTCATAGATTTCAAAAATAAACTAATATTTCAAAATCAAAAACCGATAAATTTTAATAATAATTATTTTTACTATGATGATAAATCAATTTATTTATTTGATAATTCTTATATTGACAAAAGTATTATATTCTCAAAGGTAGAAAACTCAACTACAAATTATGTGAAAATATATCCCTTTAGTAGTTTTAAGGATTATGAAAATGATATTAAACAATATAGTAAATTCAGAAAGAATAATGTTTTTTATTCTTCTAAGAATAAAATTTTTATAATACCGGATTTAGAATCTTCAGCAGTTCGTTCTGAAGATTTTAATATATTATCATTTAATAAGTTAAATGGTAATATTTTGGAAATGGGAAAAGTAAATTTAGAAAAACCATTTATTGATTGTGCAAAAATAAAAACATTATCAGATGTTCAATATCAAGTTACCAATGCAAATGGCGGAGAATTGATACAATTTGGTATTGACAAATTAGAAAGATTTTGCTTATGTAAATCTACGAATATTTCACCAAATTTTTCACTCCAAAAGATTATTAATTATAAAAACTATAAAATTTATATCGGAAAAAATTATACCTCTAAATTAGTGACAGAGGTATTTATCAATAAATAAAATTATGGCTAACATTGGCTATACAAAATGTAGAGGAAAGATTAAAACTGAAAGGTAGTACATTTTTTGTGCAAAGCATTGTATTTAAGTTAATTATTTATATTAAATATTAAAATATTTCTTGTCCTATTCACTACGTATTTCATATAATCAATAAATGTCTTTATTTATTAAACTGATTAAATAATTTAAAATATGTAAGGTTATATTAATCTATTACATTGAAAATTAATATGTTATTTTTTTATGATTTTATTTGGATATAGAAAGGGATTGCGTATATTTGGGTGTTATAATGCATTTAAATGAATAACATTAGCATCATATTTATTTCGATTTTAATCTTTGTTTCTTGCAATGAAAAAAAGCAAAAAGAGACAATACTTTTAGCTGATAGAGAAGCACCATTAGGTTGGGTTTACTTAAGAGTTTATAAAGACAAAACTTTTGAATTTGAATCTCGAGGATTAGAACGGAAAGGAACTGTTTATTCGGGAATTGTAGAATTGAAAAATGACACATTATATTTTAAATATTCAGGCTCAATTCCAAAAGCAGGTAATAAGGCAATTTTGACAAAACAATTTGTTTCATATTTTAATGGAGATTATCCTGAAAGACTAGAAGTTAAACAAAATGAACTAAAATCTGACTAAAATGGAAATTAAATATTGCTGGAGATGTAAAATGAAAGTTCCTATGTTGGACAAAAACGAATACGCAATCACTTCTGAATTATATTCAAAAGGTCTTAAGAGAGTAAAAAACTGTATAAATGATTAAGTTTATTAGACTTTTACCATTCATTCTATTAGCTTTATATTACTTGTTAATTAAAACATTCGTAATAGAATGGAAATATAGATTAGCATTACTTGGATTTATGATATTAATAAGTCTTTTTTTGTTTCTAAAAAAAGATAAGGAGTTTAAATGGAATAAAAGTGCATTATATTTATTCTTAGGTATTTTAAGTGTATTAATGATAATGACTTATTTTAATAACGTGGCATAACACCGTATAATATGCAATAGCAGTTTATCTTGCTAAATTAAAGATTAGTTTTTCTATGTTTCTACTTGCAATTTTCATTTCTGTAAGTTTATAAAATGAAAAATTGCTAATTTCATATACAATTTTTAAACCTAATTTTTAATTTTGTATGGCTTAACATAAACATTATCAAAATGAAAAAAGATATCATATTAAAATCAATAATATTATTGATTTGTATATACCCAATAAGCATCATATTAAGTGAAAATTCTTCAACAAAAAAAGTAGCTTCATTAATTGCAATAATTTTATTAATCATTATAGCATTATATCCTTTTAATAAAAAATCACATAAATAAATTACTAACAAAAAAACGGATTGAGAGCTCCGCTTTTATCAGACGTAATCGTACCGATATCTCCTTCTTATTCATTGCGTATAAGAAATATCTTTAGTGATTAAACTGATTAAATGATTTAAAATATGTAAGATTGTCTTTATCTATTGTGTTGAAAGTTAATAAGTTGTTTTTTTATGATTTTATTTGGATATAGGAGGTAATTGCGTATATTTGGGTATTAGCCACAATTTGAACAGAAAGAACCTTGAAAATGAATTGGAAATCAATATTTGGAAACAAAAAAAAGTCGTTTCTGGATTTAAAATCAGAAAAATTTAATGACGAATACCATGATAAACGTGTTGACTTTTATTACACAAATCTTATTAATTCATTAATACTTTTCACTTTAACCACAAACGAACTTGAAAAATTAGCGAGTCCAGTATTTGAGCCAATATCTGAACTTGCATCAGAGATTGACTACGCATATACGCCTGTGTGCTTTGAAACAATTTTTAGGAATGGAATAATACACGACTCATTTAGAAACGAATTGATTTCTTTTAAGAAAAAAACAGATGATATACCAGCAGAAATTTGGGATTGGGATTTTATAGACAATAACGAAAATTGGATTGAAATAAGAAAAGAAGCAAATGAATTATTGGATAAGCTCGGTGTTTCAAGCAGAGAATACAATGACAATTATACAACAGTATATGATATGGAGGGAAACATTATAAAAAAGGGGAAAAACTGTAGCTAACAATGTGTATATTCAATTACGGATTGAATTTTCTTGCCGAAAATTCAGTTTTTTAACTTACTTCTTTGTATATCACTGAAAATTCCGTATTTTTATTTCCGTAATTGAAATATATACTCAACCGTTGTGACGCATTAAAAAACAAACACCTGAATTGAAAACGAAAAACAAGAATGAATGAAATAAAACTAACAGGTGGAGCAAGAATTGGAATGGCTAATGCTTCATTTCCTTTTGCAACTTTAAAAGTAAGTAAAGGTAGATTAGAATTAGATGCTTCAATTATTGGAAGTTTAGTTTTTCAACCTCAAGATATCATTTCAGTCGAAACGTATAGTCAAATCCCAATAATTGGACAAGGAATTAAAATTAATCACAGAGTACCTAACTATAAACAGAAAGTGATTTTTTGGACGTTTAAAAACCCAAAGGAAGTGCTTAATCAAATAAAAGAGACAGGGTTTTTAAATAATATTAATTCCGAAATAAGTACTACTGACCGGCAAATAATTGGAAAGCAAAAGCAAGGCGGATTTCCTATCAAAAAATCGGTTGCAATTGGAGCAATAGTGGTTTGGAATTTACTTTTTTTAACTGATTTTATTCCTTTCTTTCTTGGCGAAAAAGAAGGCATTCCAATTGGAAATGGAATATTAACAGCAGTTGGATTGTTATTCTTGACCGCTTTGTTAAGTTTAATATCAACTGATTTTAGACGACTGATTTTAAAAGAAGGACGTGAATTGAATGATATCAAAAAGTTTGCAATATTTGTTATGATTATTAGTGGTTTTATGTTGCTTAATTTGGGGATTTTAGGGAATATTTTTAATAACTGAAATACACACTTTACTGTTCAAAAACAAATAATCTTAAAACAAAATAGCACAACAAAAAAAGCGGGACGAAAGCCCCGCTTCTATCATTTATAAAAAACTCTTATTTAATAAGTAAACACTTACTTCACCCTTTTTAATTCCTCTTCATTACCCAATTCTTTTTCTTTTACACGGATTTTTTGATTTCCGAATTTGTAACTTAATCCCAATGTAAAATATCGATTGTCGTTATATGAATTATATACTTGTTTTATGCCATTGGTGTAAGTTGTGATATCAGGTGCAGAGGTTTTGAAAGCATCATTTAATTTGGCGGTTATTTGTTGTTTTTTAGTTTAAAAAATGCTAGATAATTTAAAATACGTAAGATTATCTTTATCTATTGTATTGAAAAATAATATGTTGTTTTTTTATGATTTTGTTTGAGTATAAGAGGTAATTACGTATATTTGGGTGTTATCAGCAATTAAACAAAAAGGTGAAAAATGAATAAAAAGCAATTAAATGAATTAACTGACGAAGAGTTATTAAAGGAAGCTAAAAAAATTAGAACAGGTCAGATTATGGATGCAGTTTTAATTGGGGTTTTGATTGGAATTTTAATTTACAGTGTTATGTCAACTAACTTTAGTATCTTTCTTATATTAATTCTTTTATATGTTATCTATAAATTAGCAACCAAAAACAAATATAAAAAATCGGAAATTGAGAGTTTTCTGAAAAGGAGAAATCTAAAATAAGCATTATGGCTTTTTGTGAAAATTGTAATACAGAAATAACTCAAAATTATTGTCCAAATTGTGGTCCTTCAACTTCTCTACAGCGAATTGATAGAAAGTATATTTGGAGTGAAATTAGTAGTGTATTAAATCTCGATAAAGGAATATTCTATACAATTAAAGAATTATGTATTCGACCTGGAAAAGCCGTTCGTGAATTTCTATTTGATGATAGAAATAGACTTGTAAAACCAATTATTTTTATAGTTATCACATCTTTAGTTTATTCCATGATCAATCATTACTTTCAAATTGAAGAACAATATATTCCACAAAATAATTTCAAAAAATCCACAGTAGGAAAACTGATGATATGGATACAAGAAAATTATGGTTATGCAAATATTCTAATGGGGGTTTTCATTGCTTCCTTCATAAAACTGTTTTTTAAAAAATACCAATATAATTTTTATGAAATACTTATCCTTCTATGCTTTGTTATGGGTATTGGTATGTTGATTTTTTCTTTTTTTTCACTTTTTCAAGGTGTTTTTCATGTCGAATTATTTCAAATAGGAGGTTTGGTTGCTTTTTTTTACACGAGTTTTGCTATTGCAGATTTCTATGATAAATCAAAAGTGAAAAATTATTTTAAGTCTTTCATCGCATATATTTTAGGGGTAATTTTATTTATTATTACGGTAGTTTTTATTGGACTATTAATTGACTTAATAATAAAACTTTGATAATGAACTGTTACTTAATACAATATCAAATCATTTAGAGGTTCCATTTTTATCTATTTATATTGGGATTGAGAAGATCCCATAAGATTGATATGTAAACCTGCAAAATTGAAAATCAGATATATGATTGGAATAAGTACAAAAAGCTAAATCCAAAAGACAAAAGAATTTATTTATATTTGAAAAACTCTTTTAACAATGCAAATCCAAGAATTTTTAGCACGTAAAAATATAGAAGTCAGTCTTAAAAAATATGGAATAGAAGCCTTAAATGCAATGGCATTAGGGCTTTTCGGTTCTTTAATTGTAGGTTTAATTTTTAAAAGTGTAGGACAATGGCTTGATTTAGAGTGGCTCATTAATTTTGGAAGTATTGCGCAATCTGCTATGGGAGCAGCAATAGGTGTTGGAGTAGCTTATGTATTACAAGCGCCAATTTTAGTATTGGTTTCTGTAGCGGTTGTAGGACTTTCAGGAGCAAGTCTTGGCGGTCCGGTTGGTTGTTTTGTTGCTGTTTTATTTGCTACTGAAATAGGGAAAATAGTGAGTAAAACTACACCGGTGGATATTATAATTACTCCGGCAGTAACCTTATTTGTAGGACTTGGGATTGCACAATTTACAGGGCCTTATATTCAATCCGGAATGGAGCAAGTGGGTGCTTTTATTGAGTGGGCAGTGGACTTACAACCTTTTTTAATGGGAATTATTGTAGCGGTTATTATGGGCATATTACTTACCTTACCTATTTCCAGTGCGGCGATTGCAATTGCATTATCATTAAGTGGTATTTCTGCGGGAGCAGCCACAGTGGGTTGTTGTGCTCAAATGATAGGGTTTGCCGTGATGAGTTATAGAGAAAACGGATGGGGCGGATTTATAAGTCAAGGTTTAGGAACAAGTATGTTGCAATTATCCAATATTGTGAAAAATCCTAAAATATGGATTCCACCTATTATTGCAAGTGCTATTTTAGGACCGATTGCTACTATTGGTTTTAAAATGTTGAATGTGCCATCGGGAGCAGGAATGGGAACAAGTGGATTTGTTGGACAAATAGGAACATTAGAAGCTATGGGAAACAGTTCAAAAGTTTTTTTAGCCATTGGTCTATTACACTTTGTAGCTCCGGCAATTATTTGCCTTTTAATTTGTGAGGGAATGCGTAAAATAGGTTGGATAAAATGGGGAGATTTAAAACTAAATAACGGTTGATCTCAGTAGTAAATTATAATTTTATTTGTTATTTTTTGGAGAATTATTAAATCTAAACTTAGAGCGTATAAGAATTATAGTTATTTTTGTTACAAAGAAGAAATTCATGACTGAAGACAGAAAAAATAATGTATTTATAGATTTTAATAAAATTCCTTATGAGAGAATTGAGAAAAAATATATTTACGTAAAATGGCTGAATTTAGTAATTACATATTTAATTGTATTCATTGGAATTATCATAGGAGCTATAGTAACTGATTTTCCTTTGCTTTACAGCTTTCTTTCAATTATTGGGTGGACAATTATTTGTGGAAGTTGGATTATATATTCTAAAAAGGAAATTCAGAAAAGGAAATATGCTATTACAGAAAATTTTATTATCTATTATTCAGGTTTGTTTTTAGAAACTACCGAAATAGTTCCGTTAACTCGTGTTCAGCACACAAGTTTAGACCAAGGCTGGATTTCTAAAAAATTTGGATTAGGTTCTCTGGTCGTTTACACGGCAGGAAATGATGAAACATTAGCGATTAATGGATTAAAGTATGAAACAGCAAAAAAGCATAATTCTTTCTTATTAAATCATATAGATGATGATAATGAAACTTCTCTAATTTCTACTGATGAAGAATAAAAACAATATTTTCGATACACCTCAGCGTGAAGAATTGATTGGAATTATCGTTCATTTTGGTTTCAATTTGATGAAAAGTATAAAGAACTTATGGGTACTATTAATTCCTTTAATCTTCAATAAAAAAATGAATATCCCTATAATTTCAATAATCATTGGGGGACTTATAATAATGCTTATTGTAAATATTCTTCGGTATTTACGTTTCACCTATTTTATTGACACAAAAAATGCTGAATTTGTAATTGAATCCGGTATATTAAACAGAAAACAATTAAGAATACATCGGGATAAAGTGCAAGATATTAATCTTAGTCAAACAATTCTACAGCGTATTTTTAATGTTTATTCTCTTAAAGTGGATTCACAAGGTTCTACCAAAGATGACGTACAGCTAAAGGCAATAAGTCATGCAAAGGCCACAGCTATCAGGAATTATTTGTTGGTTTCTGAAGCCAATCCAAAAGTAAAAAATGAAGAAAATACCGAGAATAAAAAATCTTATCTACTACAAATTACGCCAATTAATTTGTTAAGATATGCAGTAACAAGTAATTATATTCGTAGTTTCAGCTTATTATTGGTGGGATTGTATTATATCATAGACCAAATTAATGAATTCTTTGATGAGGAAGAAATATCACTGTATTTTGATAGTAAATTGAACAGTATATTAGTAGAAAACTCTCTTATATTTCTTACAATAATTGTGTTCATTTCTATATTTATTTTAATTATAATTTCAAATATTGTCATTCATTTATATAGATATTACAACCTTCAATTACAGCAAAAAGGGCAAAAATTAAATCTGTCTTACGGACTTATCGAAACAAAAAACAGCATTATATCCATAAGAAAAATCCAATATTTAATCACTAAACAAAACTGGATTCAGAAAAAATGGAATATTTTAGGCATTAAATTTCATCAAATAGGACAAGACACTAAAAAAAGCAAAAATAGCTATATTATTCCTGCCTGTAAAACAAAGGACAAAGAGCAATTAATCATATCTATTTTTGGGGAAATTTCTCCTTTTCAAAATACTATTCATGCCAATATAAGAAAGTTCTTCATGAAACTTGTATTTTTTATAATCATTCCTATCCTAATAATTACTATTTTTTTTCAAGAAAGACTTTATGATTGGCTACCTCTAATCATAGTATACTGCTGTGCTGTAAGTTTACTTAGTTATTTTAACTATAAAAATTCCCAACTAAAGTTTAATGATGATTACCTGAATATAAAATCAGGAGTGTGGGATATTTCCAATACTATTATACCGATAGAAAAAATTCAAAAAATAGAAACTAAGCGTTTCTTTTGGCAGAAAAAAACAAATCTTGGTACAATATTTATTTCCACAGCCGGAGGAAATATTTATTTTTCTACCGCAAATTATTCTGAACTTCAAAAATTGATGTCAAAAAGTATAAAGCGTATCTGTGAAAAATACAGACACTGGCTGTAAAATAGTGCTTAGTAATGAGGTTTATAACCTATACTTTATCCAAATAAACTAATAAATGTCAATTTGTTCTTATTATAGCAGGACTATTTCTTAAATTTGTAACTTCAAAAGTAAAAAGTATAGATATTATGAATTCAAAAGTAATTTTAATGATTTTAGACGGTTGGGGTGAAACCCAAGACGCTAAAGTCTCTGCGATAGCGCAGGCAAAAACACCATTTATTGATTCTTGTTATGAGAAATACCCTCATGCTGAGCTTAATACTTCCGGAATGGCAGTAGGTTTACCTGAGGGGCAGATGGGAAACTCAGAAGTAGGGCATATGAACATTGGAGCAGGGCGTGTAGTTTATCAAAACTTAGCTAAAATTAATTTGGCTATAGAAAATGGTACACTATCTGAGCAAGAAGAACTTAAAAAAGCATTTGATTTTGCTAAAAACAATAACCGAGATTTACATTTTATCGGGCTGTTATCAGATGGAGGAGTTCACTCCCACATTCAGCATTTAGAAGGTTTATTAAAAGCTACAAAAGAGTATGGAATCACAGATAACGTGTACGTTCATGCTTTTACAGACGGACGTGATTGCGACCCAAAAAGTGGAAAAAAGTTTGTTGAAGAAATTATAAATTCAGGCAAAGAAAACGTAGGGAAATTAGCGTCTATTGTTGGTAGATATTATGCAATGGATAGAGATAAACGTTGGGATAGAGTGAAGTTGGCTTATGATGTTATGGTTAACGGAGTAGGCGAGAAAACTACAAATCCGTTAGAAGTAATTCAAGCATCTTATGACAATGATGTTACAGATGAGTTTATAAAACCAATTGTTTGTACAGATGAAAATGGAGAACCTATCGCAAAAATAAAAGACGGCGATGTAGTTTTATTCTTTAATTTCCGTACAGACCGTCCAAGACAAATTACAGAGGCTTTATGTATTAAAGATTTCCCTGAACAGAATATGAAAGCACTTGATTTGTATTTTTTAACAATGACAAGCTATGATGAAACTTTCGAAGATATTCATGTAATTTATAGAGAAGATACTATAAAGAATACAATGGGAGAGGTTTTAGAAGCTGCCGGTAAAAAGCAAATCAGAATTGCAGAAACAGAAAAATATCCGCACGTTACATTCTTTTTCTCTGGAG
This sequence comes from Weeksellaceae bacterium TAE3-ERU29, assembly GCA_019218445.1. Classification (GTDB taxonomy): domain Bacteria; phylum Bacteroidota; class Bacteroidia; order Flavobacteriales; family Weeksellaceae; genus Ornithobacterium. Next base: position 137,709 of record JAHUUM010000002.1, on the reverse strand, counting down.
GACTTGAAGAGCCTTTTGAAGGAGAAAGCAGAATTTTATGTAATTCTCCAAAAGATGTTGCAACTTATGATTTAAAACCGGAAATGGCCGCAAATTGTATTAAAGATGAAATCATTCCGGAACTTAAAAAACAAGAGGCTGATTTTGTTTGTTTAAATTTTGCTAATGCGGATATGGTAGGACATACCGGAGTTTTTGAGGCTGCTGTAAAAGCGTGTGAAACTGTAGATAAATGTGCAGAAGAAGTAACAAAAGTTGCTTTAGAAAACGGATATAGTGTTGCCATTATTGCAGATCATGGAAACTCTGATATGATGATTAATCCGGATGGAACACCAAATACACAGCACACAACCAATCCTGTACCGTTCTTCTTTATCTCGCCAAATAATGATGCAAAAATAAAAGACGGAAAATTAGGAGATTTAGCACCAAGTTTCTTAAAGTGGATAGGGGTTGAAGTTCCGGAAGAAATGACAGGAGATATAATTATAGAAAGAGTATGACAAAAAGTAAGTTAATTGCCGTAGATTTTGACGGTACCATAGTAGAGGATGCTTATCCTTCAGTAGGAAAAGCTAAATTATTTGCATTTGAAACTTTAAGAAAATTGCAAGATGATGGGCATAGATTAATCCTTTGGACTTATCGCCATGGGAAGGAATTAGACGATGCTGTAGATTTTTGTAGAGAAAACGGAATAGAATTTTATGCCGTAAATAATAGTTTTGAGGGAGAAGAATTTAATCCTGAAAATGCAAGTAGAAAACTAAATGCAGATATTTTTATAGATGATAGAAATTTAGGTGGATTCCCGGGTTGGGGAGAGGTTTATAGAGTTATAAAAGAACGTATTCAGTTTAATATAGAGGAACATGGTACTGAAAAGTTATCTAAACCAAAGAAAAAAGGTTGGTTTGGCTTTTAATTTCTGAATAATCCGTAAATTTGCGGAGAAAAATACTTTAAGAGTGAGTATCTTTTCATTAAGGTACTCACTTTTTTATTAATATTTCAATTGAAATTCAATTAATTAAAATCGTATGATTACTATAAAATCAAAAGAAGAAATAGAACTAATGTACTTAAGTGCTCAATTAGTTTCTAAAACATTGGGAGAAATTGCAAAAATTGTAAAACCTGGAGTTACAACTCAGCAGTTAAACGATTTAGGAGATGAATTTATTAGAGATCACGGAGCTTATCCCGCATTTTTAGGAATGTATGATTTTCCAAAATCTTTATGTATATCGCCTAACGAGCAAGTAGTTCACGGAATCCCAAATGATGAGCCTTTAAAAGAAGGAGATATTGTTTCTATAGATTGTGGTGTTTACATGAATGATTTTTACGGAGATCACGCTTATACTTTTGCTGTGGGAGAAGTAGATGCAGAAACAGAAAAACTTTTAAGAGTAACCAAAGAAAGTTTATATGAAGGAATAAGAGCTTGCCGAGCAGGAAACCGTGTAGGAGATATTGGATACGCAATTCAAACTCATTGTGAAAAAGAGGGGTACGGAGTTGTAAGAGAATTAGTTGGGCATGGTTTAGGTAGAGAAATGCACGAAGATCCTCAAATTCCAAATTATGGAAGACGTGGAACAGGAAAAGCGCTAAAAGAGGGAATGGCAATGGCAATAGAGCCAATGATAAATATGGGGACAAAAAATGTGAAATTTCATAAGTCTGATGGATGGACTGTTACTACTCGAGATAAAAAATATTCAGCTCATTTTGAGCATGATGTAGCAATTGTAAATGGAGAGCCAAGACTTCTTTCTACTTTTCAGTATATTTATGATGCTTTAGGAATTAAAACTGACGAAGAAAAAGAATTTTTATTCAAAAAGTAAAATTTAATGTCGGGAAAGTTTTTTAAAACTATATTAAACACAATACCTCGTCCGTGGCTTATTAGGCTGAGTTATGTAGTTCGTCCGTTATTGGTAATATTCTATAAAGGGAAAACTTATATAGACCCAATCGATGGGAAATCATATCGTAAACTTTTGCCTTACGGCTACGGAAAGACGAGGAATAATGTACTTTCTCCTTCTACACTTTCGTTGGAAAGACACCGATTAATGTGGCTTTATTTAAAAAATGAAACTAAATTTTTCTCAAAAGATTTAAAAGTTTTGCACATTGCACCCGAACAATGTTTTTATAAAAGGTTTAAAAATCAAAAAAACTTAGATTATACAACTTTAGATTTAGAGTCACCCATAGCTGACATTAAGGCAGACATTTGTGACATGCCATTAGAAGATAATACTTTTGATGTCATTTTTTGTAATCATGTTTTAGAACATATTCCAAATGATTTACAAGCGATGCGAGAGTTATACCGAGTAATGAAACCGGGCGGTTGGGGAATTTTCCAAGTTCCGATGAAAATGGATTTAGCTGAAACGTATGAAGATTTCAGTATTACTTCTCCGGAAGAAAGAACTAAGCATTTTGGGCAATATGACCATGTTCGTTGGTATGGTTTAGATTATTTTGATAGACTTAAATCTGTCGGATTTAAATTATTAGACGCTGAATTTATCAAGAAAATCACTCCGGAAGAACAAAAAAAGTTCGCCCTTATGAAAGACGAACTTTTACCTATTGTTTATAAATCTGCTTTATAAACTAATTATTAATCTTCTCCGGGAATAGAAATATGTTGAGGTGTACTTTTTAAGTCTTTATCTAAATCATATAGATTAACATGACCATCTTTTTGTTGAGTAGCTAAATCGTATTTGTCTAATAGATCCATAACTAAAGCTTCCTCTTCAACTTGCTCTTGTACAAACCATTGTCCGAAATTAAAGGTTGCCCAATCTTTTTCTTCAAAAGCTAAATTTACAATATTATTAATTGCTTCGGAGTTATCCATTTCATGTTTTAAAGTCTTCTTTAAGCAGTCCTCTAAATCAGTTGGAGCTTTCGGAGGAGCTGGAATAGCTTCAATTTTTACTTCGCCACCTCTTGTGTTAATATAGTCTATAAACTTTTTCATATGTTCACGCTCTTCAACTGCATGTTTATAGAAAAATTCAGCTGTTCCTGAATACTTTTTTGTATCTGCCCAAGAAGCGTATGCTAAAAACACTTGTGAAGCATGTGCTTCTCTTGTGATTTGTTCATTTAGCATTTTCTCCATTTTATCAGAAATTCTTTTGATACTCATATTTTTATATTTTAATTATCCTTGAAAGGACAACTATCAGACCAAATCGTTTAGAATCTTTATGAATAAGATTTAATGAAAATCACGACAGAATTCCTAATTTAAATTCTATTACATTTATTATTTAGTTCAAATAATTTAGCATTAAAATCATCTTTTGTCAATAGGTTTTCAATAGTTACGTGCATTCTATACTCCCATTTATGAGGATATACAGACGGAATATTAATTCTTTCCATATTTTCATTAGGGTTTCTTAATTCTTCATCAATACCTAAGAATTCTTGAATTGGTATAATGCATAACATGGCAGGAGAAAACAAATGCTGGTGTAGTATTTCTTCTAATAATTCCGGATTTAACTCTTCCGGAGCATTGCCATAATGTCCCATTAAGTTATTATAATAATATTGGGTATTTTCTCTATTTTCTTTCCACCACTGTCTTAGAGTACTGGTATCATGAGAAGAAGGCGAAACAACACATAAATAAGGAGCATTGCCCGGATGAGAATATCTAACGCCATAGGCCTTTGGCATACGTTGAATTTCTAAAGAAAGTATAGCCAAATCATTCATTACCTGAGGAACAACTTTAGGAACCATTCCTAAATCTTCTCCACAAGTAAGCATGTTAGTAGACTGTTTTAAAAGTGGTAATTTTTCTAATCCTTTTTCTTTCCAATATTGCTCTTGTCGTTGGAAGAAGTAATTCTCATGAATTTCTTTTAAAACAGATTTTTCATAATCATTTAAATAGTCGAAACTACTTGTTTGGTAAAGAGCATATCTTGGGTATAAAGCTTCTTCTGAATCTTTATCTTTTATGAATAAAACATTGGTGATTAAATCTAATAATTTTTCGGTTGCAGGGTCATCTTTTAAAGTTTCGACTACTTTCTTTTGTGTGTCAAAATCCGGTTTTAAATTATATAAATTATCATCGGCTGGTTCAAAATAAAGCTCGATTGCTTTTTGAGTTTCTTCTCCAAAATGGCTTTCAATAATATTAAAGTTTAAGAAAGGTTGAGTTAATCGTTCAATACTTAAATTAATTCCACGCTCTTTTAATTCATTATAACAAACAGGAATTGAAGGCTCAAATCTACCTAAAATACCTTGGATTTGCTCATTTGGAATTTGCCATATTCTAAAGAAACCTAAAATATGATCTATTCTAAAGGCATCAAAGTATCTTTCCATAAATTGGAATCTTTGCTTCCACCAACCAAAATCATTCTTCATCATTTCTTCCCAATTATAAGTTGGGAAAGCCCAATTTTGTCCCATTACAGCAAAATCATCAGGTGGAGCTCCGGCTTGCTCATCGGTATGGAAAAACTCCGGATTATCCCAAACATCCACACTGTTTCTATAAACTCCAATTGGTAAATCACCTTTTAATCCAATTCTTAAATCGTGCAATTTGTCTACTGCCTGTCTTAATTGCAAATGAAGATGCCATTGCACATAACAATGTTTTAAAACCTCAGAATAATGAGTGTTTTCTTCTTTAAAGAATTTATTGATAAGACTTTTAGAGCTTTTTTTACTCTTTTTCCATGTTTTAAAGTCTATTGTTTTGTATTGATCTCTTAATGTACAAAAAACAGCGTAAGGTTTTAGCCAGTCCGAATTTTCTTCTATAAAGCTATTAAAAGATTTATTTTTTTGAATTTTCTTAAAATGTTTTTTGAAATAAGAATTGATGAAATCTCTTTTAAATTTATTTACCTTTTCATATTCTACACCGGGTGCTTTATTTAATTCAGTTCGTACTTTGTCAATTTTTTCTTGTTCAGCTTTTGTTAATTTATAATTTAAATTTTCTAAATTCAAATACATAGGATGTAAAGCAAAAACAGAAATTGCCGCATACGGATAACAATCTTCCCAAGAGTGGGTAGCAGTAGAATCGTGAATAGGTAAAATTTGGATTAAAGAAAAACCGGCTTTTTTACACCACTTTCCAAAAGGAATTAAATCTAAAAATTCACCAACACCTAAACTTTTTTCAGTTCTTAATGAAAATACAGGAATGGAAACGCCACTACCTTTCCAATTTTTTTCTTTTGGTTGTCTAAAGTTATTATCGTTTATAACAAGCATTTTTGTCTTATCCTGATTAGGCCCAAACCAACGGTTTTCTCCATCTTCGAAATAGATTATCTTTTTTTCTTTCTTATTGTAAACGGCATATTTATAGGCAGAGAAATTAGACACATCAGAAAGGTCTAAATCTATATTCCATTGCCCGTCTCCTTTGTAATGCATTAGGGTAGGGTTCTCTTCATCCCAATTACCCAAGGATTTACAAGCCCCTAATATTACCATTACCTCCTCTTCATTAAATAGTGGAAATGTAATATTAAATCTATGAGTATTTTTCTTTAAAACTCTTGATTTTTTTACTTTATGATCCGGTGCTATATTTTTGAATAAATCTGTGGTTAAATTAAACTCGGGCAATGTTGGATAATTCCAAGTATCATTAATTATAAAATCTTTACTTTTTATAAATGGGTTAAAAAATCTCTTGCCCCATTCTTTTGTAATAGAGTTATCTCTTATATCTTTTATAAAGTAATAATAACTGAACTTTTTAGAAGGGGTATCTAATTCCACAGTCCAAGTATCACCCCCTATATAAGTCATAGGAGTAGACTCTTCGTTTGTTGGATTATCTGATTTTTTGAAGTTTGTAGACAAAAATAAATTTTGTCCTTCTATCGATTTGAATTTTAAATAAAAGATTGTTTTCACGGTGAAATTTTGGTGCTAAGTTAGTAATTTTAAAACAAATTGAATTATAATTTTTCTCAGCGTCTACAATTTGTTACTTTTGTATGCATTTTTTAATCAATATGGCTAAAGAAAAACAACAAAATATAAGTAAAGGAGGACTTAATATACCATTAATCAAAATGGTATTGGGAGTAACCTCCATATTTATAGGTTTCGTATTACTGGTATCTTTCTCATCCTATTTGTCTAATTGGCAAAACGATCAAAGTCAAATAGGTATTTGGGATGATCCGGATGCAAAAGTTCAGAATGTTTTAGGAAAACTTGGAGCATGGCTCGGGGAGGTGTTTGTTTATGAGAATATTGGAGCTGCAGCTCTTTTTATTCCCTTATGGTTACTTATTTTGGGGATAATGGTGATTTTTAAAATCAGAAAAATAAAGTTTCTTAATCTTACTTTAAATTTTATATTCTTCTGTATTTGGCTACCTTTATTTTTAAGTCTTATTCTTCCTAATAATCCTGTTTGGGGTGGACGTATGGGCTTTGAACTGAAAGATTATTTAATCAATCTAATAGATATTTTAGGGTTAGTTTTCGTAATAGTTTTTTCATTTATATTATATGCTGTTTTAGAGTGGAGGATTACTCCGGATAAAATAAAAGGGAAAATACCAAAATATTCTAATCCATCCACACCTTTAAATAAAGATTTTGAAGAAGAAAACATTACCGAAGATGAAAAAAGTCGCAATAATTCTGTAAAAGAAAATCATGAAGAAGTTTCTACAGAAAACTCTCTTTCCGATAAAGTTGGTAGAGTAAATCATTCTTTTAATAATGAAGAGGATGATGATATTGAATTTATTGTAAAAGAAAAACAACCCCAGCCCAAAAATAAAAAAGAGGATTTCAGTTTTGAGATAGAACAGCCAAAAGAGGAGTTAAATATAGAAGAAGATATGCCCGATGATTTTGAACCGGAAATAACCGAAATTATTATAGAACCTGATGAGGACGATGATAATAATTTACAAATGACGGTGGAAACGGTAAAAGAAGAAGAGGTAGACTTAGAAGACTTAAGTGAGCAATTAGTCCGAAAGCACGGAGAATATGATCCGCGTTTAGATTTAGCGAATTATAAATTTCCAATAATTGATTTATTAATCGATTATAATAAAGGAAAAAATTTAAGTTTAGATAAAAAGGAATTAGAGTCTAATAAAGATAAAATTGTAGAAACCTTAAGTAACTACAAAATCAATATAGAATCTATAAAAGCAACGGTTGGCCCTACGGTTACACTTTATGAAATTGTACCTGAGGCAGGAGTGAGGATTTCTAAAATCAAAAATTTAGAAGATGATATCGCATTAAGTTTAAGTGCTTTAGGAATTAGAATTATCGCACCAATTCCGGGAAAAGGAACTATTGGGATAGAAGTACCAAACAGTAATCCGAGTATGGTTTCCATGCGTTCGGTTATAGCCTCTCAAAAATTCCAGTCATCTGATATGGAATTGCCTATTGCCTTTGGGAAAACGATTTCTAATGAAACTTTTGTTGCGGATTTGGCTAAAATGCCTCACTTATTAATGGCGGGAGCTACGGGGCAAGGTAAATCTGTGGGGATAAATGCAATTATTTCATCATTGCTTTATAAAAAGCACCCGGCAGAACTTAAATTTGTAATGGTTGACCCGAAAAAAGTGGAATTAGCACTTTATAATAAAATTGAAAGACACTTTTTGGCAAAACTTCCCGGTTTGGAAGATGCGATTGTAACAGATAATACAAAAGTAATTCATACTTTGAATTCACTTTGTATTGAAATGGATGATCGTTACGATTTATTAAAAGATGCTTACGTTAGAAATATAAAAGAATATAATGTCAAGTTTAAAAAACGCAAATTAAATCCTGAAAACGGACACCGATTTATGCCTTATATCGTGTTGGTTGTAGATGAGTTTGCCGATTTAATAATGACTGCCGGTAAAGAAGTAGAAGCACCAATTGCACGTTTGGCTCAGTTGGCACGTGCGGTGGGAATACATTTGGTAATCGCAACACAAAGACCATCAGTTAATGTAATTACAGGGATTATAAAAGCGAATTTCCCTTCTCGTGCTGCCTTTAGAGTGACTTCTAAAATAGACTCCAGAACAATTTTGGACAGTGGAGGAGCAGAGCAATTAATTGGGAAAGGAGATATGCTTTATACCAAAGGAAATGATTTAGTTCGTTTACAGTGTGCCTTTGTAGATACGCCTGAGGTTGAAAATGTAGCGGAATATATAGGAGGGCAAAAAGGTTATCCGGATGCCTTTTTATTACCGGAATATGAAGGGGAAGGTGGTGATTCTATTTTAGATGTAGACCCATCTGATAGAGATTCTTTGTTCGAAGATGCTGCACGAATTGTAGTTTCTACTCAACAAGGTTCAGCCTCTATGTTACAAAGAAAATTAAAGATAGGTTATAATCGAGCAGGACGAATTATAGATCAATTAGAAGCAAACAATATTGTTGGTCCGTTTGAGGGAAGTAAAGCAAGAGAAGTCTTAATAGCAGATGAATACACTTTGGAACAGTTATTGAAAAATGACTAAACTAAAATTTAAAAAAATGAAAAAGCTGTTATATACCTTATTATTAGTAACAATTAGTACTACTACTTTTGCTCAAACCGCAGAGAAAATATTAGATAATGTAAGTAATCTTTATAAAAATCAAAAGAGCTATTATATAAAGTTCAAGAGTGATTTAAACAACAAAGAAACTAATACTAAAGACAATTATGGCGGAGAGGTTTATGTAAAAGGAGATAAATACAATTTAACTATTGCAAAGTTAGATATAAGACAGATTTATGATGGAAACAAGTTATATACAATATCTTCAGACAACCAAGAGGTTACAGTAACTAAACCGGAAAAAGACAGCGAAGAGCTTTTTACCCCCACAAAAGTTTTAGATATTTATAAAGATGGATATACTTTGAGTTTAGATAAAAAATCAGGGAATACACAATATATAAAGTTAGTACCACAAAAGAAATCGGATATAAAATATATTTTAGTAGGAGTGAACACAAAAAATAATCATTTAGTAGAATTAACTCAAATGAGTAACAACAATACATCTACTACTTTAACAGTAGAGAAACAAGTAGATGATGTTATTATTCCAAGTTCTTTACTGAATTTTAATAAAAAGTTCTACAAAAACTATTATATTTCAGAGATATAATTCAATATGATAAAGAAGCTTGATTGGTACGGGATTCGTACTTATTTTGGACCATTTTTATTTATTTTCAGCGTTTTGTTTTTCATATTTATGGTACAATTCGCATGGCAAGAAATGGATGCCTTTGTAGGGAAAGGCTTAGATTTATTAACAATATTCAAACTTCTTTTTTATTTAGGATTATCTGTAATACAATTAGTAATGCCGTTAACGGTATTACTTGCATCTATAATGACTTACGGCGGTTTTGGAGAGAACTATGAATTAGCTGCCATGAAATCTTCCGGCATGTCCTTAATGAGGATAATGATGCCGGTTTTTCTTTTGGTTTGTACATTATCCGTAGGTTTATTTTTCTTTTCAGATAGAGTAGTGCCTCAATCTCAAAGGAAAGCTAAAAATATGCTTTTAAACATAGCGAAAACAAAGCCGGCTATTAACTTTGATCCCGGAGTATTCGTTAGTGCAGTTCCCGGTTTTAGCATGAAGATAGGAGAAACTTATGGGAAAGACGGGGAATTATTAAAAGATGTATTCATTCATAAAGATGCTTCTGCCTATGATAATCAGCAAACCATTATTGCAAAAAGAGGAAGTTTTGAGCCTGCTGAGGATAAACGATTTCTAAAATTAGCATTGTTTGATGGAGTATATTATGAAGATGAAATAATTAATAAAAATAGGTTTCAATTAGAAAAACAACCCTATCAGCAAGTAAAATTTGACACATTAATCCATTATTTTGATATTTCCGAAATTGTAGAGAGAGCAATTGAGCAAGAAAATGTGACAGATCATTATAACTTCCTTAATTCAGTTAGATTAATGGGAAGAATAGATACTTTAAAGATAGAAAATAGAGAGTATTATGATAGGATTGCCAACACACAATTTCAATCAACTACGAATATCTATATTGAGGATAAAAAGCTGGACAGTACTTTTCTTAAAGCAGAAGCTTTCAATTTTTCTCTCAATTCCATGTCTGAAAGAGATAAAGAATACGCAATAAGCAGAGCGGTAGAAACCATTGCGGTAGATTTAGAAAACTATGCTTTAACACGGGAAGAAATAAACGATAGAAACGGCTTTTTTGCACGGCATGTTTTAACATTAATTCGTAATTACTCCAATTCGTTGATGTGTATAGCCTTCTTCTTAATCGGAGCTCCATTGGGAGCAATCATCAGAAAAGGGGGCGTAGGAATGCCCGTTGTGGTAGCGATTATCATCTTCGTATTATTTTATCTTGTTTATATGTACAGCGAAAATTTAGCAAAAAACAATATAATGAACCCTTATTGGGCGGCTTGGCTACCCATACTTATATTTTTTCCGTTAGGCATATTTTTTACTTATAAAGCCATGAGAGACTCTAACCTTTTCGATAAAAGCGTTTATTTAGAGCCTATACAAAAAGCTTTCAGTAAAATATTTAAAACAAAAAACAAAGAACATCAAAGATACCAATAGCCATGAGTAATGAATTCACTTTAAATACGATAGAAGAAGCCCTACAAGACTTAAAAAACGGAAAAGTAATAATAGTAGTAGATGACGAAAATAGAGAAAACGAGGGTGACTTTATAGCAGCTGCAGAAATGGTTACTCCCGAAATGGTTAACTTCATGACTCAATACGGGAGAGGTTTGCTTTGTGCTCCCCTCACCGAGGACCGTTGCGAAGCACTGGATTTAAACATGATGGTAACACACAACACCGTTTTACACCATACCCCATTCACCGTTTCAGTAGATTTATTAGGACACGGATGCACCACCGGTATTTCCACACATGACAGAGCAAAAACAATCAAGGCTTTGGTAGAAGAAACCACTACACCACAAGAACTTGGTCGTCCAGGGCATATATTCCCGTTAAAAGCCAAAAAAGGAGGCGTTTTAAGAAGAGCAGGGCATACCGAAGCCGCTGTAGACTTAGCCAGATTAGCCGGACTAAAACCTGCCGGAATCCTAATTGAAATCTTAAATGAAGACGGAACAATGGCAAGGCTTCCCCAATTAATGAAAGTAGCCAAAGAGTTTGATTTAAAAATCATTTCTATTGAAGAATTAATAGCTTACCGATTAAAAAATGAATCTTTAATCAAGAAAGTAGACACAGTTGATTTCAAAACGCATTACGGAGATTTCAAATTAATCGCTTATCAGCAAACCACGAACGGACAAATACATTTTGCGTTAACTAAAGGCGAATGGAATAAAGATGAAGCCATAGCCGTGCGAGTAAAATCCACTAATGATTACTTTGATTTATTTTCGGCATTGCATAACGGAGAAAAACCCTTGCTGGACAAAGTAACTCAAATAATCAATAAAGACGGAAAAGGAGTAGTCGTTTTTATAAACAATGTAATAGATTCAGATTTAATTAAAGCAAAATTCAATCATTACAAAGAATACTTAGCCGGGACACAAGAAAACCCGTTAAAGTCTGTAGACAGCAAAGATTACGGAATCGGCGCTCAAATTTTAAAAGATTTAGGCATTCAAAAAATGAAGTTAATCACTCAAAACCCGAGTGGTAAAAAAGCTATTGGCGGTTATGATTTAAGTATAGAGGAATTTATAGAATTAAAGTAATCTTTAATTAGATTTAAATACTATTTTTTATTAAATTAGTGGCAGTAATTTAAAATAGTATAATTATGTCATTTCCTACAGATATTGAAATTGCAAATAATGCAAAAATTCAACATATTCAGAAAATTGCAGATAAATTAAACATTCCGGCAGATGATTTAGAAATGTACGGAAAGTATAAAGCAAAATTACCTTTGAGTTTAATTAATCCCGAGAAGATAAAACAAAACAAACTCATTCTGGTGACTGCGATTACTCCAACTCCCGCAGGAGAAGGGAAAACTACAACTTCTATTGGCTTGGTTGACGGATTAAATAAAATCGGCAAACAAGCCATTGCTGTTTTAAGAGAGCCTTCTTTAGGTCCTGTATTCGGGATAAAAGGAGGAGCAGCCGGCGGAGGTTATGCTCAAGTAATCCCGATGGAAGATATAAATCTACACTTTACAGGTGATTTTTCTGCCATAGAAAAAGCAAATAACTTACTTTCAGCAGCATTAGACAATAATTTAAATAGCAAAAAACGTTCTTTAAATATCGACCCGAAAACCATTACTTGGAAACGTGTAATGGATATGAACGATAGGACTTTAAGAGAAATAATTATAGGCGTTGGAAATAACAACGGAGTAGTTCGTCAAGATGGATTTAATATTACACCGGCATCAGAGATTATGGCAATTCTTTGCTTATCTGAAAACTTCTCTGATTTAAAAGAACGCTTAGGTAATATTTACGTAGCCGATACTTTTGACGGGAAACCTGTTTTTGCAAAAGACCTAAAAGTAGTCGGAGCAATGGCAATTTTATTGAAAGATGCCATAAAACCGAATTTAGTTCAGACTTTAGAAGGTAATCCTGCAATTATTCATGGAGGACCTTTTGCCTCTATTGCTCAAGGAACAAATACTGTAATCGCGACTAAAATGGGACTTTCATTATCTGATTATGTAGTTACAGAAGCAGGGTTCGGAGCTGATTTAGGGGCAGAAAAATTCTTAAATATTAAATGTACTTCGGCAGGGTTAAGTCCGTCTGTTGGGGTGGTTGTAGCTACGGTAAGAGCTTTACGCCATCACGGAGGAGCAAAGAAAGATGAATTACAAACACCTGATTTAGATAAATTAAAAGCAGGATACCCAAACTTAGAAAAACATATAGAAAATGTTCAGAAATTTGGAATTACTCCGGTAGTTGCAATTAACAGTTTCCCGAATGACAGCAAAGAGGAACTCAATTATATAATTGAAGAATGTGCTAAAAAAGATGTAAAAGCTATTGTTGCAAAAGGTTTTGCAGAAGGTGGCGAAGGAATGAAAGATTTAGCAAAAGCTGTTGCCGAGATTGCCGATGAGAATACAACTCCGTTTAAGTCTTTATATAATAATAGTGAAGAAATAGAAAATAAAATAAATACAATCGCAACTGAGATTTATGGAGCAAAATCAGTGAAATATTTACCAAAGGCTAAACGACAAATAAAAGAACTTATTAAAAACGGATTTGATAAATTACCGGTTTGTATGGTGAAAACGCCGAAATCTTTATCCGATGATGATAAAAAACTGGGAAGACCAACTAATTTTACAGTTACTGTAAGAGAGTTTGAAATAGCCGCAGGTGCAGGATTTATTATCCCGATGTTAGGAGATGCGATGCGTATGCCTGGATTACCGTCTGTTCCGGCAGCCGAAGGTATGGATATTGATGATAATGGAGTAATTACAGGTTTAAGTTGATAATTTTTAACTTCAAACTTTGTATATTAGCAAATAAATAATTGAAGATTTAGAATGGAATTAACAAACGAACAAATTAGGGATTTAGGAGAGGAAATGGTAAAAGTATTTAAAAATATCTTTGACCCTGAAATTCCTGTAGATATATATGAGTTAGGATTAATTTACGATGCTCACGTAAGTACAGCGGGAGAAGCTAAAATTTTAATGACGCTTACCACGCCTAATTGTCCGGTAGCTGAATCTTTGCCGGCAGAGGTAGAGGAGAAAATCGGAGGGATTGAAGGCATAGAAAAGGCAACAGTACAAATAACTTTTGATCCGCCTTGGTCACAAGATTTAATGAGCGAGGAAGCTAAGTTTGAATTAGGAATGTTATAAAAATAGAAAATTAATTATGGAAATAAAATTTATCGAGGGACTTGATTTCCTCTTAGGCTCAGCCGGAATGTTTATTATATTAGGAATTATTATCCTAAGTTTTTTCGGATTATGGTTTATTGTAAAGCAACAAACTGCTGTTGTTGTAGAGAGATTAGGGAAATTTCATAGTGTTAGAAGCTCAGGATTTAATTTAAAAATCCCTTTTATAGACCAAATTGCAGGAAGAATTTCATTGAAAATTCAGCAGTTAGATGTTGTAGTAGAAACTAAAACAAAAGATGATGTTTTCGTGAAATTAAAAGTATCTACACAATATTTAGTGATAAAAGATAAGGTGTATGATGCCTTTTATAAATTAGATAATCCACAAGCACAGATTACATCTTACATTTTTGATGTGGTGCGTGCAGAAGTTCCAAAACTTAGATTGGATGATGTTTTTGAGAAAAAAGATGATATTGCAATTGCTGTAAAAGCAGAATTGCAAGAGGCAATGAACGATTATGGTTATGATATTATAAAAACATTGGTTACAGATATTGACCCTGATGAGCAAGTAAAACATGCAATGAACAGAATTAACGCATCTGAAAGGGAAAAGGTTGCAGCTCAATATGAAGGGGATGCTCAGCGTATATTAATTGTAGAAAAAGCAAAAGCTGAAGCAGAAAGTAAGAGATTGCAAGGACAAGGTATTGCAGATCAACGTAGAGAAATTGCAAAAGGATTAGAGGAATCTGTAAATGTCTTAAACAAAGTAGGTATAAATTCTCAGGAAGCCTCTGCTTTGATCGTTGTAACTCAACACTATGATACATTAACTGCCATGGGAACAACTAATAAATCTAACCTGATTTTGTTACCAAATTCACCAAGTGCCGCCGGAGATATGTTGAACAATATGGTAGCTTCTTTTTCTGCAGCTAATATAATAGGAGAGGAGATGAAGAAGAAAACAAAAGAAGACTTAGAGAGAGGCTTAAGGTAAATTTTAACTAAAAATAATTTAAGAAATCCGTTGTTCTCAGCGGATTTCTTTGTTTTATAAAAGGCTTATTTTAATTTTGGAATAATAATTGAATTTGAAGTTTTAAATAAAATTAACAATATGAAAAAAATAGCTTTTACATTATTAATGTTGCTTATAGTGGCTTGTAGCACAAATCCTATAACCGGAAAGCGTCCGTTGATACTTGTGAGTAATGCACAATTATTCCCGATGGCTTTTCAACAATACAATCAAGTTTTGAAAGAGCAGAAACTTTCTAAAAATGCAAAACAAACCATGATGGTAAAAACCGTAGGGAAAAATATACAAGGAGCAGTAGAACGTTATTTACAAGCTCAAAATCAATTGAACTTTTTAGATGGTTATAAATGGGAATATAATTTAATAGAAAATGACCAATTAAACGCATGGTGTATGCCGGGTGGTAAAGTGGCTTTTTATACAGGAATTATGCCTGTTTGTAAAAATGAAGATGGAGTAGCGGTAGTTATGGGGCACGAGATTACTCATGCTTTGGCAGAACACAGTGCACAAAGAATGTCTCAAGCTTTAGTGGCACAAGGATTACAAATAGCAGGAAATGTTGCGATAAAAGATAACAGATATAGAAATGTTTTTAATTCATTGTATCCTGTAGGAGCACAAGTAGGAATTTTGGCATATTCCAGAAAAGCAGAATTAGAGGCAGATAAAATAGGTTTAACTTTAATGGCAATGGCAGGTTATGATCCACGTGAAGCTCCTAAATTCTGGGAAAGAATGGAGGCTCAAACTAAAAACTCAAGAAGACCACCTGAATTTTTATCTACTCACCCAAATCCGGGAAGACGAATTGCTCAGTTAAATGCACAATTACCTGAAGCTATTGAGATTTATAATAAAGCTACAGGGAAATCAGTAAGTCTTAATTAAAAGAATTTTGTCCCGTTCTAAAAAATATTATAGGTTTGGGTACAAAATTAATTGACTAAAAGAAGAAGCCGTTTCAATAAATTTTGAAACGGCTTCTTCTTTTAGTGGGTAAATTATTAAAGGGGATTAATCATAATCTAAATGATCGATTTTTCCTTTAAAGATATAATGTTGAACAATAAAATAAAAAATAACTAATACCACAGCAATACTCCACCATTTAATAGCAGTTAACAATCCATAATCGGTAGCGGCGGCATTATAGATTGTCAAAGATTCATTAATGTTATTTGTAGAGGGCAGTAGACTTGGAAATATTGAAACTACAGAAGAAGTGATTCCGCCTACTATAAATAAAGTAGAGAAAAAGAATCCTTTACCGTCTTTTTTATATTTATTCACCCCAAATAAACCAAATAAACCAACTAAAGTTATAATTGGGAAAAGAAAAAAGATAGGATGTTCAATATAATTTTCAAATGCATTCGGATTTACATTAGCCCATAAAGCAATAGAAATTATAATAAAGATTGATAAGACGATTGTTAATTTAGGAACAATTTTCTTTAACCTTAATTTGAATGGAGAATTACTTTTTAAAATAATCCAGTTTGCTCCGTGTATACATAATGCAATTACAGAAATAATTCCTATAATTACTGTAAACCAATCTAATACTCCCGGGAATACATTTGTAGGGCTGAATGATTCGTTCCATAAGGGTAAAAAGAAATAGTTTGCTTCTTGCGTCAGCTTTCCATTTTCTACCATCCCTAAATTTACTCCTCTTACAACGTTACCCAATGCTACTCCAAAGAATAAAGCTAAAAGCATACTTGATAATCCAAAAGCTTTGTCCCAGACAGCATACCATAAATCACTGTGTACTTGGTGCCTTAATTCCATGCTTATTCCTCTGAAAATTAATAACCAAAGTACCATTATTAAAGGCAGATAAAAACCACTGAAAGCAGATGCATATACTAAAGGAAAAGCACAAAGTAGTGTACCTCCTCCGGCGATTAACCAAACCTCATTTGCATCCCAAAAAGGGCCAATAACTTTATATACAGTTTCCTTTTCTTTGTGTGATTTAGAAAAGAATAATTGAACGACACCTGCTCCAAAATCATATCCGTCAAGAACGAAATAGGTAACAAGCATTCCCATTATGATGATATACCATACTATTTCCATAATTAATCATTTTGAGTTTGAGGACCTTGATTCACAACTTTTATAAAAATAAGTATGAATAAAAGACCTAATAATAAATATAATCCCACAAAACCAAGTAAAGTAAATAAGGCATTACCTGCACTTACTGTAGAAGAAGCTCCGTCTACTGTTTTTAATAAATTGTGTACAAGCCATGGTTGCCTTCCTAATTCTGCTGTGTACCAACCTGCTAAATTTGCGATATAAGGAAAAGGCATAGCTAACATTATCGCCCATAATAACCAGTTGGTTTTATAGATTTTCTTTTTAATTAACATGAATGCAGATATTAACATTATTCCTATAAAAATAGTTCCCAGTCCTACCATTATATGGTATGAATAATATAACATAGCAATATTGGTAGGATAATATTCTTCTTCAAATTCATTTAAACCTGTAACAGATTCAGTAAAACTGCGGTAAGTTAAAAATGAGAGAATATTTGGAATTTCTATAGCGTTATCCAACCTTTTTTCTTTTATATTAGGTTGCCCTATTATTGCAATAGGAGCACCTCCTTCTGTAGATTCAAAAATACCTTCCATTGCGGCAAAAGTGATAGGTTGATGTTCTGCCACATTTTTTGCTGCTGCATCACCAAATGGAAAAGCTACTAATATAGATGATGCTAAACCAAACCAAATGCCTGTTTTTAAGAAGATTCTACCAAATTCTATATGTTTTTTACTTAAAACATAAAATGCACCTATTCCTGCAACCACAAATGAAGAGGTAACTAATGAGGCTAATTGATTGTGAATATATACCGGCCATAACCAAGGGTTAGAGAATAACTCCCAGAAATTAGTAAGTACAAATTTTCCATTTTCTAAAATTTCATATCCCACCGGATGTTGCATCCAAGCATTTGTGGCTATAATAAATAAACCGCTTAACCAAGAACCAATAAATACTAAAAGCCCCGTGATAAAGTGTAATCTTTTTCCAATAAGTTTTTCTCCGAATAAGAATAATCCAATAAAAGAAGATTCTAAAAAGAAAGAAAACATACCTTCCATGGCTAAAGTTTGTCCTATTACATTTCCTGTAAGTTCAGAAAACTTAGCCCAGTTTGTCCCAAATTGAAATTCCATGGGAATTCCGGTCACAACTCCCATTGCAAAATTTACTGCAAAAATCTTCATCCAAAATTTAGCAGCATCATTATATATAATATTATCGGTTTTTACATATTTACCTTTAAAATACACGATTAATAAAGAAAGCCCCATTGTTAACTGGGGAAATAAATAATGAAATGTAATAGTAAAAGCAAATTGTAATCGGTGATACAATAAATCTTCCATAACTATATTAATATGTTAAATTGCGTTTCAAAGTTAGGAATAAAAAAATATTAAAGCCTTTAATAATAGTTAATGGAAAGTTAAAAGCCTTGCAGTTACTGCAAGGCTTTTAAGTTATTTATTTTGTTATTTATCTAAAACCCATTCGCCGGATTCTATAAGAGGCTCAGCTTTTTTATATTTCATTTCCTCTATCATGCCAGTTTCCACATTTCTTATTTTGACAATTTCATTTCTACCGATTTTCATAACGTAACGCGGCGTTAGTTGTTGGTTTTGCCAATCCGGAGTTTGGTTTTGATCTGCTACTTCTTGTTGAGTTTGCTGATCAGAACTTAAATCTCTGCCTCTGGTTGTTTGAACTTGTTCTTCTCTCTGTTGTCTGGCCCTTTGAATTTGTTCAGGATCCGGTGTAGGTAATTCTCCTTTAAATAGGAAAGAAACTACTTCTCGGTTAATGGTATCTATCATATCTCGGAACATATAAAAAGATTCTTCTTTATAAACGACTAATGGATCTTTTTGCTCATAAGTTACGTTTTGTACAGAGCGTCTCAAGTCATCCATGTCTCTCAAATGCTCTTTCCAATGCTCATCAATTAAAGCTAAAGTAACATTTTTCTCAAAATCTTTTATTAATTGTTTTCCTTTAGAATTATATGCTTTTTCTAAATCCGAAACTACCATTAAATTTCTAACTCCATCAGTAAATGGAACTTGAATTCTTTGAAAATTATGAGAATTATTTTCGTATACATTTGCAATTACAGGATATGCTTTTTCAGCGGTAAGATCTACTTTCATCTTGTAATCTTTTATGGCTGCATGATATACGGTTTCTATTAAACTCTGAATATTTCCATTTTTAAATTCATTTTCTTCTACAGGAGAATCCATAGTGAAATGAGTTATTAAATCTAATTCAAAGTTTTTAAAATCCCCGGTAGCTCTATGCTCAGTGATGATACCCACCGTAGTATCGTAAATCATATTTGCGATATCAGTATCTAATCGCTCACCGTTTAATGCATTTTTACGACGTTTGTAAATAACTTCACGTTGTTTGTTCATTACATCATCATACTCTAATAAGCGTTTACGAATACCGAAGTTATTTTCTTCAACTTTTTTCTGAGCTCTTTCAATAGATTTAGAAACCATAGAGTGTTGTAAAACGTCACCCTCTTTGTGTCCCATTCTATCCATCAATTTAGAAATTCTCTCTGAACCGAATAAACGCATTAAACTGTCTTCCAGAGAAACAAAGAACTGAGAACTACCTACGTCTCCTTGACGACCGGCACGACCTCTTAACTGTCTGTCTACACGACGAGAATCATGGCGTTCTGTACCTATAATGGCTAAACCTCCTGCTTCTTTTACTTCATCGCTTATTTTAATATCGGTACCACGACCGGCCATGTTAGTAGCAATAGTAATTTTACCCGGTTGTCCTGCTTGAGCTACAACGTCTGCCTCTTGCTTGTGTAGCTTAGCATTTAACACGTTATGTTCAATTTTTCTTAGTTGTAATGCTCTGGATAATAACTCAGAAACCTCTACTGAAGTTGTTCCCACCAATACAGGTCTTTTTTCATCTTGAGATAGGTGAACGATTTCATCTATTACTGCATTGAATTTTTCTCTATTGGTTTTATAAATTAAATCTTGTCTATCATCTCTGGCAATAGGTCTGTTTGTAGGGATAGCAACAACATCTAATTTATAAATTTCCCAGAATTCTCCTGCTTCTGTTTCTGCAGTACCTGTCATCCCCGAAAGCTTGTTATACATACGGAAATAATTCTGTAGTGTAATAGTAGCAAAAGTTTGAGTAGCAGCCTCAATTTTTACATCTTCTTTAGCTTCTAATGCTTGGTGTAATCCGTCTGAATAACGTCTTCCGTCCATTACACGACCTGTTTGCTCATCCACTATTTTTACTTGCCCTTCAACTACGATATATTCAACATCTTTTTCAAAAAGAGTGTAAGCTTTTAATAATTGATTTAAAGTATGAATACGTTCAGATTTTATAGCGTAATCTCTAAAGAAAACTTCTTTTCTTGCGTGTTCTTCTTCTTCGGGTAAGTTTAATTGCTCTATTTCTGCTATTTCTTCTCCGATTTCAGGTAGAATAAAGAATTCCGGATCATCTGAACCTTGAGTTAAAAACTCAATTCCTTTATCGGTAAGATTTATTTGATTATTTTTTTCATCAATCGTAAAATATAAATGCTGGTCAATTTGCCACATTTCACGATTATTATCTTGCATATATATACCTTCAGTTTTTTGTAACTGAGTACGAGTCCCTTCTTCTGATAGGAATTTGATTAATGGTTTATATTTAGGCAAACCTCTGTAGACTTTCATAGTCTCAAATCCGGCAGCTTTTTTATCTCCTTCTTTCCAAAGTCTTTTGGCTTCGTTTAAAGCTGTGGAAAGCTCTTGTTTTTGAGCTTTTACTATTTTATCAATATTTGGTTTTAGTAAATCGTACTCTTGTCTGTCGCCTTGCGGAACGGGACCTGAAATAATTAATGGTGTACGAGCATCATCAATTAAAACGGAATCAACCTCATCTATTACCGCATAATTTAGCTCTTGTTGAACTAAGCGGTCTGTAGAAGTTGCCATGTTATCTCTTAAATAATCAAAACCAAATTCGTTATTTGTTCCGTAAATAATGTCTTTTTTATATGCGGCAATTCTTCCTTCTGAGTTTGGCTGGTGGTTATCAATACAGTCTACACTTAATCCGTGAAATTCCATTAATGGACCAATCCAAGCCGAGTCACGTTTTGCTAAGTAATTATTTACTGTAATTACGTGTACTCCTCTTCCTGTTAAAGCATTTAAATAAAGTGGAAGTGTAGCTACTAAAGTCTTACCTTCCCCTGTTTGCATTTCGGCAATTTTACCTTGGTGTAGAACTGTCCCTCCGATTAACTGAACATCATAATGTATCATGTCCCAGCTAACAGGTTTTCCTGCAGCATCCCAAGAGGTAGACCAAATAGCTTTATCTTCTCCAATTAATTTTACATAATCTTTCTCTCCGGAAAGCTCTCTATCAAAAGAAGTAGCTGTAACTTCTAAAGATTCATTATGGAAAAAGCGTTTAGCAGTTTCTTTTACTACAGCAAAAGCTTGTGGTAAAATTTCTTCTAAAACCTTTTCTTCTATTTCGTATTTTTCTTGATTAAGAGTATCTATTTCAGAGAAAATGTCATCTTTTTCATCTATATTTTCAAGATTTTCTACTTTGTCTTTTAATTCAGCAATTTTATCATCTTGCGTTTTAGTTGCTTCTTTAATTTTCGCTTTAAATTCAGCAGTTTTGTTTCTAAGATCATCTATAGAAAGAGATTCTAATTTCTTCTCTTCTTCTAAAACTTTATCAACAACTCCTCTTAATTCTTTAACGTCTTTTTCGTTTTTGTTTCCTAAGAAACTTTTTAATATTTTATCTAAAAAACCCATAATGTAGTTAGGATATATTGGTGTAAAAACACCTTTTGTTTAATTGTTTTTATAAAAAAGTTAAACCCTCACAAATATTTGAGGGTTACTTTTAATTAATATTCGTCTTCGTTCCAAAGGAAATCATCATCTGTGGGATAATCTGCCCAAATTTCTTGGATAGATTCATACTGATCTCCTTCATCTTCTATAGATTGTAGGTTTTCAACTACCTCTAATGGTGCTCCGGTTCTAATAGCGTAATCTATTAGCTCGTCCTTAGTTGCCGGCCAGGGAGCGTCACTTAAATATGATGCTAATTCTAATGTCCAATACATACTATGTTCTATTAATTTTTGCAAAAGTATAGATGTTTAATTGATTTTCAAAAACATCTGTGCTTAATTAAACAAAAAATTTGCCAAATAAAAAAAATTACTATCTTCGAACAAAAGTAAAAATGTATTCAGAAAATAAAATTTGTAAGCTGTTTGGAATTCAATATCCTGTAGTTCAAGGGGGTATGGTGTGGGTGAGTGGCTGGCGTTTAGCTTCTGCTGTTTCTAATGCCGGAGGAATAGGGCTTCTGGGTGCAGGGAGTATGTACCCTGACGTTTTGAGAGAGCATATTATTAAATGTAAAAAAGCGACAGATAACCCTTTTGGTGTTAATTTACCGTTGTTATATCCTAATATAGAGGAACATATCCAAAGCATTATAGAGCTAAGAGTACCTATTGTTTTTACTTCTGCAGGGAGTCCTGCTAAATGGACGGAGACTCTCAAAAAAGAAGGAATTAAGGTGGCTCATGTGGTTTCCAGTGTAAAATTTGCATTGAAAGCACAAAAAGCTGGAGTAGATGCCGTAGTGGCAGAAGGTTTTGAAGCAGGAGGACATAATGGCAGTGAAGAAACGACAACTTTTTGTTTGGTTCCGGAAGTAAAAAAGAATATAGAAATCCCTTTACTTGCTGCCGGTGGAATTGCTACAGGTAGACAAATGCTCGCCGCTATGGTTTTAGGGGCAGATGGTGTTCAAATAGGGACTCGGTTTGTAGCTACAGAAGAAGCTTCTGCCCATGATAATTTCAAAAATGCAATATTGAATGCTAATGAAGGTGATACACTTTTAACACTTAAAGAAATAGGCTCAGTACGTTTAATGAAAAATAAATTCTTTAATCAAATTCAAACAGCTTATTCAGATCATATTAATAAAGATGATTTAACCGCTTTGGTGGGTAGAGGTAGAGCTAAAAAAGGAATGTTTGAAGGTGACATGGATGAGGGAATGTTAGAGATAGGGCAATGTGCAGCTTCTATAAATAATATAAAGCCTGTAAAAGAGGTGATAACTGATTTAATGAAGGAGTATGAAGAGGCTAAGAAGAGTTTTATTTTCTAGAAAATAAGTAAGTATTTCAAAATCTATAATCTCTCTGAGATTTTAATATTTGAAACCATTCTTGTGGAGGAGAGGTACGAGTAAAAATTAACAATAAAAAAGCCGTTTCAAAACTCATTGAAACGGCTACTTATTTATAGAATTTTAATTTATTAATTCTCGTAGAGTTTTAATCTTTCTTTTAAATAATTTACTTGGCTTTCTAAAGTTTCTATTAATTTCTCATACACTTCTTTATTTTCAACATGTAAATTCTGAACATATCCATTTCCGTATGAGCCTTGTTGATTTTCTTGATGTTGAATAGTAAGTTGGCTTGCATTAAAAAATTCTGCTATATCTGTATTTAAAATTTCAGCTATCTGATAAAGTCGTTCAACAGTAAGTCGTGTAGCTTGATTTTCTATACGAGCATACGTAGCTTGGCTAATTTCCAGTTCTTGAGCCATATATTCTTGGGAATAGCCTTTTTTTTCTCTTATTTTTCTAATATTAAAACCTACTTTATTCATTTTATGTATTGTTTTATTCATTTTATGTATTAAAATATTCGTTTTTGTTTAAGCTTAAATATTAGGTATTCCTCATCTTTGGGAAATTAAATTTCTTAAATAATTGATTATTGATGTTAAAAAATATAAATTATGATGAAAGTAGATAATAAATTTATTCATTTTTTATGTATTTTTAAGTTGAGCGACTTAGGTTGTCATAATAATCCTTTAAAGGGTGATTTTATTAATATTTAACTACGTTCATATAAAAATTTATATTAATTGAGATATAAATATTGTTCCTTGGTAAATAATTTCTGTGTTTAGAAAAGGAACATTATCACATGGTTTACAGCAAATATATATATTCCTAAATTATCTAAAAAGTTTAATAAAGCTTATTTGTAAAAAAAATTTACAGATTTTTTTTTGAAAGACACGCTTTGGCGTAGTGTGAAATTATATTTGCAGTGTTAATTATAATAAATAAGATAATAAAATAAATTAAAAATTATGAATAAAGTAATTGTAGAAAATCTTCAAAATGTTTTTAAAGGAGATAATTTAAAACAAATTACAGCTTTTTTAGAAGAGCACGGTGAAAATCTAAAAGAAGGATTAGAAAGAGCAGAAAAAGCGATAAACAAGGCAACTGAGTTTGTTGAAAAAAAGACTTATAAACCTTGTGTTATGATTTCCATAGAGAAATTAGACATTCAAAATCTAAAAGAAATCATTAGAGAGAATAGAATAGAGGAGGCTCATTTTGTAGCTCTTTTAGATTTGGGTAGAAATGAAAATGATAAATTAGAGTTGTTTATGCAGTATTTAAACAGAGATAAAAAAGCAGTAATTGCAGATAGAGTTTTCTGTTTACGTTGTGATATGAAGTCTGCTGACTTAAAAGAAGCATTTGGAGATAAAAATATGTTATTAATTAATTTATAAAAAAAAATATGGTATTTGATTATTTAAAGTCAGCATTTAAAAAGGAAACAAATGTTATTTTGGTGTCCTTGTTAGCGGTATGGGATAAACTTAAAAAGGTATTTGTTGCGATATTTAGTTTTTTCAAGAATTTAGCAAATTGGTTTCGAGGAATACATGATAAAGTAATGCAGAAAAAACCTAATGCAAAAGGTATCTCATTATTGGTGAAAAATTATATAGCTACAGGAAATCATAAGACATTAGATTTAGGGTTGAGTAGTAATAGTAAAGGAGTCGTTATAAATACATATTATGATGAGGATACACAGGAAATTTTAGAAGAATATACAGAAGTAAATGAATACGAGTCATTGGATAGTGAAACCCAAGAAAAATTTGGAGACAAAGAAATGTTAATAATAGAATAAAAATAAAAAAGAGATGGAAAATACAAGTAAAATTATTTTAGGCTTAATCGGTGTAGCAATTGTTGCCGGAGCAGTGTACTATTATTATAAAAATAGTCAGGAAGAGATAAAGAAAGAAGAAGTTGATAAGTTAACACTTCGTTATATAAAAGATTATTTTCAGCGACAAGAAAAACCAACAACAAACTTAAAAGCCATAGTGTTAAAGGTTGATAATACAAATGGAGAAGCATTTAGGTTATATAATGATTTCCCGTATTATGTTCTAACATATTATAACGAGCAAACACGAGAGATATTAACAGACAATACTTTAATAGTGAAAGCGAATACCTTAGAAACAAATCTTTTAGATGCTTTTGGGGATAAAGATATGCTTATACTTGAATAAATTATGTGGAAGTATCTAATACCTGGATATGCTCTATATGCTGCGGGGGTAGCCATAGGGAAATTAGTTGTCTCTTTTGTGGAATATCTTACAAGAGAAACAGGAAAGCAAGCTATAAAAGAGAATTTAGGAGAGCTAGTGAAAAAAAATAGAGAACAAGGAAATTTTAATAAGTACAGTTTGTTTAAGAAAGAAGAAGAAACTTACGATACATATGCTTTGTTAAGACAGGGAAAAGAAACTTATGGTATTTTATCAGATGAGACAGGACGTAAAATACATTCAACAATAAGAATTGATTATGATGAAATAGACCCTGAGTTAGATATAAGTTTAAATAGAGAAAAAGTATTAGTTATATGAGTTATTCAGAAAATACTCAAAATCTTATAAATAAGATTATAGAAATAGTTGAAGAAAAAAGTGAGGGCTTACATTATTTTGTAAGCCTTTCTAAAAAATTACCTGAAGATAGTACAGAGATAAAACTGACAAATAGTTCAAGTTTTTTTGTTCAGAATAAAATACAAAATTTTGAGGAGGTAAAAGATACATTAGACTTTAGAAAACAAATAATATTTAGAGATAATAAAGAGGTTTTAAAAGATTTTCCTTCTATTTATATTTTTCAAAATAAAGAAGATAAAGATGACTTTGAGTTAAGTTTGGGAAAAGAAAAGAAGGCTAAAAATGGAGAAACTATATTTAAGGCACAAAAACCCAAATATAGCTTAGATAGGGTAATTTTACCTAAAGAAGTAAAAGAAGAGATAGAGCTGTCTTTGACATTAATAGAGTATCAAAAACATATTTATGACTATTGGGGCTTTTCTGAGGTAGATGCAAAACCAAAACTTATTTTAAACTTTTATGGTCCTCCGGGTACGGGGAAAACTATGGTTTCTCAAGCAATAGCAAATGAATTGGGGCAAAATATTTTGGCAGTAAATTATGCAGAAATAGAGTCTAAATATGTGGGAGATGCCCCTAAAAATTTATTTAAAGCTTTTCGAGTAGCAGAAGAAGAAAAAGCTGTTTTGTTTTTTGATGAAGCAGATTCTTTTTTGGGAAAGAGAATAGAAAACGTATCTAATAGCTCAGACCAAGCAGTGAACTCGCTTAGAAGTCAAATGTTGATTTTGTTAGAAGATTTTGAAGGGGTTGTGATATTTGCAACTAACTTAGTGAAAAACTATGATAAAGCCTTTGAATCGAGAATATTAAAACATATTCATTTTGATTTGCCGACTAAGGAGGTAAGGGAGAAGATAATTTTTTCTACCATTCCGTCAGGAGTTCCGTTTTCTGAAGAGGTAGATAAAGATAACCTTTGTAAGGAATTAGCAGAAATATCCGAGGGTTTTTCGGGTAGAGATATAAAAAATGCGGTTTTAGAAAGCCTTACAATCGCAGTAAAAGAGGATAAAGATAGAGTGAAATCTTCTGCATTTACAAAAGGTTTTGAAAGTACAAAAGATAAATTACAAAAATTAGAAGAAGAGAGAGGTAAAGGTAAAATCAGTAAAGAATTTAAAGAGAAAATACAATCCAAGATAAAAGAAAACTTGGAGAAAGAGAAATCAGAAAAGGTATAGTAAAAATAGATAGGGTAATGCTTGAAAAATTAATATTTTAATTGCTTATAATAAAATATTTATCTTTGTGACTTTCATATTAAAATATAAGTGAGACAAATCCTACGTGAAGAATAATTCCTAATTTTATAAAAACTAATTTTTATGGAAAATATAATACGAGAAGCAATAAGAAAATATGGTATAGATAAAACTACTTTATCTGAAGGTGATATCTATGTAAATTTAGATGGGCAACTAAAGAAAAGTAATAATCAAACCATGTCTAAAGGAGAAGAGTTGTCCTTTAGGAATTTGATTGGTATAGAGGAAGAAGAAACAATTTATGTTTTATTTCGTAGAAACTATACAATAAAGGGCGATTTTTTTACTTCTACAAGAATCTTTCATTATTCTTGTTGTGTTTTGAAAGAAGGAATAGTTTTTCATACAACGGTAGAAACAGATGGTTGGGATAAAGAAGAAGATATTTTATTTTTTATAACTTGGGATAATCTAGGACATATTGAATATGTAAATGATATAGCCTCTAATATAGATAAAGGAAATTCTCTTATCATAGATAAAGATCCTACTTATGAATATTTCACAGAGGATAAAGGAATAAAAGAAAAAATAGATGGCTGTGCTTTTTATCTTTTAGATGAAAGGAATTATGTAAATATTCCAATTCTATTTTTTGCTCGTTCATTCCAATACAGCAGAAGTTATTTTATTAATAATTTGGTGCCCTTTTTTAGTGAGATAGCTGAAAATTTTAAAGAAAACTCAAGTAGAGATAAAGAGTGGGGAGATAACCTTCTTAGTCAGATAAAAGATTTAATAGATAGGGAAAAATATGAAGAGGCTTATCAATTAGCAGATTCCGTAGATGTTGAAAGTAAAGATTTAGAAAAAGATTTTTATATTACTTATATCTTTTATGGTATAAAATCAGCTTTAAAGACTAATCGTAGAGATATAGCATTAGAGTTATTTGAACAGCTAAAAGAATCTAAAATTAGTTTAGAAAGATATCTGATAGAACAAGATCCTGAAATGGCAGAATTAGATGAAATGATGTTATTAGGTAATCAAGATAAAGAAATAGGCTATGCATTAGAGCCTTTCTTTAAATATACACCAGAGTACGTAGAATTTATGTCATATTATTTACAAGCACAAGCAGAAATTAATAAAGATGAAGGGAATTTATATGAAGTTGCACTCGCTTATGATGAATTAAAGGAGTTAAAAAAAGGAAGTGGAAATACAAGTGATGTATTTTCATTAGATAGATTAAAAAAGACTCATTATAATGACTATATTGCTAGTTTTAAAGAAATAGATTTTCAAGATAGACAGCTTATTGTAGTTTCAGATACAGATAAACTTTTTAAATCTTCTCATTTAACACTTGTAAATAGAGCTAATTTACCTCAAGTGCATTTTCCTATAACTCACCCTAAAAATAACCATACATATGTTTGTCACCCATTTAAAAAAGATAGTTATTTACCCATAGATAATTATGATTATGAGTTATTTAATGATAGAATAAATGAGTATTGCTATTTGTTACAATGTTTAGGAGCTACTTCTATTTCTATTGAGAGTATAAAAGGAGAGGACAATGAAACTCATAATCATTTGAATAAAAAAGTTAGAGCAGATGATATTAATATAGGTTTGACAAATATTAAAGGTAATTTTGAAAATGATAGAATAAATGATTCTTTGCAAAAAAGTAATTTAAAGATAGGAAGGCATCAAACATTTAATCCGACTAAAAAGCCATTTGTTCCTGATAATTTAGTTTGGTTACCTAATGAATCTGGTTGGCAAAGATTAGTACAACAGCGTTTAGATGGAGATTTATTAAACCATAATGAATATTTTTCTTCTAAAAAAAATCAGATTTTATCAAATTCAGAAATAACAGAGATTAACGCAGAGTTGAGTGTTCTATTTACTTCTATAAAAGGAGGAGCAGAGCAAAAAATGGAAACTCAAGTAAAAAACAATAAAGAATCTGAATGGAAAGTAAGTGTAACCTTTAAACCTATGGGGGAGTTTTATGATAATAATACAATAGATGTTACTAATCTAGAGATACCATTACAAGATATACCAGAAATAGAAGTTATAGACTCTTCAAATAAAAATGAAGAATGTTATTTAAAGGAGGTTAAATTTATGTTAGAAGATGACGGTATTATTGATGAAAAGGAAAGAATGATATTGGAAAGATATAGAAAGCGGTTCAATATTACCGAAGAAAGAGCAAAAGAATTAGAAAGTAGTATAAGACTGACCGCAGAAGAAAAAGAATACTTAGAAGGATTTAGAGAATTTGTGTCTGATGGTCTCGTTAGTGAAAAAGAACGTAGAATATTAAATCGTTTAGCTAATTCGTTAGGAATAAGTGAAGAAAGAATTATAGAAATAGAAAAAATAAATAACAAATAATAATTTTAAAAACAAGTAATTATGGCACAATACAGAGCGACTGTAAGAACGTCAAAAGTAATTAACCAAATTAGGTTAGAAAAAGGGATGAGTGTGGTATTTATGTATGATGGAGGAAGTCCCTTATCATTCCAAAAAGGAAAAGAAGCAATAAATGATGCGTTTATAAGGACTTATGGAATAGATATTTCAAAAGTTCCGTCTATGTTAAGTAACATAACTTTAGAAGTTACGAAGATAGGGTAATAATATTTTTTTTTAAATGTGTCCTAACATCCACAAACCTCTTTTAATATTTGAAGCCATTCCTGTGGAGAGTAACAAACAAAAATCAATAAAAAAAGCCGTTTCAATAAATTTTGAGATGGCTTTTTTTTTAAGAAGTAAAATATTATTCCCTCTTGTAATTCCTTATTTAATCCTTATTTTTGGCTTAAATAAGTTTAAATATGCAATTTGCCGAAATTATTTTACCTTTACCATTACAGGGAACGTTCAGTTATACTGTGACTGAGGATATTGCACCGTATATAAAAGTAGGGCAACGTGTTTCTGTTCCTTTTGGTCAGCGAAAATTATACACCGGTATTGTCTATTCATTGCATAATAATCAACCTGAATTATATAAAACCAAACCAATTCATGCAATTTTAGACGAAACTCCTTTAGTCGAAAGTCAGCAAATTAAATTTTGGGAATGGATAGCGAAATATTATATGTGTTCGCTGGGAGATGTTTATAAAAACGTTTTCCCGTCGGCTCTGAGGCTGGATAGTGATACTTTTGTAAAAGCAATCAAAGGGAAAGATATTTTACCTGAAATGGAAGTTTCCGACGATGCTTACATTATTTGGGAAGCCTTGCAACACAGGGAGTTACTCTCTGTTGATGAGTGTGCTGAAATCGTAGAAAAAAAATCGGCAATTCCATTATTAAAAGAATTAATGAATTATGGTTTAGTTACTCTTGATGAAAAATTAATCGAGAAATATACTCCAAAAATCGATAATTATATTCGAGTAAATATTGATTTAAAATCAGAGAATTTAAGTGCTTTATTAAACGAAATCAGCAGAGCACCCAAACAGCGTGAATTATTTTTACAATTATTCACTTTACAAAAGCAAAATACTTCGCCTATAAAAGTTTCGGACTTTTTAAAAACTTATGGCGGAACTCATGCTCAATTAAGAAATTTAGAAG
The DNA here is from genome assembly GCA_019218445.1 of Weeksellaceae bacterium TAE3-ERU29. GTDB lineage: Bacteria > Bacteroidota > Bacteroidia > Flavobacteriales > Weeksellaceae > Ornithobacterium. The sequence continues at coordinate 106,992 of JAHUUM010000002.1, read as the reverse complement.
AAAAAGGTTTAGTTGAAATCTACGAAAATAAAACTGAACGAATTGATACTTATGATGAAGAATTAAAACGAATTAAAGAATTAAGCCAAGAACAAAACAGAGCTTTTAATGAAATTCTTTCGCTTTTTAAGGAAAAAGACAATGTACTTTTACATGGCGTAACGTCATCGGGGAAAACAGAAATTTATATAAAACTGATTGAAAAGGCTTTAGCCAAAAATAAAAATGTGCTTTATCTTTTGCCTGAGATAGCACTCACAACTCAACTTACGCAAAGAATTCAAAAATATTTCGGTGATAAAGTAGGCGTTTATCATTCAAAATTCAACCAGAATGAAAGAGTTGAACTTTGGCAAAAAACTTTAAATAATGAATACAAAATAATCATTGGGGCAAGGTCATCTTTGTTTTTACCTATTCAGAATTTAGGTTTAATTATAGTTGATGAAGAGCATGAAACTTCTTTAAAACAAAATGATACAAAACCATTTTATCACGCTCGGGATTCAGCAATGGTTTGGGCGAAAATGAATAACGCAAAAGTATTAATGGGGTCAGCTACACCTTCGCTGGAAATGTATCATTTAGCACAAGAAAACAAGATTGGTTATGTAAGTTTAACCGAACGCTACGGCAATGTGCAAATGCCTGAAATGGAAATAATTGATTTAAAAAAGGCTTACAAACAAAAACGAATTTTAGGAAATATCTCTAACCGATTAGAGGAAGAAATTAGAAGTACGTTTAAGGCTCAGAAACAAGTTATTATTTTCCAAAACAGACGAGGTTATTCACCCATTTTAGAATGTGAAACTTGTGGACATACACCATTTTGCTCGAATTGCGATGTGGCTTTAACTTACCATAAGTTAACACACGAACTTAAATGCCATTATTGCGGACATACTCAGGCAAAACCGCATAAATGCTATCAATGTAATTCTACGGAATTAAAAACTGTAGGCTTAGGAACAGAGCAGATAGAAGATGAATTTTCGGCCATGTTTCCCGATAAAAATATTGCCCGAATGGACGTGGACAGTATGCGGAGAAAATTTGCTTTTGAGAAATTAATCACTGCTTTTCAGAATCATGAAATAGATTTACTTGTAGGGACTCAAATGGTAACCAAAGGATTAGATTTTGACGATGTTAATTTAGTGGGAATCATAAGAGCCGACAGCTTATTAAATTTCCCTGATTTTAGAGCTCATGAAAGAGCTTTCCAAAGGATTGTGCAAGTAGCGGGACGAGCAGGACGAAGAAAAGAACGTGGAAAAGTTTTAATTCAGGCTTTTAATGCAGAGAATCCAATTTTGCAAAATGCCACTTTATTCGATTACAAGAAAACAGCAACCGAAATTTTGTACGACCGTTTTGAGCATTTATATCCGCCATATACAAAACTGATTGAAATAACTTTTAGACATCATAAAAAGGAAATTGCCGAGAAAACCGCAAATTATTATACGCAAATGCTACGAGCTTTCTTTGATGATAAAACTTTATTAGGTCCTGAAGCCCCGTTTATTTCAAGATTAAATAATCAATATAGGTTTAAAACACTTATAAAAATAAAACAAGGACAAAATTCTGCAAAAGTAAAGGCTTTACTTTTTGAGGCTTTGGAAAAACTTCATGTTGTAAAAGCCTTTCGTTCTACTCGCATTGATTTTGATGTAGACCCTTATTAATTTAAACTACTCAAAAGTTTGTTTAACAGGATAAAGAATTGTAGCTATTACTCGTTGTTCATTATGCTGTTTTTTAACAAGCTATACGTCTAAATATATACTTTTAGGAAAAACATTTACACTTTTTAGATAGAAATTATTTAGGGCGTCCCCTATCGGGTCGGGCTTTCCGTTACAATCTTTTTGCTCGTACCTCTCAAAAAGGATTTTCACTACAATCCCTAACGCAATTCATCTAACCTCAAACTAAGTCCTTCAACACACAACCGAAAAGTAAAATCTCCTCTTTTCCACATACTCTGCTCTCACAGGCTTTCTTAAGAGAGGATTTTATATTACTAAATATTCCCTTATAGGGGAAAGTCCTTTGAATAATTAGAAAAGGAGTATGTGGAAAGGGGTGTTGCAGAATAAATATATGTATGTTTTATTCTAAATCAAAATGGTTTTTGGACTTAAAATAGAAATTATGTAAAAGTCAATATAATTTAAAATACACAGTGGAGTAATTATAAAATAGATTTAAACCATTTTATAGCAACTTCTCCATCCATTTGTTCAATCTCAGATATACTTCTGGAGTGTCTTATCCCATTTCGTAAAGTTCGTAGTTGATCGAATCGATGGTTTAAATTATTTTTATCTTTAAAAAGGTTAGAGAATTTATCCCAGTTATTTTTAGAAGTAATAACATCTAAGTATTCAGTCAGGTCAAAGAATTCAATACGTTTATTAAAGTTATTGTAATCTTCAATTTTAGCGGTAGCTTTTTTCTTAATATCAGATTCTATTCTTCTATTTACTTTATCTTGGATATGTTGAGGAATATATAATTTATAATTTTCCATATCTTTTCCTATGATAGAAACTATTTTTTCTCTTATAGCCAGTTCTATTTCTTCTATTTCTTCATTTAGATGTTTTAAATGTATGGGTATGCTGATTTTATCATTGATTAATTGTGTTTGTATTGCTTCTAAAATGGTTCTTTTTCTCTCTTCTAAAAACTCATCAAAATCAGTTTTTGTGAAGGGTTTTCTCAAAAGAATATCTATTGCATGACGACTAATTAAATGTGATTCAAAAACTTTATAAACTTCATTTTTGTCATTATTATTAAACATTTCTTGAATGTAATCGCTCGGCATTCTATTATTAATAATATGTCTGTTTGTTACATCAGAAATGGGAGTTCTATTAAGAATACTATTAATTGCTTTACCTCCTTCGTCTTTAAATATAGAATAAGGAACAATATGGTGATCATCTAATTCGTTATATTCAGGAAGTTCAAAATTATTCCAGTCTCTTGCCTCATTTATTACTAAGAGATTGAATATTGCATTATAAATAGCAGATCCTTTAGGATTATCATTTTTTAAATCTAAATGTTTAAAGTTATTAATGAACTCTTCTATTACTTCCGGCGTTTCATTTTCATCTTTGAACCACTTTTTTAAACTCATAAAGTCTTTTGCTGTAGTTGATTCTACTGAACTGCTATAACGATTTGTAAAGATAGATGCCCAATACCATTTTCTTATTTTTTTGTTTATATCTAAAATATTATTTGGTTTTGTTTCATTTACATATTCTTTTATTGCTGCAAATGCAGGTATAATAGATGGATAAGGAACAAAAGTTGCTTTTACAGCACCAAAATCTCTTGGATTTTTAAGACTTTCTATAGCATTTTTTAATGCTTTTACAGATTGATACCAACGTTCATTAAATTTTTCTGTATTTTCAATTAAGGTAATCTGTTCTTTACTACCATCAGCTTTACGAATTGTTTTTTGAGAATTAGGAACGAGATAATAAAGATATTTAGAGGAGCAGTATGATTGTTCCAATACAGACATAACTTGAAGAACATATATCTTCATTTTTTTAGTGTCTGTGAAAGATAATAATTCTTCGGCATCTCGCCACATTTGTTTTAAAAAAATCTCTTTAGGTCTTAATATAGCATTGAGTAAATCAAATATATCTAACCTTACTCCTTTTGAATTTATCTTAGTGAAAATATCACAAACTTTAGCTACTTCAATCTGATGGTCTAATTCTATATAACTAATGTAAAAATCATTTAATAGCTCTTTTATGATGTCTCGGAATACACGAGCACCTTCGACATATTTTAAAAACTCTTTTTTTTCTTTTTCTGACTCAGCTTCATCAGCTTTATCTTGCCAATAATCTCTATATTCTTTAATCCAATCGCTGGTACCCCAAGTACCACCTTTCATTTCTCCTAATGGAAAAATATGGTTCTCAAATTGTAAATTTTTATTTTCTAAAAAAACTTTATTTTTATTGGTTAAGTAATCATAGTAAATAAAGTTCTCATAATCTTCTTCTAATAAATCTCGAATGTTAATTAAATAAATAACAGGTTTAGAGCGTTTAGGAAAGGGTTCATTAGGTGCGAAAAAAGCATAATGAATAGCTGTTAATCTTTGTTGACCGTCTAAAACAATATGTTGTGGGTCTAAATTACTGTTGAATCCATAAATTGCTTCACAACTTAATACGTCAAAATTTTCTTTATTCCCTTTCCATAATAAAAGTGTACCTATATAATAATCCATAAAAATAGAACGTATCAGTTCTAATACATCCCAAGGTTCCCATTCAAAATCACGTTGAAAATCAGGAATTACATATTGTCCTTTTTCTAAACTATCTATAAGACTTCCTAAATGGATTCTATCTGCTTTTTCTACATTTTTCATTTTTCATTAATTTATTAATAAAAATACTTTTCTAATATATTTTTTACCGAGCCTAAATAACTCGTTCCAAATAAATTCAAATGTACTAATAAATAGTATAATTGTGCTAATTCTATTTGTTCGGTTTTATTTCCAGTGATTGGATTTTCAGAATAATAAGCCTCAAAAAACTCTGTGCTAAAGCCACCAAATAAATGAGCCATACCAATATCCATCATTGGGTGTCCGTAATACACCGATGGATCGATTAAGACCGGTTTTCCTTCTGTATCAAAAAAGTAGTTTCCATTCCATAAATCACCGTGCAATAGGGCAGGAGCATGAGGGGAAAAGACTTCTTTAAATAATGATAGGGCATTAGTTTCTTTGGGAATATCTTCTTGTTTTAAATATCCGTTACCTAAGGCTCTCTTTAATTGAGGAAATATCCGTTCTTGCCAATACAATTCTTCCCATGTGTTATGCAATTGGTTTTCTTGTGGCAAAGAACCTATGTAGTTTGTTCCTTCCATACCCCATTTTTCTTGTGTATTAGAATGAAGCTGTGCTAAGGCTTTTCCAAAATTGATATGGCTATTCTGCTTTGGATTTCCGGGTTGAATATATTCTATTACTAAAAAACTATCTTTCTCAAAAACTCCTTGTAAAAGAACATTGGGAATACGAATAAAGTCGCTGTTTTCCCGTAGCAACTGTAATCCTTCTGCTTCTCTTTTTAGCATAAGATTTAAATCGGCATTATTTCGTTTTACAACTAAATCACCTAAAGAAGTTTGTAATTTGTGTGTATCGGAAATATCGCCTCCGGATAAAGAGCTTGATGATTTTAATTCAAAAGATAATTGCTCTGATAAATAACTAAAAAGTTTCATACTTATTTATTTTTAATGAAAGTAATGATTTTATTGAAAAATAAAAGCCATTTTATTAAAAAACGGCTTTCATATTCTTTATTTAATATTAATTCTAACTTTCTAAATTAGGGTTAGGATTATTTAAATCTTCATTATCTTTAGGAAGTTCTCTTTTTTGAGCTTCACTAATCTTTCTAATGCTTTCATCCTCTTCTTCAAAAACTCTTTTCCCGAAGATTCTCTCTAAATCGTCTCTAAAGATAACTTCTTTTTCTAATAAAATACTGGCTAATTGACCAAGTTTGTCTTTATTATGGCTTAATAAATCTATACAACGTTTATATTGTTCATCTATTAATGCTTTAATTTCAGAGTCAATCAACTCTGCAGTTTTTTCAGAATAAGGTTTACTGAAAGAATAATCAGACTGTCCTGTACTGTCGTAGTAAGAAATATGTCCCACTTTCTCGCTTAAACCATAAATAGAAACCATTGCATTTGCTTGTTTAAAGGCACGTTCTAAATCGTTTTGAGCTCCTGTTGAGTAATCACCAAAAGTTACTTCTTCTGCTGCACGCCCACCTAATAAAGCACACATTTCATCTTTTAATTGATCTGGTGTTGTAATTTGTCTTTCTTCAGGTAAATACCAAGCTGCACCCAAGGAACGCCCTCGTGGTACAATCGTAACTTTAACTAAAGGTGAAGCGTGCTCTAATAACCAACTTACAGTTGCGTGTCCTGCTTCGTGAAAAGCAATACGTCTTTTTTCTTTTGGTTTTATGATTTTTCCTTTCTTCTCTAAACCGCCAATAATTCTATCTACTGCGTCTAAGAAATCTTGTCGTTCAATGGCAGCTTTTCCTTTTCTGGCAGCAATTAAAGCAGCCTCATTACAAAGGTTAGCAATATCTGCACCACTGAATCCCGGAGTTTGTTTTGCTAAAAATTCTAAATCTAATGTATCTTTGATTTTTAAATTTCTTGTATGAACTTTAAATATTTCTTGACGTTCGTGAACTTCAGGTAAATCAACATAAATTCGTCTATCAAAACGACCGGCACGCATTAAGGCTTTATCTAAAATATCTGCACGGTTAGTCGCCGCCAATACAATTACATTTGTATCTGTACTAAATCCGTCCATTTCTGTCAAAAGTTGATTTAGAGTATTCTCTCTCTCATCGTTTCCACCTGTCATTGCGTTTTTACCACGAGCTCTACCTATGGCATCAATCTCATCTATAAATATTATTGAAGGTGATTTTTCTTTCGCTTTTTTGAATAAATCTCTTACACGAGAAGCCCCTACACCTACAAACATTTCAACGAAATCAGAACCTGATAAAGAGAAAAACGGAACTTGTGCTTCTCCGGCAACAGCTTTAGCCAATAAGGTTTTTCCTGTACCCGGAGGTCCTATTAATAATGCTCCTTTAGGAATTTTACCTCCTAAATTAGTGTATTTTTCCGGCGTTTTAAGGAATTCTACAATTTCTTCAACTTCTTCTTTTGCACCTTCTAATCCCGCAACATCTTTAAAAGATATTTTTACCTTTTCGTTTTGGTCGTATAATTTTGCTTTAGATTTCCCGATATTGAAGATTTGTCCTCCGGGGCCACCGCCTCCGGCACCCATTCTTCTAAATAAGAATGTCCATAAAAGACCTATTAATAATATCCAAATCCCTATTTGGATTATAAAACTCATAATAGGGCTTTCTTCGTCTATTTCGCTTTTTAGGTTCTCGGTATATTCTTTAGGAAGTTCATCTATTTTTCTCTGAAAGTTTTCCTTAGATAGAACTTTGAAAGTCATATTAGGGGATTCTCCAAAAAATCCTGAGGTTTGCTTTAATCCCTTAAATTCTGGAGTATTTAAAGCTGCATCAGTTAAGTAGACATCTACTATATCTGAGTCTTTATTATAAATATACTTTTTTACATAGCCTTTCTCCACATATTCAAAAAATTGGTTAGATTGAATTTTCTTTCTATTACTATTAATACTATCGCTCATGAAGAAAAACCAACCTGCCAAAAATATAGCTATGGCAGTATAAACCCAATTTAAATTAAATGAAGGTTTATTATTATTTTTGTTATTATTATTTTCCGGTTTCAAACTTTAATTATTTAAGTTAAACATTTATTTCCTTAGCGTCTCCCCACATACCCTCTATGTTATAATACTCTCTAACCGGTTTCTGAAACACGTGAACCACTACAGAAGCATAATCTATCAATACCCACTTGGCATTGTCTTTCCCTTCTGTATTAATAGGTCTTTCGCTGATTTCTTTTCTTACGGTTCTTTCTACGGAATTTGCTATAGCTGCGACTTGCGTATTTGAGTTTCCACTGCATACTACAAAATAATCGCATACGGAATTATCAATCTCTTTTAGGTCTAAAATTACTATGTCCTCTCCCTTTACATCTTCGATTCCATTTTTTATGGAATTTAAAATTTTTTCTGATGAATTATCTGTCATTCAAATATTTTTATTTAGAATTGCAAAAATAAAACAATTAGTACAAAACACAATCATTCAAGCCATGAATAAATTACATTTTGTAAAATATATTTACTTTTCTACGTTGCCCTCTACAAATCAAAAGTTGTACCAATTGGCAGAAAGTATAGAACAGGCATGGACTGTTGTTTATTGCGGTAACCAAACGGCAGGGAAAGGATATAATGGGAGCACTTGGCAATCTAATGATAATCAGAATTTAACATTTAGTTTTTTATTGAGGGAGTTACCTTTGGAATGTTTATCTTCTCTAAGTATGTGGGTAGCGAGAGTGATGTATGAGTGTTTGACAGATTGGCAGTTTTCCGTGCAATTAAAATGGCCGAATGATTTAATCTTAAACCATAAAAAAGTAGGCGGAATTTTAATCGAAAACAGAATAAAAAATAATAAAGTAGACTTTTCTGTAATAGGTATTGGGTTAAATGTCTTACAAACTGATTTTGGGAATTTAAAAGCAACTTCTTTAATTTTAAATAATCCTGATTTTAATATTTCTTTATTTGATTTATTAGAGAAAATAATAAATAAGTTTCAGGAAAGATTTTATTTAATAGAGGAGGAGAGGTACTCTGAAATACAAAAACTTTACAATGAGGTTTTATTCATGAAAAATAAAGTTGCGTCTTACGAATGGAATGGTAAAATCCACAACGGAATTTTAAAAGGTGTAAACGAAAAAGGAAATGCTATTATAGAGATAGAAAATATGGGCGAATTAGAATCCGCCCATAAAGAAATATTTTTGAAGTATTGAGAGTTCAATTTGGAAATTATTTAATTCTAATTTTTTATATTTATTTATAACTATTTGAGAGTAAGATAAATTAGAGGCAACAAAGCTAAGTAATAGTAAAACATTTTTCATTATTCAGAAATTTTGAAGTATTAATTTTCTCATTACCTAAATAAAAAATTATGGTCCGGGTGCATATACACGAGGAATTTGTTTATCTTCTATAAATTTATTATTTCTGTCATATACTTTTATATTACCCCATTTATCTTCTATTTCATAGGTATCTATTTCCCCCTTTTTATAATAATAATGAGTTCGTATATTTTTATCAGAATCTACAATTACCTTTCTTTCAATCTCTTCATTATCATCAAAATACTCTGAAACCTCCTGACTTCCTTGAAAATAAACATGAGAGGTTTTCTTTCCTTCGGAATCATAATTAATTGTTTCTTTTGTATCTACATTTATAGATTCTGCAATTATACCATCTTCTCTAAAAAATTGTTCGATACGGTTTATATAATCGTGTTTTTTATACACATTTCCATTTTCATAAAAGCCTAATCTTTCAAGTTTTCCTTTCCCTATTTTACTTATTTGTTTTGCTTCAAGAATATTATTCTTAAAAAATGTCGTAGTACATACCGAATCCTGAATCTGAAATACAGCAAAATTTTCATATGGAGATTTATGTTCTATTTTAGAAACTTTTCCATTCTTAAAATATATAATAGAGGTAACTTTACGTCCATATTGTGTCCATTCAACCAGAGCTTTCCCGACAAAATTATGATTAGTACCTATTTCAAACTGAAATTTTTCCACATAAAAATTTTCTCTTTCATTATTATCATTTGTTAAAATATAATTTCCTTTCTCTAATAATGTAATCCTTTTTTCTTCAGCTTTTTTGAACTGTTCAAAATCAATAGACTTAGACCCAGTATTCAATATATTCATTGTCCTCAAATACAAATCATAATCCACATATTCTTCCATTTTCAGAATATCTGTCTTACATTTTAATACATCTATTAAATTCAATAAATATTTATCTTTTAAACTTATAACTTCCTGAGCAAAAATTATATGACTAAAAAATAAAAAAAGTAAAACTATATTTTTTCTCATGTTTAATTTTTACAGTTTCTCAACTTCCACTTTTCTAAAGTCGATTGGATAACCTTCATACTGAAGTAAAATTCTTCCCTCTTTAACTGACGGGTCTTTTGCTTCGTTTACCAAAACACCGTTTAATTCTTGTTTTATAACACCATTATTTACAGTAATTACAAGTGTATTCCACTCTCCTGCCGGTTTTTCAGCAGTTGCAATACGCTGCATTACAACGCTTTTTCCTGCGGTTGTACGTTTTCCGTTTATATTTAAAGTTACATCCTGTAATAAAATGAAATCTCCGGTAGAGCCTTCTTTTACTTGGAATTGAATTCCTTTTGGCCAAAACATATCCGGTGCATCTTCCGGCACTAAATACATTACCCCACTATTTTTTTCGTCAATTCTTCTTGGTAAACTTGGGTCTTCATTCCATTTAAACTCTACAGTTAGTTTAAAATTCTTGAATGATTCTTTACTCATTAAATATCCCGACTTTTCTCCGTAAAGTTTAATCACTCCGTCTTCTACTTTGAATAAATCTAAGCCATTATCATACTTTACAGAATCTGAGCGATAGGCATACCAACCGTCTAAGTCTTTTTGATTAAATAATTTTGTAATCTTATGAGAACAGGAAGTTTGTAAGATTAATAATAATAAAACAGAAACTGATAATAAACGATTTTTCGTGATCATAATTAAATTATTTTGTATCAAATGTAAGGAATAATCAATTTCTATTCAAATAAAATAAATGTTATATGTTTGTGCGTATAGTAACATAGATATTAATCTTTTATATCATCAAAGGCATTTTTGATAATCTTTTCCATAGCTTTTTTGATTCGTTCTTTGTCTTCATCTTCGTTAATATCTATTCCACAGACTGTGCTTCCATTGGTGTTAGCATGTAAATTAAGATAGTAAATACCTCCCAATAATAAAGCGATAGTGGCTCTTATATCAACCTCTGAGTTTTTAAACTTACCATCAACCAAAGAAAACAATTGCTCTCCTACCATTTCTCTTTTGTCTGCTACCTTTCGTAAAAGTTTGGTAGATTGCCCCATTTCCCAATGCACAACTTTTTGTAAAGCTATGTTCTGATTAAACGTATCAAAATATTCATCTAAAAGCTCCGCAGTTTCCTCTTCTCCCACTTTATCCGGACTTTCAATAATTTTAGTAATTACCGAATTAGGAACTCCAAGAGTCCAAAAAGCTTTTAAATTTATGTATTCCTCTATTAGATTATCAACACTACCAAAATATGTCCATACTAATTTTTTGTCAACACCGGCAGCTCTTGCAATAGTTGCAGCATTTAGGTTCTCGTATCCTTTTTTCTGTAAAACTTTACCTACTGCATTTATCATTTTTGTCATGGTTCGAGATTTATCCCGAATTGGACCTGAAGTCGTTTTTCTTTTCTTTTTTTCTGCCATGGTTATACTGTTGATTAGTACTGAATATCTATTTACAATATTAAAGTTTTTTATTTATATAGTCAAATGAGTGTTAATCTAAATTTTCGTTTTCTGATATTAAAAACTATCTTTCTATTCTTTTAAAACATAACTGCATCTGCCGGACGATTATTCAATTTTTTGTTCATTTGTAATTTCTTACCACTTGAAAAATCATAACTCAACCCGATAACAAACATGTTTTTATTATTAAATATTTCTGTATGAGAAGTGTAATTAACTAAACTTCCTTCTATTGTCTTTGTATCGTATTTTGACGGCATTCCTATCCAATACATTCCTGCTGAGAAATACCAACTATCTTTTTTATACCCTACAAATAAGTGGCTTTTATTTTCATTCGTAGATAAAAATAACCCTTCCAAGGAGTACGTAGGGATATTAAATTGATATTGGAGGTTAAAATTCTTATATTCAGAATTAATAGTAAAAATATTGCTCCACTGCATATTTTTCAATTCATTATTGTTAGGTAGTAAAATAGACTGATAGATAGGAGCTACAATAGCTTTTATAGATAATAAGTTATTTCCAAACGGTTTTACTCTTCCAATAAAATTAAGCCCGTATTGTTTGTAGTGTTTGCTATTTACACTTTTTAAATCATAATAATTTTGTGTAGAATTATAAGTATATAAACTAATGATTGGGTTATTAGTGTACTCATAAAAAGCAGCCATATTTACATCAAAATACTTATTGTAATACGAATAAATTAAATCATTTGACCATTTATTTGAAGGTTTTAAATAAGGATTCCCGCTTGATACTAAATTAGGGGCAACTTGAATTACATTAGGACTTAATTCTGCTCCGCTGGGGTTATTAGTATTATATTGAGAATAAAGCCTTAGTGTATGATTTTTCATTAAAGAGTAAGATAAAACGATTTTAGGATTAGGTGTCCAATAATTAGTTGTTTCAACGGCACTTTTATTATTTATATTCGTTAATCCCATACTCAAACGATAATTCAAATTCTTCCATTTAGAAGAGTATTCGGTATAAAAATATTGCTCAAAATAGTTTACATCATATTGCGAATCTCCTAAAAGATTCTTTAAGTTATTGGAAATAGCTGTGTTTTGCACAAAGTAACCTGAGTTTAGTTGTCCTTTTTCAAACTTATGTGTGTGAGAAATCTCCCCTACAATACCTGTTTGTGTAGTTTCTAAATTCATATTGTCATTAAATACATTTGCATTTGTTGCAATATTCCATTCACGCTTGAGGCGAGTTGATTGAGTTTTATAATGAGAACCAATAATATTAAAAATTAACTCATCTCTTTCTCCGAGATTCTTAGAATAATAAATGTCTAAAGTTGGATTGGTATACTTAGAGTCATTTTTTTGTATAGATTGATGATTTGTTTTAGCATTATCCTCCTGAAAAAGGCTCTTACCTTCCCCATCAGAAAAACTACTAAAAGGTGTAATTGTAAATTTTGTTTGAAAAGTATAATCATCATTTACTGCTCGTGTATAACGAAGTGCCATGTCTTGATTAGTATAGCCAAAGTGGTCCTTTTGATGATTAAGAATATGATATTTTTTATTGTTTAATTCATAAGTATAAGAATTTTCATTCTGACGATTATTATAGTTTCTTACATTTATCTTATACTCCAAACCAAAATTATTATTTCCTTTGGTGTAGTCTGCATAAGCAGAACCATTTACAAAACCTGTGGTAAAAGCTGAGAACGCCTCTGCACCATAGGAATATCCCACTTCGGGATTTTGTGTGATAATATTAACCACTATGTCTGCTCGATTTGCCCATCGTGTAGGAGGAATATCGTAATATATTACTCTTTTCACATAAGTAGGAGCAATACTTTTAATTTGATTATCTGTTGCTTCTATTCCATTAACAAGAAATAAAACTTTACCCCCTCTGGTGCTATTTACTGCTTGAGATATAGGGTCTAACTGTAATTCAGGTAATGAAACCAATAAATCTTTTGCATAACGGGCTTTTTCTAAGGTTTCTTTGTCAAAAGAATAAACGGCTCTATCTGCATACTGCTTTTTTAATGACGCCTCAATCACAATTTCTTTTAATGCTAAGGATTGCTCTACGGGTAATACTCCTAAATATAAATCTTTAGCAGAGAAATGTTTTTACTTAGAAACGTTTCTCCAAACTGTTCTATTTTTAAAATATAATCTCCTTTTTCAGCAGATAAATTGAAATTACCTAACTCATCTGTGATAGTTCCTGTGACAGGAATGCTATCATTTTGAAAAAGTAAAACATTTACAAACTCAATAGGTGTCTGTGTTGAACTGTTTATTACTTTTCCTGTGATATGCTGTTGAGCAAAAACATTTATTCCATTAACCGACAGGAATAAGAGAAACACATATTTTTTCATGGTTATATTTTTACATATGATTAATTCTCTTTCAAAGGAAATAAAAATATTTAATTATAATATTAACTTAAATTTATTTTAGTTTTTTATTTAAAGTCTTCCTCTACTCTCGTTTTCGGATTGAACTTTTTTATCATTTACCTTTTTATGATTATCAAAAGTGTATGTCAAACTAAGAGAGAAACCACGTGTAAGTCGTTTTTGATAGAATTCAAACTCAAAATCCTTAAAATAGGAGATATTTCTATCTCTAAGTGTATTAAACACGTCATCAATACTCGCTACCAATAGGAGTTTATCATTAAAGAATTTCTTTCTAACACTAATGTCCATATAATACTTTTCATAAGCCTTTAAGTTTTTGCTTACTCGGGTATGATTATAAGAATTATAAAACTCTAACGCCCAATTATTAGGAAGTGGTATGTAATTATACATGATAGCATAAAACGAAGTTCCTGACTTATCTACTCCATCACCCGATTGGAAACTATTATGAAAAACTCCGGCAACTGCACTTGTGTATAACCATTTTGTGATATAATTTGCATAAGAATAGTCTGCTCCCCACTCTCTGTAATTACCGAAATTCTGTGGTTGGTAATAGTTAATATAGTTTTTATCAGTATAATAAACATTGGTTATCAAGTCCTTAGTGTAAGCCGTATAAAATGATAAACTATTATTTTTAAATGAGACTTCAACATTTACAAGGTCTTTATAAAAAGGCTGTAAATTAGGATTCCCTATTTGATACAAAAAATCATTTTGCTTAAATACAAACGGATTTAAATCTCTAAATGACGGACGGGAAATACTTTTTCGATAGCTTACTGAAACACTTTTTTGGTTTTCAAAATCATATCTGTAATAAAGGGTTGGAAACCACTTAGTATATTCTTGCTCAACTTTTTGTTGATTTATGTTATTGATACCTTCAATTTTAGTATTCTCCAATCGGACACCTACTTTAAGGAAATGTTTTCCCATGACTTTAGCCAAAGTAGTGTACCCTGCCAAAATTTGCTCTTGATTATCAAAATCTTGTTTTTTACTCATATCCTCTATCCATTGATTAGACTGCAAAAGATTAACATTTAAAAAATTATCTCGACTAACAGAACTAAACTTAGTTCCTGCATTCCATTCCCAATTATTATCCCATTTTTGAACACCATCTAACTGAACTGTGTAATACTTAGAGCGAGATTCTGAAGTAAATAGATTATTTGAATTAAGAGATGAATTAGAGTTATAAACCGAAGATACTTTGTTTTGAGATTTTCCTTGATTCTCTCCTATATCGGCAATCAATTTTAAAGAACTGCCTTTCTCATCGGTTTTTAAGGTATAGTTAAAAGTAGTGTACCACAAATCACTTGGTAAACTTAACAATGATTGGTTTTGACTTTGGATATTCGTAGCCGGACTAACTATTTTCATAGCTTCTTTAGAGTCAATTTCAAATTGACTGGTACTGAAATACCCCTCAATCCCAAAAGTATTTTTATCATTCAAATAATATATAGTCCCTAAACGGATACCTAAATTATTGTTATCTTGTATAAAATCTCCGTTGCTATTATTCGTATTTCCTTTTTTATACAAGAAAGTTCCTTCTGACTCTCCTAAATCTCTGTTCTTAGCGTAAGAAAAGTCTGAATATAAATTCCATTGTTCTGTTCCATAATTCAAATTAAGACTGCCTTTGTATGTTCCAAAGTCACTCTTTCTATGCAGATAAGACGATTTGGCAATCGCACGAAATCCTTTAGGAATGTTTTTTAGAATAATATTAACTACTCCTCCTTGTGATGAAGCCTCTTGGTCAGACGAGGCAACCTCTTGTATTTCAACAAGTTTAATATCTTCCGAAGTCAATGACTGAAGATAAGTACCGAGTTCATCAGCTGACATATTCATCTTTCTACCATTGATAAGCACTTCAACTGATTTATTTTTCAGCATAACTCCTCCTGAAGATGTAACAGTCAGTTTAGGACTCCTTTTTAAAATGTCTAATCCATTATTCCCCTCAGCGAAAGGAGAATTTTCTACATCGAATTGAAGTTTGTCACCAACTTGCTTAATGATTCTTCTTTTAGCTTCAATCACAATTTCTTGTAAAGTGAAAGATTGCTCTACGGGTAATACTCCTAAATCTAAATCTTTGTCAAGAGAGATATCTTTACTTAGAAAAGTTTCTCCAAACTGTTCTATTTTTAAAATATAATCTCCTTTTTCAGCAGATAAATTGAAATCACCAGATTCATCTGTGATAGTTTATGAGACGGGAATACTATCATTTTGATAAAGTAAAACATTTACAAACTCAATAGGTGTCTGTGTTGAGCTATTTATTACTTTTCCTGTAATATGCTGCTGAGCAAAGACATTTATTCCGCTAATCCATAGGAATAAGAAAAACACGTATTTTTTCATAGCTATATTTTTATCCTTAATTAATTCCTTTACAAAGGAAATAAAAAATATTTATATAATCATAATATTAATTAAAATAAATTAGTTGTTCTAAATAAATCAAAATTCCAACACATTCACAGCTAACTAATTAACAAAAATATATTAGATAAGAATATTCTCTCAAAAAAGAATTAAGATATTTATTAATAGATGTTCACATTCCTTTCATTTTTCTGAATTTGTCATTAAAGGCTTTTACCTTATTATGATAAATGTAAGGAACGATTATAAAAATAATGAGTAAGAAATGTTACTTTTGCATTCAAATAAAAAACATGACTAAAGAGGAATACATAAAAAAGTATAAAGATAATGCCGATGCTCCGGGACGTTCTGCCATAGATGCTTACCTTAAAGAGTTTTATCCAAAAATGGATTTTCGCCATTATCCGATTCAGGAAGAAGATGAGTTTTATGATGCTAATCAAAATAATTTACAAGGCGTAAGTATTTTTGATGTAGAAGAGCCTATAAAACACAGACATTTAATTTCTTATGGATTAAGTGAGTTATACTTTAACGAGAAGGCTTTTGGTCAGAAATTTAGCAAATGGGGATTTGAACTTACTTTTAGAGTACTTCCTTTTGAACAAGACGAGGATAATAAAAATAAAACTTTTGGTGACCCAATTTGGGCAACACAAGTTATGAATAACTTGGCTCAGTTTGTAAACCAAACACAGCATTGGTTTATGCCCAATCAATTTTTACCCGTAAACGGACCAATACGATTAGAATGCGATACAGATATTACAGGATTAATATTTGTAGAAGACCCGATTTTGGAAACCATAGAAACACTCCACGGGAATGTTCAATTTTTACAAATAGTAGGAATAACGTCTAAAGAATTAGAGTTTTTATTAGAAGAACCAAATTTAGAAAGGCTTAAAGAATTGGAACAAAAATTGAGGACAAATAATCCATTATTAATTACAGACTTAAATAGAAAATCAGTTATATGAATCTTATTATCAATTTATTAGTTACGGCAGTTGTTGCCTTCTTTTTAGGAAAAAATCTAAATGGTGTACATATTACCACTTTTACTACTGCCATTATTTTTGCAATTGTTTTAGGGATTTTAAATGCATTTATAAAACCTGTTTTGAGTTTTTTCAGTTTTCCTTTAACGGTATTAACCTTTGGGCTTTTTGCTTTAGTTATTAATGCAGTAATTATTTTATTATGTGGTTGGTTAGTAAGCGGATTTAAGGTAGACGGCTTCTGGTGGGCAATGTTGTTTAGTATAATTTTATCGATTATTACTTCTTTCTTCAACTCGATTTTAGGAATAGGAGACTAAAAGTTTTTTTATTAAAATAATATTTATAAATTGTCTTGTTCAAAAAAAGAAATATGAATAAGACAATTTTTTTTAGCATAATTGCCGTCGTTTTTTTATTATCTTGTAATAAACAAAACTTAAGTGCTACTCCGTATAAAAATAATTATATGGTAAAAGATACATTGAATTTTAAAGTATTGAAATATTCATCTCACGGAGGAGCGGGAGAAGAAAAAATAGAACTTATTAATAATCAAGACGAATTTTCCATTCTTTGGGCAAATCGAAATTCTACAGTTTCTCCGCAACCTGAATTACCTACGATTGATTTTAATGAAAAATCTGTGATTTTAATAGATTTTAATCGCTCAAGTCATGGGGTTCCACCTAAAAAAGTGAAAAATGTTATTTATAAGAATGATACTTGTACAATTAATTTAATAGTTCCCCCTGTTGATTTTTCTCAACCTGTAACAATGGCAATTGTAAATGAATATATGTTTATTGTTATTGATAAATTAAAAAAGAAAACTAATTTTGATTTAAAATTTACAAATTCGTAAGAAAATGAAAGTATATTTTGATAATGCAGCAACAACCAAACCACATGAATCCGTAATTGAAAGTATGGTTTTTGCTATGAAGAATAGCTTTGGAAATCCATCTTCTACACATTCATTTGGTAGGCAAACTAAAGGGCTAATAGAAAATGCGAGAAAGATTATTTCTAAATATACTAAAGTAACTTCGGGAGAGATTATTTTTACTTCGTGCGGAACAGAAGCTAATAATTTAATTATTCGTTCATGTGTTGATTATTTAGGAGTTAAAAGGATTATCACTTCTCCTATGGAGCATAAATGCGTGGCAGAAACCGTAAGAACGATTTGTACCGATAGAGAAATTAAACTTGAATTGGTAAATATTTTACCTGATGGAGATTTAGATTACAATCATTTAGAAGAAATTTTAAAGTCTGATGATTCTAAAACTCTAATTACACTTATGCATGCCAATAATGAAATTGGAAATATTTACGATATTCATAAAATTGGGGAATTGGCAAAAACTTACAATGCTTATTATCATTCAGATATGGTGCAGACTTTAGGGCATTTTCCTATAAATTTAAATGAATTACCGGTAGATTTTGCAAGTAGTAGTGCACATAAATATCATGGACCGAGTGGAGTAGGCTTTGCTTATATAAAGAAAGGAACAGGTTTAAAAGCTCAAATCACAGGTGGCGGACAAGAAAGAAATTTACGTTCCGGAACAGAGAACCTTACTGGGATTGTGGGAATGGGAAAAGCCTTTGAAATTGCAAATGAAGATTATGAAACTGATCAAAAATATATTCAAGAATTAAAAGATTATACAATTACTAAATTAAAAGGAACTTTTCCAAATATTGTCTTTAATGGAAAATGTACCGATAGAGAAAAAAGTCTTTATACAATTATAAATATTTTGTTGCCGTTTAAAGATAGTCTTATCGGTTTCGAGTTGGATTTAAAAGGGATTGCGGTGTCGCAAGGAAGTGCTTGTAGTTCAGGGGCAGCTAAAGTTTCCGAAGTAATGCATGTTTTATTAAACGATGAAATTATTGATAAAACAACGCCTCTCAGAATTTCTTTAAGCAAATATAACACAAAAGAAGAAATAGATTATTTAGTAAATTCTTTAAAAGAAATAGAAATAAAAGCAATTGCACGGACGAATAGTTAAGAGAATAATTTTATAAATTAATCCTTAGGTTCATCCTCAATATTTAATTGGAAAACTTGTCGTAAAGTTTCTACCGAAGGATTGATTTTTATTAAATCTTCAAAAATATCTTTACGAGTTTTTATATGTTGTTTAGTATTTTTAGAAACGCTAATTTTCTTATCTACTTTCACATAAAAATTATTTACGGCTTGGCGTAATTCCGTAACAAAATTATCTTTTACGTTTTCGAACTCAATTGCCATAGATTCCGAATCAAAAGTAAGTTCTACATTTTCCGAATCTATTATTTCCCAATTCGCAGTTTGAAAAACATTGTATACCGGAATATCTACTTTACTTAATTTTTGTAGATAATTATTCCAGAAAACATTAAAATCATGTTTATCAAATGTATCTTTTGGTAAACCGGTTTCAGGCTCTTCATCTTCCTTATTTTCTTTTTCTTTCTCAACTTTAGCTAATTCTTTTTGAATGCTAAATAAAGAATCTTTCGGTCTTTCTACAATATGAGATTCTTCTTTTTCCTCAGTATTATCATGAACAGAAGTCTGTGTAGTATTTTGTTTAGGAGTGTTTTTATTTACGCTCTTTTTTTGTGGATTCTCTATGTTAGAATAGAATGCTGAAGCTAAGATTCTAAACTTTTTTTTTTAGAAATACCATCAGGAGAAGATAAAGAGGACAATTGCATTAATGCAATTTCCACTGTTAATCTCTGATTTTTACTTGCTTTATAATTTATATCTGTTGTATTACAGATTTCAATAGCATCAATCAATAATTTAGCTGAGCATTGTTTAGCCTGTTCTAAATATTTTGCTTTTGTATTATCTCCAACGTCTAATAAACTTAAAGTTTGTTCATTTTGAGCAATTAATAAATCCCTGAAATGTCCGCCCAATCCGGAAATAAACATTTGTCCGTCAAAGCCTTTTTGTAGAACTTCATCAAACAAATTTAAAACTAATGGAATATCATTCGCTAAACAAGCGTCTGTAATTTTAAAATATGTATCGTAATCTAAAACATTCAGAATTTCAGCTACTTCACTTAAAACTAAATTCCCTTTCCCGAAAGTAACCAATCTATCAAAAATAGACAAAGCATCTCTCAATGCACCATCTGCTTTTTGGGCTATTAAGTGTAAAGCGTCATCCTCATAAGAAACACCTTCTTTTTCAGCAATCTTAGCCAAATGATTTTTAATGTCACTTATTTGAATTCGCTTGAAATCATAAATCTGGCAACGAGAAAGAATTGTAGGTATAATCTTATGTTTTTCTGTCGTAGCCAATATAAATATAGCGTGAGCCGGTGGTTCTTCCAATGTCTTTAAAAAAGCATTAAATGCTTGATTAGAAAGCATATGCACCTCATCTATAATATAGACTTTATATTTCCCGACTTGTGGTGGAAATCTTACTTGGTCTACCAAGTTTCTAATATCGTCTACCGAGTTGTTAGAAGCGGCGTCAAGCTCAAAAATATTAAATGAATAATCTGTATCTTCATTAGGAGTTTCTGTGGCATTTTCGTTAATTCTACGTGCTAAAATACGTGCACAAGTAGTCTTCCCTACACCACGCGGACCACAAAAAAGCAATGCCTGAGGTAAATGCTCAGAAGAAATAGCATGTTCCAAAGTGGTTGCTATTGATTCTTGCCCTACTACTTCATCAAATTTTTGCGGACGATATTTTCTCGCTGAAACTACATAATTACTCATCGTTCTACAAAGATAAGTTTTTTAATTATTTTTTTATAATTAAATATTGATTCATGTTCATTAATCAACAATATTTATCAATAACATTGCGGTAGCTATGGCTACATTTAAAGAAGTATTTTTTCCGTACATATCTATATGTAGGTGTTGTTCACTTGAATTTAATGCAGGTTCAGATACTCCTGATTTTTCATTTCCGCAAATAATGGCACAAGGAAATTCATATTTAAAGTTTTTACAATTAACACTGGACGATGTCTTTTCTAACGCATAAATCTTATAATTGTCTGATTTTAGTTCATTAATAACTGATTTTAAATCATTGTGAAAGTCAATTTTAATAAAATTTTCTGTACTCCGAGTAAGCCTTTTTATTTTAGGTGTAAATTCATTGATTATTTCTGAAATCACTACAACTCGTTCAATACCCATAGCTTCTGCTGTACGAATTATTAAACCTATATTTTGAGGAGATTGGATATTGTCCAAAATTAGAGTCATCTTATAATTATGCTTTTTATTTATTATTTCAGAGTGTTCTAATTGCATAAAGATTATAATTTAATTACGGGAAAAATATTTTCCAAAGTTAATAATTCCTAAAATAAAAAAAGCCGAAGATTTCTTCGGCTTTTATTTTGAATATTTATGTAATTAAGAACCTATAATCCAATCAGTGATTTCGCTATCTGTTGGTTTCACTTTTGAGTAGTAAACTTTTGCTAAAGTTCCGTCTTCATTTATTAAATATTTTTGGAAATTCCATTCAACTTCGCTGTCTAGAACTCCATTTTTAGACTTTTTTGTTAAGAATTCATACAATGGTGCTTGGTCTTCTCCCTTTACAGAAATTTTACTCATCATTGGGAAAGTAACATTGAATTTAGAAGTACAAAACTTTTTAATTTCTTCGTTAGACCCCGGTTCTTGTCCTTTAAAATTATTAGCCGGGAAACCTATAATTGTAAAATTTTGGTCTTTGTATTTATTGTAAAGCTCTTCTAAATCTTCGTACTGAGGCGTAAATCCGCATTCAGATGCTGTATTTACAATCATTACTTTTTTACCTTTTAAATCAGCTAAATTAAAGTCATTTCCGTCTATATCTTTTACTACAAAATCATAAATTGTACTTTTTTGTTCTTGTGGTAAACTTTCCATTTTAGCAGTAGTTTCTTTTTCAGGTTCTTTAGAAGATTTCAAAAAAGTACAAGCATTTAATGAAGCTCCTATTACAATGGTTAATAATATTTTTTTCATAATTAATTTTTAAATGTTAACCGCAAATATAATGTATTATTGAATATGAACTAATAAATTTTATAAGCTGAGTTAGTTAAAGAATTTAGTTGCTTTGTTAATGAACAAGCTCATTTTTAATAAATAGTAAAATAAAGTCTTTCCTTTTTCAATAAGGAATAACTAAATTTGAAATGAATTTCACTAATTATCATAACCACTAAAATCATTAAATTATGAAAGAACAAATTACCTCAAATAAACTCAAAGGAGTGCCCAAAACCTTATTGATTTCATTAAAGGCAAGAGCCTATGAAAGTTTGGATAAAAAAGGAATTATCCACGATGATAAAAGTATTGAAATTGCCAAAACTTTAGGTTGTAAACTGGACAATCCTAAAGAAATATCCTTGATGACAAGAATTGGAACAGGACAGCGTACCCTTGTTTTTGATGATTATACGAATCATTTTTTACAACGATTTCCACAAGGTACAGTGGTTGATATCGCTTGTGGTTTGGACACTCGTTATCATCGGTTGGATAACGGTAAACTTCGTTGGTACGATTTGGATTTCCCTGAAACGATAGAAATCCGTAAACATTTCTTTAAAGAAAATGAACGCTACCATTTTATAGAAAAATCGGTGTTGGATTTTTCTTGGATAGATGAAATTCCTAAAGACCACCCGGTATTGCTAACTGCCGAGGGATTATTTTGCTATTTCAAAGAAGAAGATATCATTAAATTGCTGAAACAAGTAGCTAAAGGCTTTGAATATGTTGAATTCATCATAGAGGCGATGTCTCCTTATATGGTAAAAAACCAAAAAAGACATCCCGATATGAAAGGCTATAATGCTCCTTTTCAATGGGGAATCAATTCAGGCAAAGAAACAGACGCTTGGCAGACAGGATTTAAATTTGTAGATGAACGCTATTTTATGGAAGAGTGCAATAAAAGAAATCTATTATTTCAACTGGTATTTCTTCTGCCAAAATTCGGGAAATCAATGAAGATTTTTAGATTGGTTAATCAAGAAGGAGGTTTAAGAATGAAATAGTAATTACCTATAGAGAATTTAAAGTTAGATAAATAAATACACCTGATACTATTATGACTTCTCTTTTTTCATCATTTTATTGATTGGTTAATAGGAAATTGCGTATATTTGGGTGTTATCTATTAAAAAGAATATTTTGAATTTGAAAGAAAAGTTAGAAAAAATAGATTTTGAAATTGAAAACGGTTTAAAGTCTAAAGCATCTGATAGGTTGCGGAATTTAATTCAGGAAAACCCAAATGAAATTCAATTGTGGAATAAACTCGCTGAATTATATTACGAAAGTGGATTTTTGGACTCTGCCGGAAAATATTGGATTTTGACTGAACCTACAGATGAGCGAATCAAAAAATGTGTTGAGATTTATGAAAAATCAGTAAATTATTCCGGATATCAAATTTTACAAGAAATCAAGTTTCGTGGAGATAAATCCAAACTTTCAGAATTTGCTCAAAATAAATTGACTGAATTAGAAACTGATAGTAAAAAGAAAACTGGTTATGTTCTAAAATTTACCCCGAAAAATAATAAGCGGAAAAAAGCATCTAAACACAAACAGACTTTTAAAGATAAATTAGGCGGGTATGTATTCTTCGGAATTTTTATATCAATTGTGATTCTGATTATAATTGGATTTGCAACTGTTCTTAAATGGATATTCTGAATGTAAAAACAACACCATAATCGTGTATAATTGTACAATAAATGTCAGAAACCATACACATCATAGGCGCAGGAATTGGAGGGTTAACTACCGCTTTAACTTTGCAGAAAAGGGGACTCGATGTTATCCTTTATGAAAGTTCATCAGAAATAAAACCCGTAGGAGCTGGAATTATTTTAGCGAGTAATGCCATGCAGATTTTTGATAAATTAGGATTAAAAGATAAAATCGAAAAGGCTGGAAATCGTATTTCAGTGATGAAAATAACAGATGAGCAATTCAACCCAATTTCAGTCGTCAATCTTTCTGAATATGAACAAAAATATGGTGTTTCAAATATTGCCATTCACAGAGGAGAATTACAAAGAATATTGGTAAACGAAGTTGGATTTGAACACATAAAACTATCCAAACGACTTTCAAAAATTGAAAAAACGGAGTTGTTTAAATTGACTTTTGAAGACAAAACTACCGCAGAATGCAAAATTGTAATCGGAGCAGACGGAATAAAATCGGTAGTTCGCAATCAGTTATTTAACGAGAATACCATACGAAATGCACATCAATATTGTTGGAGAGGCATTTGTGAAATGAATTTACCCGAAAACTATCACGAGGCTTGGGGAAAAGGAAAACGATTTGGTTTTGTGAAGATTAGTAAAAATAAAGTGTATTGGTACGCTTTGACTAATATGCCTGTCGAAATAGAAAACCTTCCGGAAATTTTTAAAAATTTTCATGCCGATATTCTAAAAATAATTTCAAAAACTTCTAAAGAACAAATCATTACGAGTGAAATCCTTGATTTGAAACCTATCAAAAAGTGGCAAAGCAAAAATGTATGTTTGATTGGAGATGCTGTTCACGCAACTACACCAAATTTGGGGCAAGGCGCTTGTCAAGCCATTGAAGATGCTTATGCCATTGGGCAAATTCTCGACAAAGGAATTTCTATTGAAAATACTTTTAAAGAATATGAAACCAACCGAAAAAAGAAGGCTCATTATATTGTAAAAACCAGTTGGACACTCGGTAAATTAGCTCATATTGAAAATAATTTGGTTATTAAATTAAGAAATTTCATAATGAAAAATACTCCGAAATTTCTTAGCAAAAAGCAAACAGATAAAATATTTGAGGTTGAGTAGAGTAAGTTTTTTATGATTTTACTTGTTGGTTGATAGGGAATTGGGTATATTTGTGTGTTAACTGCAATTTTACTCAATACCTATTAAAGAATGAACTGGATAACACAAGCAATTAAAGATCTAATAATAAAAAATGATAATGAACTTCATTCACGAATTGAACTAATAGAAAAAGATTTTAAGTTTGAATTAACAGAAACCTTAGCTCATTTTTATTTTATCAAACTAGATGGTAATGGGAATCCGAGAAAAAGTGATTTACTTAAGTATGTTGCAATGAAGATAGTGGATTACTCAATTCCTAGAAAAGAGCTACAAGAAGCAAAAGAATATCTAAACAAAAATAATTCATCATTTAAAATCATAGAATTAGAAAAAAAAGCTAATAAACTTTTTACAAGTTTAGAAAAAACAGGGGAACTGGGAGAAATGCTTCTATATATATTGACAGAAGATATTTTGAAACTTCCTCAAATTATTAGTAAGATGACTTTAAAAACATCTGGAAATCTCCATTATCAAGGAGCTGATGGTATTCATTTTAACTATAATGAGTCTGATGATACTTTAGATTTATATTGGGGTGAGTCTAAAATGGAGAAGACCATAACAAGTGCACTATCTAATTGCTTTAATAGCATAACACCATTTCTCACTGACCCTATTAGCTATGACTCTACTCAAAATAGAGATTTACAACTTATTACATCTAATATTGATGAAAATATAAATGATAAAAAATTAGAAGATTTTCTTGTAAATTACTTTGATTTAAATAGTGATTTTTCGAATAAATTGAATTTTAAAGGCATCTGTTTTATAGGTTTTGATGTGAGAAATTATCCTAAAAAACCAAGAAAAAAGACTACAAATACTCTATTAGAGGAATTTAAAAATGAGCTCCGTCGTTGGAAAAAATCGGTTAAAACTCAATTGGATAATCATCCTGAACTTAAGAGTTTTGAAATAAACATATTCTTAATGCCTTTTGAATCTGTAGAGGAAATGCGAGAAGAATTTTTAGAATTAATAAAGTAATGTTAGCAGAAAGGATATTTAACTTAACTAGTTTTCAAGAACAATATAAAAAAGTTCTGATTTTATCTGTATCTCTTACGATAGAAAAATTAATTTGGAATTCTGATAAAAAAATACTTCTGGAAGAAATTAATTGGGACAATCTATTAGGTATATGTAGTATTCTTTGTCAATCTGAAAATCCAGAGCACTTAGAAGCGTCCCTGCGTATTGCCCAGACTGTACTTCTTTTAGAGGATAGTAGTGATGAACAAAAAGGTGCTGCCATTTTTATACTAATTAAACTAACTAATATTCCGGCTTATGAACTCGCAATAAAAAGAGATTTAATCAGTAAAGATCTTATAAATCGTCTTCCTTTAAGATTAAAATTCGAAATAAATCAAGCTAAAATATTTAACTCAATTAATATTAATGAGAATATTATATCTGTAAATAGATTTCAGAAAAATGTTTATGATAAATCATTATTAAATACGTCATTAAGTATTTCTGCACCAACATCTGCGGGTAAATCATTTGTATTGTATCAACTTCTTCTAGAAAAAATAAAATCTAAAAAGAATATAATTTATATTGTTCCTACAAGATCTTTAATCAGTCAGGTAGAAAAAGATATTAATCAGTTTATTGAAGGACATCAGTTAAAAAACATTACTATAACTGCAGTGCCTAGACTAGCAACATCAAAACATAACGTATATATATTAACTCAAGAAAGATTACATAGATTATATTTAGATAATCCAGGTTTTAGATGTGAATTTATTTTGGTAGATGAAGCTCATAAAATAGACAATGGAAATCGAGGTATTCTTTTGGAAAGAAAGCTGGAAGAGATACTTATGGTTAATCCTAATGTGGAAATTTTTTTTTCAAGTCCTTTTACTATTAATCCTGAATTATTACTTGATATAATTAAAAGTCAAAATAAAAAGGATGTAGTCAATACAGAGTTTGTATCAGTAAATCAAAACTTAATATATATATCACAAGAGAAAAGGAATACCTTAAAATGGAATTTAGATTTAGTAACAAAAAAGGATTCATACCATCTTGGCTATATTGAATTACCAAAAAGCAGAAGACCTGTTAATGAATCTAAAAAAGTTGGTTTCATAGCTTGGCAACTTGGATTTGACAAAAAAGCTAATATCATTTATGCAAATGGTGCGGCAGAAGCTGAAAAATATGCAAAGGTTCTCTCTTCTATTTACAAAGAAGAGAATATAAAAAATCCGTCAACTAAAATTGATGAACTTATTAAAGTAGTGAAAAACTATATTCATAAGGATTATATATTAGGTAAGACTTTAAAAAATAATGTTTCTATTCATTATGGAAACTTACCCCTTTTAATTAGAGAGGAAATTGAAAAATTGTTTATCGAGGGTGATATTGACTATTTGGTGTGTACATCGACTTTGTTAGAAGGAATGAACTTACCGGCGAAATCTATTTTTATAAGAAATCCAAAAAGAGGAAAAGATAACCCTTTAAATGAAAGTGATTTTTGGAATTTAGCAGGTAGAGCAGGACGTTGGGGGAAAGAATTTTCGGGTAATATTTTTTGTATTGAACCTCATTTGTGGGAAATAAAACCCAACCCCAATAAGAAAAAACAGTCAATTACAAAGGCATTAGATGATTTAAATAGAAATGAGCAGAGTGATTTTATTGAATATATAAAAGATAACTCTCCAAGAAAGATAGCAGAAGTAAAGCAAAATTTTGAATTTGCTTTTAATTATTATTATACAAAGTTTCTAAATAATAAACTAGATAAAAGTAAGTTTATAGAAAAACAACTAGAGCCTTTATTTAAAGAAATTGCTAAACGCATTAGAATTCCCAAAGCAATTATTGAAAATAACCCTGGTATTTCGCCAATAGCACAGCAAGAACTTCTTGAATATTTTGAAGAATATAATAAAGATATACGAAATCTTATTCCTGTATATCCAGAGGATGAAAATAGCTATAAAGAATATATTAGTTTAATCGGTAGGATTGGAAAAACACTTGCATTATTTCCTCCTCAACTTAATGCATATCGTTCTATTTTGATTCTGAATTGGATAAAAGGATATCCCTTGTCAAAATTAATTTTGGATTCTGTAAAATACTATAAAAAAAAGGAAAAGAAAAAATCTATTGATAGTATATGCAGAGATGTCATGTCAGAGGTAGAAAACTTCGCAAGATTCAGATTTGTTAAAGAATCTTCTTGTTATATTGATATTCTGAAATATTTTTTAACCCAGAGAGAAGAATTTGAGTTCTTAGAAAATATTCCCGATTTAGGTCTATGGTTAGAGTTTGGTGTCTACGAAGAGACCCAAGTATCATTTTTATCATTAGGTTTAAGTAGACAAACATCAATATCATTATCGGAATTGATTCCAAATAGTGATTTAACAAAAGAAGAAGCTTTACAATGGATAATGGAAATTGATATTGAAACATTAGATTTGTCACCGATACTAATAGAGGAAATAAATAATATAAAACAAAGGCAGTAAATGAAAAGTATTTGAGTAAAACACCACTCATATCACACAATAAATGAATTAAAATAAGAAACTATCACAAAACCAATTCAACCAACTATTTAATCTAACAATAAGACATACAATTCAAATCCAATATAAACTTCCTATGATTTCCCTCTTTTTTTAATTATCTTTGATACAAAGAAATCTATTATTTATAAAACCTAACATCATGAACTTCAAAGAACTATTCAATTTAAAAAATAAAGTAGCCATTGTAACAGGTGGAGCCAACGGAATCGGAAAAGCTACTGCCTTACGATTGGCACAAGCGGGTGCGGACATCGTTATTGCAGATTTAAGTTTGGAAGACGCTCAAAAGACAGCCCAAGAAATCGAGAAAGAAGGTGTAAAAGCCTTAGCCGTAGAGTGTAATATTCTAAAAGACAACGACCTTGTAAACTTAGTCGAAACTACGGTAAAAGAATTGGGAGCTATTCATATCCTTATCAATAATGCCGGTGGTGGCGGTGGCGGACGTGAAAATCCTTTTAAAATTTCGGTAGAAGATTTCAAACGAGATTTTGAACTAAATGTATTCAGTGCGTGGCGTTTATCGCAGTTGTGTGTGCCTCATATGAAAAAAGCGGGTTACGGCTCAATCGTGATAACCACTTCTATGTCAAGTATCAACAAAAGCCCGAATATGAGCGGATATGGAGCGTCTAAAGCATCAGTTAATCACATGGTAGCCAACTTAGCTTATGATTTTGGTTCTGAAGTAAGAATCAATGCCGTAGGTTCGGGAGCAACACGAACTCACGCTTTAGAAACCGTTTTAACGCCCGAAATTGAGGAAAAAATGTTGGCTCACACACCTATCAAACGATTAGGAACACCCGACGATATTGCGGGAGCAATGCTATATTTTGCCTCACCGATTTCGGAATGGGTAAGCGGACAAACGCTATTTGTAAATGGTGGAGGTATTCAAACTTTGGATTAAAAAATGAACAAAAGTGCATTCTATACAACTTCCATTGGATTCGGTTATATTGATGAAGTTAAGATTCTATACTTTGAAATATAGACTACAAAAGTTAAAATAGGGGACGAACTTAAGTTTTATTCTAAGTTAGAAAATAATAATCCGGAACAAACGAAAATTAGACTTGAATATAGTATTTATTATCAAAAAGCCATTTATCACGAAAGGTTTTTAAAATAAGTGAAAAAATATACCAGCCAAATTCTATCACTCAGATTTCAAGAAAGCAATCATTCAAGTTGATAACAAATAGAAATTTCATCTTGAGAAGTATCAAATATCATTGATTATAAATGATCATTGAATGCTGTAAAAAGATTTTAAACTTATTGAGTAGACTTCTACGCACACAATGTGTATATTCAATTGCGGTTGGAATTTTTGTGCCGAAAATTCCTTCCTTTAATTAACTCATTTGCCTTTTACTAAAAAATCCGTACTTTTATTTCGCAATTGAAATGTACACTCAATCACTTACAGTAAATATAATCACAACCATGAAAGAATTTAAAGAGATTATAAAAGAAAATTTCGGAGCATTAACAAATGAAGAAATAGAAATTATTCATTCATATTTTTATGAAGAAAAAATATCCAAAAATAACTTCTTTATGCAACCTGGAAAGTATTGTAATAAACTCAGTTTAATAAAATCCGGAATATTTAGAATTTACAGACTTGCTGACGGGAAAGAAATAACACAATGGATTTCAGTACCTAACTACTTCATAACAGAGATACACAGTTTCTTTTTTGACCAACCCAGTCGATTACACATTCAAGCATTAACAGATGTTGAATTACTAACTATTGACAAGAAAAACTACTTACAATTGAGCAAAGAATTACCCAAATGGAAAGAAATAGAAACACAGTTTATCGCCAAGTGTTTTGCAATGCTTGAAGATAGAGTTTTTTCTCATTTATCAATGAATGCAGAAGAAAGATATAATTTATATTTTGAACAAAATCGAGAACTTTTTAATCAAGTTCCCTTACAATATATTGCGTCAGTTTTAGGAATGTCGGCAGAAACTTTTAGTCGCATACGAAAACGACAAATCGAAAATTCTTGACTTTTGTCAAGAGCAAAGAAAGAAAATCTATCGTCCTTTGTAAAAAATAAAATAAAATGACAAAGGAAATAAAAACAGAAGTTACGATAGATACAAATCCTGAGAAAGTTTGGAAGATTTTAACCAATCTAAGTGAATATCCAAATTGGAATCCTTTTATCAAAAAGTTGGAAGGGAATTTAAAAATTGGCGAGAAATTAAAAGTAGTTATTCAACCTGAAAACTCGTCGAAAATGAAATTTAATCCAAGAGTTTTGGAATATAAAGAAGGTAAAATACTAAAGTGGAAAGGAAAATTTATAATCAATGGACTTTTTGACGGCACTCATAATTTTGAACTTATAGATAATAAAAACGGGACGACAACTTTCAAACAAAGTGAAATTTTCAAAGGTATTTTAGTTCGTTTTTTCAATTTGAACAACACAAAAAAAGGATTTGAAAAAATGAATGCTGAACTCAAAAAACAGAGCGAAAAATAAACACTTCTACCAATAAGGCATACATTCAATAACAAAAAACTTCAAACCCTACCCTCAACAATTTCACTTATTTTGTGTATCTTTGAGGATTAGAATAGTTGAATCTACAACACAAACAATTGGAAAGAAATATTCAATAAAGTGCCCCATGATTTCACAATATACCGCACCACAGATAAAAACCTACTAAAAATTGTAGATTTCTTCTTTTATATTGACATTCCTTTTGAGGTTTATCAGAAGTTGGAGGAAGACATTATCCCGTATCCGAGAGTAACGATAGGTTATTTTTTCGAGAATCCGTTTTGGGTTACAGAGGCGGACAAATCGGTTAATTTTATTGCCTCTCGAATTATCGAACAGAAAATTACGGTAAAACCCAATCAACAGAAAATCAAGATTATGGGTATGCATTTAAAACCCTATGCACTCGCTTATTTTACTGAGAAATCCGTTCGGGATTTGCCTTTTGTCATTGAATTACCACACTTTTTCAAAAAAGGAACGGATACATTCTTACAGAAAATAAAACAACTCACATACGAAACCGAGCAATTCGAACTTTTTGAAAATCTTTTAATCCAAAATATGAAAAGCCGAGATTTGCCTATCGTTACAAAAGCGGTGGAAATGATAGAAAGAGCCAATGGAAATATCAAAATCTCGGAAATTGCTAAAACTTTAGAAGTCAGTTCAAGAACATTGCAAAATCATTTTAATCACAATATCGGTTGTTCGCCTAAGGCTTATATTCAATTAGTTAAGCTCAACAAATCATTATCTGATATTAAAAATTCAGACGAAAATCTTACTTCAATTTCGTACAATAATCATTATTTTGACCAAACGCATTTCATCAAAACTATCAAATCTGCAACGGGAAAAACTCCCAAGTTTTTAAAAAAAGAAAACGGACTTTCCGATTTTTACTATTTTAGTAGTTGATTTAGCGGTACTTTTGCACTGTTAAACAATTATAAAATATGAATACACCCAAAATGGGGGCTTCCCTCAAAAGACTTTTTACCCTTTAACGAATTGCAGAAATTTTAGCCGTTAGTACCATTTCAACTTTCTTTTTAATCTCTTTATACGCAGAAATTACGGGAAATCCGGACACAATTTTATCGGTCAAAACATTCATTCTTTTCGCCATACCTTTGATGTTGATTTTTATGCCAACGGTAACGATAACAGGTAAAAAAATGATGAAATTATCAAATTCTGAAATTCTAAAAGCTAAAAACAGCCGTATAAAATGGATTGCTTTGAACGGAATCGGACTGATGACATTGGCGGTGCTTTTGTACCTGAGAGCTAAAAATCATCAACTTGATACGACTTTTATGACACTTCAAATCACAGAATTTTGTTTTGGAATTATCAATATTTCAATATTTTCATTGATGATACGAGATAGTTTTCGTATAAAAAAACAAGGATTAGTAACTCAATAAATAGATAAAAATGAAACAAATAGATACAAAAAACTCGAAAGTTACCTTTAAAGTAGGTAAATTATTAGTAATTACCGTAAAAGGAACTTTGTCGGAAGTAAACGGATATATCAATGAAAATGAAGGAAATATCTCAGAAATCAATGTGAATATTCCTATCAAAAATATGGATATCGAAAGTGCAAAACGCGATGAACATTTATTGCAAGATGATTTCTTTAACGAAGCAAAATACCCTGAAATTCAGTTTAAAAGCAACAACATAACGCAAAAAAACGGACAATTTGTAGCCAAAGGCGAATTGAGCATGGCGGGAACAACTCGCGAAGTGGAATTGCCTTTTGAATACAAAAACGAAAGAATTACAGGCGACTTAAAAGTAAACCGATTGGATTACAAATTAGGTAAATTACCCACTTTTGTTGTCTCAAAAACAGTTCACGTTTCTTTCGACTGTAAAGTTAAATAATAAAAATAATTAATATGAAAACATCAGAAAACAAACAAGTTACTTTAATAAATCCATTTGAAGTTCCCGCAGGGAAATTGGACGCTTCTATACAATATTGGGAGGCTTGTCGCGATTTCTTAAAACAACAACCGGGATATGTTTCTACAAAATTACATCAATCGTTAAAAGACGACGCTACATTTCAGTTAGTTAACATTGCTGTTTGGGAATCCCCTGAGGGTTTTATGAAGGCCACAACCAAAATGCGAAAAGAATTAGGAGTTCCGCCGGTAGAAGGATTGAAGCCTCACCCAAGTCTCTATAAAATGATAAGGGAGTAACTATTTTTAATTCCGTTGTTTCTCGGTAAGGTATTTCCAATAACGTTTGGGTAGAAAACGCACGTGTAACTTTGTATTTTTACGTTCTTCTATTCCTGTTTTTATGAAATAACGTTGCCATAGTTTCTGATAGTTTTTTTCTTCTTCATGCAAAAGAACATCAAGGTTATTAAGATTAAAATTATCAGACGGATAAAGGATTTCGCAATTTTTTAAATCATAGAATAAAGCATAGTTTCTTTTCACATCATAAATCAGCCATTTTTGGTCTTTGTATCTATTTTTGAAATGATTTTTGATGAGAG
Source organism: Weeksellaceae bacterium TAE3-ERU29 (assembly GCA_019218445.1). Taxonomy (GTDB): domain Bacteria; phylum Bacteroidota; class Bacteroidia; order Flavobacteriales; family Weeksellaceae; genus Ornithobacterium. Next base: position 73,410 of record JAHUUM010000002.1, on the reverse strand, counting down.
GTAATACATTAAAATCAGGTTCTATTTTAGAGAAAAACACACCATCTTCTAATTTCTCAAATCTTACAAAAGCGTACATTCTGTGGATTTCTCGTCCTACTGACTTACATATTTTAGAGGCTTCTATAATGGTTTCGTCAGCTAAGTTGTTAAAGACATTTTCATTTTTGAACTTTACGGATTGACGAACAATGGTAAGTATAATTCGCTCCAACCTTTCATTTTCAGAAAGATAAATCAGTAAAAGTTTATTTAAACCTTCTTTCCCGATACCCTCTTTCAATTTTTTTAAAACCCGTTCTGATTTTTCTTGATTGGTTATAACCTTATGAACTTCTGCAAATAAATTTTCTTGTTTAAACGAATATTCAGGAGTAATTTCCACATCAGAAAAACGATATTCAAACACTTCAAAAATCGCTGTCATTAACCCTTCAAATGTACCGTCGTAAACTAAATTTGTCATCTTTAAAATAGAGATAATTGCGTACTAAACGGACTTTCCCATTTAGAGTGAGTTGAGTTCAAAATGATTTCTCTAAAGTTGTTTTGCTCTATAAATTTAGTAAAAACATTGGGAGCATTATATTCTATAAAATATTTAGCTCGGTTGGTTGCCACGCCCATTTTTTTAAGATGTTCCAAGTTTAATCTCTGAAACCTTCTTGCTTTCAATATTTTAGAAACCGATTTTACACCGATTCCTGGAATCCTTAAAAGCATTTTTTTAGGAGCGGTATTTATATTCACGGGGAATAATTCTCTGTGTCGTATTGCCCAAGCCATTTTAGGGTCTATTTCCAAATCCAAAAATGGATTTTGAGCATCTAATATTTCATTGGCATCAAATTCGTAAAAACGCATCAACCAATCTGCTTGATACAATCTATGTTCTCGCTGAACGGGAACTTGCTCATGTATGGAAGGCAATCTATTATCTTCCAAAACAGGTACATATCCGGAATAATAGACTCGTCGCATATCAAACTTTTTATAAAAATAATTAGCAACGTTTATAATTTTTAAATCGGTTTCTTGCGTTGCCCCTACAATCATCTGAGTAGATTGTCCCGCCGGAGCAAATTTAGGGGTGCTTTTAAAAATTTTCCGTTCCTCTTTATAAACTTTTAGGCTGTTTTGTATAAAACTAATCGGTTTTACCAATTCTTTATGAGATTTCTCGGGAGCTAAAAGTTTAAGTCCGCTTTCTGTTGGGATTTCCAAATTAATCGAAAGTCTATCCGCATACAATCCGGCTTCCTGTATCAACTCATCACTCGCTCCGGGAATGGTTTTTAAATGAATATAGCCGTTGAATTTATGGTCTGTTCGTAATTTTTTAGCCACACGAACCAATCGCTCCATAGTGGTATCGGCATTTTTAAAAATTCCGGAACTCAGGAAAAGTCCTTCAATATAATTTCTTCGGTAAAAATTGATGGTTAAATCCACCACCTCATCTACGGTGAAAGCGGCTCTTTTAATATCGTTACTTCTGCGTGAAACACAATAAGCACAATCAAAAATACAATGATTTGTGAGCAGTATTTTTAATAGAGAAATACATCTGCCGTCTTGCGTAAAGCTATGGCAAATGCCTGAGGCATGGCTGTCGCCCAAACCTCCGTTATTATTCTTACGCTTTCCTCCGCTGGACGAACACGAAACATCGTATTTAGCGGCATCTGCAAGGATTTCCAGTTTTTCTTTAATTCGCTCAAAATTCATTATATCTCACTCCATCAATGTAGCCAAATATAAGCGAAAATTTGTAATAAATACAAGTTGAAATATTTTTAATTTGTAATAAGTTTGATTACTTAATTAATAAAGAAGCGATGAATAAAAATGCTTTAAAGCCATTTCCAAAAGGGAATGACTGGAAGGTTTTTTATTGGTTTGATATGCTATAGAATACTATACATAAACTGAGATAATAGGAAATTTAGAAAATATTGTCAAATTATTTGCATAAAAAGTTTTTTGAATAACATTTACTTATTAATTTTTTTTGTATATTTGCTATAGAACATTAAAAGCAATTCACAATAAGGATTATTCCGTTGTGAAAACATTTAAAGTGGCCCTTTTCGGGTCGCTTTTTTTAATTTTTATTTATGGATATTTATCTAAAATCTTTAAATAACTCTCATAAAGAAGAGTTACATATGATTTATAAAGCATATTGTAATGCTTTTCCTGAAGATGAACGAAGAAATGAGTTTCAATTTTGGGAGTTATTGGAGAATCCAGCAGTTTATATTAATAGTATAGAAGATGATAAAGAGAAGTTTGGATATATAATTATATGGCAACTGAGTTCTGCTGTTTTTGTAGAACATTTTGAAGTATTTCCTAAATTTAGAGGTAAAGCAATTGGAGGTAAACTTTTATCTTATTTATTAGACAAATTTCCGATTGTTATTTTAGAATCTGAACCTGATTTTTTTAATATAACTGCTGAACGAAGAATTAATTTTTATAAACGAAATGGCTTTATAATTTTAGACAAAGATTATATTCAGCCTGCTTATAGCGAAAATAAAAAACCTTTAAATTTATATTTAATGGGAAATAAAATCCCTGAAAATTTAAAGGTTTTAAAAAGAGAAATTAAGGAAATCGTATATCGCTAACTTCTTTTAAAAATGAAAGTTTAATTGAAGATAGCCTATTTTTCCTAAACCACTTTGTCCCCATACTTTTTTATTATCAGTTTCAAAAGTACCGTTGTCTATTATAAAATTAGTTTTATAATAAATATTGGGCTCTGTACTTACGGAAAAGTTTTTATTGAATTTATACATTATCCCTAAAAATGGAGCTATAAAAACATCTCCTATATGTTTTTCTGTTCTTTTATAAAAATTATAACTTCCTCCTATATCCATTCCATAATAGAAAAACCAGTTATTGCTTTGTAAAAAAGTTTTATCTATTCCTACTTTTAGACCTAAATTAAGGTTTGTATCATCTCCGGAGGTATAGTTATAATTTGCTCCTGCTCTATAATGCAAATTTTCCTTTTTTGTATATCTATACTCTAATAAAAAAGAATTATTATCTGAAGGAAATAGTGAGTTAATAAACCTATTAATGCCTATACCAATCTGGTTTTTACTCGTTGATTGTTCATAAAGCAAAACATTGCTCTTTTGGGAAAGAGCAATGTTTTGAAATAATAAACAAACTAAAATAAATAACGTTAATTTATTTTTCGTCATCATTATCTATAAATCGTTTTAATATTTTTTCTAATTTTTTCACCTCATCTTTAAAACTAGGCATCAAATCTTGTGTAGATCCATCTGACAAGACAAGTGTTATTTCTTTTTCTTTATTATTTTCACCTTTTAATAAATTAAAAAGCATTAAATCTCCTGCTTTAGCATTATTTTTAAATAGTTCAGCCTTTATAACACTCTTGAATTCATTTTCATTTAAATCATCAAAATCTTTATTCAATCTTGATAATTCTTTTATATTAATATTAATCTTAATAACCATTTCATTATGAGAGATTTTTAAGTCTGCAAAATTTACATCTTTTTTCAAATCAGAAAAATTACCATAGTCACTGTTTATAAAATGAACTTTAGCGTTTATTGCTGTTTTGCACCCTCCTTCTTGAGTAAAAACTTCTGATAAATTAAATACGGTTGGAGTCTCTCTGGTTAAATTGATAGTATGAGTTACAGGATTTGTATACAATACAATATCTCCAGAAATTGGCATAGAAAAATTATCATGCACCTCAAATTTAATATCTTTAGCAATTCCACTTATTATTTTTACATCTTTTTTATAGAAAGAAAAGTCTAAGTTCATAGGATAATAGGTTTTTTCTCCTTCAAAAGAAACTTGAGCGTCTACATATTTTTTTATTTCTAATTTTAAATCTAAATCTGTTTCACTTCTATCTGAAGGGAAAATTAAAACGAAAGCACTTCCTTTAGTTTCTTTTATAAACTTATGAGTTTTACTGTTCCACGTATAAACGCCTGTTTTGGCTGCTAAATTGAATGGCTTATCGGCATCAAGGAAGCTTCCATACTGGTCTTTCCATTTATTGATTACATCATTTATCCATTCTGATTTTCCATCCTGGGGTACAATCCAATTATATGGGGCACTACTTTGCTGAACTCTATCTTCATTTATTATATAATTATAAAAGAAATCTCCAAAAGCACCAGATTCATATCTCTCGATACAAGTACTAAAGTTACTCAAGTTATTTTCTACAAAAACTTTAGCCTCTTTAGGGGACATTACCTCTACTTTCTTTTGGTTATCATTATCCTGTTTCCCATTGTCATCATTAGAACAAGAGATTGTGAAAATAGATAAACTAAGGCAAAACAAGCCTTTTACTAAGTAATTTTTTAAATTCATATAATATTTCTTTATTTCTACAAATATAACAGTTTTTATTAAAAATGTTATAATTTAAAAATTTTATTAACTGTAATATAGGTAGATGAGATGTAATTAACATACATTAATTAATTTAACTATAGTTTAACTACTGCTGTGGATCTCTTTATTCATCTACATATAAGAATGGTGAAAAAGGAAATAAATCAACACTTTAGAACAGTTATAGTGTTTAATAAAAAGTTCATTATACATTTGCACACGAAAAACATAGAAAAAAAGAAAATCATGAAAAAAAGATTTATTTTTACACTATTATTATTTATTGGATTCAATTTCTCTTTAGCCGGTAATTATAATAACGGTAACGGAGATGGAGACAAAAAAGCAAAAGTCTCTTGGTATGGAAAAAGATTCCATGGGAAACTAACTGCAAGCGGAGAAAAATATAATATGAATGAATATACCGCTGCACATAAAACATTACCTTTTGGTACTAAAGTTAGAATAACAAACCTTAAAACAAAAAAATCTGTAATAGTTACAATTAACGATAGAGGCCCTTATGTAAAAGGTAGAAAATTTGATTTAAGTAAAGCTGCTTTTTATGAAATTGCTGCACAGAATAGAGGAGTTATCACGGTAAAGTATGAAGTCTTATAGCTTTAAAAGACTATTAGAGATTTTTTATTACTTATAAAGTTAATTGGAATAGAGAAAAATTATTTTTTTATTCCAATTTTTTATAGGTTTAAAGTTGTCAATGCTTAAAGTAGGGGGGTAGTGTTATCTGATTTTTTCTATCTTTCTAAGGTTTCTAACCTGATTTTGTATATTAAAATTTCAAAGCAAAGAAACAATTAACTATTTCTACTATTAGAATCATACTTTATTTATTTAAATTTGTTGGTACAAAACTTAAATTTATAGTTATGAAATTATACAGTATTTTAATTAGTTTTTTGTTACTGATATGTAGTAGTTGTAATGACTCAGATGATACTTGTGATTATAAATTAATCTCTTCTGAAAATAAAACTTACCTCTGTGATAATATTCAATTATCATCGTCCAATAAATTAGAGAAAGCATTTATTATAACTAATGAAAAAGATTTAAAAGATTTAATCGGTTCAAATACTGATTGTACTTTTAATATTGATTTCAATAAAAATGATTTAATTCTCGTGTTTACACCTTATAATCAAGATAGTTATAAATTATATTCTGATTGTAAAAATAATCACAATTTTATTTTAGATTTACACTCTAAAATATCATCAACAGAACAAGAAAAATTTCAAATTTATCTTTACGGAATTCTTATAAACAAAGGAGAGATTACTAAAAATGACAATATTCAAGTCTCTTATACCATAGGTAAAAAATAATTATCCAAACAAAATAGATTTTACACACAAAAAGCTCCCCGTTTCCGGAGAGCTTTTTTGTTTTGAAAAAGTCGGGGTGGCAGGATTCGAACCTGCGACCTCCTGGTCCCAAACCAGGCGCGATGACCGGGCTACGCTACACCCCGAACAACCTTAACAATAAAAATAATAAGCTAAAAAAGTCACTTACACTCAGTGACTTTCTTGTGATCGCGGCAGGATTCGAACCTGCGACCGATTGCTTAGAAGGCAATTGCTCTATCCAACTGAGCTACGCGACCATCCTTTTATACTTTCGTCGGGGTGGCAGGATTCGAACCTGCGACCTCCTGGTCCCAAACCAGGCGCGATGACCGGGCTACGCTACACCCCGAAAGCTTACTCTTTTTGCGGAGAGACTGGGACTCGAACCCAGGCGACGGTTACCCGCCGACAGATTAGCAATCTGCTCCGTTACCACTCCGGCACCTCTCCTACTTTTAGCAACTTTATTGCTGTAAAGCGGATGCAAATATAATAATGATTTTTTAATTTACAAAAAAGATCTGATTTTTTTCTCAAAATTAATTTGTCTATTCATTTTAAAAGAGATTTTATTGCTTATAATTAATAAATAAACTATTGTTTTGTAATAATTTTTAAATATAAAATAGAATAAAAAACCAATAAAATATTTTTTAGTAGATTTTTATTCTAAGATTGTGTTTTTGTCTAAAATAATTGTAATTTTGTTTACTCTGATGATAAATGAATCGAAAATGAATAAAAATTTAATTGGCACTGGAGTAGCTTTAATTACTCCTTTCTCTGAAAATGGGGATATCGATCTCAACGGATTAACAAATTTGGTTAATCATACTGTTAATATTGGTGTAGATTATCTTGTATTAATGGGTACTACAGCAGAATCTGTTACACTTACTAAAGAGGAAAAAGAGAAGGCAATTAAACATATAAAAGAAATAAATAAAAATTGTCTTCCGATGGTTTTGGGAATAGGAGGCAATAATACTCATGCTATAATTGAACAAATTCAAAATACTGATTTGTCTGATTTCACAGCTATACTTTCTGTTTCTCCTTATTACAACAGACCAACTCAAGAGGGTATTTATCAACATTTTAAAGCAATCGCAGAATCTACTGATAAAGATATTATTTTATATAACGTTCCAGGAAGAACAGGAGGCAATATAGAACCGCAAACTACTTTGAGACTTGCAAATGATTTTAAAAATATAGTAGCAATTAAAGAGGCTACCTCTAACTATAGTCAATCCACTACACTTTTACAAGCTAAACCAAAGGATTTTATGGTGCTATCGGGGGATGATGAATACGCATTACCTATAACTCTCGCAGGAGGCTTAGGAGTAATTTCTGTTATAGGACAAGGTGTAGAAGAATATTCTACTATGATTCAATTGGCTTTAAATAAAGAAGTAGAAAAAGCCTATGAAATTCAATATAAATTATTACCGTTAATTCGTGCAATCTATAAAGAAGGAAATCCTGCAGGTATAAAAGCTTTATTAGAAAATATGAATATCTGTAATCGTAGAACTCGGTTACCTTTAGTACAGGCCAGTGAAGCACTTACTAAAGAAATTTCTAATTATTTATAATTTCTAAATTATTCAAAACAAAAAAGATTGGATTTAAACATTCCAATCTTTTTTTGTTTTAAATATCTTACTATTCTATTAATGTTCTTGCCCTACAAAAAGAGTTTTAGAATCAGACTCTATTACTTTTCCGTTTTCACAGCGAAGTGTTTTTGCCGGGAATTTTTTAATTAAAGCATAATCATGTGTAGCCATTAACACTGCCATGTTTTTTTCTTCAGAGATTTGTCTAATTAAATTCATAATTTCTACAGAAGTCGCAGGGTCTAAATTTCCTGTTGGCTCATCTGCTAAAATTAATTCCGGATGATTAAGCAATGCTCGTGCAATCGCAATACGCTGTTGCTCTCCCCCTGAAATCTCATGTGGCATTTTATGTTTTTTGGTAGTCATTCCTACCATTTCCAATACCTCATCTATTCTATTATTTATTGCTATTTTATCTTTCCAACCAGTTGCTTTTAAAACGAACTTTAAGTTTTGTTCAATATTTCTATCTGTTAATAATTGAAAGTCCTGAAATACAATTCCTAATTTTCTTCTTAAATGAGGAATCTTTCTTGTAGTTAAACTCCCTAAATCAAAACCGGCAACTTCTCCTTCTCCGTTTTGTAAAGGCAAATCTCCGTATAAAACCTTTAGTAAACTACTTTTCCCACTTCCTGTTTTTCCTATTAAATAAGCAAACTCTCCTGCTTTTAGAGAAACATCTATACTATTAAGTACCAAGAAATCTCTTTGATAAATATCTGCATTTTTAAGTGATATAATAGGCTCGTTTTCTAACATGATTTCATTTTTTAATTAAAACAAAAGTACTATTTATTTAAAGAAAGGCAAAAAATAAATTGGTTTTAAAACTATTTAAAAAACTATAAATTAAAGCTCTTTAGTCTTAGAGGTTTTAGTATAACCTCCAAAGACACCTAAACCATTATTAATATTAGAAATAATAAATACAGGCTCTGCAAATGAACCTAAATCTACACTTTCCTCTTGTTGCAAAACAGTTCTTTTGTAATCATAAAAAGATTTATCTACTGAAAATAAATCAACCTTAATACGGGAGTGACTATAAATATTTCCGGGTATTTTTTGAGAACGCACCAAAATTTTCTTACCATCTTGATTAAAATCTGTAAATGGCTGTACTTTTAATGTATTATTTCCAAAGCCTCCTTGAGCTTCTATTTTAGCTAAATAATAATTTTTTTCATTTGGAATATCATCAAATTCAAAAATCACTTGATACGCATTTCCTCCTCCATCACTTGTTTCTAATACTCTTATATTCTGTATCTCTGACTGGATTTTCTTCGGAATTTCACAATTAGCCGTTACTTTCTGTGTATTAGGGATTTCCACTTCAAGTTTATAATTTTCTTTTTCGTTTATAGTAAAATCTTGTTTGTCAGCAACGTACTTTTGGCGTGAGTCATCTAAAAACAACTGTACTGATTTTCCTGAGGAATTAAATAATTTAACGCTTGCGTTTTTTATTACCTTATTTTCTAAAATTTCTGTCTCTGTCTTAAATATAGGATTAGACCAATGCAATGATACTGAAAGTTCCTCATTATCCGGAGATAAATAACTCTGGACAACACATTGTGGAGTTGTAGCCAAATGAGGCGGGTCAATTTCTTTTTTGAAAAAATCCTCGTCACAACTAACGAAAAATAGAAAAGAAAAAATTATAATAAATGTAGTAATTATATTTTTCATGATATTAAAATTTTAAAGTATAACTAATAGACGGAATAATAGGAAATACAGAATACTGAGTTAAAACATTTTCTCTGTAAAAAGTACCATCCGCTCTCTGTCTTTCTTTTTCTACAATTTGATAGAAAAATGGATTTTTTCGAGAATATGCATTGTATAATCCTATCTCCCAAGTACGTTTATTATTTCGTTTTGTAATTTTATTAAACTGAATAGCTAAATCTAAGCGATGATAAGCTCTCATTCTAAAATCATTTTTCTTACCATAAGAATAGATGTTTTGATGAAAATCTCCAATAGGATCATTCTCTGAGATATAAGTAGCATTAGGTAGGCTTATCGCATTCCCTGTGCCGTACACCCAAGTTCCGGAGAGCGTAATATTATCAGTAATATTATAAATTCCGACAAAAGAGAAGTCATGTCTTCTATCATATCGGGCAAAATACTTTTCACCTCCATTATCCTCATCAAACTGGTGCTGAGTCCAAGATAGTGTATAACCTAACCACCCTGAAAGTTTTCCAACTTTTTTATGAGCAAACAATTCTACCCCATAAGACCAACCTTGCCCTTGTATAATGTTTTCTTCCCAAGAATAATCTTGACTGGCATTACTTGGATCTGTGCTATTTAAAAGGAAATTAGCACCGGGAGCATAGCCGATTATGCTATTCATTTTTTTGTAATAACCTTCTATAGAAAATGCAATTTTTCTTTCTATCCAATCTTTAGTAAAACCAATGGCAACTTGCTGAGAGTGTTGTGGTTTTATAATATTGGTTGTAGGTACCCATAAATCCATAGGGAGACTTATTCCTGAACTTGTAAGTAAATGTACATATTGATACATAGAAGCATAAGAACCCTTTATTGCCATATCGTCTGATAAGGAATATCCTACTGAAAAGCGTGGTTCTAACCCCATATATGTTTTTTCTTCGTGATGATAATGACTGAAACGTAAACCTACATTCATTCGGATTTTGTCTAAGAATTTAAGTTCATTTTCTGCATATATTCCGGATTCTATTGTTTTAATTTTTTCTACTGAATTCTCGTAATTAGACAAAGAAGCCGATTCATTTTTAGTAGTAATAGCACTCGGGCTAAAGTTATGAATTGTAGAAGCTAATCCTGTACGTAGTGTGTAATTAGGCATTAAACTAAATTGCATATCATATTTAAGTCCTAAATCACTGATACTTGATTTATATTTACTTTCGTAGAAAATATATTTATCGGTATTATTGGAATTTTCTTTATGCTTATCGGTATTTGATATTTGGAAATTATAATCACTGAAGATTAATGAGGTGTTCGAGAATATATGATTACCAAATAATCTATTCCAGCGAATTGTTCCCGTAGCATTTCCCCATAGGAGAGCTCCTTTTGTCTCGCTGTAATCAGTTTTAAAAGTTGAATTAAATTTATCTTTTCCGAAATATCCGCTTAAATACAGTTTATTATTTTGGTCTATTTCATAATTTATTTTAGCATTAAGGTCATAGAAATAATATCCGACTTTTTCATCAGAATCCATAAGCGGACGAGCGATTAAATCTACATAAGTACGTCTTCCCGAAATAATAAAAGATGATTTATTTTTAATAATAGGAGCTTCCAATGTAAGTCGAGATGAAATTAATCCAATTCCTACTTCTCCTGCAAATTTTTCTTTATTTCCGTCCTTCATACTCATGTCTAAAACAGAAGATAATCTACCTCCGTAACGTGCTGGGAATCCTCCTTTCGTTAAAGTTACGTTTTTTATAGCATCTCCATTAAAAATAGAGAAAAACCCGAAAAGGTGAGAAGCATTATAAACAGGAGCATCGTCTAAAATAAGTAAATTCTGATCAGGTCCGCCACCTCTCACATATAATCCACTATTTCCCTCAGACCCCGATTGCACTCCCGGGGTAAGTTGTAATGCTTTTAATACATCTTTTTCTCCCAGTAATCCCGGAAGTTGTTTTATCTGAGTAATCGGAATTTTAACCTCACTCATACGAGAAGTTTTGCTTTGTCTAATAGAGTTTTCCGCAGTAGCTACTACCTCAGATAGTTTTATACTGTTACTTAAACTGATATTTAAAACTAAGTTTTTGTCAAGTTTTACCTCTTTTTCAAAATCCTGAAAACCAACATAAGAGCAAATAAGATGGTAAGTTCCTTCAGGCAGAGACATAGCGTAATAACCATAATTATTAGATGTTGTTTCTTTATCAATCTCAGGAAAATATATATTTGCCCCAATAATAGATTCCTTACTGCCTTCCTCAGTAATATATCCACTAATAGTATATTTATTTTCTTGAGCATAACTTTTTACAAAACTTATAATTATAAGTACTGTAAATAATAAATATATTTTCCTCATATATAATAAATTAAAATTTCATAAATAAGAGATTTTCATAAGTATCAAAGGTAATAAAAAAAACTTTCTGATTTTATTTGTCGATAATTATTTTTCAATTGAAATTTATATTAATAAATGTAGTCCTCGAAAATTATTCGGCATCTTTGAAACATTCAAAATAATTTAAAAAGTTTAAAATAAGCAAGATTTAATATTCAAATTACTTTTAATTTAGTATGATATTTTTTACTTTTGCGGTCAAATTCAAACAATGGACCAACCAGCATTACTATTTTCAACACGTCAAAGTAAATATTTAGCAGAAAAAATTGCAGAACATTATGGTCATCCACTCGGGAAAGTAAAATTTCAAGAGTTTAGTGATGGAGAATATCAACCTTGTTTTGAGCAATCAATAAGAGGAGCAAGAGTTTTCTTAATCGGCTCTACCTTTATGCCGGATATCAACCTAATGGAAATGCTTTTAATGTGTGATGCAGCCAAAAGAGCATCCGCAAAAAGTATAACAGCGGTAATTCCTTATTTTGGATATGCAAGACAAGATAGAAAAGATAAACCAAGAGTTCCCATAGGAGCAAAATTAGTAGCTAATTTATTAAGTGCTGCAGGTGCAACACGTATTATGACAATGGATTTACACGCTGATCAAATTCAAGGATTTTTTGAAATTCCTGTAGATCATATTTATGCTTCTACAATCTTGGTAGATTATGTGAAAAAACTAAACCTTAAAAATCTTACTATCGCTTCTCCGGATATGGGAGGTGCAAAAAGAGCAAATGCTTATGCAAGCTATTTAAAAAGTGATATAGTAATTTGCTACAAAGAGCGTAAAAAAGCAAATGTAGTAGACAATATGATGCTGATAGGTGACGTAAAAGGAAAAGACGTGATTATTGTAGATGACATGGTAGATACCGCAGGAACTATTACTAAAGCGGCTGCACTAATGATGGAAAAAGGAGCTAATAGTGTGCGTGCAATGGCTACTCATGCAGTACTTTCCGGTGAAGCTTATAACAGAATAGAAAACTCAGTTTTAGAAGAATTAGTAGTAACAGATACAATTCCTTTAAAAAGAGATGATATTTCTAAAATAAAAGTTGTATCTTGCGCTCCGTTGTTTGCGGATGTAATGCATCTTGTACATGCAAGAAAATCTATAAGCAACAAATTTATAATCTAATTATAGAAATTTATTAACATTAAATATATTAATTAAATGAAATCATTAACGATTCAAGGGAAAAAAAGAGAAAGCGTAGGCAAAGCTAGTACGCGTGCACTTCGTAATGCTGATCAAGTTCCTTGTGTTGTTTACGGTGGAAGCGAGCCAATTCATTTCTCTGCAGATGTAAGAGAATTTAGAGATTTGGTTTACACTCCGGAAGCACACATTGTTGTACTAGAGCTAGACGGAGGAGAAGCTGTTAATTGCGTGTTACAAGACATTCAATTTCACCCGGTAACCGACAGAATTTTACATGCAGACTTCTATCAAATTAGTGATGAGAAACCTGTAACTATGAATATTCCTGTACGTTTAGAAGGACGTGCTCGTGGGGTATTAGCCGGTGGTGTATTACGTTTTAACTTAAGAAAACTTAAAGTTAGAGCTATTCCATCAAAATTACCGGACGAAATAGTAATCGATATCTCTAAAATGAGAATTGGTCACAAAAAATATATCAAAGATATTAGAGTTGACGAATATAGTTTAATTCACCCTGACAACGCTGTTGTTTGTATGATTAAAACTTCTCGTACTGCTATTGGTGGAGACGCTGATGAAGACGATGAGGATGAAGAAAATGAAGATGGTGAAAATGAAGGTGGTGAAGAAAACACTAACTCAGAAGAGTCTAACAACGAATCAGCAGAATAATTTCATTTATTTTGTAAGATTTATAGGGCATCCGAAAGGATGCCTTACTTGTTTAAATAAGAATAATTTTTGAAAAAATGAAAATAGGAATAATCGGAGCTATGGAAGTGGAAGTAGAACTTCTGCGAGATACTTTAGCAAACTTAAAAACTCAAACATTATATTCTTTTAACTTCTATACAGGACAAATCGGAGAGCATGAAGTAATCGTATTACTTTCCGGAGTAGGAAAAGTAAGTGCAGCAGTTGGAACAGCTTTACTTATAGAAAAATTCTCACCAGATTTAATCATAAATACGGGCACAGCCGGAGGTCTAAAAAATGTAGAAGTTCACGATATTATCTTAGCTACAGAAGTAAGACATCATGATGTAGACCTTACTGCATTTGGTTATGAATTAGGTCAGCAATCTAAGATGCCGGCAGCTTTTAAACCGGACAATAAATTTATGCAAATAGCTGAAGATATAATTACTAAACACGGCGAAAAAGCGAATAAAGGTTTGGTAGTAAGTGGAGATGCTTTTATAAATGCTCCTGAAAAATTTGAACAAATTAGGAATAATTTTCCTACGGCAAAAGCTGTAGAAATGGAAGCGGCATCTATCGCACAAGTATGTCATCAAATGAATGTACCGTTTATTATTTTAAGAGCAATTTCTGATATTGCGGGAGAAGGAGACGCTCAATCTTTTAATACTTTTGTAAAAGGAGCCGGAGCAATATCTGCAAAAATAAATATCGATTTTATAAAAAATATATAACTTGAAGATATAATTTTTATAATCAAAAATAAATTAATATAATTGAATCATGGAAAAAATAGCAAGTTTTACAATAGACCATTTAAAATTGAAAAGAGGAATTTATGTTTCCAGAAAAGATAAAGTTGGAAATGAAACTTTAACTTCTTTCGATATAAGAATGAAAAAGCCTTACAGAGAGCCCGTTTTAGGGGCTGCAGAAATACACACCATAGAACATTTAGCTGCAACATGGCTTAGAAACAGTGACTGGAAAGACAAAATTATCTATTGGGGACCAATGGGCTGCCAAACAGGAAATTATTTAATAATTGCCGGAGATTACGAATCTAAAGATATTGTAGAATTAATCACAGGTCTTTATGAATTTATGAGTAATTTTGAAGGTGAAATTCCGGGAGCATCTACTTTAGAATGTGGTAATTACTACAATAATAATTTACCTATGGCTAAGTATGAATCTAAAAAGTTTTTAGAAGAAGTACTTTATAATTTAACTGAAGAAAATTTAGTTTACCCCGAATAAAAAAGGGATTAAATATTTAAGATTTTCAAAATCTATCAGCTCCTACTATGTTACCAAAATTATATTCAACTCAGCGAACGGGAGAGAAATCGGTAAAGAAAAAAACCGAAAACCGTACGGATTTTCAGAGAGATTATGACCGAATTATATTCTCTTCTGCTTTTAGGCGTTTACAAAATAAAACACAAGTTTTTCCTTTACCGGGAAGCATTTTTGTTCATAACCGATTAACCCATTCGTTAGAAGTTTCATCAGTTGGACGCTCTTTGGGAACTTTGGTAGGAGAACTTTTTTTACAGAAATTTAAAGGGAACTTAACTGAGGAAGATAGATACTTTTATCAACATAATTTAGCGTATGTAATTGCCTCGGCTTGTTTATGTCATGACATAGGAAATCCGGCATTCGGTCATTCGGGAGAGGATGCTATTGCTGAATTTTTTAAACAAAATGAAAGTAATTTAAAAGAACATTTCTCTAATGAAGAATGGAATGATTTTATCAATTTTGAAGGAAATGCTAATGCCATTAGAGTTTTAACGCACCAACAAAGAGGGAAATCTCCCGGTGGTGTAATGCTTACACATACCACATTGGCATCTATCGCAAAATATCCTTGTGAGTCCTCTGCCTCTTTGGGTAAAAAAGGAAAACAGTTACACCGTAAAAAATTTGGATTTTTTCAATCGGAAATAGATACTTTTAAAGAGATTGCACTTAATTGTGGAATGATTAAATCACAAGAAAATTCTTTGGTATATTTCAGACATCCGTTTGTATGGCTAACAGAAGCTGCAGACGATATTTGTTATAACATTATCGATTTTGAAGATGCCCACCGTTTGGGAATTGTAGAACACAGCACTTGCATAGATTTATTTAGAAAGATAATTGAAGAAATAGGAAACACAGATCGTTCTAAAATTGAAAATAGATTAAATGAAATTCAAGATAAAAACGATAAAATTTCATATCTAAGAGCAAAAATAATCGGTTGTCTTGTAGAGGAAGTTACTAAAAAATATAAAATTCATTTTGATAAATTATTGATTGGTGATTTTAATACAAGTTTGTATGATTTAATTTTAAATAAATCTGAGGCTTTAAAAACTATTCGTGATTTTTCTATCGAAAATATTTATAATAATAGAAACGTGGTAGAAATAGAAACTGCGGGTTATAATGTAATGAACGAATTATTGGGCTATTTTATTTCGGCTATTTTAAAAGATAAATCAGATCGAACCGGTTATGATAAAAATGCTATAAAACTATTGCCGCCAACTTGTAATTATGATGGCGAATCTCCTTACAAAAAAGTAATGGGGATTTTAGACTTTATCACAGAAATGACTGATAATTACGCTGTTGAATTATACCGAAGAATAAAAGGGATAGAAATAGGAATGTAATATTAATTCTTAATTTATGGAATTAAATAAAATATTTGAGAATAATAAAGTATGGATTTCCTCAAAATTAAAAGAAGATCCCGACTATTTTAAAAAACTTAACAGAGGACAAAAACCTGAAGTTTTATACATTGGATGTAGCGATAGTCGTGTGACCGCAGAGGACTTAATGGGAATGCAACCGGGAGAAGTTTTTGTGCATCGTAATATTGCGAATGTTGTAAATTCCATAGATTTAAATGCTCAGAGTGTAATTAATTATGCTGTAAAACATTTAAAAGTAAAACATATTGTAGTTTGTGGTCATTATAATTGTGGCGGTGTAAAATCTGCAATGGAACAAAAAGATTTAGGCTTATTAAATCCTTGGCTTAGAAATATAAGAGATGTTTACCGGCATCACAGCAAAGAATTAAATCTTATAAAGAATGAACATGAACGCTATAACCGATTAGTAGAATTAAATGTAGAAGAACAATGCATAAATGTTCTAAAAATGGCAGAAGTTCAGAAAGCCTACAAAGATTACGGATTAAAAGTTCATGGTTGGGTATTTGATATAAGTACGGGAAAACTAATTGATCAAAATTTAAATGCTGAATCTCTATTAGCAGAAATTATGGAAATTTATCGATTAGATTAAAATACTCTGAAGAATCTATATCGAGGTGTTTTTTATTTTCGTATTTTTTGATAATGATTTCACAGACTAAAGCGCCTTAAGTAAGGAGGTTTCTTCTTGATAATACAAAAGCTCATATGGGTTGAGGGGGGCGGCTAAATCTATGGTTGAGTTTTCTGTGTGGTGGAATGATATATCTTATCGTTTTTTCTTTTTAGAATTTGTCAATCCCATTCAAATAATCAGTGGCTTGTTTGAGTTTCCAGTCGCTGTTTTTTTAGCAATAATATTATAAATCGTACGGACAAATAGGTCGTTGGTTTCTTCATTAACACTGATAAAAACAGTTTTACAAGACGTTGCATATAGGAAATTTTAATAATTTTTATAAGAGACGGTTGATAATAATTTTTCCAAATCGAGGACTTCTTCTCTTCACCACTACAGACAGTAAAAGAACCTACATATTTCTGCAATATACATAAGGCATCTCTCTTTTTATTCGTTTAATTTCCTATCAATGATTCTATAATTGTAATCTTGAAACCATTTTTTCACTAATTCCTGAGAGTTTTTCATTTCTTCGTTTAGAGGTTGGTTTATTAAATTATTTTCTAAGCCTAAATCACTTTTATCATAAATCCCTCGGAATTTCCTACCATCAAATAAATAAATATAGTTCCCGATTAAAAATTCATTTACAACTTCTGTGGAATTTACAATAATATTAGGTTCATTAGAGTCTGTTCTTACAAGACTTCGTCCCCAACTTCTAATTTTTTTATTATACCCGATTAAATCGGCAAGTGTAGGATAAATATCAATTTGCTGAGCCGGAACACTCACTTCTCCATGTAAATTATACGCAGGATTTGGACTAAAAAATAAAATAGGAATCGCAAATCGGTTCATTGTTTTTTTGTACTCATCATAATAAATCTGATTGGTATGGTCGGCAGTAATTACAAAAATAGTATTTTCGTACCACGGCATTTTAGAGGCAGTTTTAAAGAACTCTTTCAATGCAAAATCAGAATATTCGATTGGCTCGTGAAGTGGAATTTTTCCTTTTTTGAATTTACCTTCATATTTTTGCGGAATTTTGAACGGGTGATGAGAGGAAACACTGAACAAAGTTGCCATAAACGGAGCTTTCTTTTGGTCTAAAGTTTTAGCGAAAAACTGAAAAAACTCTTCGTCCCAAATTCCCCAAATTCCATCATAATCAGCATCATTATTATATTCAGTTTTTCCGTAATAATGATTAAAACCTAAAATATTTCCAAACCCAAGAAATCCCATAGAACCATTTGGTGCTCCGTGAAAGAAAGAGGTGTCATATCCCAAATCATTACAAACAGAAACAATGGATTGTATTTTTTGGTTGGCATAAGGTGATGAGGTAAAAGCATCTTTTAATGATGGAATCCCTGATAAAATTGAGGACATTCCGTGTATGGATTGTCGTCCGTTGGCATAAGCCTCTGTAAAAATTAAACTTTTAGAAGCCAATGAATCTAAGAAAGGCGTATATGAAACAAAATCAGGAATATTAGTGTTTTTATTGAAAGCTCCGCTGTATTCTTTACCAAAACTTTCCATAATAAAGATTACAATATTTGGTCGGTTTTCAACTTCTCGATGATATAATTTTACCGATTTTATGCTGTTTTCCGCTTCCTCAATAGAATACCAATTTTCTTTTTTAAAGCCATTGCTATTAATGGTTCTTATTAGTGAAAATGGACTGTTAAGTACTACATTTGCATTGATAGGATTTTGCGTATGGCGACCTGCATCTACCATATTTATAGGCCTTGTGCTATGTTTAAAATCTCCTCTAATTCCGCCAATTGCCAAAGTTGTAATGATTAATAATTCTAAAATAGAAACACCAAAATAAACAAATTTCTTCTTAGGGTAATAAGGTTTAATTTTTATTAATTTGTATAAATAAATCCAAATCACCATTAAGACAATAAAAATAATTGGAATAGAAGGGTATTCTTTAATAGATTCTAAAAAGACTTTATTTAAGTTATTTTCATTTTCTACCACAGAAAAAACGGCGGAAGTCAATCTACTTTGGCTAAACTTGAAATAAATAAAATCTCCGAAATTTAAACTGTAAGCAATTCCGTTAGTTATAAAATACCACCACATTAAAAACTTTTGAAAGCCTGAGCGAGTATTGATTACCAAAGGCAAAACACTCAGTAAAATAAAAACTGAATTAACATAAAGTATGGCACTGGTATCGAAAGCTGTCCCGTAATAGCAAAGCCTCATTAAGTCTGAAAATGAATCTACTGCCAATAAATTTTGATTGTAAGACCAGAATAAAATTCTTGCAATTTGATAAAAAATATAAGCCAAAAGAATGCGATAAGCCAATACTTTTAATTCGGGGAATCTTATTACGTTTTTCATTGATTTTATAATTTCGTTAGAACAAATAAAGTCGTTTCATAAAATAGAAACGACCTTATTTTTTCTTTAAATATTTTTCATTTTATATTTCTTGATTAATATCAAAATCTTCTAAATAATCAGAGACACGTTTTACAAACATTCCACCCAAAGCTCCGTCTACCACTCGGTGATCATAAGAGTGAGATAAATACATTTTATGTCTTATCCCTATCAAATCTCCTTGAGGCGTTTCTATAACTGCCGGTTTTTTAACAATACTTCCCACCGCCATAATTGCTACTTGTGGTTGGTTAATAATTGGAGTTCCCAAAATATTACCGAAACTTCCGATATTAGAAACAGTATAAGTTCCGCCTTGTATTTCGTCAGGTTTTAACTGATTATTTTTTGCTCTTAAAGCTAAATCATTTATTTTTTTCGTTAATCCGATTAAACTTAATTGATCAGCATTTTTAATTACGGGAACTATTAAATTACCATCGGCACGAGCTACTGCAATCCCTATATTTATATTATTTTTCTTAATAATTTTATCTCCTTCTACAGAAACATTAATCATAGGGAAATCTTTTATAGCTCTTATAATTGCATGAACTATAATTGGCATAAAAGTAATTTTCTCACCTTCGCGTTTTTGGAAATTATTTTTAATTTTATTTCGCCATAAAACAATATTTGTCATATCAGTTTCTACAAAAGAAGAAACGTGTGGAGAAGTACGAACGCTATCTACCATATGCTGAGCTATGATTTTTCGCATTCGGTCCATTTCTATAATTTCCTCGTTTGTTCCTGCGGTAACATTAGTAGACGCAAAAATATTTTCTTTTGGTTGAGATGATGGTGTTTTTTCCTCCGACTGATTATTCGGAACAGTTTTAGTACTTCTTCCATCTTTTATGTACTTTAAAATATCATCTTTTGTCACTCTACCTTTAACGCCTGAGCCCGAGATGTTTTTAAGTTCGGCTATAGAAATTCCTTCTTTTTCTGCGATAGATTTTACTAATGGTGAAAAGAAATTATCTTCTGTAGAGATAATTTTGTTATTCACATTATTTAAAGGTTTAGCAACTTCTTCTATAACCTCTTTTTCTAATTCAGAGATTTCTGCTATTTTTTCACCTTTTTGCTCTGATTCTAAATTTTCATTATCAATAGAATTACTATCATTTTCATTGGAGGATTCTGTTTCTATAATAGCCATAGCTTCTCCAACTTTAGCAACTTTATTTTCTTTTACTATAATTTCTTTTAGCACACCACTTACAGGAGAAGGAACATCAGAGTCCACTTTATCGGTAGCAACTTCTACAATAGATTCATCTTCTTCAATTTTATCTCCAACGCTCTTTAACCATGTAGTAACAGTTGCTTCCATTACGCCTTCACCCATAGAAGGTAATAAAAATTTATATTCAGCCATATCTTATTCTTTAGTTTGAATGTTCTACAAAGATAGCATTTTTATAATATTTTTGAATTGTTAAACAATATTATTTAGTAAGAATACGTTTACTTTTTAGTATGATTTTAATTATTAATTAAAATTAAGTTATCAAAATAATGTATATTTGTAATTCAGATTTAAAGATATTATCAAAATTTTGTAAAAAAAAACATAGAATGAAAAAATTATTAACTTTAGGCTTAGCTGCATTTTTATCTTATGGGGTAAACGCACAAACTAATAGACCGGTATTAACAGGTGCACCTTTTTTAAGAATTTCTCCGGATGCAAGAGCCGGTGGATTAGGAGATATGGGGGTTGCAACTTCCAGTGATGCTTTCTCTCAATATTGGAACCCTGCAAAATATGTGTTTTCTAAAAGTTACTCGGGAGTAGGAGTTTCATATACACCTTATATGACTAAATTAACGGATGATGTGTTTTTATTAAATAGTGCATTCCACACTTATTTAGGCGATGAGCAAAGAAGTGCATTAGGGGTAAGTATCTATTACTTTAATATAGGAACTGTTGATTTAACTAATTATGTTGGAGGACAAATAATAGACCAAGGGAAAGCAAAACCTAACGAGTTTTCATTAGATGTTTCTTACGGTTTAAAATTAAGTGATAATTTTGGTATGGCAGTAGCAGGGCGTTATGTCCGTTCAGATTTAAATAACGGAGATCAAAATGCGAACACCAAAGCTGCAAATACTTTTGCAGTAGACGTTGCCGGTTTCTATGAGTCTGATAGAATGGACTTAGTAGGAACTCAAGGAGTTTTAAGAGCCGGTTTTAATATTAGTAATGTAGGTCCTAAGTTAGATTATTCAAACTCTGATGAAAAAGAAAGTTATTTACCTACAAATCTTAGATTAGGTTCTACTTATGATTTCTTATTAGATGATTATAATAAACTTACATTAGGATTAGAACTTAATAAATTATTAGTGCCGACTCCTGTTTTATCAGAAAACGGAGCTTATTATGAAACACCTAATAAAGGAGTAATTTCAGGTATTTTTGGATCATTTAACGATGCTCCGGATGGCTTCTCAGAGGAATTAAAAGAGTTTACATGGGCATTGAGTGCAGCGTATGTTTATAATGATGCTTTTGCTTTTAGAACAGGATATTTCCACGAAAGCATGGAGAAAGGGGCTCGCCAATATGCAACATTAGGAGCAGGATTTAAATTCAACTCTTTCGGACTTGATTTATCATATTTAATTCCAACTAATAATATAAATGATGCATTAGCAAATACACTTCGATTTGGATTAACTTGGGATTTCGGAGGAGAAGCTAACTATTAAAAAAATATTATAGTATAAATATTTAAAAGCTATTCAAATTCTGGATAGCTTTTTTATTTATCATAATAATAATTTTAATAACAGAAAAATATTTTTTTGATAAATAATTTATAAAAACCTTATCATATATTATCTTTTTTAAAGAAATGTCAATTATTCTTATTGTAAGAAAATAATCAAAAGCTTAATACTAATTAAAATCATTCAATAAATTCCTTTTTAATTTAATTTATTAAAAAAAATGACTTAAATTTGAATATCAAAATAAAAATAATTAAAAATCAATAACAATGAGAAATTTTAAGACAGTTCTATTCAGTTTAGTATTTATTTTTGTTAATAGCTTGATGTTTGGACAAGCTTTAGAAACTTCGAGAGTTCAAGTGCAACTTAGCGGAACTTCTACAATCCATGATTGGGTAATGAATTCCTACCACGGAGATTTTAGTGGAACATTGGAGGGTAAAGAAATTAGAGATGCTAAATTCGTAATGAAAGCAGAAGATTTACACAGTAGTAGAAGAGGTATGGATGCAAATGCTTATAGAGCACTTAATACAGAAAAATATCCTAATATTACTTTCGAGACAAGTAAATTACGAAATGGAGTAGTAGATGGAAAATTGACTATAAATAATGTTACTAAAAATATTCAAATTCCTTTAGCCATACAAAAAACCAAAGGCTTCTATTTAGTAAAAGGGCAAACAGAATTAAATATGAGCGATTATAATATTACACCTCCTACATTTTATAATACAATAAAAACAGGAGATCAAGTTTCTATTAGCTTTTATTTAATTTTAAAAGAGGCGAAATAAAAAGAAAATTTTTATATTATTAAATAATAAGGCTACTTTATGAGAAGAGTAGCCTTTTTTTTTTAAAGATGTAAATGTAATAAAAGAGTAAATAAACTTTTTTTATAATTAAAAAATTAAATTGTATAGAATAGATACAATAAAAAGAATTATCTTCCGTTAGATAAAAGTGAAAGAAAAATTGCAATATTCATTGTAAATTTTTTTCTTTGCAGGATATAATTTTATACAATAAAACAAATATATACAAATGAATAAAACTAAGTTCATTTTCGTTTTAGGTTTAATGGCTACATTTATACTCACAAGTTGTGGTAATAGTGGTAGAAAAGCAGGTGGCGGAACTAAAAAATATGTAAGCCGTACCGGCTGGAAACCAAATGATAAAAAAGGATGGTTTTTTACAGGAGAAAAAAGTAAACAAAAAGCTTCTCAAGGAATGGTATTCGTAGAAGGTGGAACATTTACTATGGGGCAAGTGAAAACAGATGTAATGCGAGATTGGAATAATACTCCACGCCGTATGCAAGTTCGTTCGTTTTATCTTGGAGATACAGAAGTTACAAATATAGCTTATAGAGAATATATGTCTTGGATTGCTTATGTATTTCCACCGAATAATCCCGAAAATGTAAATATAAATAACGGAATAAAGCCTGATACTTTAGTATGGGGTAATAAATTATCCAAAAATGATTTATATTCTAAAGAGTATTTACGTAATCCATCTTTTGATTATTACCCTGTGGTGGGCGTTTCATGGCTTCAGGCAGTTAGATACTGCGATTGGTTAACGGATAGAGCTAACGAAAAGGCAATGATGGATAAAGGCTATATAAGCAAAGATCTTTATTTAAAAGAAGATGTAAATATAGGAGCAAATCACTTTAATACCGAAAGGTTTAAACAAAGCCCGGGACAAGTATATCAAGGAGACGGAATTATAGACAGTACTAAAATAATGAAGGATTTAAAAGTTAAATCTACAAATCCAAGAATTAATTATCGTTCTTCTATGAATGCAAGTTTAGTGCCTGCATTTAGATTACCTACAGAAGCAGAATGGGAATATGCCGCATTAGCTCTTCCTGCTGATAGAGAATATAATAACTATGAAGGAAAACCTATTGCTCAAAATGATTTAAGAGAAAAAAAAGGAAGAAGAAGAGGAGAGTTCATGGTTAACTTTAAGCAAGGGCGTGGCGATTATTCCGGTGTAGGAGGATGGGGTAATGACGGTTCAGCTATTAGTAATGATGTGAAAAAATACCCTTCAAACGAATTTGGTTTATATGGAATGTTAGGAAATGTAGCAGAATGGGTGGCAGATGTTTATAGACCAATAATAGATGATGACGCAAGTGATTTTAATTATTATAGAGGAAATATCTACACTAAAAAAATTCAAAATGGACAAGGTGGCTATGAAGTTTATCAAGAAGGAGAAGTTGCTTATGATACTTTGGCAAACGGACAATTATTAGCAAAAGCATTACCGGGAAGTTATAAACGAGAAGTAGTGGAAGATGCAAGAGATTTTGGAGATGGGGATTACAGATCATCTTTAGACTTAGGAAAAGCAGAGGCTAATCCGGAAGCTACTAATGAAGCTATGTATAATTCACCTATACGCCAGTTTGTAGTGACAGATGGCGGAAGATTAATTATGGAAAAAGATGCTAAAAAGAGATATACTGACATTAGTAATAGTACCAGAGTAGTAAAAGGAGGTTCTTGGAGAGACCATATTTATTGGTTAGATCCAGGACAAAGAAGGTATATGGATGAAGCCTTCAGTGCATCTTGGATTGGTTTTAGAGTAGCTCAAGATTATACAGGAGCAAATGAAACTTCTAAAACAAAAAGAGGAATAACAAAGAGAAAATAAAACTATCAAATAATATTATAAAAGAGATTCAAATATTTGAATCTCTTTTTTTATATTTGTTAAAATTCTAATTTATGAATATTAAGGACTTTTATAAAGAATATAAAAATCAATTATCAATATGTACAGACACTCGAAAACTTAAAAAAAATGATATTTTTGTAGCTCTTAAAGGTGATAACTTTAATGGAAATGAATATGCAAAACAAGCAATAGAAAATGGAGCAATAGTAGCTATCGTAGATGAAGATAAATATAAAGATGAAAGTAATAATATTTATTTAGTAGAGAATTCTTTAACATTTTTGCAGAAACTGGCAAATTATCATAGAAATCAATTAGATATAAAGATAATTTCACTCACCGGGAGTAACGGAAAGACAACAACAAAAGAGCTTATTGCAAATTGCTTAATGAAAAAGTATAAAATTGCGTTTACAAAAGGTAATTTAAATAATCATATAGGTGTTCCGTTAACTTTATTGAGCATTAATAAATATCATGAACTCGCTGTGGTAGAAATGGGGGCTAATCACCCGAATGAGATAAAAGAGTTATGCAAGATTGCAAACCCTGATTATGGTTATATTACAAATTTTGGAAAAGCACATTTAGAAGGCTTTGGAAGTGCAGAAGGAGTTGTAAAAGCTAAATCTGAATTATATGATTATTTAAGAAAAAGCAAGGGGACAGCTTTTATAAATAATGATGATAATAAACAAATTCAGCAATCGGAAGGAATACAAAAAATTACTTTTGCCTTTGAAAATAAAGGAGATTATAACTTTAGTCGAATTTTAAGAGAAGGGAAAGCAGGGGTTTCTTTCAATAATGTCACTATCCAGTCCAATTTAGTAGGAAATTATAATCAAAATAATATTGCAGTAGCTGTAAGTATTGCTTTACACTTTGGGATAGACATCAATGAAATAAAAGATGCTGTAGAAAATTATATTCCAAAAATAAACCGTTCTCAAATAGTAGAGAAAAACGGAAGAACCATTATAATGGATGCTTATAATGCAAATCCAAGTAGTATGGAAGTGGCTTTAAAACATTTTTCTTATTATGATGGGACTAAAGCAGTTTTATTAGGAGATATGTTTGAATTAGGAAAATATTCTGAGGAGGAGCATTGTAAAGTTTTATCTTTAGTAAAAGATCTTAATTTTAATGAGATTTATTTATTAGGTGATAATTTTTATAATTGTGCCAAAAAGCAAGACGAACATCTTCATGCATTTAGAAATAGAGAAGATTTTCAGGAATTTATAATAAATCATCCTATTTCCTCTCAAAGTATTTTAGTAAAAGGTTCAAGAGGAATGCAATTAGAGAAAATAAACTTAGATTAAATATTAGAATATGAAACAAATTATTTTTGGTTTACTTGTTACTCTGGCATCTGTCAATATCAGTGCACAGGAGTATAAAAATGTAATGGTAGTAAAAGATGGAGCTAACGTTAAACTCGATTTTTTAAAAATTGATGAAATCAATAATACTTATAGTTATACTTTAGATAACGGACAAATTGTAACCGGAAATTTATCTGAGGTTTCTGTTTATCAAAAGAAAGGCTCTTATTGGTTAGCCGGAATGTTAGGAGGCTTAGGAGGTGGAGTATTAGGCTCTGTTGTTATGCATAATGGAGAAGGTTCTTGGTGGTATGGAGCAGGTCCGAGAATTCTTGTAGGGACATTAGCTGGTACAGCTGTTGGCTTTTTGTTTCCTAAATATAAAGAGATAGAAGTAAATAAAAATGTATCTATAAGATTTAATAATGGAGGTTTGAGTATTAATTTTTAAATATTATATTCAGTTCTAAAAAGCCATTACAGACTTATTTGCCATCAAGATACCTTGATGGTTTTTTATGAACAAAATTATAGGACTATACTTATAATTACCGGTTTTAGTAAGGTTTTTATTCGTTGGTTTCTACGCCTCTATCTTCTGTCATTTTCATTGCATAATCTATTTTTTGATTATACTCTTCTCTGCTTATGACTCCTTTTTGATTTACATTTTTTATAGGAAGTCCTTTTTCTAATTCCATATTTAAAAGATTAAATGTGAATGTTTTAAAAAGAGAATTCTTATTTAAATATTTAATTTCTAATTGTAATATCAATCCCGGTAAACCCCAATACTTTTGTGGTCCGTGAGCAAATGGAATTTTCGGAGAATACCATGCTGTAATATTTGTATTGTCTAATTCATTATGAAAAGTAGCTTTTCTAACAGGTAATTCCCCTAATTTTTTAGTTTCTCGCTCTATCTTCCAAGGGAATTGAATAAGAGAATCTTTTACTAAATATTTTTTATCCAAATTAACATCTTCAAAAGAAGTTAACTTTGGAATATCTTTATAAAAATATAAGTTTTGATTTTCTCCAAATCTAATATTTAAATTATTCTCTTTTGGTAATTCATTATTTATAGATTCTTTTTCAACAAAAGATGAAATATTATTTTTGTATCTATTTCCAATAAATAATATCTATTCTTCGTCATTTCATCTATTAAACCTTTTTTAACCTCTAAGTTTCCTGAAATATTATCAATTGCATTTTCATTAACTGTAATTATTGCTTTATATTCTACTTTAATTTTATTATTCTGCGAAAATAAGAGTGAACTTAACAATAAAATCAGAAATACTATATTTTTCATGGTAGATATTTGTCTAAATATAGTAATTATTTCTTAAAAAATATTAAAATCAGTATAAATTCTTACTAATGTATTCCTTTCAAATTTGTTATTTATAAAAAATACTTCATCACGTTATATGCCTGTTTAAAACCGGTTTGTTCTATATAAGATTCTATTTCTTTTTGAAGGCTGTGTTTTTTCTCTGTATTTCCATGTTGTAACTGTCCCATTTGGTATATAAGATTATGTAAATGAATATAATCTTTCTTTAGATTAAAAGAATGGGTGTTTTGAAATTTAGTATCTGAGCTGATTTTTGTATCTAAAATAGAATTAATTAAATTTACAGTAGGCTCTAATAAAACATATGAAGAATCTATATAATTATTAGAAAAAGTCCAATTAAATTCTTGTGCTATTTTATACATTTTAGAATCTAAAAGTTCATTAGCTAAATTAAATTCTCCTAACCAAACCAATGCATTAGCTATATAAATCTTACTGGAAAACTCAGCATACTCTTTTTCATCAGTAATATTCTTGTTTATACTTTCTAATAATTCTTTTATTGGTTGAAAGAAAAAAGTTGAATTATTCTCTATTTTTAGTTTTATAAGTTGAGCAATACAGTACCTCATTTCAGGGAATACAAAATGAAGGTATTTTTCCCTCATGGACTCTACGTATTTCTCCGCCTCTTTAATGTATTGTAAAGCTAAATCATATTCCGTACTTAAAAAAGCAGAATATGCCAAAAAACTATTCATACTTACTTTTACATCTACTTCTACATCTGTATTTAATATTTCCTTCCATATTTTACGATACCATTTTTTTGTACAATAATTATAGCACGGATTTATAGAAAATAGAATTTCACATGCTTTGGGATAAGGTTTTAATGTTTTGTAGCCATATTGTATAGTTTCCTCGTTCTTAAAAAAAATTAATGAATAATCGTTGATTGTATCCCATATACCCGGAGTAGAAAAAACTCCCATATCGTATTCATTTAGTTTTGAAAAAAATGGGACAGAACCATTTATTATATCTACTAATTTTTCTTTTTGTTTTAAATTTCCCTGTTGATGTACAAAATCTTCCCAATCAGAATATCCTACATATTTACAGATAAAGTTTAAAGAAGATTCTCTTAATTTACTTCCTTTATCTATTTTATTAAAAAATCTTCGTAAAGTTTGATAACTTATACCTATTTCGCCTGCTAACTCTTCTAATTTTTTTGTAGAATTTATAGAATCATCAAATCTTACTTTGACTTTTTTTTGTAAGACTTTAATTTCTTTTCGTGAAACGTTTACAGACATTTTAGTTTTTAGTAAAGTTAAATCTATCTTAACAAAGATAAGGATTAAATATAAATTGGACAAAATTGGACTTGCAAGGAAAGTAGCCAAAAAAGTAACTTTGAAGAAATTTAAAAATTTAAAAATCATGAAATTAATCAAAGACTTATACTTAGAGCACATAAGATCTGTAAAAGAAAACGGAAAAGATGAGAGAGCTGTATCCCTTAATGAGAAATTAGGAACAGATTTTAATCCTAAATCTAAATATTTTCTTTTTAATGGAAACCCCAAAGCAAAAACCGTTTTTGTTATGCTAAATCCGGGAACGGATAAGGATAATGAAATGTTTTCTACAAAAGCGTTTAAAGACAAGTCAGCAAAAGATATAGTAGAAGAAATTATAAAAAGCAATGAGGAATATGCCATTACTGATTATGATAGGTTAGATAATTTTGACACAAAACAATCTGCATTTTTTAATGATTGGGAAAATACAGGAATTGATATTATAAAAAATTTCTGGGAAACAGATAAAAAAGAAAATCCGGAAGTTTGGAAAGATGCAAAAAGAAATGTATTAAAAGATAAATTGCAATTAGAGCTAATTCCGTATGGTTCAAGAAAATTTGCAGGATTATTCAATTCTCAAAAATTAGCTGATAAGAATGTACCTCACATTCTGGAATATGTAGAGAATTTATTTAAAATTATTACGGAACACGAGAGAAACATTGTCTTATTCGGAAGTAAACAATTCTATTATATTTTTAAAGCCTTAAAGAAATTAGGCTGGAACGTTGATATTTTACATAATGAAGTGAAATTTGAAATAGAAGGACTTAAAAACAAAGCCACTTTTAGTGTTTTTGAAATAGAATATAATAACAAAAAAATTAAAGCCGGTATAGCCCATACTTTTCCTAATCAAAGTTTACCAAACGCTTATAAACAGATGTCTCTTTACGGAAAAAAATGTTTTGAAATATATAATAAATAAAATAAAAAACAGTGTTGATATTAAATATCAGCACTGTTTTATTTAAAGATGGTATATATTAAAGAGCCTACAATGCCTAATACCACACCTACCCATTGAGTTCCGGTTAAGCGTTCTTTTAAATAAAAACCGGCAAATAAATAAGATGTAAGCGGATATACTAAATTAAGTAAGGCAAATACAATAATCGGTAAACTTTGTATAGAATATATAGTGCCTAAAACTCCCGTAAATCCAAGTATAATGAGTATCAAGAATGTCTTTTTATAAGAAAGTAGTACGCTTATATTTAATTTCTCCTTTTGTAATTTCATTAAAACAAACCCGATAGAAAAAACAGAAACTTCTAAAATAAAAGAGAATAACAAAGCTCCTATTTCCTTGATGGAATCTTTAAACAGAAAATCAGTTGACCAAAAAATAGTAGAGAGTAAAGCGAATACAAAACCTTTACTTATCTTAACTGATTTTTTCTTTTTTAAAAACTCAATGCAAATTACAGATAAGGCAATCAATAAAACAGTAATAAAACCATATTGATTAATATTTTCTTTGTAATAGAAATAGCCGATTAAAATCCCGAATAATACACTTACTTTATTTAGTCCAATGACTTCTGATACTTGTTTTTCTTTTATGGCTCTTAAGAAAAAATAAAATCCGAAAAAATTAATGAAACATAGTAAAACAGAATTCCCTGCCATTTCTAAAGTTAGCGAAGAAAATTTATTTTGAATTAAAACGGCAACCCCAAATAAAATGGAAGTAAAAAAGCTCCGAGTAACAATCAGCGGTAAAATTCCTATTTTACTTTGTGGTTTTTTCCAAAGACTATTTGTAATTCCAAAAGAGGCTTGGCTAATCGCTAAACTAATGATACCTTTTAACATTCTATTACTTCTTTACCCAATCTCCTGCAATTCCAACCAACGCATTTCTTTTCTTTCCAGCTCATCAATAACGGATTGTAATTCTTCCGATATTTTAGAAATCACATCATAATCGGTTTCATTTTGAAGTTGAGCTGAAAGTTCATCGCGTTTTTTCTCTAATTCAGGGAGTTCTTTTTCTATGGTTTCCAACTCTCTTTTTTCTTTAAAACTCAGTTTCTTTTTCTCAGTAGGTTGAGGTATCGTCTTTTTCTCTTCTTCCTTTTTTATCGCTTTTTCCAGTTCTTTTTGTTGTGACTCTTTTTCTTTAGCAAACTCTCGGTATTCCGTGAAATTACCCACAAAGTCAGAAATTTTTCCTTCGCCTTCAAATACCAAAGTATGGTCTATAATTCTGTCCATAAAATAACGGTCGTGCGAAACAATAATCAAACAACCCTGAAACTGTAATAAGAAGTTTTCTAACACCGTAAGTGTCTGTAAATCCAAATCATTGGTAGGCTCATCAAAAATAAGGAAATTCGGATTTTGGTATAAAACATACATCAAATGCAGACGTCTTTTTTCCCCGCCCGACAGCTTAGAAATCGGTGAATATTGTGTTTGGTCATCAAACAAGAAAAGACGTAAAAACTGTGATGCTGAAAGGCTTTTACCATTTGCCAACGGATAATATTCGGCAATTTCTTTAATAAAATCAATTACACGTTCCTCTTCTTTAAATGCTAAACCTTTTTGTGAAAAATAACCGATTTTTATGGTTTCACCCGTTTCTATCGTTCCCGAATCGTACGGCTCTAATCCTTGAATAATATTTAAAAAAGTAGATTTTCCGACTCCGTTTCCACCAATAACTCCCACTTTTTCACCTCGCTGAAAAGTGTAAGAGAAATCATCTAAAATCTTTTTGTCTCCGAAAGATTTATTCAAATGTTTTAACTCTAAAATCTTTTTACCCAGACGTTTCATTTCAAAATCCAATGACAAAGAATCTTTTGAAACGTTTTGTTTTGCCACTTTTTCGGTATCATAAAAAGACTCGATACGGCTTTTAGATTTTGTCGTTCTTGCTTTAGGTTGGCGACGCATCCATTCTAATTCCTTTCGGTAGAGGTTGTTGGCTTTGTCAATCGTTGCCAATAAATTTTCTTCCCGAATGGCTTTGTTTTCCAAATACTGAGCATAAGAACCTTTGTGAAGATATAATTGTTGGTCTTCCATTTCCCAAATCGTATCACAAACGCTGTCCAAGAAATAACGGTCGTGCGTTACCAAAAGCAACGTGATTTTCGCCATGGAAAGATATTGCTCCAGCCATTCCACCATATCCACGTCAAGGTGGTTGGTCGGCTCGTCCATGATGAGTAATGTGTGTTTATGTTCTGCTCGAAACTCCAACAGAAGTTTTGCCAATGCTACTCGTTTTACCTCGCCACCTGAGAGTCTTCCCATTTTTATTTCTAAGTCTGTAATTCGTAATTGGGAAAGAATTTGTTGCATTTCATTTTCCAAATCCCATGCTTTATGGAACTCCATTTGGGCAATGGCCTCGTTCAGTTTGTCGGTATCGCCGGAATGCATCACTTTTTGGTAATTTTTGAGAGCCATAATTGGCCCACTGTTCAACGTCATCATAAAATCCTCGATGGAAAGCTGTGGATCAAAAAGGATTTCTTGATCAAAAAACACCGTTTGAATATCTTTATGAATCATGATTTCGCCTTCATCAAAAGGCTCTTGCTGCATAATAATTTTTAGTAAAGTAGATTTTCCCGTTCCGTTTTTAGCAACCAGAGCAATTTTATCGCCTTCATTAATATGAAAAGAAATATTGTTAAATAAAGTCCTTAGTCCGTATGACTTGGTAATGTTTTCGGCGGTAACGTAATTCATAGTATTGATTTGAAAAGCACAAAAATAGGGATTATTTAAACAAAGAAAGAGAGATAGAGTATAGAATAAAATAATTTTAAGTATTTATGTTTTTACTAAAAAGAAAACCTTAAGAGATAAAAATTAAAATAGATTTATTAAGTTAATAAGAACAAGTATATTTTTTTATAAAAAAAATTCAAAATTTATAAGAAAATAATTAACTTTATATAAAAGAATTAAACATGAGTATATTAAAGAGTAGAAATTTCATTATTTCGATTACAAGTTTAGTGTTGTTTTTTGTTTTAATTTATTCCTTGCCATTTACCAATACAGAAAACAAAGGATTGGCTCTCTTAGCTTTAGTTGCAATATTGTGGCTTACTGAGGCTGTACATGTTACAATTACAGCATTAATTGTTCCTATTATTGGGGTTTTATTAGGATTAGTAAAAACAGATTTAGCTTTAGCTGCTTTTTCAGACCCGACAATTTTTTTATTTTTTGGTGGTTTTGCCTTATCAACAGCATTGCATATGCAAGGTTTAGACAAGATGATTGCCAATAAGATGGTGGCTCTTTCAGGTGGAAATTTCTTTTTAGCCATTATTTTATTATTTGTAGTAACAGCAGTCCTTTCCATGGGAATAAGTAATACGGCAACTACAGCCATGATGCTTCCTTTAGCATTAGGACTACTTAGTAATTTAAAATTTGAAGATAATAAATCAACCTATATTTTTGTATTGCTTGGGATTGCTTACAGTGCTAATATTGGAGGTGTAGGAACTCTGGTAGGTAGTCCGCCAAATGCAATTGTAGCTTCTCAAATGGATCTTAGTTTTGCAGATTGGCTTAAATACGGAATTCCTGTTATGCTCATTCTTCTACCTATTATGATAGTCGTTTTAATATTGATTTTCAGACCGAAGCTGAAATATAAAGTTGAAATAGAAAATCCTGATTATAAGTTGAACAGCAAACAAATTTTAACAATAGTTATATTTGCTTTTATGGCATTATCTTGGGTATTCAGTAAACAAGTAAATGTTTATGTCTCACAATTTTTAAACATAGACAAAATAGAAAAGTTTGATAGTGTTATTGCTCTTTTAGGTGTAATTTTAATTTGTGGTACACGCATTGCTCACTGGAAAGATGTGCAGAAAAATACCGATTGGGGTGTACTTATGTTATTCGGTGGAGGGCTCACTTTAAGTTCTATTTTAACAGATTCCGGAGCAAGTAAAATTTTAGTAGAGGGAATCGTTTTTATTATAGAAGGTCGCCATTTTTACCTTATTGGATTAATTGTTGCGACATTCATTATATTTCTTACCGAATTTACTTCTAACACAGCCAGTGCGGCACTGTTAGTGCCTATTTTCATTTCCATTGCTCGGGCTTTGGGAATGGATCCGCTTGGATTATCTATGATCATTGGTTTAGGAGCATCTTGTGCGTTTATGATGCCTGTCGCAACACCACCGAATGCCTTGGCTTACGGAACAGGTTTCGTAGAACAAAAATATATGCTAAGAGCCGGTGTAATTCTTAATCTAATTTGTGTTTTGATAATAGGAACAATTGCCTATGTATTTTGGTTTCATTAAAATAGGCTTAGATTTTATTCTTCTATAAAGTCTTCTGCGAAATCTTTACACTTCCCTACTAAATTTTGGTAGGGAATTAAACCATTATGTTTATCCAATACTTTTTTATCATAAATAAATAATAATGTAGGAACACTTTGTATCCCGAACATTCGGGAAATCTTTGGGTTGGCATCAATATCTACTTTGGCTACTTTTAGTGTTTGCATTAAATCCTGATTTTCTTTTACCATTCTATTTACCAGAGAATGCATTACCTGGCATGGCTGACACCATGTAGCATAAAAATCAAGTAAAATAGGCTGAGAACTTTCGGCAATTTCTTGGTTAAAATTTTGTTCGTTAATCTCTACGGCTTTTATTTTTTTGTCTGATTTAAAAAAATTAAATAATCCCATAATCAATATATTAAAAGCTAAAGATATAAAGTTTTTATAAAAAATATATTTTAATTTCCAACCTTTTAAGTATTACTTTCGTTTATGTAAGTAGAAAGATGATTTTTTAATGGCAAAGATTGTATCATTTCATAAAAATAATAATCGGTTAATTGCAGAGGTAAAAAAAGGTAACCGTATAGCTCAGAAAGAGTTATATGAAGCCTATTCACCTTCGGTTTTGAGTATTTGCCGATTATATATTAATGATTTGCATTTTGCCGAAGATATAATGATTAAGGCTTTTTTCAAGATATTTATGAAATTACCGGATTATCAAGAACAAAATCATTTTTATGCTTGGATTCGGAGAATTACAGTGAATGAATGCATTGATTTTTTGAGGAGTAGCGTAAATAAAATGACATTTTCTGAGTGGGAAGATATGGATGAAACTTACGAGGATTTTAATACTAAAAATATAGATACAGAGTATTTGCAGAAATTTATAGATGATTTGCCTTTTGGTTGTAAAATGGTATTTAATTTATATGTTTTTGAGGATTTTACGCATAAAGAAATTGCGGAAGAATTATCGATATCTGTGGGAACGTCTAAATCTCAGTTATCGTATGCAAAGAAAATATTACAAGAAAAATTAAGTAAAGATTATAATTATGCAAGATAATTGGAAGAATAATATAAAGGATTTAATGGCTGAACGCCGAATAAGTCCGCACGAAGAAAGTTGGACTAAATTAGAAAAACAACTTTCAACAAAAGAGGAAAAACCTAAATTAAAATGGTGGTATTTTTCCGGAGTTGCAGCTTGTTTAATTCTTGTAGTAGGATTATTTTATCTCTCATCAGATGATGATGCGATTAGAATAGTGAATAATAAATCAAGTTCAAAATATAAAATCAATCAGCCTTCCCCTTTGATAATAGATATTCCTGAACTGAATAGAGGAGAAGATTTAGCAATCAAAAATAATCAATCGGAAAATATTATTTCTGAAACGAAAGAAGAAAAAGTGAAAATCATAGCAAGTAATCAAGCTGATTTAGAACAAAAACCAATTAAACCTAAAATAAAATCAGATTTAATTATTCCTGAA
Organism: Weeksellaceae bacterium TAE3-ERU29; assembly: GCA_019218445.1. Classification (GTDB taxonomy): domain Bacteria; phylum Bacteroidota; class Bacteroidia; order Flavobacteriales; family Weeksellaceae; genus Ornithobacterium. Next base: position 37,945 of record JAHUUM010000002.1, on the reverse strand, counting down.
ATTATTATTAATAAAGATACCAACCAAATTAAACCGGAAAAGAAAAAATATGTCTCAGCAGAAGATCTATTGGCAAGTATTGAAAAAGAAATAAAAACTGCTAAATCTAAAGGAATTAGAATAAATGAGGAAGAACTTTTAGCAAAAATAGAAGATGAGATTTTTGAAGATAAATCAACTAAATTTTTTGATAAAATTAAAAATGAAGTAAAAGAATTTTTAGCCGTAAATGATAAAATAATCAATTAAAAAATTATAACTATGAGAATACAAAGTGTTTTAATCATCTTTTGTCTTGCATTTTTTTGCACTGCAAAAGCACAGGAAACCAACTTTAATAAACAGGTTGAAGCTATTAAAAAGAATATTGATTCTATAACATTATCAGAAAAGGAACTGTTAAAAGAAAGAGTAATTGAAATAGAAAAAGCTGCCAATGAATTAGAAAAACAGGCTACGGAAATAGAGAAATGGGCTCATAAAGCTCAAACTCAAGCAAAAAAGGCGGAATTAGAAGCAAGAAAAGCCGAAATTAAAGCTGCTAAAGCAGAAGCTAAAGCAAGGAAATTAGAAGAGGCTAAAAAGACCAGTTTAATCATTGAGAGAAAGATAGAGGCAGAAAAAAAGAAGTTAGAGGATTTAATAAGTGGAAGAGTTAATGAAACTATTTCAAAACCTGAAGAAGAGGAACAACAAGTAACGATAAAAATAAAAGGAGTTCAAGACTCATTGGTTATCAAAAGAAAAATAAATAAAAAACATGAAAGAAATGCTAAGCGTGTACATGGAGGGTTAAATTTTGCGATTGGTTTTCATAGTTTAGCAACTGATGATAAGTTCGGGAACGATAATTTTAAAGTGTGGGGTTCTAAATCGGTAGAGGTTGGTTATTCCAGAAATGTGAGGATTTTACCTAATGATAACTTATTGCACTTAAATTATGGAGTTTCTGTAATGGTTAACAAACTTAAAATGAGTAGAAATGATTATTTTTTAAATAATAATGGCATTACAGAGTTAAAGCCTTATGATACACCGCTGATAAAATCTAAATTTAAAAATGTTTATGTAACATTACCCGTAAATTTTGAATTTGACTTAACACCTTCTTATACAAGAAATAATAGAACTTATTTTCCTATAAAAGATAGCTTTAGATTTGGGCTTGGCGGATATGTTGGCATACTTGCAGACAGTAAACAAGTTTTAAAGTACCGAAACGATAACGGCGATAAAATACGATATGTAGAAAAAGGAAACTTTAATGTGAATCAATGGATTTATGGGGTTTCGGCACATTTTGGATATGGTGTTACGGTATTTTATATGAAATATAATCTAACTCCTTTATTTCAAAATAATCCTATAAATGAGTATCCGTTTTCTATTGGAATAAGGTTTGGTGGATAAAATAAAGATAGTAAGTTAAAAAGAGCTTTTGAAATTTAATTTTCAAAAGCTCTTTTTAACTTACACAGTTTATGATATACTGCTGGAAAAGGATTTGTTTATTAAAAATCGAATCCCATTCTCCAAACTGGTTTAATTGTAACATTAAAAGTAGTTAGTGACGCATCACCTCCGGTTATTTTTCTTAGAACTACATAAGTGTCCTCTGATTTGAAATAATCGATTAAGTTTTTATCTGTAACAACTTTAAAAATAATTTTATCTTTGTTTTTGTTGTCTCTTACTTCAGCTACTTTTAATTCCTTAACTGTTGGATTTTCAGCTTTTACATAAATATCAGCATCTTTAACTGCAGATAAATCACCGATAAAGTTACTATCATTTAATTCAATAGAAAACTCTTTTAATTCAGCTTTTTTTACATTGTCTAAAGATAAAATTCCTTTTGTTTTTTCTTTAACAATTTCATTGAAATCTACGTCTAAATGAATATTAATAGGTCCTTCAATTGTAACTCCTGTTATACTTGCAAAAGGGAACTCAACATCTTCTACGGTAGTAGGGATATTAATAGGAGGCTGAATCCCATCGTCGTCGTTAGTACAGTTTACAAATAAAGCCATAATAAAGGCAAATAATACAAATTTTAATTTTTTCATATAAATAATTTAATTTATTATATAATAACAAAAAATATACCTAAAAAAAACTTAATAAGAAATATATCTTTATTTATAATCAGATTAATCTATTTAGTATTTCATAATTTTTTCTCCATTACAATATGTTCGCCTACGGTTTTAATCGTGAAACTATCGCCTTTGGTAGAATATCCCAGCTTTTTGTAAAACGGAATGGCTTTGACGCGGGCATTCATCCAAAGATAGTTCACTTGTTTTTCATGAAGTTTTTCTTCCGCTTTTTGCATCAATAAAGCCCCGATACCTTTGCCTTGTTCACTACTCAAAACCGCCATTCCTCTTAATTGATACCCTTTTTCTGATTTCACCAAAGTCACCACACCTACCAAATTTCCGTTTTCAAATGCTCCCAGATGAAAGGTGTTGGAATCATCATCTTCATCAAAATGACAAGTTTCTATCGGGAAACCTTGCCGAAGTTCCTGATGACGAATCGGGTAGGTTTGTTCTGTCGGGATTTCTTTAATTAAAATGGACATGTTTTTTTATTTCATTAAATAAAATGGAATCAGAATCGCTTTTGGAGGAATAATAAATCTTTTCGCCGTCCTTTTTTATAATTAAAATATACGGTGAGTTGTCTGAGTTATTCAGGATTAATTTTACTTTTTCACCATTTTGGGTTTTAAAATATCCTTTGCTCATTGTCCCTAATGAAGCACCATTTACTTTGTATGATATTTCAGGAATCTTATTTACTAACTCTATACTTTTAATTTGATTTATTTCAATGGTTTCTCCGTAGCTACCTTCAATTTTTAGGGCTTGTGGTGTTGTAATTAATTTGTTTTCTCGGAAATCCCATAGTAAGAGTCCTATTAAACATAGTAAAACGATTATAAGAGCAATAAATGTAGATTTAGAATTTTGTTTATAGAACTTATTTCCTTTTACAGCAAGGTAGATATATGCCAAGATAGGATAAAACACTATAAAAATCCCTGCAGAATTAGGGCTGAAGTAGTTTAAAATCGCTCCAATTACAAAAAGTGAAATCCCGAGAAAAATATGGAATTTCTTAAAATAGAGAATAAAGGATTTTATATCTACTTTATTTTGCTCCTCTTCACTCATAGTGTTGTAGCCCGAAAGAATATATTTTGCATTTTTTTCAGTGACAATAAAGCCAATCGCTATGAGAAGAAGACTGAACCCTAATAATACATAAATAAAAGGCATAAACTAATTATGAATCAAATCCGTTGGGATATAAATTTTTAACTTCTTGTACATTTTCCTCCACTTTTTCGGTCAGGCTTTTTTGATAATCTGCCATTTTTTGTGCTGCTTCCTCATCAAAAGCACCTACGATACGAGCTGCCAATAATCCCGCATTTTTAGCCGCGTCTAAAGCCACAGTCGCCACAGGAATTCCGTTAGGCATTTGCAGAATACTTAAAACACTGTCCCATCCATCAATGGAATTACTGGAATGAATAGGTACACCAATCACGGGCAATGTGGTTAAAGAGGCTACCATTCCGGGTAAATGAGCCGCTCCACCTGCTCCGGCAATAATCACTTTTACACCTCGGTCTTTGGCGGTTTTCGCATAATTGAACATTCGTTCTGCCGTGCGATGAGCCGAAATTAAAGTTAATTCATATGTAATGCCTAATTCTTGTAAAATTTCGGCCGCTTCTTTCATTTTGGGTAAATCGCTTTGACTTCCCATGACAATACTTACAGTTGGATTTTCTATATACATGGTTTTGTTCTTTTATTAAAAATCTGTGCTAAAGGTACAAAATATAATATTGTTTATTTAATGAAAATTGAACTTATAAAATTACTCAACAAATGGTACAGAAAATCTCATTCCCGTTTCTTTTTCAAATTTATTTATCCAATTATTACCATATTTCGATTGCATTTGAATGTTACTTTCCGTATTTGTTCTTTTTGCTTTATAAATTATGGTGTTAGTAACCTCACAATCGGCAATTCTTTTTACTTTAAATCCAAATTTCTTAGTAATAGCACTATCTTTTTCATCAATGTAATTTATAGGAGGTAACTCTCCGTACGTCATGAAAATAATTTCCTTTTTTGTAGTATTCTCATGCCTGTTACAAGATAAAAAACAAATAAAAATTATTGGAAGAAGAAAGAAATTTTTCATAAATAAATACTTGATGAAGTTTTAATCCCAAATTACATTTAAATCTCTAAATTCAAACATCGAAGTAGGAGGGTAAAGCATATTTGGGTCACTTTCCGGTGCTGTTCTTACTTTAAACTTTAATAATTTAATGATAAGTGGTTTATTTATGATGTCACTAAATGTGAATTTGACTTTTAAAGGTACATCTTTGGTTAATTTAGGGTAGGTAGAGCTCGATTTAAAAAAGTTTAAGTTATATTGTTCGCCTTCTAAATCAATAATGGAAATATAGTCTAAAGTTAAATTTTTATTTTCATTTTTAGCCTCTAATAATAGAGTGATAGAAATCGTTTTGTCTTTAGAATTTCCTACAACTTTAGTAACTTTTATTTGAGTGCTGTCTTTCTCTAATTTTAATATGGGTTTGTTTATGTTTAATACTTCTTTTAGATAATTATTTTCAGAGGTTAGATTTTCATTTAAACTTTTAAGAGATTCGTTTTTCTTCTTTAATTGATTGCAATTTGTTTGCGCTGTTAATGCGATTCCCAATAATAAAAAGCTGGATAAAATAAGTTTTTTCATAATGATAGGGTTTAGTTGTCTTTTTCTATTTTAGAAGTGTAAATATAAAATATTCTTATGTATAGTGAAATTAGTACGAGTCTAATGTTCCACTCCAACTTTTAAATTTTCTTTTACCACTTCAATTTGTTGAATGATTTTATCCCAATCGTTTCCGCAGAAAGTAGCGTGTCCCATTTTTCTACCCGGCGAAGTCATTTCTTTTCCGTACCAGTGCATCGAAAATCCGTCCAAAGATAAAACATCTTGCAGTCCTTTTACACAGGCTTTTCCTTTGGCGTTTTCTTCCCCGATGAGGTTGAGCATCGCTGATTTACATTTTAGTTCGGTGGAGCCTAATGGTAAATTGGTAAGCACACGCAACATCATATCAAACTGAGAAGAATACGCTGCTTCTATCGTTGAATGACCGCTGTTATGAACACGTGGAGCAGTTTCGTTCACCCAAATACTTCCGTCATGATTTAAAAATAGTTCCACAGCATAAATCCCCGCCGAATCAAACGCATTTACGACTTGCAAGGCAATTTCTTTGGCTTGTTTTTCTTCTTCTTTACTAATTCGGGCAGGAGTGAGTAAATAATCCAATAAATTATATTCCGGATTGAAAACTTGTTCTACTACGGGATAAATAGCCGTTTCGCCTTGGTTGTTTTTTGCTACAATCACGGCAAGTTCCATTTTCAGGTCGGCAACTTCTTCAAAAATAGAAGGTTCATTCCATGCTTTTTCTTGGTTTTCGGCTTTTAAAATCTGAACGCCTTTTCCATCGTATCCGCCTATACATAATTTCTGGACTACGGGGAAATCGGTTTTGTCTTTGAGTGGAGCGGTAGGAATATTGTTTTTTAAATAAAATTCTTTTTGTTTGCCTTTGTCTTGAATAATTTCCAATACTTCGGGGTCGGGAATCACGGTTTTGCCTTGTGCTTTTAGTTCTTTTAAGGCTTTTAAATTAACGTGTTCTATTTCAATGCCTACAATATCTACGTTTTGAGCAAAAGCCATGACATCATCATAATTATTAAAATCACCCATCACAAATGTATCTGCAATTTTACTGCACGGAGCTTCCGGATTGGGGTCTAAAACATGTATCTTAAAAGGGTAATTAAGAGCATTTTGTATAAACATTCTGCCTAATTGTCCACCGCCTAAGATTCCGATTTTTTTCATAAGAATTAGTCTAAAAAAAGAATTATTTTAAAATTAATTGTTGAAATGGTGGTGCAAAGTAAAAAAATTATTTAAAATTGCATTACAAAATAAACAATAGTTTTTACTAAATGAAATTAAAATACTTTGATTTAATAGACCAAACCTATTATTTTCCACAAGAAGAGTTTACTTTAGACAACTCTAATCTTAAGTTTCATGATATAGATTTAATGGGACTTATAAAAGAATATGGAGCACCGTTAAAATTTACTTATTTACCAAAAATATCAGAAAATATAAATAAGGCAAAAAATTGGTTTAATGATGCGATAGAAAAGCATAATTACAATGCTACTTATAACTATTGTTATTGTACCAAAAGTTCTCACTTTTCATTTGTCTTAAATGAGGCTTTAAAAAATGATATTCATATTGAAACCAGTTCTGCATACGATATTAATATTGTAGAATCTCTTATGGCTTCGGGAAAAATGACTAAAGACAATTGGGTGATTTGTAATGGTTTTAAACGTGACCAGTATATTGATAATATTGCCGGATTAATTAATAAGGGACATGAAAAATGTTTACCCATTATAGATAATTACGAAGAGTTAGGTTTGTTAAGCGAAGCAATTGAAGGGAGTTTTAGCGTAGGAATTCGTATTGCATCGGAAGAAGAGCCTAAGTTTGAGTTTTATACATCTCGTTTAGGAATAGGCTACCGAGATATTGTTCCGTTTTATAAAAAAGAACTAAAAAAGAATCCGAAGGTAAAACTTAAAATGCTTCACTTTTTTATAAATACCGGGATTAGAGATACTGCGTATTATTGGAGTGAGCTGACTAAATGTCTAAAAGTCTATGTTAATTTAAAAAAGATTTGTCCTACGCTGGACAGCTTGAACATCGGTGGTGGTTTTCCGATTAAAAATTCTTTGCATTTTACTTACGATTATGCCTATATGGCAGATGAAATTGTAAATCAGATAAAACAATACTGTGAAAATGAGGGAGTGGAGGTCCCGCATCTTTATACTGAGTTTGGTAGTTTTACCGTAGGTGAAAGTGGAGGAGCTATTTACCAAGTGCTTTACCAAAAACAACAAAACGACCGAGAAAAGTGGAATATGATAGATTCCTCATTTATTACAACCTTACCCGATAGCTGGTCGATTAGTAAACGATTTGTAATGTTGGCAATCAACCGCTGGAATGATGAGTATGAGCGTGTTCTTTTAGGTGGATTGACGTGTGATAGCGATGATTATTATAACTCAGAGCAGAATTTAAATGCAATTTATTTACCTAAGTATAAGAAAGATAAACCTTTATATATAGGTTTTTTTAATACAGGAGCCTACCAAGATACAATTGGTGGATTTGGCGGATTACAACATTGCTTAATTCCGAAACCAAAACATATCCTTATTGATAAAGATGAAAATGGAAATATTACTACTGAATTATTCTCTGAACAGCAAACTGTGGGTAACTTCATGAAGATTTTAGGATACGAGAAAAGCTAATTTTTTAAGTAAGATTATTTTATGTAATTTTATAAATTATAAAAATTTAAATGGAAAAGATTTTAGTTACGGGAGCTTTAGGGCAAATAGGTTCTGAACTCACTTTGGCACTTAAAGAAAAATACGGAGAAGAAAATATAATTGCGTCTGACATTAGAAAGCCGGAAGATAATCCTAATGGTGGATTGTATGAGCAGTTAGATGTAAATGATGCTGAAGCGTGGCGAAAATTACTTGAAGATAATAAGGTCACTCAAGTTTATCATTTAGCGGCAATGTTATCGGGAGTTGCTGAGAAAGTTCCTGCAAAAGCGTGGGATCTTAATACTAAATCACTTTTATCACTTTTAGAAATGGCTAAAGACGGTTTGGTGAAAAAAATATTTTGGCCAAGTAGCATAGCTGTTTACGGAAAAGGAGCAAAAAAATATGATACGCCGCAAGACGAGGTTCAATCTCCACTAAGTATGTACGGAATAGCAAAATTAGCCGGAGAAAGATTTTGCGAATATTATAATATAAAATACGGGATAGATGTAAGAAGTATCCGTTATCCCGGTTTAATTAGTTGGAAAACTTTGCCGGGGGGAGGAACAACAGATTATGCCGTAGATATTTATTACAAAGCCTTAGAAGACGGAAAGTACGAATGTTTTTTGTCTAAGGAAACCACTTTACCAATGCTCTATATGGACGATGCCTTAAAAGCTACAATTCAGTTAATGGAAGCAGATTATGATAAATTGACTGTTCGTTCCTCTTACAATTTAGGTGGATTATCTTTCAATCCGAGAGAAATTGCAGATGAAATTAAAAAGAGAATACCGAATTTTGAAATTTCTTATAATCCTGATTTTAGACAAGCTATTGCCGATTCTTGGCCTGCAAAAATAGATGATTCTGTTGCAGTTAAAGATTGGGGTTGGCAACCGGATTTCGATTTGTCTTCTATGACGGATACGATGCTGGAGAAGCTGAAAATTAAATTGGGGTATGAGTAATGATAGACAATCTTTTTTTGAGTTTTTAAGTATAGCAAACCAAGAAAGAATACATTCTCAAATTATTTCTTGGTTTTTCTCAGATAATTTTAAAGAAGTTCAGAATATAGATAAAATAAATTTAATTAAAAAATTATTTAATATTGAATGTTCTCATATAGAATACGTTATAACGGAATATAAAAATATAGATATAATTATAAAAACAGATAGTTGTGTAATTATATTGGAAAATAAACTTAAATCAAGTCAGTATTTAGGACAGCTTAATAAATATAGGGAAATAGCTGAAAAAGATTTTCAAAATATTGATAAAAAGTATTTTTACCTGACATTAATAAATGAACCTCCAAGTGAAATTAATTGGCAAAATGTAACTTATGAAGACTTATTAAGTGTTTTTCAAGAAATAAAATTGACTAAAGAAATAGATGCGATTATTTTTTGTGAGTATTTGAGTTTTTTAGAACACTTAATTAATATATTTAAGGATTTTTCTCAGAATTATCAAAAATATTCTACTGTATTTTTAAATGGAAGTAAAAAAAAGATAGATAAAATAACTTATGAATATCCAACTGAGGAAGAGAAATTTATAGGTATAAATCAATTAGAGACAATTTTTCAGAAAAATATACTTATCAAAATAAGAAATAGTATAGATGAGAGTATTCATTGTGTTATAAATGAAACGAGAGGAGTGGCTTTAATTGATATTATATTGGGGGAAATTAATGTTCAGAAAAAGAAGTTTAATGTATTTTTACAATTACAGGCAGACAATATTAAGTTTGCTATAGCGTCAGTAAATTATGATAAATCAAAGAAAAAAGAGATAGAATGTTTTATTCCTTTTGTTTCTAAGATTAAAGAGAATAGTAATTATAATAAATTAAATATGCCTAAGCAAAAAGGATATGTATCTCTGTCAAAAAAAATGCCTACTCCTTATTGGGAGATGGAGTATGATGATTTAATTTATTTTATTAAAAGTGAGATAAATGAGGGAAGAAAATATTTTTCTGATTTAGAAAAAATAGAATTTAAAATATAAAAAATGAAAATCCCTCAGTTTTTATTGGAAATCCCTGAATTTAAAAAGATAGAGCCACTTAATTCGGGTGGTTCAGGTAGGAAATATTTTAGAGTTTTTTTCTCTGAAACATATCAATATAAAACGCTTATTTTAGTTAAAAATGATGATGTTAGAGAAAATAAAGTATTTATAAATTTTACCAATAAACTTAAAAATTTAGGTTTAAAGGTTCCCGAAATTATCTTTTTTGATGAGGCTAAATTTTATTTGCAAGAAGATTTAGGCGATGAAACTTTATTAAATCAGGTTTTATTGGGAAAGGGAGAATTTATTCATTATTATAAAGAGGTTTTAAAAGATTTAGTCAAGTTTCAGACAGAAGGAATAAAGTTGATAAATGAACAAGACTTTTATACTTATTCCGAGTTTGATGAAACGTTGATTTTTAGAGATTTATTTTATTTTAAAAACTACTTTTTAGATTTCTCCAAAGTTGAATATTTGGAACATAAACTCCTAAAAGAATTTAATTTTCTATCCAAAGAACTTCAAAAATCAGAATATAAATTTCTAATGTACAGAGATTTGCAAGGTAGAAATATCATGCTTGAAAATGATAAACTGTATTTTATAGATTATCAGGGAGCTATGAAAGGAGTTTGCGTTTATGATGCGGTTTCTCTGTTATGGCAAGCAAAAGCAAACTTGTCGGCGGAAGCGAGGGAGGAGTTATTGACCTATTATTATCAGGAATTAAAAGTAAATATTCCTAATTTTGATGAAGAAAAAATCAAAAAGGATTTTGAAATCTGTTTGATTTTAAGGTTGTTGCAAGTGCTTGGGGCATACGGAAAATTAGGTTGGATTCAGAAAAAACAGCATTTTTTAGAAAGTATAAAATTCGGAATAGAAAACCTGAAAGATATTTTAGATTTAGAAATAATTGAGCGTTTGCCTACAATTAAACAGATTATAATCGACTTACAAGAAAGAAATTAATTATCTTCGCGAAAAACTAAGAAATGAGTAAATTAAATATAAATGTACGAAGTTTCTCTTACCGAAAAGGAATCCCCGAAGATAAATCCGGAAATGGAGGAGGGTTCGTTTTTGATTGTAGAGGAATTTTAAACCCCGGTAGAATAGACGAATACAAAACTCAAACGGGTAGAGATGAGGGCGTTCAGAAATTCTTATTGGAGAAAACAAAAATGCCTCAGTTTTTAGCATCAATCAAAGAAATTTTAGACATTACCGTAGAAGATTATATAAAAAGAGGATTTACGAATTTAGAAATTAATTTTGGTTGCACTGGCGGACAACATCGTTCGGTATTTGCAGCTGATTCGGTTGGAGATTATTTAAAAGAAAAATATTCGGAGGCGGAAGTGAATATTCACCATGTGGTGCAAGAAGAAAAAAATTGGATAAATGAAATCTAATCAACTCACTGCAATGATTTTTGCCGCAGGTTTAGGCACTCGATTAAAACCTTTTACATTATCTGCACCAAAGGCTTTATTTCCTGTAAACGGGAAACCACTTTTACAAAGAAACATTGAATATTTAAAGGGTTTCGGGATTTCCCGATTTGTGGTAAATGTTCATCATTTTGCCGATAAAATCACAGAATTTTTAGAACAAAACAATAATTTTGGAGTTGAGATTTTAATTTCTGACGAAACAAATGAACTTTTAGAAACGGGAGGCGGACTTTTAAAAGCCAAAGATTTATTGTCCAATTCGTCTTTCTTGGTAATGAACAGCGATATTTTAACCGATTTAGACATTCATAAATTAGTTGATTTCCATTTTGAGAATAATCCGTTGGTTACTTTAGCGGTGAGCGATAGAGAAAGTACGAGAAAACTTTTATTCAATCAAGAAAACCAATTATGTGGTTGGAAAGATTTAAGAAATAATCAATCAATTATTGCCAACTCTGATTTTAATAAAGAATTGGCTTTTAGTGGAATTCATGTAATCAGTCCTGATTTTTTTGATAAAAATACTTTTGAAGGTAAGTTTTCTATCATGAAATCCTATTTAGAACTAATGAAATCCGAGCAGATTTTAGGTTTCCAACACTCGGCAAAATTGTTAGATGTAGGTAAGCCGGATAGTGCGGAATTAGCTGAGAAAATGTTTAAGTAATGCTATTTATTTGTATAGGAATTTCTCTAGCTCTTTAGTTGTGATACAAATAATAACCTTTAGCTTTTAACCCTTTTATAAGTTTTAAATCACTCGTCCAAATTTTGTGATGCGTATGTAAATGCAAAGCAATAAAAAAAGTATCATCAATATCTATATCTTTTGCAATGATAATAGCTTGTTCTACTTCTTTTTTAAGAATATTTCCCGCATCAATAATTTGTATGTTATTCAATAAATTCTGAAAATTTATCAATACTTTCTTTTTACTTATTTTTAGGTAATCAGCTATATCTAAAGCATGTTCTTTAATTCCTTCAATAAGATAAGATGGAGCAATAAATTGGATATTCTTTTGTTCTTTTAATATTCTCGCAACTTTCCCTTTAGGTGAAATAAGAGCACTATAAAAAATATTACTATCTGTAATGACAATCATTATAGAGAAATATTACGTTCTTCTAATAATCTTTTGGTAAGTTTTTTATTAGTTTTTTGTGATATTTTCTCTATGAAAGCGGTGTCTTTTTCAGAGCATTCACTATCATCTGTATTAAAAACTTTAATCCCCGGCTGATTTTTATATACAGCATTAATCATCTCTAAAAAAGCTTTTCCAGCTTTAGTTTTTTGATTAACTTCAATTTTTATAGTGACAGGCATAATAAGATAGTTTTATACAAATATATAAAAATATAAGAAGTAAAATCATCTAAACATATTTAAATAAAACTTTTTTAAAAAGAGAAACCACTGTATTCTGAACTATTAAAACTCACTCACCATATGTAATTTAATACTCGGATATTTTTGTAAAGTCATTTGTATTGTAAACGAACTATCTGCCAAGAAAACTAACTGATTGTATTTATCTCGAGCTAAATATTTCTGTTTTACACGTAAGAAATCTTGAAATTCTGCTGATTTCTCGTCTTCACATTCTACCCAACAAGCCTTATGAATATTTATATTTTCATAGGTAACTTTCGCGTTATATTCATGTTCTAAACGATACTCTATCACTTCAAACTGTAAAGCCCCAACTGTCCCGATGATTTTTCGGTTGTTGTAGTCTAATGTAAACAGCTGAGCCACACCTTCATCCATTAATTGATCTAAACCTTTTTCAAATTGTTTAGCTTTCATTGGGTCGGCATTATTTACATAACGGAAGTGCTCAGGCGAGAAGTTCGGAATTCCTTTAAAGTTTAATTGTTCCCCTTCGGTTAAAGTATCACCAATTCGGAAATTTCCTGTATCGTGCAAACCAACAATATCCCCGGGGAAACATTCATCTATAATTTCTTTTTTGTCTGCAAAAAAGGCATTCGGACTACTGAATTTTAAATTTTTTCCTTGTCTTACATGTAAATAAGGTTTATTTCTTTCAAACTTACCTGAAACTACTTTTACAAACGCCAATCTATCTCGGTGTTTAGGATCCATGTTTGCGTGGATTTTGAATACAAATCCCGTAAAAGATTCCTCCATCGGCTCAACCAAACGAGTATCACTCTGTTTAGGCATAGGATTAGGAGCAATGTCTATAAACGCATCTAATAATTCTTGAACTCCAAAGTTATTTAAAGCAGAACCAAAGAAAACAGGTTGTAACGTTCCGTTTAGATATTCGTCTTTATCAAAATCAGGATAAACACCTGAAACTAAATCAACTTCCTCTCTTAAAGTTTCAGCAGGCTCTTGTCCAATGATTTCGTCTAATTCTGGATTTTCTAAATCTTCGAATTCAATTGCTTCACTAATTCTTTGTTTATTATTTGAACTAAAAAGCTGAATATTTTTCTCGTATAAATTATAAATCCCTTGGAATCTTTCTCCCATTCCGATAGGCCAAGAAAGTGGCGTAACTGTTAAATTTAATTTTTGTTCGACCTCATCAAGTAAGTCAAAAGCATCTTTCCCTTCACGGTCTAATTTATTGATAAAAACCAACATCGGAATATTACGCATACGACAAACTTCCACTAATTTTTCAGTTTGCTCCTCTACACCTTTGGCAACGTCTATCACAACAATTACGCTATCTACGGCAGTTAAAGTTCGGTAAGTATCTTCCGCAAAATCTTTGTGTCCGGGAGTGTCTAAAATATTGATTTTTTTATCTCTGTACTCAAATGCTAAAACCGAAGTCGCAACGGAAATCCCTCTTTGTCGCTCAATTTCCATAAAATCGGAAGTAGCGGACTTTTTAATTTTGTTTGATTTTACCGCACCCGCTTCTTGAATAGCTCCACCAAAAAGCAATAATTTCTCGGTAAGCGTTGTTTTTCCGGCATCGGGGTGAGAAACAATCCCGAAAGTTTTTCTTTTATTGATTTCTTTTTGAAGTACTTTAGACATGCTTAAATTTTATGAGGGGCAAAGATAATAATTTATATCTTTAATAATGAAAATAAGAGTTTGAAGTTTAATTTCTCAATATTAAAAATTACCTTTGTTTTATGAAGGTTTTAAAAGGCATATTTGATTATATTTTAGCAATAATTTTACTGTTATTGTTATTCGTTCCAATGGCTTTTATATGGATTATTACTACTTTAGAAACTAAGCAAAACGGATTATTTATTCAGAAAAGAATAGGGGAGAAGGGAAAACCGTTTAATATTTATAAATTCCGAACTCTGAAAGGAACTTATACTAATAGTGTAACGACTGAAAAAACACATCAATTAACGAAGTTTGGTAGATTTCTTATTAAAACAAAATTAGACGAAACGCCTCAGCTTTTTAATATTCTTAATGGAACAATGAGTTTTGTTGGTCCACGTCCTGATGTTACAGGTTACGCCGATGAGCTGAAAGGCGAAGACCGAATAATTTTGACTGTAAAACCTGGAATTACAGGTCCGGCCCAATTAGCGTATAGAAACGAAAATGAGATTTTAAATAAAGTTGAAAATCCTTTAAAATATAATGATGAGGTTTTGTGGCCTGATAAAGTGAGAATTAATAAAGATTATGTTCTTAATTGGTCTTTCACAAAAGATTTAGAGTATTTATTAAAAACAGTAGGATTGTAAAGTTAAGCATTAATCAAAAGTTTATATTGGTATATTTCTTGTCTTAATAGAGAAAAGACATGATAAAATGAAACTAAAAAGCCTAACCGAATTAAAAGAAAAATACGCTCAATCGCCTTCTCAATTTATAAAAATAGGGGATTTAGACGTTCATTATAGAGATGAAGGAAATCCTGATGATGAGTTGCCTTTGGTCTTAATACATGGAACTTGTGCTCATTTGCATACGTTCGATGCTTGGACAGAAGTACTCAAAAAGACTAAGCGAGTAGTACGAATGGATTTACCCGCTTTTGGACTAACAGGAGCTTTTTCACATCATAATTATAGCATTACAAATTATGTGAAATTTATAAAAGACTTCTTGGAGACTAAAGGAATTGAGAAATGTATAATTGGTGGAAACTCATTGGGAGGTGAGATTGCATGGAATTTTACGTTGGAGCATTCCGAAAGAGTAGAAAAACTTATTTTAATTGATTCGGCAGGGTTTGAGTTAAAAAGTAAAGCCTTACTATTTTTAACAAAAGCTACGAAAGTGCCTAAGTTTGGAGGTGTTTTAAAACACTTAGCCACAAAGTTTTTAGTAAAAAAATCATTGGAGGAAGTTTATGGCGAGGTAACTCCAGTGAAAAATGAAACCGTGGAAATATATCATGATTTATTTTTGCGAGAAGGTAATCCACAAGCTTTAGTCGATTTAGGAAATACGTTAGAATTAGCAATCAAGAAAATTGATCCTAAAATCAATGAGATTAGTAAAATTCAACAACCTACCTTAATTTTATGGGGTGAAAAAGATACTTTAGTTTCACTTTCTGATGCTGAAAAATTCAATAAGAATATTCCAAATAGTAAATTGGTAATATTCAAAGGGGCAGGGCATGTTCCAATGGAAGAAATTCCGGAGGAAAGTGTAAAACCGGTTCTTGAATTTATTAAATAGTATTCCTCTTTACAAACCTATGAAAATCCCAGATCAAAGGTATTGTCCTAAGAATTATCCAAATAAAAAAGGCATACCAAATTCCTTGTAATTTCAAATCAAACTGCTGAAAAAGGTACAACGAAGGTAAAAAGCCGATGAAAGTAGCTAATAAAAGTATGTTTCTCAGAACTTGCGTCCTTCCCATTCCTTTATAAATTCCGTCGTACAGAAATGCAATGGAATTAATCGGTTGCATCAGAATAACAATCCAAAATGAAGCATAAAAGACGGGTAAAATATTTGTACTTTTCGTTAGAAATTCCCCAATCGGATAGTAGAATATAAAATAAACGGCTGCTAATATCAGTCCGATACTAAATGTAATTTTTAATAAATCTTTGGTGAGTTGGCGTAAGGTCGAAAATTGTTTTGCACCCAAAAGTTTACCCGACAAAACGGCACCCGCATTGGAATATCCGTCCAATAAAAATGCTGAAAAGAGCCAAATTTGCACCAATAAAGTGTGTGCCGCTACAAATTGATTTTGCTCAGTTTCGCCCAATCCCGTTGCGGTTCTAAAAGCGAAGAAAAATGTAATTTGCAATGAAAGTGACCGTAAAAACAAATCAAAACTCATCACAAGTGTTTTTAAGAAATCGGTGTGTAATGGGAATAATCTCATTAATCGGAACGGAGTTTTCTTAAATAAAAAAACTAAAGCGATTAAAAACATAAGTGCCTGTGCGATAAGACTTGCCCAAGCGATGCCTTCCACGTCCCAATGAAAATAGAAAACAAAAAGTAAGTCTAAAACAACATTCGTAATTCCGCCTATTACGCTAATAATCATTCCCCAAGAGGTATTTTGATATCCTCTAAAGACCCCGAATAAGGTAAAGGTCAGCAAAGTAAAAGGAAATCCCCATACCCGAATATGAAAATATCGCAAACAGATTTCCAACAAACTTCCTTCTGCCCCATAAAGTCGGAATAAAAATGATGAAAGTGAAAATGCTAAAAGCGACATCAAAAATGATACTCCCAAATTAAAGAAAAATAATTGAGAAACGAGTGAACGCAATCGATTTATCCGATTTTGTCCAACGCCCTGTGCTACTAACGACCCGATAGCATTGGAAGTTTGGGCAAACATCCAAATCATTGCCGAAATAAAAGAGCCGACAATTCCCACTGCCCCCAAAACCTCATCGGTATCCGACGGAATATGCCCCGCCACTACGGTATCGGTAAGAGAAATCAAAGGCTCTACAATTCCGGCAATAATAGCGGGAATTGCTAATCGGTTAATTTCTTTAAAAGAGATTTTTTTTGCTAACATAGGGCGCAAATGTACGGAATTTTGAAAAGATTATTTCTCTTTTACTCTTTTCTAACTTCCTCTATCAAATTAAGTCTGGAAATTATTTTTAGATTGAGAGAATGTATAGAAAAATATACTTATTATAAGCTATAAAAATGAAAAATATGTACTTTTTTATCTTTTTAAAATCCTACCCAATGAAACTGTAAAAATCCCATTATCATCTAGTAGCATTTTTTCTTTTTTTACTTGATTAAAAGCAAAAATTCGGTCTAATTCTTTTTGAGAGCGTCTTCGCATTACCCAGTCTTTTTCTTGATGACTGTTCAAAACATAAGCAATTGTCTTTAATTGCGGGTGCCAAGGTTGTCCCGTATAAACCAAATATCCGTTATTTTCAGCAATGGAAACCGCTCCGCTAATAGCTTTATTTATTAAATGATTATCTTCAAATAACTCAAAAATTCCCGAAATAATAATAATATTGGGTTGATAATTTAACTTTTGATAGGTTTCTAAATCAAAACAATCATAATTGGTAAAACGGATATTTGTCAATCCTTTTTCGGTAATATATTTTTCGCCAACCTCAATATTAGAAAGTTTAAATTCATTGATAACAACCTCAATATCAGGGAATTTTTCTTTTAAAGAAAATAAATAATTTCCCGTACCACCCGCAATATCTAATATTTTTACAAATTTACCTTCACTTTGCAAATTTTCGACTGCTTCGGAGAGTAATTGCAATAAATTTTCTTTACGTTTTCGTATGCCTTTCCAACCGATTGCGTTTAAATAATTAGAATCAATCATTTTACCGATACCGAGTTTTCCTTGTGGTTGATTTTTATAAACATAATCCAACGAAATTCCCGAATCAAATCCGTATTTCAGTCCGATTTCCATTCCTTTACTTAAAGAGCCGATATTTTTTAAAGCCCATTTCTGAAATTTATAGTTAAGATTTTCGGCTTGGGACATCAATCCCAAATTCATTTTATGAAATTCATCTTGTGTGAATTTATCGGGATTTAATGGTTTGTTTTCTTGATTTTCCAAAGCAAAACATTTGTCGGCAAATCGTAGAATATGGTCGTAAACGATATGTCTGTCTTTTTCAAAAAGCACTCCGTGATAAAAATCTTTTAATAAAATAAATTCCTTGCATTCTGATTCTAACCCGACGAAAAATTGCTTTTGTGCTTTGGTTTTTACTACATAATCTTTATCGGCAGAAAGCATCAATGTAGGCAAGTCAATAGCCGAAGCGTCTTCTACGAGGCGTTTTCCCGCATTATGCAAATCGATAAGCAAACGGGCATTGATATCTTTGGTAATGAGTGAGTCGGCATCGTAGGCTTTTTGTTGTTCTTCATCGTGAGTGAGCATTTTGGCTTTTACGTAGCTTTTTACGGTCAAATCTTTTTTAATTTTCGTTCCCAACGTGATAAATTGCACTGCCAGAGGTACGTATAAATTGATTTCAAAAGCAGGAGCAAGTAATACCATACCCGCAATTTTAGGGGCAAAATCGTGAACCCACGCCGAAACAATTACGCCCGCAATACTATTGGCTACAATGAAAATATCTTCCGATGAAATGCCGTATTTTGAGTTCAGAAAAGAAACAAAACAATCCAAATCCCGAACAGAATCCATAAAAATAGGGGATACTTTTTGCTTTGTATAACCATTTCCTCGTTGGTCGTAACCGAAAATATTATATTTTTCAAAACGTGAATTTGTAGCAAATTCGTTTAGTCGTTCTGAATGCTCGTGTCCACGATGCAATATAATAATTGTTTTTTGTTCGGGTTTGAATTTCCATTCACGAAAGAACAATTCTGCACCGTCAAAGCTGTTAAAATATCCTGTTTTCATATTGAATTTATGATTTATGAAAGGGTAAATATAATGAAAAGTTCAACATTTTTGATGAAGTTGATTTTCTTTATTCTCAATAGATTTATTTTTCTTTTGAAATATCCTCAACGTTATCGCTACCAAAATCAATGCTGAAATAATATCAATTAAATGGTGTTGATATACGAATAATGTCGAAATTCCCATTAAAAATAACCAAATTCCCAAGATATTTTTCCAAAAAGGGGATTTAATTTCTTGGCGTATGACTGTCCAAAAAATATAAGCATAACTAATATGCAAAGAAGGTGCTTGGTTGTAAATAGTGTCGTATTTTTCTAATAATCGAAAGAAAAAAGCTAAAAAAGAATTGTGGATTTCAGGTTTTTCAAAAGTAAAATGCAACGGAAATAAAAGAAAAAATATTCCCGAAACAATCGTTATAAAATTGATTCTCCAAAATAATAATTTCAAATCTTTTTGGTGAGAGCTTATCAAAAAAACATATACAAAGAAAATTCCACTGCTCATATACGGAATTATCAACCAAGAAATGAAAGGTATATTTTTCTCAAAATCAAAGACAAAAGTATTTACATTGTCTAAATTTTTGGTATAAAATCCGGTGAAATTATATATTAAAAAGAAAATCAAATAACTGATTGTCAATTTGATAATTCTATCTTTTAAAGAGGTTTTTGGGTTTATTCGGGTTGAGTCCATTGTGCTTTTTTCTTCATTATAAAACGTAATAATCCTTTGGGTAAAAAAGACAAAAACATCATTAGTCGTTTCATTTTTTTAGGGAAAATAACTAATTCTTTTCGGTCGGAAATTGCTTTGATAATTTCATCGCAAGCCTTTTCACAACTGATGACAAAAGGCATTTTGGAAAGGTCGTCTTTTTTGAGTTCTCTTAATTTTGGTGTGTCCACATAACCGGGTGCGATTGCGGTAACGGATATGCCAAAATCTTGTAAGGCACACCGATAGGCTTCGCATAATTGTAAAATGATTCGTTTAGTTTTGCTGTACAGACTGCTTTGTGGATAGTCCAATAATGCTGAAACAGAGGCGATTGCTACAATGTGTCCACCTGATTTTTTCATTGCTTGGCGTGCCACTTCAAAGGCGTTTATAGTTCCCGTGAGATTTGTTTTTAGCATTGCCTCGCTTTCCTCGTATGTGAGTTTGTGGACGATACTTTCCGTATAAGTTCCGGTAGAGATAATCATCATGTCTAAATGCTCATCGGCAAAATTCTTTACGGCTTTTTGTAAATCTTTTTTATCGTAAACGTCTAAGGCATATCTTTTTAGGTTAGGATTTTCGGGTAATTCTGATTTTTCGAGATTTCGTCCGCAAATTCCGACTTCATTACCCATTTCCAAATATCTTCGAGCCAATTCTTGACCAATTCCTGAAGTTCCGCCCATTATAAATATTTTCATTTTCTTTCTTTTTTAAGCATTTCTAATGTTCGATTATATCCGTATTGCCACTGAAAATCGATATCTTTAACAAATTTCTGAAAGCTGAAAGGTTTTTCTAATTTGATGCCAAATCGCTTTAAATCAATCTTTTTTGAAACATAATGACCTTTGAAAAAGGTAGAAGCGTCCGTAGTGTTTACAGCATATTTTTTAGGAAGGATTTTTTCGATTTCTTCCCAACGAGCATTTCCGCTAAAGCCTAAAACTGCCCGAACAAGAGCCTCTTCCAAACGGGTGTAATTTTGTTTTTTCTCATAAATAATATTTTCTGCCAATGACAAAGCTAATTCAGCGGGTAACAAGTCAATTGCCCCACCCGCATAATAATGATTTTGCCAAAAAACGGGACTCATATAAAACATATCCGATACTGAAATTCGTGTTGCTATAAGTAAAGGAATATCCGTTTTTACTGTAATTTTGTCGTCCACCGCACTTGTTTTATAGTTTTCTGAATGGATTTTTATTGAATTTTCATCAATGGATTTTGCAGTTTGTTCATCAGTAAAAAGCACTTTTTGATATAGTTTTCTATTGTGGCGAAAGTTGCCTGTTTCTGCTTTGTCAAAAAGTAATTTTGAGCCTACGATGATTGTAGGCACAGACGGACTGAACTCTCTCGCCAAAGAAGGTAATCCCGTTGAAATATCCATTGGAATATCCACCAAATACCGATTAAAAATGTCTTCTATATAAGGTGCTTTTTTTGAGGAAAGCATTTTTTTGATACAAAGCCAACCGATACGATGCAAATAGCGTTCGTGGGTTAATTTTAACGAAAGAATAAATTGATAAAACTCGTTGGATTGCAGATATTCTTTTCGTTCTTTATGCGTTGAAAATGAATTGATAACAGCCGAAGCGATTGTACCTCCACACGCCGAAATAATGAGATCGGGTTTTATTCCCATTTCTTCGCAAGCCTCGTACATTCCGCAATACAAAGCAAAACGAGTGCCTCCTCCCGAAAAAATAATCGCATTTTTATATTTTGGTTTTTGTGGTATCATTTTCTAAAAAATAAGGTGGCACAATCCGTAAAAAATCGGTGAAATAAAAATAAGACTATCCATTCTATCGAGTAAACCGCCATGTCCCGGTATCAAATTGCTTGTATCTTTTACATTGGCTTTTCGTTTGAGCGCGGAAATAAATAAATCTCCGCAAAAACCTACTATGGAAATTAAAAATCCTAATCCCAAATATAGAAAAATATTCTTGTCGGGAATCAAAAATAATCCCATTGGAATAGAAATAATCGTAGTGGAAAAGACAGCACCTATTAGTCCTTCTTTCGTTTTGTTGGGACTGATGAAAGGCGATATTTTTCGTTTGCCTAAACTTTTCCCGAATAAATATTGAAAGACATCGTTTAATTCTGTTAGGATAATCAAAAATAACAGAAGTTTTATTCCTGATAACTGATTATTAAGTAGTTTTGGAATAAAAGCCAAGTGTCCTAATGTCCAAACATTGATAAAAATTCCGATTAAAAATATCCAAATTCGTTTCCATAATAAACCTAAAAGTAAGGCATATAACGGAACAATAAAGATGAACAAGACATAATTATTTTCCCAAGAGGTATAAAATTGAAAAAGACTTAACGGGACAAAACTATAAAGCATTGCCCGATTTTTTTGTTTTTCCAAAGCTAAAAATTCTTTAAATCCGATAAAAGAAAGTAGAGTAAAAAGAAGACAAGTTAAAGTATGATGAAGTAAACCAATACTCACTATTACAATGATAATCAGCCAACTTCGTATTCTAATCGGTACATCTGCATATTTACTTTGGGAATTTGACATTTATTTTCGGTTATGTTGCCTTCAATGTTTTTTTGATACGTATCCAAGTGCTGATACCGAGTAAAATTATCAAAATCAGAAAGATATAATTTGAAATAGAAGTTATATTTATAGAGAAGAAACTCAAAACTCCGTAAAGTCCCAATAAGAAGGCTCGGTCGCTTTTGCCCATAGGTCCTTCGTAGCGTCTTTCGCCCGTGATAACTTTCCCCATAATGCCCGCATATTCGTTAATTAAACTTAAAACAATAAATACAACCACTAAATAAAGGCTTTCCGGTTGGAATTTTAATAAAGGGAAAAATACAAAAACATCAGAAATACAATCGCCTAATTCATTTAATAATTCGCCTTTTGCAGTAATTTGATTGTATTTGCGAGCGAGCATTCCGTCCAAAGCATTTAGTGCCATTCTCACTAATAATCCTATGGGAAGAGCTAAAAATAACCAATGATTTTTATCTGCATTCCAAAATAAAACCCCGATAACCAATGATAAAATAATAGCACTTATTGTAATTTGATTGGCGGAAATTCCTTTCTTGTGGAGAAAAGTAAGTATAGGCATTAAGAGTTTCTGAAATTGTGGCTTAATATTGTAGATGGAAATCATAAGCATTTATTTTTGATATAATTGTTTTTTGTAAAAAAGGCAGAAAATAAAGGCTAATTTATAGAAAATAAATTTATATGAAAACCAGTCTTGTCCTAAAAAGTAATAAAAAAGGGAATAATTTATTTCAACTATTTGCTTTTAGAACGAGAAGTTGATTTCACCTTCTCATCTCCCCCGGCGTACACCCCCAAAATCGTTTAAATGCCGTTGAGAAATGGGATACATAATCATATCCGTTCTTTAACTTCAGCTATATATTCCGGGATACTTATCTTTTCTATATAGTTAATGGCTATTTTTTTAGATTTAAATTCTAATAATTTCTCTTCAAATAAACTTGCATTATAGTCTATAAAATCATAGTATAATTTTAGAGGTGGGTCTTGCTTCCTAATCTTTAGAGTTTCGCTCAGCCATTCATAAAGACACTCAAATAAGGTTTCAATATTATTCTCATGAACTTTAACATCTAATCCATTGATATCAGACAAAGCTTTCATGTAATCATATTTCTCAGCTTCTAATATTAAAAATTGTTTTTCAGATTTAAGTACCTCCTTAATTCCCCAATCAATTCCTAATTCAAAAGGCATATTCATTCTTGCATATTCATCTTCTTTAATAGATTTTACTTTAGATAAATCATGAATACTAAATTTACAACTCTTTATCAGTTCTGTTATTTTTTTTAAACGGAATTGCCCTGAATCTGAAACTTCAATAGCAAGTCTTGGGTTTAAATCATTTCTTATTAAACATATAGCATAGGTTTTAATAAGTCGTTTATAAATTTTTGATCAAAAGGACAGTTTATAAAAATATTCTTTTCAAATGACATTATTTTTTATCTTTTGGAGGATAAGGATCATTTCCATATGAATTCTTGTTTTGAATCATACCATTACTCTTATGAATATATAATTCAGTTCTTTCATTTTTACTCAATTGAGTAGCGTATTTAACTGCTTGTTCCTTAGTTGTAAAATTTCTTGAAGCTCGTGAAGCTCCGGATTTTTTAACTGACCAACCTATACCTTTTGAAGGCACGACGTGATTTGATTTTCTAGGCATAATTTTAAATTTATATATCAAAAATAAGTAGGCTAATATACTCATAATATTTTTATTTTCAAAGAACTTCACCCTCTCATCTCCCCCGGCGTACACCCCCAAAATCGCTTAAAAGCCGTTGAGAAATGGGATACATAATCATATCCACAAAGCAAGGCAATTTCATTGATAAGTAAAGAAGAATCTAATAAATATTGCTTGGCAAGGTACATTTTGTGTTGATATAAATATCCGAAAACCGTTGTGCCGAAAACCTCTTTAAAACCTTTTTTGAGTTTATCTTCGTTGATCCCGACTTGCAACGATAATTCTTTAATACTTGGTGGATTACCAATATCCGAAAGCAAAATATGACGAGCCTCGTGGATTTTATGATAATCACTATTGGTTTTAAGCGAGCTTTCTGTTTTTTTGAGAGACTTCTGCGATACAAAATCAAATTGTAACGCCAACAATTCTATAATTTTTGCTTCGGTGTACATTGCACTGCTATTTCCCATTAAATGAGCATGTTGTAATTGTGCTAAAACATAACTAATTTCATTATTAATTGGTTTTGTCTCATCGGTCAAAGTAAAAGATTCTCCTTTTTGAAATCTCTTATAAGACGATTCTAACATTTCGGGGTATAAGTTTACCAATTGAGTGAAAAAATCAGGTAAGAAATTATAAGACAAGAAATTAACCGGAGCATTTTTTCTATATACCCCTTCACCTTTTTGATCATTATTTATAAAGAAAAGTCCCCAATGATTGTTTTTAAACTCGTGATGTACCTCATCTTTAACATTCAAATTCTGATAAAATGATTTTCCTGAATTAAAGCATAAAGCCACTAAGGGAAAAGATTCTTCTAATAGTTTTATATCTTTATTGAAGTTCATATCTGCCTCAAAAGTATAAATATTGCCTTTTTTCTCCGTTGTAATATTAAGATTCCCCAAGCCTTTTCCGTATTTCTGCTCAACTTTTGTATTATCTTTATAAGATTGAACAATTGACCGAGTATCTATTGTCAGCTCTTTTAAATCCTCTTCTTGTATGTTATAAAACTTCCCCATATTAAAAAATTTCTTCCTTAGATTAAACAGATCATAACCAAATGTAACTAATTTTGCCTTATAAAGATTTATTCTAATTTCAAACAAAGGTAATAAATTATAGATAAAGTCGGTAATGAAACATACATATTTGTTTATTTTTATATTTCTAATTTTTAGCAACTTAAATGCTCAATCCTATTCGGGTTCAATATCAGGAAAGGTTACAGAAAACGCTACAAATATGCCTTTACAAGGTGTAGATATTCTACTGAAAAATACTGCAAAAGGAACTACTACTGATGCCAACGGAAATTTTAAAATCACCAGTATTCCCACAGGAAATTATATTGTTGAGGTTTCATTTCTTGGTTATGAAAGTCAAGCACAAAGGATTCAAATACAATCTAACAAAAATATTGAACTTTCTTTTTCATTAAAAGAAGGGAAGATTAACCTTTCGGAAGTGGCTGTCGAAGGTAAAAGTAAATCGCGAAAACTCAGAGAGCAAGCGATGCCTATTTCGGTCATTAGTATGAAGGAAATTAATGGGGCAGTTAGTGATGTGAATGATGTTTTGTCACGTACTGTAGGCGTAAAAATGAGAGTTTCGGGAGGAGTGGGAAGTTCTTCACGGATTTCATTACGAGGTTTAGAGGGAAAACGGATAGGGATTTTTGTTGATGAAATTCCATTAAATGACAATTCAGATTTTGTTGATTTGAATGATATTCCTGTGGATATGATAGACCGGATTGAAATTTATAAAGGTATTGTTCCTGCTAAATTGGGAGGTTCGTCCGTTGGTGGAGCAGTGAATGTTGTTCTAAAGGAATATCCACCATTTTATGTTGATTTGAGTTATCAAATAGCTTCTTTTAACACTCAAAAAACCAGCACAGTACTAAAAACCAATAAAAATGGATACGAAATAGGAATAGGAGGGGCGTACACTTCGTCCGATAACAATTATGAAATGGAATTACCTCTTGAAAAAGGCAAATTTGTAAGAAGAAATCACGATAAATTTGAGAAAAAAACCATTGGAGGAGGACTAAAAGTAAAAAATAAATGGTGGTTTGATAAGGTTGAGTTTGAGTCAGTTTATGTAAAAACCAAGAAAGAGTTACAAGGTATAGAGTATCATATACAAGAAGCTGAGAGGTTTTCTGAGGGTTTCTTCATTAATAATAAATTAGAAAAAGAAGATTTTTTAACCACGGGGTTAGATTTTGATATAAGTATAGGCTATTTATATTCTGTTTTTAAATTCCAAAACAAAGCAATGCACCGTTATAATTGGGACGGAAGTATAATGGCTCCTCCTATTACCAGATACGGTGGCGAAATTTTAGGGTCTCAACCAAACGATGCTAATACTCCGACACATTCGTTAATCAGCCGATTAAATCTCAATTATTTATTAAATGATTGGAGTTCTTTAAATTTAAATCTTACTTATAGAAATGTATCTTCCTCTCCGACAGATCCATTAAAAGAAAAAGCAATTGGTCATAAAACAAATTTTGACAGCCGAATGAACAGTAATGTAGCAGGGTTAAATTATGAAATTCGTCTTTTTGAAAATAAGTTATTGAACTCCCTGACCGCTAAGTATTATTATTACAATATCAAAACGAAATTAGCAGATATATTTGATGTTAAAAAAGTGGAGGATATTCACAATGTTAAAAACGATTGGGGAATTAGTAATGCCATTCGTTATCGTTTTACGCCTGATTTTCTGTTAAAAACTTCTTTTTCGTATGATGTGCGTCTGCCTTCCGAAACGGAACTTATCGGTGATGGATTTCTAATTGCTCCTTCAGGAACGCTTACGCCTGAACGAAACAAAAGTGTAAATATAGGATTACTATATGACAAAAAAATAGGCAAAAACAGACGTTTTAGTGTAGAAATGAATGGATTTTATATGCACTTAAAAGATATGATTCGTTTTGTGGGCGGACCTTTACAATCCAATTATGTGAATTTTGGTGAAATGCAAACACTCGGAGCAGAACTGGAAATTAAATGGGATGCAACTTCCTTTTTATATCTGTATACCAATGCTACCTATCAAGATTTGCGAGATGCTCGCGAATACCAAGAAAACAGCTCTGTACCGAATCCTACTAAAGGCGACAGAATTCCGAATATTCCGTATTTTTTCGTGAATGCGGGATTGGAATTACACCGAGAAAACTTATTTGGAGGACACGAACAAAACAGCCGAATGTTCGTGAATTCATCATTTGTAGAAGAATATTTTTATGATTTTGAACAAAGTATTTATCAACAACGGAGAATTCCCCGAGCTTTTACAACCGATATAGGTTTAGAACACAGCTTTAAGAATCAACGTTTTACCATAGGATTTCAAGCCAACAATATAACGGATGCCAAAGTGATATCCGAATTTAACCGTCCGTTACCGGGGAGAAATTATGCCTTAAAAATCAGGTATTTATTAAAATAAAAATAATGTATAATCTTAAATTTTATAAAAATGAAAAAAACAATTAAAAAATGGCAAGCACTTGCTTTTATAGCTATCCTTCTGATGGCTTCGTGTAGTTCAGATGACAAACCTGATATGCCGGATTCTAATAAAAAAGATGTTCTTATAGGAACTTCTTTAGCTAATAACGATGGTTCTATGGGAGCTGCTTATATGCAGTTAATTGAGGGAATAGAGCCTCAAAGCTATAACAATAAACGAGCTTTACCAACTTTTGACCCAAACTATGTAATTGGAGATGATATATATTCATTACCGGGTTGGGTAGCACCAGAAAATATTTTTACAAAGTATGGTTATGAGAATGGCGAATTGGTTGAAAAAGCTAAAACACAACTTCCTGCAAGTGCAGGAGCAAATAGTTTAGCAGTAAAAGATAATAAAATATATGTATCCTATTCTTATCTCGGAAAAATTGGAATTTATGATAAAAATACATTGAAACATATTAAGAATATTGATATTAGCTCCTATGGAGTAGGAGATGGAAATCCGGATCCTTGTCAGATGATTGTACGTGATAATACTTTATTTGTGGCTTTAAATCAAATAGTGGGAGCAGACCACGTACCTGATCCTACACGAGCAAAAGTAGATGTTTTATTAATTGACACTAAGACTGATGAAGTTAAAAAAATGATTACAGAAAGTTCTGCGGGAATGTCAATGCCTACTGTTCCGGAAACAGATATTCATTCTATTTTTATGGATGAAAATAAGGACATTTATATCAATTGTATTTCAGGATTTGGATTTTTAGGTCATAAAGCAGGATTCTTAAGAATTAAAAATGGAGAGGAAGATTTTGACTCAAACTATCAATTTGATATTACTTCTACACCTATCGAAGGTGAAGCTAACAAAGCCAATTATGTAGTAAGAATTGCCTACGCAGGTGGAGGAAAAGTATATGCTACTGTGAATATTCCTGCATATTATTCTACACCTCGCCCTAATTGGTTTGAAGACGAAACTATTTTCCCCGTAGAGATAGACCTAAAAGCTAAAACTATCAAACGTTTAGGAACTGCAAAAAGCACCAATTTCGCGACAGCAGTTGGTTTGTATAAAGATAAAGTAGTTTTTGGCTTGAAGACTCAAACCAGCAATGGATTTTTTGTGTATGACCCCACTACCGGAAAAATGTCGGACAAAGCTGTGATTAATGTTGATGGTTATCCGTTGTTTTTTACAGAAGTTAAATAATTAAAGATGAAAACAAGTATAGTTTATTTTACAATAAAAGGACGAACTGAAGAGGCTTTAAATTTTTATAAGAATTGTTTTGGTGGAGAAATCACATTTTTACAAAGATTTTCTGAAACTAAATATAAAGTTTCTAAAGAATACGAAAATAAGATTGCTCATGCAGAATTTAAAGCTGAAAACATTCATTTTTATATATCGGACGGTTTTGAAAAAGAAGATATAATCATTGGAGGTGGTATTGGTGTAACGGTAAATTTTGATAATTTGGATGAACAAAAATGTGTTTTTGAGAAACTTAAGGAAGAAGGTAAAGTGACTTTTGATTTCTTTGAAACCAGTATTGAAACCAAATTAGTTAGTTTAGTAGATAAATTTGGAATTCCTTGGTATTTGAATTATGAAGGTTGAGAATTATCTTTAATTAAATGATTAAACAAAAATCCCTTTAGTTTCTCAAAGGGATTTTTCAAAAATTCATTTCAACTATTTGCTTTTAGAACGAAATAAGTTGATTTTACCTTCTCATCTCCCCCGGCGTACACCCCCAAAATCGTTTAAATGCCGTTGAGAAATGGGATACATAATCATATCCGCAAAGCAGAGCAATTTCGTTGATAAGTAAAGACGAGTCCAAAAGATATTGCTTGGCAAGGTACATTTTGTGTTGATATAAATATCCGAAAACCGTTGTTCCGAAAACCTCTTTAAAACCTTGTTTCAGTTTTTTCTCGTTAATCCCAACTTGAAGAGAAAGCTTTCGTAAACTTGGAGTATTCGATAAATCAGAAAGTAAAATAGAACGAGCTTCATAGATTTTTTCTTTATCAGAAATCGTTTTGATACATTCTTTTTTCTGTGGAGAATTTGTGTTTTTCACAAACTCAAACTGCAACGCCAATAATTCCAAAACTTTAGCTTCCAAATACATAATGCTACTATTTCCCAATAGATTAGCATTCTCTATTTGGGAAAGAATTTGTTGCATCTGGTGTGTAATGGGGTGAGTTTGTTCGGTAAGGCAAAAAGTTTCCCCATTTTCAAATCTTTTAAAACTACTTTCTAAAGTATCGGGATACATTTGAGCTAATTTTTTGAAAAAATCAGGTGGAAAATGAAAAGAAATAAATTCAGTAGGTAAATTTTCTTCATAAACACTTTGCCCAACCAGCCCCTCATTCATAAAATAAAATCCACAATGCTGATTATCAAACTTTTGATATTCTTTCTTCTTGATATTTAACTTCTGAAAAGAACGTCCTTTTTTATTAAAGTACATTCCAATAAGCGGTTGTGTTGCAGAACTTATACTTATTGGTTTATTCAGATTTACCTCAAAATTAGAAACAAATATATTTCCTTTTTGTTGAGAAGAAATAGAACACTTTCCAAACTTATTCCCGTAATCTAATAAATTAGTTTTTTCTGTATTTAATCCCTCATAAAATGACCTTACATCTATAGCCATTTCCTGAATATCCTTTTCTGTTATACTATAAAAGTCCGCCATATTAAAAAATTAGTCCGTTAGATTAAATAGACCTGTAAAACACTCAAACTATCTTTGTTGTCTATAAATATTTGTTCTAAATAAAAGCAAATATACACAAATAAATATATCTAATCTTTATGAAAAAACTTTTTTTACTTAGTATTATCTATTTGTTTATAAATAACTTATATGGTCAAGAGTCTTTTGGCGAGGTGTCGGGAAAGGTATTTGATATAGAAACGGGAGAGGCTTTGCAAAATGTTGATATATTATTGAAGGGAACTCAAAAAGGAGCTTTTACCGATAAGAATGGATATTTTAACCTTAAAAATATTCCAGAAGGAACGTATGTTTTGAAAGTTTCTTTTTTGGGATATGAAGGACAAACCAAGAAAATAAATATTAAAGCCAATCAATCTTTAGAATTAAATTTCTCTTTGCAAGAGGAGTCTATCAGTTTGGCAGAAATCGCTGTTGTTGGTAAAAGTGAAGCACGTAAATTGAGGGAACAAGCTATGCCTGTTTCGGTTATCAGTATGCAACAACTACAAGGAACGGTAAGCGATGTAAAAGATGTTTTGGCACGGACTGTCGGTGTAACCATTCGCTCGTCGGGTGGTGTGGGAAGTGCTTCACGGATTTCTGTTCGAGGATTGGAAGGAAAGCGCATCGGTTTTTTTATTGACGGAACACCACTCAATGATAATTCGGATTTTATTGATATAAATGATATTCCCGTAGAAATGATTGACCGAATTGAAATTTATAAAGGGGTTGTCCCCGCCAAATTTGGAGGTTCAGCAATTGGTGGGGCAGTAAATATTGTTATCCGTGAATATCCGCCGAAATATCTTGACATCAATTATACAACAGCCAGTTTCAACACTCATAAAGCCTCTGCTGTTGCCAAACGGAATACTCAAAACTATGAGTTGGGCGTGGGAGGATTTTACACCTATTCTGACAATAATTATAAAATGCAATCGCCTTTTGATAATGATTTAATCATTAAAAGAGACCACGATAAGTTTAAGAAATTAGCTGTGGGAGGAAGTTTTAAAGCTCGAAATTGGTGGTTTGATAAGGTAGAACTTGAACCCATTTTTATGGATATTTATCAGGAAATTCAAGGAATAGAATACAATATCCAAGAGGCACATACCAAATCTAACGTATATATTTTGTCTAACAAATTGGAAAAAGAAGATTTTTTGTTGGCAGGATTGGATTTCGATTGGAATTTAGCCTATGCTTTTACGGAATATCGATTTATTGACAAAGCACCTTTTAGAACGAATTGGGACGGAACAACTTACCCTGCAGTATCAAAATATGGTGGAGAAATCGGACGTTGGGCTTCTGACTCTTACGATGCCAAACACACCGTTCTTCATAAATTGAACTTAAATTATCTTTTAAACAAACAACATTCTATCAATTTAAATTCGATTTTTTCATTTGCACTGAGAAATCCAAAAGACGAGTTGAAAGATAAAACGATTGGTTATACAACTAATTTTAAAAATCAAATGAAGAGTTGGACTTTAGGCTTGAATTATGATTTTCGTTCCAAAGATGATAAATTTCTAAACTCGTTTAATGTAAAATATTATTGGTATGATATGAATACCACGCTATCCAGCATTTCTATTTCCGTACCGCAACCAATTGCTATGACCAGAGATAATTTTGGAGTTAGCAATGCACTTCGCTATCGTTTTACGCCTGATTTTATGGCGAAAATGTCACTTGCTAAAGATATACGTTTACCCTCTGAGAGTGAATTGTTAGGAGATGGTTATATGATTGCACCTTCAGGAGATCTTGGTCCTGAAGAAAATACAAGTTTTAATTTCGGACTTTTATATGATAGAACAGGAAAATCCAAAAGTAATCTACAGTTAGAAGTTAGTGCATATTATATGTATCTTACTAATATGATTCGTTTTACGGGCGGATATTTACAATCACAATATCAGAATTTTGGAAAAATGAGAACCTTTGGAATAGAAGCAGAGGTGAAAGCTGATGTCTTTCCATGGTTATATGCGTATGCTAATGGTACATATCAAGATTTGCGAGATGTCCGAGAAACGGAGGCAAATTCATCTGTTCCCAATTCAACCAAAGGTAGCCGAATGCCAAACATTCCTTGGCTGATGGCAAATACGGGGGCTGAGTTTCACAAAGAAAATTTGTTTGGCGGACAAAAGCAAAATACTCGAATCTATGCTGATGCTTCTTTCGTAAATGAATATTTATATGATTTTGAACAAAGTAAATTTCAAGAGCGAAGAATTCCGACGACGTTTTCAATGAATGCGGGATTTGAACATAGTTTCGCTAACGGACGCTATTTTATCATTGGTAGAATCAATAATTTAACCGATACTAAAATGATGTCCGAATTTAACCGACCATTACCGGGCAGAAATTACTCATTGCGAATTCGATATGTATTCAAATAAATTAAAAATAGAATGTTTAATAATTAAAATGATAATCAAATGAAAAACAAAATTTTAACAATGGCTTCAGCGGCTTTATTACTTATATTTAATAGCTGTGATAAAGATGATGACAATAACTTAGTTAAAGGTGGTGGTGGCGATATTATCTTAGCGACTACACTACCTAACCCGGGTGGAATGACAGGTTCTTCTTATCTTAAATTGGTAAAAGAGAAAGAAGGTACACAAACTGTAAATAATGATGATGCTATTCAAATTCCTTATGGAGGAACTTACCCGTCAGTTATTGGGAAAGAGGTTTTTGTGTATCCGAGTTTTATAGGAGATACTAAAAATAAATTGGAAAAATATATCTATCAGGATAATAAATTACAAGAAAGTAAACCATTAAAATTACCTCCTCAGTCAGCGGCTTGTAATATGATAAAAGTCTCTGACAGTAAAGCCTATTTATCCCTATCCGGACTTGGAAAAATCATGATTTTTAACCCTACAACTATGGAGAAAACGGGAGAAATTGATTTAGCTTCCTTAGGAATTCAGGATAAAAATCCGGATACTTCAATAATGTTAATTAGAGATCATATTTTATATGTAGGACTTAATCAAATGGTAGGAGGTTTTTTTAGTCCACAAGATTATAACCAAGCTGATGTTGCGTTGATTGATACCAAAACAGAGAAATTAATAAAAATGATTTCTTATAAAGGGTATTCAATGGCAACGCGTCCGTATGACCCTAATTCTATATTTATGGACGAAAAAGGTGATATTTATATATCCTGTTTAGGTGGGTTTGGAAGAATTCCGGGACATAGTGCCGGAATATTAAGAATTAAAAAGGGAGAGACAGAGTTTGACCCTACTTATCATTGGACAATCACGGGAGCTACTATTGAAGGTGATACCGAAACATCTTCTTTTATTACTTCTATATTATATACAAAAAATGGAAAAGCCTACGGATATGTAGATATGCCCGGTTATGCAAAAGATGGAATAATGGCTAACAGAGCGGTAGAGTTTGATATTTATAATCAGAAAATGAAAGCAATAGAAGGAGTAGGATTATCTAATGGATTTTCTATTATGGTAGGAAAATATAAAAATGGTAAGTTAGTCATAACCAATACTTCTGAAACTAAAAAAGGAATTTATGTCCTCAATCCGGAAATGAATAAAGTAGATCCTGAACCAATTATGAAAACACAAGGAGAGCCAATGCTGTTTCATTATTTAAATTAGATTTTTTTAATAAAATGATTTAATTCAAATGAAAATCCGTTCTATTTTTTTAGAGCGGATTTTTTGTTGTGCGATAAAAATGCAAAGTCTGTTATAAAAATTAAAAAGTTTCAATTATATTTCATTATTTATCTTTAAATAACTTCAATATTCAAAAAAGTAAAGTTATCTCTATAATATTTTTAATTATCTTTACTCTTTTAATTTTAAAATGAAATAGGTAGAATGAAAAAAAATGTATTAATTTTAAGTCTCTTATGTTTTTTTCCCTTGCTTCGGGCACAGGAAAATATAACGTATCAAAAGCCTTCCAAAGAAATTTTGGAATTGGCGGAGTACGAACGAGCACCTTCCATTTCCATGACGTCGGACAAGGAATGGGCGTTGCTTATGTACCGAAATACGTATGGCTCTTTGGAGGAGTTAAATCAAGATGAATTGCGTTTGGGTGGATTACGAATTAATCCCAAAACGTATATCGGGAGTCGTACTAATTTCCTTAATAATTTAAAAGTAAAAAAAGTAACCGATTCTAAGGAAACGCAAGTACAAGGATTACCTGAAAATCCAATGATTAGCAATTTGACTTGGTCGCCTGATGAATCGAAATTGGCGTTTACCAATACCGCTGAAAACGGAAACGAGCTTTGGGTGGTAGATGTGAAAAATGCACAAGCTAAAAAACTGACCGCCCCGATTTTGAATGCTAATTTAGGCAACCCGATTACGTGGTTAAAAGACAGTAATCACCTTTTAATTAAAGTTTTGCCTGAGAATCGCTCTGCTTTGGTGGATAGTAAAAAAATGATTCCGACAGGTCCGATTGTTTCAACAGGAAATCAAGGAGTGGTTTCTCAAAATAGAACCTATCAAGATTTATTGAAAAATAAAACCGATGAGGCGAACTTTGAGAATTTAGCGACTTCAGAGCTTTATGTCATTGATTTGAATGGAGGTAAAAAGCTGTTTAAATCTTCTGCCATGTACGATGAAGAATCGCTTTCACCTGACGGGAAATATTTGATGATTACGACTTTAGAAAAACCGTTTTCGTATTTAGTGCCGTATTACCGTTTTCCTATGAAAACCAAAGTCTATGATTTACAGGGGAAAGAAATAGCGGAGGTAAACGATATTCCGTTAAATGAAATCATGCCAAAAGGATTTATGGCTGTACGAAAAGGTAAAAGAAATATGGGTTGGCGAAGTGATGCACCTTCTACCTTGTATTATGTAGAGGCGTTGGACGAGGGCGACCCAGCAAACAAAGTGGAATATCGTGATGCTGTATATACATGGAAAGCTCCGTTTGATAAAGCTCCGCAACTTTTAACTCGTACACCACAACGATATGCAGGGATTTCATGGGGTGACGATGATATTGCCATTGTGTATGACCGTTGGTACGATACCCGAAACGTGAAAACCTATGCGTTAAATCCGAGTAAAGGAGGCGATTTAAAATTAATTTGGGATAGAAATTATCAAGATGTGTATTCTGATCCGGGGAATTTTCAGCAAAAGAAAAACGAATACGGCAGATATACTTTATTAAAGAATAAAAATAAATTGTACTTAATTGGGGACGGTTACACCCCAAAAGGTCAGTTTCCTTTTATTGATGAATTAGATGCTCGTACGTTCAAAACCAAACGATTGTATCAATCTAAATTTAATGATAGGATTGAAAAAATTTCGGAGATCATAGACATTAATAAAGGTGATATTTTAGTCAATATTCAATCTAAAACCGATTACCCGAATTACTTTTTTAGAAACATCAAAAGAAAAGGAAAATTAAAGCAAATCACCTTTAATCCGAATCCTTTTGAATCGATAAAAGATGTGTACAAAGAAGTGATTAAATACAAAAGAAAAGACGGGGTAGAACTTTCAGGAACGCTTTATTTACCGGCAAATTACGA
Source organism: Weeksellaceae bacterium TAE3-ERU29 (assembly GCA_019218445.1). Lineage (GTDB taxonomy): Bacteria > Bacteroidota > Bacteroidia > Flavobacteriales > Weeksellaceae > Ornithobacterium. Next base: position 2,223 of record JAHUUM010000002.1, on the reverse strand, counting down.
CCGAAAAGCCAAAACCGAAAAGTTACCGCTTTTGATTTGGGCATATCCAACTGAGTACAAGGATAAAAATAGTGCGGGACAATCAACTGCCAACCCGAACGAATTTACATTCCCTTATTATGGGTCGTTTGTGTATTGGGTGAATAAAGGCTATGCGGTGTTAGACGATGCCTCTTTCCCGATTGTGGGAGAAGGAAAGGAAGAGCCAAACGATACATTTATTGAGCAATTGGTGATGAATGCAGAGGCAGCGATAGATGCAGTGGACGATTTAGGTTACATCAATAGAAAAAAAGTAGGAGTAGGAGGACACTCGTACGGAGCATTTATGACGGCAAACTTATTGACACATTCCGATTTATTTGCATGTGGAATTGCTCGCTCCGGAGCGTATAACCGTACCTTGACGCCGTTTGGATTCCAAAGTGAACAACGAAATTATTGGGAAGCTCCGGAAGTTTATAATACAATGTCGCCGTTTATGAATGCTAAAGAAATGAAGACTCCACTTTTATTGATTCATGGAGAAGCAGATAATAATTCAGGGACGTTTACATTACAAACCGAGCGTTATTTCCAAGCCTTAAAAGGATTGGGAGCGCCCGTGCGTATGGTGATTTTACCAAAAGAAAGTCACGGATACAAAGCCAAAGAAAATATTTTGCATTTACTTTGGGAACAAGAACAATTCTTGGATAAGTATTTAAAGGATTAATTAAGGGAAATAATTATACAGAACCGCTCGAGTATTGGGCGGTTTATTTAAACACCATTCCTGTGGGAGAAATACGAGTAAAAACAAATAAAAAACCGCCTCTAATTAACTTTGAGACGGCTTCTTTATTCTAAAATATTTTTAATTAGTCTATGTACTTAGTCAATTAAATCAAATCCACAGAAATTTCTTAAAACTTCAGGAATTTTAATACCTTTTTCTGTTTGATAATGCTCTAATAATGCAGCTAAAACTCTTGGTAAAGCTAAAGAACTACCATTTAATGTATGGCATAATTCTGTTCCTTTTTCTGTTTTGTATCTTAACTTTAATCGATTGGATTGGAAAGTTTCGAAATTAGAAACTGAACTAACTTCTAACCATCTTTTTTGAGCAGAAGACCAAACTTCAAAATCATAAGTAGAAGCAGAAGCAAAACCTGTATCGCCACCACATAAGTGTAAAATACGGTAAGTTAAACCTAACTCTTTCAAAATAGATTCAACGTGATTTTTCATTTCATCTAAAGCTGCATAAGAATTTTCAGGTTTTTCTATTCTTACAATTTCCACTTTATCAAATTGGTGTAATCTATTTAAACCTCTTACATCTTTTCCGTAAGACCCGGCTTCTCGTCTAAAACATGGAGTATATCCGGTCATTAAAATAGGGAAATCTTTATCCTCTAAAACTACATCTCTGTAAATATTAGTAACGGGAACTTCTGCAGTCGGAATCAGATAAAAACCGTCTAAAGGAACTTCATACATTTGCGCCTCTTTGTCGGGTAACTGTCCTGTACCTCTTGCAGACGCTTCATTTACCATGTGCGGAACTTGAAATTCCTCATATCCTGCTTCTGTATTTTTATTTAAGAAAAAATTGATTAAAGCACGTTGTAATTTAGCTCCCTTTCCTTTATAGACAGGAAAACCTGCACCAGTAATTTTTGTACCTAATTCAAAATCGATTATATCGTATTTTTGAGCTAATTCCCAGTGTGGTAAACCTTCTCTTTCATATTCGTCACCACTTCTGTAAACTTCTTCATTGTCATCTTCACCTTTACCTTCCGGTACAGATTCATGTAACGCATTCGGAAGTTGAAAAAGCATTTCCTCAATAGCGGTTTTACATTCGTTTAATTGATTTTGAAGATCTTTTGATTTTGTTTTAAAATCAGCAGTTTTAGCTTTAAGTTCATTAGCCTCATTTGCTTTTCCCGATTTATATAATTCACCGATTTTTTTCGATAATTGATTAGATTCAGCTAAAATATTATCTAACTCAAATTGAGTTTGTTTTCTTAAATCATCTTTTTCTATAATTTGGTCTAAAACGCTTAAATCTGATAAGTTACGTTTTTTTAGACCATTTTCAATGCGAGTCCTTTGATCTCTAATGTCGTTTACAAGTAGCATAAATAGTGAATTTTAAGCAAAAATAATATAAATAGATTTAAGAATGAAATATAATAATAAATATTAATACTGCATATCCGTTATCGA
>JAHUUM010000019.1 GCA_019218445.1 Weeksellaceae bacterium TAE3-ERU29 | reverse complement strand
TAATATAATTTTCTTGTCCCCAGCCTTGGAAGTTGATAACGAACTTGTTTGACTAATTCGACAACTTCCATGGCTCGAGCTTGTTTTCTCTCTACTGATTTAATTCTTCGATAATACACCTGTCTTGACTTCCCGAGAAGTTCGCAACTATAACTTATGCTTTTTTGTCCTTGCGTTGCGTAGGTGTCAACCACTCGGGTGATGAGTTTTTTCTTATATCAATATTGTACTCTTTTTCAGCTAATTCTATCATTAAATCAAAAATGGCAGCCTTGTCTGATGAAAATTCGGCTTCTTTCTTTAAATGATTCTTTTGCTTTTCAAGTAACTTGATTTTTGCTTCTAACTCTTTAATTTTTGCTTCTGCTGACTTTGGCATTTTACTAATGGTTTGATTTTCCCAGTCAAAGGTACCAAATTTTCTCAACCAACTCACAACAGTTGACCTTGCTTGTATACCATATTTCCTTTGAACGGATGTTGTACTTTCTTGTCCGCTTTCTACTTCAAATACTACTTGATGCTTGAAGCTTAATGAGTAATCTTTCTGTGTTCGTTTTACATAATTGATCTTGTCTTTCATATGGTTACTTTTTTATGTAACGGTATTTCAGGACTAGACAGATACAATACTATTTTTTTAAACTGTAAAAAAATAAGGTTTAATCTTAACCTCTGAAAAAAAATTGCAGAGAATTTTCTTTGCGATTTTTTTATTTATTATATCTGAACTTTATGCTTAACATTATTGATAAGGCTAAATTTTTATATTTTATTTATGAGATGAAATTATAAAATACAGATAATTAATATCTAATTTTGTATATGAAATGACAAGATTAGAAAAAATTACTCTAGTAATTCTTCTTGGGAGTGTCGCTGCTATCGGTCCTTTTACTACAGACATGTATTTACCGGGATTACCTTCTATTGCTAGAGATTTAGGTGTAAGTCAAGCAGAAGTTTCATATACTTTAACTGGTTATTTCATAGGAATTTCTATCGGTCAACTTTTTTATGGTCCATTGATAGATAGGTACGGAAGAAAAAGACCATTACTTATAGGTTTGTGTATTTATGCTTTAGCATCTACAGCCTGTTTTTTGGTTCCTAATTTATATACTTTTATAGCTTTTCGTTTTTTACAAGCCTTAGGAGCTAGTGCTGGAATGGTTGCCAGTACAGCTATAGTAAGAGATCAATTTAAAGCAACAGAAGTAGCCCGTACACTTTCTTCTATTTTATTAGTTATGGGAGTAGCTCCTATTATTGCTCCTTCTCTGGGAGGCTTTCTTATTCGGGTTTTTAGTTGGAAAGCTGTATTCGTTTTTTTATCGGTTCTTTCTATCATATTAGTTATTAATCTTTTCTTTTTTCTAAAAGAGACGAGAGGATTTCATTCGGAATCAACTTTAAAAATCAAATCCGTTTTAATAAACTATAAAAATGAATTAAAAAATAAAAGTTTTACAAACTTTAGCTTAGCAGGAAGTTTAGCTATGGCAATTATGTATGCTTACATAGCTTCTATCTCTTATATATTAATGACTATATACGGCGTATCCAACAGAGTGTTTGGTTGGTTATTTGCTATTAATGCTATAGGATATGTAGGTGGAAGTCAACTTAATAACTATTTGTTAAAGAAAAAAATTTATATAAACTTACTCGCTATACAAGTTCAATACAACTAATAATTTCTATAGTATTTTTGATATTAGCTTATAGTATTACTCTTCCTTTGCCCTTTTTCTGTTTATTAATATTTAGTATATTATTCCTTTTAGGGTTTATTAATCCCAATTCTACTGCACTTTCTTTGGCAACGGTAGAAAATAAAAATGTGGGTACAGCTTCTGCATTAAATGGAAGTATGAGGATGGGAGCGGGAGCATTAGTTTCTTTTTCAATGGGGAAATTTTCTAATGGTACTATGATTCCTTTGCTTTGGTGCATTTTAATTTTAACACTAATCAGTTGTATTTTTTTATTAAAATCTAATAAATTAAATAATTAGAAACCATACTTTTGGTTAAATGAACAGATACGCTATATCGGACATTCACGGTTGTTTTTTTTCATTTAGAGAAATTTTGAATAAAATTAATTTTTCTAAAAATGATGAACTTTATTTACTTGGTGATTACATAAATAAAGGACCAAGAAGTAAAGAAGTGATTGACTTTATAATAGAGCTGCAAAATCAAGGATATAAAATCACGACTTTAAGGGGGAATCATGAGCAAATACTTTTAGATTCGATTAATAAAAGAAACCGAATAGAGGGATTGCGAGAAACTTTAGATAGTTTTAAAATTAATAATATAAGGGAGTTAGGTGATAAATATATCAATTGGTTTTATAATTTAAAATATTTTCATGAAACTCAAGATTTTATATTTGTTCATGCCGGATTTAACTTTAACAAGCCAAATCCTTTAAGTAGTAAAAGGGATATGTTATGGATGAGAGAATGGTATCATGCAATAAATTATAATTGGTTAAAATCTAAAAAAATAATTCACGGACATACGCCTACTACAAAAAATCAAATACAGAAAATGCTTAAAAATATACATAAAATTCAAGTTTTGGCTATAGATAATGGTTGTGTTATACAACAACAAGGTTATGGTAGCTTATGTTGTTTAGAGCTTAATAAATTGAATTTAGTATTTCAAGAAAATATTGATTAAATTCTTTTATTGAAAACATTCTTACTAAATACTATAAATGATTAAACTTTTTCATATTTTTGTTATATATAATAATAATTATGGATAAAATATTTTCTTTAATAGAATTAGAAAAACAAAGACAAATAAATGGAATAGAGCTAATTGCTTCTGAAAACTTTGTAAGTGAAAATGTTTTAAAAGCATTAGGTTCAGTACTAACAAATAAATACGCCGAAGGTTATCCCGGAAAAAGATATTACGGAGGTTGTGAAGTTGTTGACCAAGTAGAAAGTTTGGCCATAGACAGATTAAAAGAATTATTCGGAGCAGAATACGCGAATGTTCAGCCACACTCGGGATCACAAGCAAATGCTGCAGTTTACTTAGCTTGTTTAAAAGCAGGAGACAAAATAATGGGGTTAGACCTTTCTCACGGAGGGCATTTAACACATGGTTCACCGGTGAATTTCTCAGGAATCAGATTTGAAACTTGTTTTTATGGATTAGAAAAAGAAACAGGTTATATTGATTACGACCAAATGGAAGAAACTGCACGCAAAGAAAAACCAAAAATGATTATTTGTGGGGCATCAGCATATTCCAGAGATATAGAATATTCTCGATTCAGAAAAGTTGCAGACGAAATAGGAGCTATTTTAATGGCAGATATCGCTCACCCTGCCGGATTGATTGCAAAAGGATTATTAAATAATCCTATGAAACATTGCCACATTGTAACTTCTACAACACATAAAACTTTAAGAGGTCCGAGAGGTGGAATCATCATGTTAGGTAAAGATTTTGAAAATCCTTATGGATTAAAAAGAAAAGGGAATTTAAAAATGATGTCAGAATTATTGAATTCAGCGGTATTCCCCGGAAATCAAGGAGGACCTTTAGAGAATAGTATCGCTGCGAAAGCTGTTGCTTTTGGAGAGGCTTTAACTGATGATTTCAAGAAATATGGAGAGCAAGTAATAGACAATAGTAGAGCGTTGGCAAAAGCTTTAACAAATAAAGATTATAATATTGTTTCAGGAGGAACAGATAATCACTGTATGTTAATAGACCTTAGAAATAAAGAAGTTACAGGAAAAGATGCAGAACAAGCATTAGTGAAAGCAGATATTACTTGTAATAAAAATATGGTTCCGTTTGATACCCAATCACCTTTTATTACTTCAGGGATAAGACTTGGTACAGCAGCAATTACAACCAGAGGTTTAAAAGAAACTGATATGGTTACAATTGCAGATTTAATAGACAGAGTGATTCAAAATCATAAAAATGAAGAATCTTTAGATAAAATAGGAAAAGAAGTTCATGAATTAATGAATACTCGTCCGTTATTTAATATGTAATTTAATACGATTTTTATAAAGTAAAAAGCGGAGTTTTAAAAACTTCGCTTTTTTTCATATTGAAATAATCGGCTTTATGCTCTTTAAATTTTTTATGATTTTGTTTAGATTTGGGGGTGATTGCATACATTTGTGCGTTGTCTGCAACACTGATGAAAAAGTATAATATTATGATAAAAACTTTATTGGAATCACTATTACATTTACTAATACTAATTCCTTTTACCATCTTATTTTTGAAAGTAAAAAGCAATATCAATTACAAAAGGTTGCTTATTTTCTCTCTGTGTTACATTGCTTATCAGATTTTTCTTATTCTTCCACAAACAAATCCTATTTTTGATTTTATAAAAAGTAGTTGGAATTGGGACGGAAAAATTCTTGGCTTAGTATGTGGATTTTTTGCTTACTTTCTCTTTAAGAATTATTTTACGGAAAATGACTTTTTCACACTTAAACAAAATAAGAGAGGTTTCAAACCAGCTCTTATTGTGGCTATCTTAATTATTTTATTATCAACAATAGTGTGGTTTATATTGGGAAATTCTAAATATGATTTAGAAACTTTAGCTTTTCAGATTTCTCTTCCAGGACTTGACGAAGAAATAATGTTTCGAGGAGTTTTACTTGGACTATTGGCTACCTCTTTAAAAGAAAAAGTATCTTATTTAGGTAATCCGAGTATTTTAATTACTTCTATACTTTTTGGATTTATGCATGCCTTAACTATAGGAAAGGACAATAATATTAATTTCAGTGCAGTTTATTTTATACAAACAGGATTTGCAGGATATGTTTGGGGATGGGTTACTATTAAGAGTAAAAGTATCTTATTAGCTATTCTCTCTCATAATTTCAGTAATTTCTTTGGAACTTTATCTACAATGATTAAATAAAAACAGCAGACAACACGTCATATAAAATTCGGGAAAAGGGTTTAAATGAAGTTAGTATTTTTTTATAGTAAAGCCTTGTTTTTTTGTTGCAGTTTTGTAATTTTACATCAATACACTTACATAATCTTTCCCTATTAAAAAATTACAAAAAATGAAATCCACAAACCCTTATACACAAGAAATCGTTTTTGAAACCAAAGAATTCAATTCCGAGCAAATTCAGGAAAAATTAAAATTAGCTGATAAAGCCTTTTATTCTTGGCGAAAAATAAATATCAAAGACAGAACAAAAATCTTTTCCAAATTATCGGACATTTTGGAAAATCACGCCGAAGAATGGGGAAAAGTAATGACTTTGGAAATGGGAAAACCGATTTCACAATCCATTGCAGAAATTCAGAAATGTGCTTGGGTATGCCGATATTATGCTGAAAATGCCGAAAGTCAATTACAATCAAAAATCATCGAAACCGACGCTCAAAAATCGTATGTGAGATACGACCCTTTGGGTGTTATTTTGGGCGTAATGCCTTGGAATTATCCGTTTTGGCAAGTAATCCGATTTGCCGTGCCAACGCTTTTAGCAGGAAATACCGTAATTTTAAAACACGCGGGTAATGTAATGGAATCGGCAAAAAATATTGAAAAGGCTTTTGACTTAGCGGGATTACCCAAAAATTGCTTTATCAACCTACCTATAAAACACGATAAAATCGAAGATATTATCCGAAACCCGATTGTAAAAGGTGTGAGTTTAACGGGAAGTAAACCGGCGGGAGCGTCCGTTGCCAAAATTGCAGGAGAAGAAATAAAACCGAGTTTGTTGGAATTGGGAGGCTCAAATGCGTTGGCAGTTTTTGAGGATTGTGATTTGAAAAAAACGGCTGAAACTGTTATTTCGGCAAGGTTTCAAAATACGGGACAGAGTTGTATTGCAGGTAAAAGATTATTAGTCCACGAGAATATTTCCAAGCAATTTTTGGAATTGCTAAAACAAAAAGTTGAAAAACTAAAATCGGGAAATCCTATGGATAAAGAAATCTTTATCGGGACTTTGGCTCGGGTGGATTTAGCCAAAGATTTGGAAAAACAAATGCAAAAATCGTTAGACCAAGGAGCAACTTTGTTAATCGGCGGAAAGCGGGAAAATGCTTATTTTGAACCGACTATTTTGACCAATGTAACTACAGAAATGAGTGTTTTCAAAGAGGAAACATTCGGACCTTTATTGGCTTGTGTTACCTTTAAAACAGACGAAGAGGCTTTGGATTTCATCAATAAATCTGAATTTGGTTTGGGGGCAAGTATTTTCACGAAAGACAAAAACAGAATGGAATATTTCATTGAAAATATAAAAGACGGAGCGGTTTTCGTAAATGAATTGGTAAAAAGCGATCCGCGCTTGCCGTTTGGCGGAACAGGTATTTCGGGTTACGGGCGAGAACTTTCCGAAAACGGAATCAAGGCTTTTGTGAATAAGAAAACGGTTTATATTGCTTAGTTTAATAATAAAAAATAGAAAAAATGAAATTTATTTGTATAGGAAAAAACTACCAAAAGCATATTAAGGAGTTTGACGGAGTTCAGCCTGACTCAATAGTGATTTTTATGAAACCTGAAACAGCATGGCATAAACCTGAGCAAGATTTCCATATTCCTGATTTTACTGAAAATTTACATTATGAAGTTGAGGTTTTAGTAAAAATAAGTAAAGAAGGAAAATGTATCAATAAAGAATCTGCTCATGAATATTATGATGAAATAGGTTTGGGAATTGATTTTACTGCAAGAGATTTACAATTTGATTTAAAGTCTAAAGGTTTACCTTGGGAACGAGGTAAATCCTTTGATAATTCAGCAATTGTAGGAAAATTCTATCCGAAAGAAAACTTTAAAAATCTTCAAGATTTATCTTTTGAGCTGAAAAAGAATGATGAAATTGTACAAAAAGACTCAACTAAAAGTATGATTTGGAAAATAGATGAAATAATAGCCGAAGCATCAAACTATTTCACACTTGAGAAAGGAGATATTATTTTCACGGGAACACCGTCGGGAGTTGGTAAAGTAGTTTCAGGTGATGTTTTAGAAGGCTTTTTAGAAGGTGATTCAGCTCTTTTATTGAAAGTTAAATAATTAATATTTAATTAAATATTTGTATATTCAGTCCTTAAAATTATTTTAAAATAAAAATTATGGGATTTAATATTTCAGGGTTAGCAATAAATAAGAACTATGAAAAAGACTTTGACCAACTTCAAGAGGAGTTAGGCTGGAAACTCAGAAAAGAATCTGAAATAGATTTTGAAACGGCTTCATCTAACTGGACGGAAGAAGGAGTTTGTAATGTCTATTTTACCGAAAAAGGGACTTTAATGTTTATTGATATGGATATGTGTACAGAGTCTTATCCTTTAAAGAATGATAATACTTTGACATTTGCTCTTTCTGAAACATCAATGGCTTTTAATCTGAATTATTGTGAGAAAGGAATTGAAAAGAGGACAATAATGGAGGTAGATGGCGAAAGAATGGAAGACGAGGGAGAAAAGCTTGAGGTTGAAGACGAATCTGAAGATGTTTCTGAAATCATTTGGAATCAAATTGGAAAAGTAATTGGGAAAAGTTTTTGGGATATTGAACTTGATGAAAAGGCGGTACAATATGTTTTTGTAAAAGAAGAATTTAATCCAGATAGACCGTTTAAAAATTATACATTATCAGAATTAGATCGAATTTTTTATGAGTTAATCTCAATATCTGATATAAAAACAAATCAAATGATGCAAGTCGTTTTAAGAAGAATATTAGAAGAATATAAAAACAGGGATATAGAGCTACCAACCAAAAGAGGGCAATCAATAAAATCACCTAATAAAAAATGGTGGCAGTTTTGGAAGTAAGAGTTAATAACTAATATGAAAATAAACTTTGAAAATTGGGATTTAGGCTTGATTCCTACAATCATTATTTGTATAATTTTACCAATGCTATTATATTTTAGCTATTGGTTATTTATCACGGGAATTATCGGGGCAATCAGAATGATTCAAAGTAAAAATTGGAAATCCGTACAAGGTAAAATCATTGATTCGGAAATAAAATTTAAGATGTTTAAAGGAGGAGTAAAAGACTCTTACACCTTCGAATTTGTTCTAATAAAAACTTACTCATATTCAGTTGCCGGAAAGGGATATAAATCCAATCAGACTTTTGCCTCAGATTCATTGTTTCAAAATGAATATAGGTCTTTGGTTGATTTTCCAAAAAAATATAAAGATTACGCAAATAACTCTGAATTCTTGAAAAAAGAGAACGAAATAAAGCATTTAATCGGAAGACCTGTTACCGTTTATTATAATCCTAAAAATCCCCAAATAGCTTGTTTGGAAAATAGAATACAAAATGAGATTTTCCTACCTGTAGTCATGGGATTGATATTTGGCACAGGATTAACATACCTAACATATTGTTTATTGAAAGTAATAGTTAAATAAGTTTTTTGTATTTAATAAAAAAAGCGGAGTCTAAAAACTCCGCTTTTATCATTTATAAACTAAACTTTTCCTTATTTAACAGGTAAAAGTTCAATTCTATCTAAACCTAAACCTTTTTTCCATTTTCCGGCTGCAATATCAAAGCCTTTTAAATGTAAAGTATAAATTCCCGGTTTATCAAATGTGAAAGTTCCGATATTACTTGTAATTTCTTTATAAAAGAATAGAGTAGGATTTATTTTCTCCTTATCTCTTGTCAGTTTTACAGGAATTATTTTTCCACCAATTTGGATACTTCCTTCTTGGTCAGAACCAACCCATTCAGGTTTGTGGTGATTTCCTTTTTCGTTACTGATAAGTTCTATTTTATAAGTTCCCGGTTTTTTTACTTCAAAATCCCAAGAAGTCATTTTTCTGTTCATATTATAATCACTGGCAATTCTATCTAAACGAATAACTCCGTTTTGACCTTGAGTGATAGTTTTATCAATATTTGGAGTTTTATCGTTTAAATCTACCTCAATTACGTAACCTAAATCATCAATTTTTTTAGTCGGTAAATTTATGGTAACTAAACCGTCTTTTTGTGAGAATTTTACAGATTGTTTGTTTTCCACCACTTTAGCAGACGTTACTTTACTAAGTAATCCCGGTAAATAAATTTTATCTGTTTTCACATCAGTTACTACGTGCAAGAATATTTTATTTGGTTTTTGCGTTACATATCCCCAATCGTAATTCCAAGGGAACGGAGAACTGTGAGTACCATAAATAGCTTCCGCATTCTTTTTAATCCATTTTCCTGCAATTTCTAATTGTTTAGCTGATTCTTCAGGAACTTTACCTGTCCCGTCAGGACCAATATTTAAAAGATAATTACCATCACGACTGATGGATGCAATTAAAGATTGAATAATAAAATCTGCACTTCTCCATTCGTGATCATCTTTTCTGTATCCCCAAGAACCATTGAGCGTACCTGCCATTTCCCAAGGCATTCTCAAAGATTTTCCGGTGTAATAGTTATCGGAAGGAGTGTAATAATCAAACAACATATCTCGGTGTAAATCTTCTTCTTCAGGGAAATCTCCAATACGTGAACTTATAATAATATCCGGTTGTAATTCACGAGTGATTTTTACAAATTCACGCACTTCATCATTAGTAAGACCTTCTCCCATATCATACCAAATAAGGTCGATTTTCCCATAATTGGTCAAGATTTCTCTTAATTGAGGGAATGCTTTTTCTTCGAGATATTTTTTTCTATCCTCTTTTTTAGGATTGAAATCTACCAAGTTCATACGATCACGTAATCTGTCGGAATCTCCAATATAATTATACGGGTTTTCCCAATCAATCATATGAGAATAATACAACCCGAATTTTATCCCTTGTTTTTTACACTCATCATTTAACTCACGAATAATATCTTTATTATAAGGCGTATTCATTATATTATAATCCGATACCTTAGAATCAAACAATGCAAAACCGTCGTGGTGTTTAGAAGTAATTACCAAATATTTCATACCCGCATCTTTAGCCAGCTTAACAATCGCTTTGGCATCAAAATTTTTAGGGTTAAAATCTTGCATTAATTTTTGGTAGTCCTTTAATGGAATTCTCAGTGTATTTTGAATCCATTCTGCAATTTTAGGCGTTACTTCTCCTTTATATTCTCCTCCCAATAAAGAATACAGTCCAAAGTGGATAAACATTCCGTATTTATCATCTTTCCACCATTGCATTCTATCGTTATACTCATTAAGAGTTTCAGTAGGAAGTTGTATTTTAGACGGTTGATTGCCGTGTAAATAAGCCCCGACATTAGATAAAGAATCATTTGAGACACTTCCCATTTCTTGAGCGTTTACCATACCTGTATGCCCTATACATACACAAGTAGCCAAAGCTAAAAGCTTAGGCGAGATACAATTTTTAATTTCGTTTATCATAAGAATATATTTTCCAATTTTCACTTTGCAAGATATTAAATTATTGAACGACTTACAATCTATTTATAATGAAATAGATTAGGTTTAGAGCGTTAATTTTTTCATAAGTTTGTAAAAGCAAAGCTATTATTAATAATATCAAAGTTTTATTAAACAAAACTTCCAGTTTTCAATCTTTCTTTTTTAATCATGGTATTTTCAGAAAACCAATTAATCATTATATTTTTCAATTCAGATTTATTAATGGTATTTGCTTGTGTTCTTAATTTCAAATAATTATCTGTTGTAATTTTCTCTATTAGATCTCTTAGTGTTTTCACTTGTAATTCCTTACTATACTTACATAAATACAGTCCTAAAAACGAAAAAGAAAGTCCCAAAGTACCTATTTTGAAACTTATTATTAATAAAAGAAATGAAAATAAGAGAAGATAGGTTAGTGTATTTACAACCCATTGAGGAGCAGATAATATATCTATTTTTATATTTAATTTATTCTCAATCTTTCTTATATTTTCATGTCTGTTTTCTCGAGGAAATAAATCTTTTAATTGGGCATTCGGAAATAAACCCTCTTTACTGGCAATCACCTCTTCAATCATTACTTTTCTCAACTTATAAAATGCTTGTTGCGTAGTGCAAGATTCTACATTTTCTAAATTAATTTTTGAAATAGCTAAATCACAAAACTCATCGAAAGTCTGCAATTTATTCAATTCACAACTTGTTAATGTAATATTAAACGACTTTTCAAATTCATTTAAACAGTCTTCTATATCTTCTATTTCAAAATTATCTAACTTACTCATTTAGAATGTAGCTTTAACTTAGCTAAAATATAAATTTTAATCCATTCTACTGATTAAATTTAAAAAATTTCGTTTATTTCTGATTTTGGATTTAAAGTTATACTTTTGTATGAATTAACTATGGAAAAGAAAAATATTTTAAGCCCGAATATTATAGGATTTCTAATTGCTTTAGGTATTGGGATTATTTCTATGTGGATTTATTTCGCATTTATTCAAAAAAAGAGTGATCATATTATAGATAACCCTTCTAATAATACGTTAAATGTAGTAATAGATAATCAAAACTATGTAATAGCCCCTAATCAACAAGTAATTATACATTTAAAACCGGGGAATCACACATTGTCTGCTTCTACTGATAAAGATAGTGTTTTGATAGATCATCAAGTTTTTACAGTGAATAAAGTGCGAGGAATTATAAATCCTAATAAAGAAAAATATTTTATTTTTGGGTTGCCTTATGGTCCTAAAGTAAATGTAGACTCTATTTTTGAAGGAAATATTCTTAAATACAAAGGCAAAGAATATCACGGAAATATAAAAGTAGATAGTTCTTTTTATGTGGAAGATTTTTATTATAATCTAAACGAAGATTTCCCTAAAGTCACTAAAAAATCTGAAAACCATACGTTAAGAAAAAAAGTTTTTAGAGAAGACGATTTTAAACAATATTATTTCGAGAAATTCGAATAAATCAAATTTAATTTATGAGTAAAGAAATAAAACCTTATAATTCCAATAAAGGTAAAAAAGAAGAGGTAAAAGAAATGTTCGATAATGTTTCTCCCAAGTACGATTTCCTAAATCGATTACTTTCTGCAAGAATAGATGTTCTTTGGCGAAACAAAGTAGTGAAAATAATTTCAGCGGAAAATCCTACTAAAATTTTAGATGTTGCTACCGGAACAGGAGATTTAGCAATTGCTTTAGCCAAGAAAATACCGAATACACAAATTACGGGATTTGATTTATCTGCCGGGATGTTAGAACATGGGAAAATAAAAGTAAAAAAGAATCAGTTAGACAATAGAATTGAAATGATTCAAGGCGATGCAGAAAACATGCCTTTTGATGATAATACTTTTGATATTGTAACTGCGGGATTTGGTGTTCGTAATTTCGAAAATTTAGAAAAAGGGTTACTAGAATTTCAACGTGTTTTAAAACCAGGTGGTAAAGTGGTTATTTTAGAGTTTTCTCAGCCTCAAGGTTTCCCAATGAAGCAACTTTATCATTTTTATTCATTTAAAATTTTACCTTTTGTGGGTAAATTATTTTCTAAAGATGCACGCGCTTATACCTATCTGCCGGAATCTATAAAGGCTTTTCCTTACGGAGAAGATATGGTTTCTATTTTAAATAAACTCGATTTTAAACAAGCCAAATATCAAAAACTTACTTTTGGTATTGCAAGTATTTACGAATGTGTAAAATAAATTATACTTTAATTCGTTGATTAACTATGAAAAGATTATTAAGCATTTTATCATTATTCACATTACTTTCTGTAAACGCTCAGTGGAAAGTAAACTACGATAAAGAAGATCTCTTTATACAAGAAGACGAAAAAAGACTTTCGTGGGGATATTTCATAGGATTGAATCAATTTAATTTCAAAATAGAACCTAAATATGATTACGGAGAAGGTAAAAGAAATACAGAATTTGCTCCGGCAATAGATGAAAAAGGAAAGTTTCTTGTAACTTCTGAGCCAAGAATAGGTTTTACTGCAGGATTAATGGGGAAATTAAGAATTAATGATTATTTTGATGTTTGGTTACAGCCGGGTATTCAATTAACCGAAAGAATCTTACATTTCGAAAACCTTGAATATGATTCAAGAGTTTCTGATAACGAAGCAAATGCTACAAGAAAAATAAAATCATCTTATGTAGATGTGCCTATCTTTATTCAATTACACGGAGATCGTTGGTTTAATACGCGTCCGTATATACAAGCAGGTGTTGGTTATGCTTATAACATAGAGAGCCAAGAAAAATCTGAAGAGGACAACTCCGGGGGTACTTTTAGAATGATAGCTAATAATTTTAACTGGCAAGCTGAGGCAGGAATAAGTATTTATTTCCGTAGATTTAAATTGACACCTTCTATCAAAGGTATTTTCTTTCTTAATGATGAATTAGTTCCTGATAAAGATGACTCCCCAAGTGTTTGGGCAAATTCAATGAGTTCATTAAAAACAAGAGCTGTAGTATTCTCTCTTAAATTCGAATAAAATTGTTATAAAACTGTAAAAGTTCTAATTAATATTTATTTAGAATAGTTTAAAGTGAAATATATTTTTATATTTGCTTATAAATATATTTATAAATTTCATGGAAAAGACTATTGGTGTATTTTACGGATCAGATTCAGGAGTAACAGAAGAAATAACAGAGAAATTAGAAAACCTTTGGACTTTAACTCCTTTACATATAGAAAAAATTGCAGATTGTTCAGCAGCTGATTTTGAACCTTATGATATTATTTTTATCGGATTATCTACTTGGTATTACGGTGAATTACAAAGCGATTGGGAAGCATTTTTTGATGAATTTAAAACCATAGATTTTACAGGAAAAACAGTAGCATTATACGGCCCCGGAGATCAATATGGGTATGACTTCTACTATGTGGATGGTATTGGAATTCTTGCCAAAGTTATCTTAGAAAACGGAGGGGAAATCGTAGGGCATTGGCCAACTGAAGGCTATGACCATGAGGAATCTAAAGCAGAAATGAACGATGATTATTTCTATGGATTAGCATTAGACGATGATAATCAACCTGAATTAACTGATGATCGTCTACAAAAATGGGTAGCTCAATTAGAAGAAGAATTAAAAGATAAAATTTAATTCTTAATATGTACAGCCTTATTCTTTTCTTATTAATTTTAAGTGTTATTCTAATATTAAACACTTCTAAAAGAGCAGAATTGAATAAAAGTACAATCGAAATTAAAATACAAAATCATAAAAATTGGGCTAAATATAGTGCTATTGTATTTAGCCTAATTTCTTTATGGTTAAGTTTATGGTATTTTAATGTAAGTACAGTAGGATTTTTAATATGGTTTTTATCTTTAGTAGCTGCATACAGCTGTGTCATTATTTTAAATCCATTAAAAATTTTCTCATGGAAAAGTCTTTTAATATTATTTGGAGTTTTAATTATAACCGAATCTTTAATTCATTTTTATTATGCCGGCTAATCCTAAATATCTTACAAAAAATCCATGGCAACGTTTTGCAAAAATATCAGCAGGTATTTTAGGTGGGTATTTATTGTCAGCTATTTATCATATGGTTTTTGCCCTTTGGCTTCCCTTTCATAAAGAAGTGCTTGTTACTATTATTATAACTCATTTTGTGGTATGGTGTGGTTTACTAATCGTTCCTTTTTTATTTAAAAATGGATGGCATGCTTGGGTATTATATTTAATTTTAATCGTAATAGGATTGTTCCTGTTCTATTTAGGAATGCAAGAAAACCCTTTTTAAACTTTATTTCTCTATATGAATAAAAGAATTTACAATATATTATTCCATACACATACAATCAGCGGAATTGTAATAAGTGTAGTGCTATATATTATTTTTTTTGCAGGAAGTTTTGCTCTTTTTAGAAATGAAATAAGTACTTGGGAGAAAGGAAGAACTACAAAAGTAGAATTGAGTCAAATAGATTTTGATAAAATCATAAATGAATTAGGTGAAGATTATAATCTAACGGGGAGAAAAATTTATTTTATTCCTTTATTAGAAACAGGACAAGTAAAAGTGTGGCTTGAGCCGTCTAATATACCTAATGTTTCCGAAGAAGATTTAAAATCTGAACTTTTTTATTTAGATATTCAAAATTTCACTAAAAAAAATCGCTATGAAAATTATAATTTAGGTGATTTTTTATTTAGATTACACTTTTTAGGACAAATTCCGGGAGCGGGATTGTATATTTCCGGCTTTGTCTCTTTCTTTTTTTTATTTGCATTAATAACAGGATTAATTATACATTGGGATAAAATTATTACCAATTTTTTCCTATTCCGAAATAAAGGAAAAATAAAAATAAAATGGACAGATACCCATACATTATTAGGCGTTATTGGATTTCCTTTTCAATTAATGTACGCTGTTACAGGAGCTTTTTTTGGCTTAAGTATTTTGGTATTACTTCCGGGGTATTTTCTGTATGAAAATGATACAGATAAATTAATGGCAGATTTACGTCCGGAAAGAGCTCAAGTAAAATGGGAAAAACTAACCGACCAAACACCTACTTCATTTAATAAATTTGTTGCTAAATATACTGCTAACTGGGAAGAAGTTGAACCTACCCATTTGGAAATTGAAAATTACCAAGGAATCAATATGGAATATTCTATATCAGGAATGCCTCTGGCTCAAAATAACTTTTTCAATATAGCAAAACGTACTGCAAGTGCTTATAATTTAAATGATTTAAAAGAAATTAAGCCGAATGAAAAAGCAAGCTATATTTATGGATTCCAAAAAATAGTGAACCGTTTGCATTTTGCTGACTATGGAGGTTTTGGGCTAAAGTTATTATATGCCCTACTCTCTTTTATTACATGTGTTGTTATTCTTTCGGGAGTAATGATTTGGTTAACAGCTAGAAAAACGAAGCAATACACCGAAAAACAACAAAAATACCAAGCTAAAGTTTGTCGGCTATATATGGCTATTTGTTTGAGTCTTTATCCTGTAATTGCTTTGTCTTTTATATTTTCACGTTTTTTATCGGAATCAATTAAGAATCAACAAGCAGCTTATTATATTTTCTTTTTTATTTTGTGGTTTTTACTTTCATTTTTCTTTTTCAAGAAGAGAAATAATACCTATGTATTTAAGAAAAGTTTATTGTGGGGAAGTGTCTTAGGAATATGTATTCCTATTATAAATGGAATTTTAACTCAAAACTGGATATGGAATACTATTCAAAGTCAATACAGTATTTTTATGATAGATAGTTTTTGGTTAATCCTTTCAGCTGTTGGTTTTTTTATACTTTATCAAATAAAAAAGCAATCAACTAATTTTTAGTTGATTGCTCTCAAATTAAATGATATACCTTCAATGCCTTCCTCTCAAAACTTCCTCAATATCTTCCAATTTCAAATCTTTTGTTTTTAGCAAAATCAAAAAATGATACAATAAATCGGCAGCTTCATTTTTGAATAAATCAACATTGTTATCTTTGGCTTCTATCACTAATTCCACAGCTTCTTCGCCTACTTTTTGAGCTACTTTATTCACACCTCTTTGGAAAAGTTTACTCGTATATGAGCCTTCGGATTTATCTGTAATTCGTTGTTCTATAACGTTTTCCAATTCATATAGAAAACCTTTTGAAGAATCTTCTTTAAAACAAGAATTACTTCCTGTGTGGCACGTTGGACCTTCCGGATTGGCTTTAATAAGAATCGCATCATTGTCACAATCGTGAGAAATTTCATCTACCCACAAAAAATTTCCTGACGTTTCGCCTTTTGTCCATAATCGATTTTTACTTCGGCTGAAAAAAGTTACTTTTTTCTCATCAATCGTTTTTTGCAAAGCCTCTTTGTTCATATAGCCCAGCATCAAAACGTGTAAATTCTTTGTATTTTGAATGATTACCGGAACTAAGCCGTCGCCGGATTTTGAAAAATTGATATTCATCGTATTGGTATATTTTGATTTTTTAAATAAGTTTTTAATTCAGGAATTTTAATTTTTCCAAAGTGAAATGTCCCGGCAGCCAATGCCGCATTTGCTTTTGTTTGCAAAAATACATCGGCGAAATGTTGCATATTTCCCGCTCCGCCTGAAGCAATTACGGGAATATTCACGATATTACTAACTTCTTCCAAAATATCAAGAGCGAAACCATTTCCCGTTCCGTCATTGTTCATAGAAGTCAGTAAAATCTCGCCCGCACCGAGTTTTTCTCCTTCTTTCGCCCATTCAATTGTACGAAGAGAAGTCGCAGTTCGTCCTCCGTGAACATAAACAGTCCACTCATTATTTTCCAGTTTGGAATCAATGGCAAGCACAACGCATTGATTTCCGAATTGCTCGGCAATTTCACTGATAAGTTTCGGATTTTTCACTGCTGATGAGTTGATACTCACTTTGTCTGCCCCCGATTTTATTATGGCTTTGGCATCTTCCAAAGAGTTAATTCCACCGCCCACCGTGAACGGAATATTGATTTCTTTGGCAATTTTTTCCACTAATTTTGTTAGTGTTTTTCGCTTTTCTACTGTGGCGGTTATATCCAAAAAAACAAGTTCGTCCGCACCTTCTTGTACATATTTTTTCGCCAATTCCACCGCATCTCCCGCATCTTTTAATCCAACGAAATTTACGCCTTTTACCGTTCGTCCGTCCTTAATATCCAAGCAAGGAATAATTCTTTTCTTTAGCATATTTCTCGATTTTAAGCTATGAAATTTTGTAATTCTTTCATCGAAATTTTTCCTTCATAAATAGCTTTTCCGATGATAACTCCCTCACAACCAATTTCTTTAGATATTTCCAAATCTTCAATAGAAGAAACACCGCCACTGGCAATTAAATTCACTTTTGATTTTTGCAGGATTTCCTTGTAAAGTTCTTCCGAAACGCCTTGCAACATTCCGTCTTTGGAAATATCGGTACAAATCACATTTTTAATGCCTTTTTTTTCATATTCTAAAATGAAATCCACAATATCCAATTCCGATTGTTCCAACCAACCTCGCGTTGCGATTTTCCGTTGATTACTGTCCGCTCCCAAAATGATTTTATCCGTTCCGTATGTGGCAAGCCAATGCAAAAATAATTCAGGATTTTCTACTGCAATACTTCCACCCGTAATCTGTGATGCCCCGCTTTCAAAAGCAATTCGAGCATCTTCATCGGATTTTATTCCACCGCCGAAATCCACTTTCAAAGAAGTTTTTACAGTGATTTCATTTAAAACTTTATGGTTGATAATATGTTGTGATTTCGCTCCGTCCAAATCGACCAAATGTAAAAACTGAATGCCGTTATCTTCAAACATTTTAGCCATTTCCAACGGATTTTCGTGATATGTTTTTTGTGTGGAATAATCGCCTTTGGTAAGACGTACACATTTTCCGTTAATTATATCAATAGCCGGTATAATTCTCATAATTAGAGTTTTAAAAAGTTTTTTAATATTTTTTCTCCCACACTTCCTGACTTTTCGGGGTGGAATTGCGTCGCGAAAAAATTACCGTTACGCATAGACGCACTAAAAGGCAAAATATAATCGCAAGTAGCAATGGTTTGATCGGAAAGTTCAGCGTAATAACTATGAACAAAATAAATATCGTCATTTTTATTGATATTTTCAAAAAGCTCACTTTTGATATCCAATAAATTATTCCAACCCATATGCGGTACAATATCTTTCGGCGGAAATTTCTTCACTTTTACATTGAAAATTCCTAAGCATTCCGTATTGTTTTCTTCGGAAAAATCGCACATCAATTGTAATCCCAAACAAATTCCCAAAACAGGTTGTTTTAAGGATTTTATAACCTTGTCTAATTCTCTTTTTTTGAGATACTCCATTGCGGAACGAGCCTCACCCACACCGGGGAAAATTACTTTTTCGGCACTTTGTAATTCTTCTTTATTATCAGTGATTTTACATTCGTAGCCGAGCCTTTCCACTGCATTTTTTACCGAAGTTGTGTTTCCTGCGTTATATTTTACAATTGCTATCATTTATATCTAAATTACACCTTTTGTGCTTGGTATTTTTGAATTTTCTCCTCGTTTCACTGCCATTTTTATGGCTTTGGCAAAGGCTTTAAAAATTCCTTCAATTTTGTGATGTTCGTTATTGCCTTCCGCCTTAATATTTAGGTTGCATTTGGCATTATCACTAAATGATTTAAAGAAATGAACAAACATTTCTGTTGGAAAATCACCGATTTTTTCACGTTCAAAATTGACCTCCCAAACAAGCCACGGACGCCCTCCAAAATCAATAGCGACTTGTGCCAAACAATCGTCCATAGGTAACGTAAATCCGTAACGCTCAATGCCTTTTTTCCTTCCCAAAGCCTGAACGAAGGCATCGCCTAACGTAATTGCCACGTCCTCAATGGTATGATGTTCGTCGATGTGTAAATCGCCTTTTACTTTCACAGTTAAATCAAGGTTTCCGTGTCGTGAAATTTGTTCTAACATATGGTCGAAAAAGCCTATGCCTGTTTGAATTTCACTTTTTCCCGTTCCGTCTAAATTGACTTCTACCAAAATATCGGTTTCCGCAGTTTTTCGGTGGACTTTTCCTTTTCGAGGTTTCGATTTTAAGAATTGATAAATTTCGCCCCATTCCAAAGTGCAAAGTGTGGCATCGGCATCATTGTTTTTGCTCAAATAAATTGACTGACAGCCTAAATTTTCGGCAAGCATTACGTCCGTTTTTCTATCGCCGATTACAAATGAATTGGCTAAATCATAATTTCCTTTTATATAATGAGTTAGCAATGCTGTTCCCGGTTTTCTGAAAGGGGAATTTTCGTGTGGAAAAGAGCGGTCAATAAGAATTTCTTTGAATTTAACTCCTTCATTTTCAAATGCTTTTATGATAAAATTCTGAACGGGATAAAAAGTATCTTCGGGAAAAGAATCCGTTCCCAAACCGTCCTGATTGCTTACCATAACCAATTCGTATTCCAATTCATTGGCAATTCGCGATAAATATTGAAAAACTTTTGGATAAAATTCCAATTTTTCAAAGCTGTCAATTTGCTCATCTTCAGGCTCTAAAATAAGCGTTCCGTCGCGGTCTATAAAAAGTACTTTTTTCATTTTAATTGTTTTTTAGTTCCGTATTTAGGCGTTTCATTTCTGCCAAAAGTGATTGATTTTCATCGGGCGTTCCTATGGTTACCCGAACGCAATTTTTCACTTGTGAATTTCGATTTCTTATGATGATTTCTTTGTTAATCAATTGATTATAAACATAATTTGCATCAGAGACTTCTATCAGCAAGAAATTCGCATCGGACGGATAAATCTTTTTCACAATCGCTAATTTATCAAATTCTTTGATTAAAAATGCTCTTTCATTTATGATTTCCTCAATTCTTTTTTGAGTGGTTTCCTTGTCTAAAAGAGCTTTCAAAGCCTCTTTTTGGTTGAGTGTACTCACATTGTAAGGCGGTTTCACTTTGTTCATAAGCCCAATAATTTCGGTGCTTGCATAAGCAATTCCCACGCGAGCTCCCGCCAAAGCCCACGCCTTGCTAAAGGTTTGCGTTATGATTAAATTTGGATATTGATTGAGATTTTTCAAGTATGATTTATCCGCACAAAAATCAATATAAGCCTCGTCCAAAACAACAATCCCGTTAAAATTCTGCAACAAAATATCAATGGATTTCAAGCTGTTTCCCGTAGGATTATTAGGGGAACAAATAAAAATAAGTTTGATTTCTGTTTCATTTATTTTTCGCAAAATATTTTCAATATCTAATTGAAATTTAGAAAGTAACGGGACTTTTTCGATTTCCACATCATTGATATTTGCCGAAACTTCGTACATTCCGTAAGTAGGCGGACAAATTATGATTTTATCTTTTTGAGGTGTAGTAAACACTCTGAAAATCAAATCAATAACTTCATCACTTCCATTGCCTATAAAAATCTGTTCACTCGGAATTTGTTTTATTTTGGAAAGCTCTGATTTTAAGGCTTTTTGTTGTGTATCGGGATAACGATTGAGCGTTCCGTACGGGTTTTCGTTGGCATCAAGGAAAATTCCTTTATCACCTTTGAATTCATCTCTGGCACAAGAATACGGCTCAAGTGCCAAAATATTTTTGCGTACCAATGAAGTTAAATCAAACTTTTTCATAAGGCTGAGTTTTTAGTGTTAATATCTTGTAAACGAATACTTACCGCATTTCTATGAGCAAATAAATCTTCGGTTTCTGCCATAATTTCAATGGCTTTCCCGATATTTTGAATACCTTGTTCCGTAAGTTCTTGAAACGTAATTTTCTTGATGAAACTATCCAAAGAAACTCCGCTGTATGCTCTGGCATAGGCACTTGTCGGCAAGGTGTGATTTGTTCCGCTTGCATAATCGCCCGCACTTTCGCAACTGTAATTTCCTAAGAAAACAGATCCCGCATTGATGATTTTTTCACTTACGGAAATGAAATTTTCCACTGCCAAAATCAAGTGTTCGGGGGCGTATAAATTACTGAAATCAACACAATCTTTTATATTTTCAAAATAAATAATTTGACTGTTTTCCAATGCTTTTTTAGCGATTTCTTTTCGAGGTAATTTCGCTAATTGTAATTCAATTTCTTTCTGAACGGATTTTATAACATTCTCATTTGTAGAAAGTAACACTACTTGACTATCCACTCCGTGTTCTGCTTGAGAAAGCAAATCGGACGCTACAAAAGCCGGATTAGAAGTTGCATCGGCAATGATTAAAAGTTCACTCGGACCGGCGGGCATATCAATTGCTGTTCCGTAAAATTGAGCCATTTGTTTGGCTGAAGTTACATATTGATTTCCCGGGCCAAAAATTTTATTCACTCTTGGAATACTTTCTGTTCCGAACGTCATTGCTCCAATCGCTTGGATTCCACCGACTGCGTAAATTTTGGTAACGCCCGTAAGTTTCGCAGTGTATAAAATTGCAGGGTGAATTTCTCCGTTTTTATTAGGTGGCGTACATAATACAATTTCCTTGCAACCCGCAATTTTAGCAGGAATAGCAAGCATTAAAACAGTAGAAAAAAGCGGTGCTGTTCCACCAGGAATATAAATCCCGACTTTCTCTATGGGACGAGCTTCTCGCCAACAAATTACCCCCGGTGTAGTTTCTATTTTTTTGACTTGTGTCTGTTGAGAAAGGTGAAATTTTTCGATATTTTCTTTGGCTAATTGAATGGCTTTTTTCAATTCTTCGGGAACGGAATCGATTGCTTTTGCCACTTTATTTTCCTCAATAAATAATGATTTTTGATTGGGGAAATCAAATTTTCTTCCGTAATTCAATACCGCATTATCTCCGTTTTCTTTGATTTCTTCAAAGATAGACTCCACCAAATCCGTCAATTCTTTTTGATTGACTTTCGGTCTTGTTGTCAGGCTTTCCCAATTGTTGCGAGGTGGATTTTTTATAAGTTTCATATTCTTGTTTTTTGAGGTGGTTACAAAATCATTTTTTCAATATTCATTACCAAAATACCTTGTGCTTGTACGTCTTTCAAGGCATCAATTACGTCCCAAAATTCATCTTCTTTTACAACAGAATGAATACTGCTCCAATTTTCCTCCGCCAATGGTAAAATACTCGGCGACTTCATTCCCGGCAAAATGGAACAAATTTTTGGAATGGATTCATTCGGTGCGTTCATTACGATATATTTACTGCCAACTCCTCTTTTATACGCTCGAATACGGAACAATAATTTTTCTAATAATTCGGTTTTTTCATTGTCAAGCGATTTGTTGGAAATAAGAACTGCCTCACTTTTCATTATGGCATCAACCTCTTTTAAACCATTCATTATTAAGGTACTGCCTGTACTTACAATATCAAAAATCCCGTCAGCTAATCCGATTCCCGTAGCTATTTCTACACTTCCGCCAATTTCTTCAATAGCTACATTTATCTTTTTTTCTTTGAAATATTTTTGAAGTATTTTCGGATAACTGGTCGCGATTTTTTTACCTTCAAAATAGGAAACATCAGTGTAATCTTCGTCTTTTGGAATTGCTAAGGAAAGGCGACATCTGCCAAATCCAAGTTTTTCTACAACGGAAACGTCTTTATCTTTTTCCAATACTTCATTTTCGCCTAAAATACCAATATCGGCGACACCTTTTTCTACATATTGCGGAATATCATCATCTCGAAGAAATAGAATTTCTATGGGAAAATTACGAGCTTCGGCTTTTAATTTTCGGTCGGTATTAGATATTTTAACACCACATTCGTTTAATAATTCGAGAGATTTTTCGCTCAAACGACCTTTTTTTTGGATTGCAATTTTTAATCTTTTCATACCCTGTTTTGTTGTTTTTGCCGAGTAATATCAGAAAGAAAAGAATAAAAAAATCTCGCTGATATTACTCAAGCGAGATTTAAAATTTTGTTTTAATTCATACAAAATCATTCTTCCTCACTTGGACAGTAAGTTAAAATGATGATGTAATATGTTATTTATTTTTTTCATTCTTTTGATAATGCAAATATATAAATTATTTTTTGTATTAAAAATCAAACTCGTTTTAAATATAGAAAAATCAAAAAAAAGAGTAAATTTTGCATTTAAAAATTGTTAAGTTTATAAAAATAAAACACTTGTTAAAGTAGCAGAACACAGAACAAAAGTTTCAATTGTTGAGCCACTTTATTTCAGTACTTTTCTATTATTTTGACAAAAACTAATTCCTGGACATTGATGAAGTTTTTTGAACCTTCATTATTTGTCAAATTTGAAAAATAAAGATTTTATGCTTTAAATGAAATTATTGTTTTTTAGAAGAGTTTTTTCGGTTGAGGTTGATAAAAAATAATTAATTTTGATTCTGTTTTTAATGTAATAAACAATGAAAAAAGTTTTATTAATTACTTATTATTGGCCTCCTGTGGGTGGTGCGGGCGTTCAGCGTTGGTTAAAAATGAGTAAGTTTATTGCAGAAAAATGTGAACTGACTGTTTTTTCTCCGCAAAATGCCTCCTACCCGATTTATGATGAATCTTTAAAAAATGATATTTCATTAAAGATTAATCATATTCAGGGAAAAATATGGGAGCCTTATGCTTTGGCTAAAAAAATTAATCCTAAAAATAATCAATACCAAAAAGGACAAATAGAACCCAAGAAAAATCAGTCTTTTTTGTCTAAAATTTCTTTATGGATTCGGGCTAATTTCTTTATTCCAGACGCTAGAATGTTTTGGATTTCACCTTCGATTAAATCAATTAAAAATCAATTAAACTTAAATGAATTTGATGCGATTATAAGTACAGGTCCACCTCACAGCTGTCATTTAATTGCTTTGGGACTTAAAGAAAGTTTCCCTCATCTAAAATGGTTGGCGGATTTCCGAGACCCTTGGACAGATATTGACTATTTTCCTCAACTTCCGCTTAGTTCTTTTGCTCTGAAGAAACATTTACGTTTAGAAAAAAATGTTCTGAAAAAAGCGGATATCGTAACTACGGTTTCACCTTCTTGGGCAAAAGATTTTGAGGAAAAATCAGGAAGAAATATTGAAGTGGTTTACAATGGTTTTGATGATGATGATTTTAAATCTATTACAAAAAATTCAGGGAATAAGAAACTAACAATCACTTATGTAGGTTCTTTAAATTCGGATAGGAATCCGTCTTTTTTTTGGCAAAGTTTAAATGAAAAATGTAAGAATAATCAATTTAAAAATATTTTTGAAGTAAAATTAATCGGGAATATTGCTAAAGAAGTAAAAGACGAAATTAATGATTTGGAATATTTAAAAAGTCAAGTGAAATTTATTCCGTATATGGAGCATAAAATGGCAATTCAGGAACTTTTAAATAGTTCGGTTTTACTTTTATTAATCAATGATACAGCAAACCAAAAAGGAATTATTCCGGGTAAATTCTTTGAATATCTCGCTGCAAAACGACAAATTTTGTGTATTGGCAAAAAAGACAGCGATATAAATAAAATCATTAATAAAACACAATCAGGCAAATTGATTGAGAGCAACAATACCAAAGAAATCGAAATTTATATTGACAATTTATATAAGATTTTTACTAAAAATAACTTAGATTTGCCTATAAACGAGGATAGCATTGAAAAATATTCTCGCAAAAAAGCAGCAGAAAAAATTATTCAATTATTGAATCTATAAAACATGAAAAAATTATTATTTCTAAGTATTTTCATACTATTCACGAGTTGTTACGTTTACAGAGCTCCCGAAGTTAAAAAGGGAGAAGAAAATTTGGGAATAAAAGAAATGATACAACCCGACAATCGTTATGAAATTAACAGCGACGGGAAAACATTTAAAATAAAAGCGGTAAAATGGGAGCAAGATTCTCTAATTGCTCACATAAACGGAAATAAACGTAAGGAAATAAAATTAAATCAAAATCAAATCAGCGAAGTTAAAAATCGTGTTTTTTCCAGAGGCAGAAGTGACGCTTTAACTTTTGGAAGTTATGGATTAATTGGTGCTGTTATTCTTTTTTTAAGCAGATAAAATGAGAGAAGATTTTTTTAAATATCAAGCACAAACTACTGCATTTGCCTCAGGGTTTGAGGTTTCTCATGCAAAAGGAAATTATATTTACGGAAAGGACGGAAAGGCTTATTTAGACTTCGAGGCGGGAGTTTCTGCCAATACTTTAGGACATTGCCACCCAAGAGTAAACAATGCCATTATAGAGCAAGTAAACAAGCATTTACACGTAATGGTTTACGGGGAATATGCCCAAGAAAAACCCATTGAATTATGTAAACTTTTAGCACAAACTGTTCCCTCTCCTTTAGAAGTTACGTATTTGGTAAATTCGGGTGCGGAAGCTATTGATGCCTCTCTAAAATTAGCGAAAAGAGTTACGGGAAGACAAGAGATTATTTCTGCAAGAATGGCTTATCATGGTAACACACACGGAGCATTAAGCGTCAGCGGAAACGAAGATTTTAAACGAGCTTTTAGACCTCTATTACCTGATGTTCAGTTTATTCAATTTAATAATGAAGAAGATATAAAACGTATTACAGCTAAAACCGCCGGGGTGATTTTAGAAACTATACAAGGTGCAGCAGGATTTATTCAACCTAAAAACGGGTGGCTAAAAAGAATAAAAGAGCGTTGCGAAGAAGTGGGTGCTTTATTGATTTTAGATGAAATTCAACCCGGTTTCGGGCGTACCGGAAAATGGTTTGCCTTTGAGCATTTCGACCTTGTTCCTGATATTTTGGTTATGGGAAAAGGTATGGCAAGTGGCTTACCTATCGGAGCTTTTATGGCAAGTGCAGAACACATGAAAACTTTACAAGCCAATCCAAAATTAGGACATATCACAACTTTTGGCGGAAATCCTGTAATTGCCACTGCGGCTCTTGCCACAATGAAGGAATTACACGAGTCCGATTTAATTGCTCAAATTCCTGAGAAAGAGGCTTTGTTTAGAAAATTACTCGTTCACCCTAAAATTAAATCATTTCCGGGTAAAGGTTTAATGCTGGCTCTTGAGTTAGAAAATGAACAACAAGTTCAGAAACTTGCAAAAAAAGCAATGGAAAAAGGTTTAATTCTATTTTGGCTGTTATACGAAACTCAATTTTTGAGAATTACTCCACCTCTCACAATTACCAAAGAGGAAATAGAAAAAGGTTGTAAAATTATTCTTGAATGTTTGGAAGAAATTTAAAAGAAAATGAGTATAATTGATTTTAAAATATCTGAATTCGACATTCCCAAAAAGTCTGATTGTCTTGTCCTAAAAAACCATTAGAGGTTTTCGGATATATTTAATTTTATATCTCAAGATCTGTAACGCTATTTCAGGAATAGATACTCTCAAATGTACATTTTGAATTAAATTTTTGTACTTTTTGTTTTCAGATTATAAATAACTACTAAAAATCAGTATTTTGTTATGGTACAAATAAGGTACAGATATAATACTTTTCTTAAATATATTTATCTTATTTGGGTTGCTCCTCAGAAATTATATCTTTAATTAAATTTTCTATTTTTTGATTACTAAATTGTTTTTTAAATCTAATCTTTACAGCGTTTCCGAAAAATTGTTCAGCATGTTTTATTTTTTGTTGTTCTTCACTTCTTAGGCTTTCTTGATCTGTATTTTTGGTTTCTACAATAAAATAGAGTTTTTTTGAACGGTCTTCATAATCTAAAACATATGCAAAATCGGGTGAGTAACTTTTCCCTCCTGCAACCGGAATTTTAATTGAATTCTTAGGGATTTTAGTGAAAACAACTACTTCTTTTAAATTTTTCTCTATATTTTCTTTTTCCAATTCTGAATCGTAAAACATCTCATCTAATAAATAACTGTCGGCAACTTTACTCTCAGAATAAAGCACACCAACATCAGAAGAAGATATATCTTTTAATACATTTCCTTTTTCATCCGTTAATTTTGTTGGGTGAATCTGATTACTTACCTTTTGATATTCAATACTGAATTTATCAAAAGCTTTATACATCAAGTAATTTTCAAAATCTTTTTTAATGATACGGATTGTTGTATTATTTAAGAATGGATTTATATCTACATTAGCTTGAATAAATGAGCTATGTAATGTTTTTATATTAATATTTAACACACGAGCTAACTCTCTTAAGAAATAACTATATTTCATAGTCGAGATAGGGGTTAATTCATTTCCATATATAGCTTGTTCTTCTCTTACATTTGCAACTTTATCTTTTATTTCAATTTGTGCAGTTCGTTCTTTTATTCCCTCAATAGAAAAGTTACCCTTTTTATTGTTTAAAAAACTAATAAATAGATTTTTAAATTCATCTTCCTTATCAAATTTATATTCTAAAATTACCTTTTCGTTAAGTTTTTCCCACAATTCTTTCAGTTCGCTATACTTTTCGGTTCTTATACTTACCTGTTTTTTCTTATCCGTAGATTTTCTAACCTTATTAGAACCTACTCCTTCAAATATATTAGGATAATTCTTTTTGATGAAATCAAAACCTCCTTCTTTAAACTTATTTGTTCTCGTAATTATATTATTTTCATCTAAAATATCCAATAATTCTTCTTCTGTAGTTTCGTAGAGTTCACATATTTTACTAATCATTCTTTCATTTAACTTTTCAGGAATCACTTCTATTGAAATAGCTCCTGATTTTTCATTAATTTCATTGACTAATTTATCTACAAAATCACTTTCTGTAAAATCTACAAAATAGTTTAGAAAAAATTGTTCGTCTTTTACTCGATTACCATACTCATTCACCGGTAACCTTAAACCTCTACCTACTTCTTGTAATTTAGAAATATCGCTACCACTACTTCTCAATTTACATATTTGAAAAACATTTGGATTATCCCAACCTTCTCGTAATGTCCATTTTGAAAAAATAAATCGGCGAGGATTATCTAAATCAAGCATTGCTTGCTTATCATGTAATATCTCATTGATTTCTTTTTCTATTAACTCATCTTTATCGGAATTATCTTTTGAGAAATAACCTGCATGAGTTAGATTTAAATCTTGTAAAGTCTTTTCAAGATATGCTTTATAGAATTCGTTTTTTTCTGTTTTGAGTAAATTTTCTACTTCAGTCTTAATTAAACTTTCTACTGTTGTTTTTAGATAACCATTCTCGTTTCGATATTCTTCAATATTGTCTATAAAAAACAGGGTGATGGGTTTTATTCTTACTTCTCTGGTTAATAACTCTTTTTCTATTTCAAAATGACTTTTTATAGCCTTTTTAATCATTATTTCTTGTAGCTTTTCTACATAAGAAAACGGATTGAGTTTATCTCCTTTAGATAGTTCTATCCCATTGGATAAAACGACTTTACTTTTATTCAAATTTTCTATATATAACCCCTCCATTGCCGAGTGGACTCTTTGCAAACTTTCTTTTTTAGATAACTTAACCGTTTGTTTTTTACCATTTTCCAATAATTCAAAAGTAGCTTCTTTTCCATCTGTATTATTGAGTTTTACAATCGCATTTTTTCCGTTCTCAAATTCCGTAATATGTCCTATAACTCCTTTTACTAAATTGCGATTAAACGAATCTACCGCCGTTAATGTATAAACTAAATTCTCATATTCTTCAAAAGTAGCACCATAACGCAAAATAAATTGCGGTTTCATTTTTTTGATATTTTGCCAAGTTTTGTTTCCTGTTGAAAACTTATGAGGCTCATCTATAATCAGAAAGGGCTTAACTGCTGAAATAGCTTCAAGGGGAATGCTATGCTTATCAAAAATACCTCTGTCAAAACTCTCCTGCATTGTTTTTGAGTTAATCATTCCGGCGTTGATAACCATTACTTGAATCGTGTTCTTTTCATAAACTCCTGCATTTACAAAACTATTTACCGCAGGAGGCATATATGACTTTTTATTTTTATTTCCTTTTTTACTCTCTACAATATGTAACTGAATCGTTTTTCCATATTGTTCTTTAAAATGCTCTCTGGAACTTTCACTTTTTAAGAAATCTATTGTCCCCGCTTTAATAGAAAGCGTTGGAACAACAACAATAAATTTAAAAATATCGTATTTCTTATTGAGTTCAAAAATGGTCTTCGTATAGGTATAGGTTTTCCCTGTACCTGTTTCCATCATAATATCTATAATATTGCTGTCAGGATTCGTTTTTAACTCAATTTTATTTTTTGATTGAATGTTGATGATATTTTTAGAATACCATGTTTCGCCGGCACTATATATATCTAATACAGGATTGATAAATGGTTTATCAACTCCCTCAGGTTTTATAATTTCTAATCCATCAAAAACAGAAATCGTACTATTTACCGCCTGAACTTGATGTTGCAGGTTCTTTTCAAAATTAAATCCTCTCTTCATACTAATACCTTGTTATAAAGTCAATATCAATACTTTTCTTATTGGCATAAGACTTTATGTTTTCACTAATTTCTCTCAGGTTTTTACTCTCGAAATGATAACCAAATGCTATAATAGAAGTCGGATTAAAATGAGAATCACTATCTATCTTTTCTAATAATGTGGTTAAATTTTTGGTTTTAAATCCTTTATCCATTAAGTATAGTTTTCCGTTATTGTAATAGGTGGTATATCCGTCTAAATTAATAGTTTCTAAACTTTGTGTAAGTGGAATCCCATCGTATGTTTTCCAAGTAATAAGCAGTGTTTTTATATCTTCCTCTGTAAGTTTACTTTCATCAAATAGTTTGGTTTGTTCTCCTAATTCCTCTGCTTCAAAATTATAATCTTCCCAAATAGGAGTCGTTTCAAATATTTTAAATCCAAAATCTTGATTTGATAAATCCTTTGGCTCTTTACTTTCTTTATTTTCTTCTTGAATTTTCTTTGAGGCTCTTATAAGGCGTTCTTTGGTTATTTCAAAAATAGTAGGTTCTTCAACTTTTAATTCATTCTTTACAAAATCATAAGCCGTTTTATTTTTCTTCGGGTCGATTTTTTCGGGTAACTGTACTAAAATATACTTTCTATTTCCTTCGTCTTCTGCATTGAGTTGCATTATGGCATCTCCTGTTGTACCGGAACCCGCAAAGAAGTCGAGGATGATGGACTTTGGATCATTATAGGATATTGCTTTAATAATTGTTTTAATTAATTTCGTAGGTTTTGGGTTGCTAAAAAGATTAATTCCAAAAAGCGATTCAATTTGCATAGTTGCATCTTCATTTGTTTCCATTTTATAATGAGTTGGTGAAAAAGAATTTTTCATCTTTTTTATTTCACCTCCAACTTTTATGTGGTTTGGTCTAAATGGTATTTTACTAATTGAAATCTTTTCTTTGTTATTGATTATTTCATTTAAAGTTGTTTGTGAATACCTCCATTCTCCTTTAAGTCTAAATTCATTTACATTTAAACCATCTTTAATAGTAAGTTCATCAAGTAACTCTGTAATAATTTTACCTTCAGACATATCTTGTGGTTTAATAGAACAATCTTCTATTGAAAATTCAACAGTTTGAGGTGGAAAAGTTAGCTCCTCTAAAGAATTACCTGCATTATTAAAAGGATACTTTTTACCTTTTGTAGTTTTTTCTATTGAAAAGGGAAAAGTTTTATTTGAATTATTTACATAGCACATTATATATTCAGATAGTTTGCCAACATTATTATGTAAAAAGGATGGCTTCTTTTTTTTCTCCCAAATAAATTCACTGACAAAATTCTCTTCCCCAAAAATTTCATCCATTAAAATTCTAAGTTGAGCGACTTCATTATCATCTATCGAAATAAAAATAACACCGTCATCTTTTAATAATTGTTTTGCAATATATAAACGAGGATACATAAAAGTAAGCCAAGCAGAATGGCTGTTACTTTTACTTTGGGTAAAGGCTAAAATTCGTTTCGCTTTTTCCTCACTAACTCCGGCTAATTCTTGTAGTTCCTCTTTAGTGAACTTTCGGTCATCTTCATATACAAAACCATCTGTACCGGTATTATAAGGTGGGTCTATGTATATCATTTTAATTTTCTCATAGTAGGCATTGCTCAAGTGCTTTAGTACTTCTAAATTGTCCCCTTTTATGAGTAAGTTTCCGGAATTTATGTTTTCTCCTTTTTGGTTAAAGCTTTCGTCTTCTTTCAATAAGGTAGTTGCCTCATCAGTAGCCAACAAACGAGCATAAGACTTTCCAAGCCAATCCATACCGTAACTTTCTTTAGAGAAATTAATTTCATTTTCAGAAAGTTGAGTTTTAAATTTATCAAAATCAAACGCTCCATTTTTATCAAAGCAATGAGGGAAATTATTTTTAAGAATTTCTAAATCTTTATTCGGAGGAGTTATTTCGTCGGTTATTCTTTTTTCTTTGCTCATTTTGTTTACCCTTTTATATTGTCGTTATCTACCAATAAATCTTTTACATTTACTTGTAGGATTTCTGCTATTTTGTATAGGTCTTCCAAACTCGGTTGTCTTACATTACGGGCGTATTCATTAATGGAATTATAGCTTTTCCCCACTTGCTTAGCGAGCCATGCTTGTGATATTCCTTTCTCCTTTAAAACTTCCTTAATTCGGTTCATTCCTAACCTATATTTTACTTTTCGTGTCAAAGATAATAAAACTTCCCTATCATTCAGTGTAAATACTCATTATTTTGTTGTAAATAAGAGAGTGAGTTTTTAAGCATGCTTTAATTTATTTTCAAAAATAAACCCCGCAGTTTTCACTGCGGGGTTTATTTACTATTTAGCTTCTAAATTATTTCACCTCTTCAAAGTCTACATCTTCTACATCGTCACCTTTGTTATCTTCGTTTCCGGTATCTGCTGTAGGGTTTGCTTGTGCTTGACCTTGTTGAGCATTCATTGCACTGTAAAGCTCTTCTGAAGCGGCACTCCATGCTCCGTTTAGTTTTTCTAAAGCGGTATCAATTTGAGCAATATCTTGTGCTTCGTGTGCTTTTTTCAACTCAGCTAAAGCATCTTCGATAGGTTGTTTTTTCTCTGCACCGATTTTATCACCGTATTCTTTTAATTGTTTTTCGGTTTGGAAAATCATTTGGTCAGCAGAGTTCAATTTATCGATTTTCTCTTTTGCTTCTTTATCTTTAGCAGCGTTTTCCTCAGCTTCCTTCTTCATTTTTTCGATATCTGCTTCTGACAACCCTGAAGAAGATTCAATCTTAATAGATTGCTCTTTTCCTGTTCCTTTGTCTTTAGCCGATACTTGCATAATTCCGTTGGCATCAATGTCAAAAGTTACTTCAATTTGAGGAACTCCTCTTGGTGCCGGTGGAATATCTACTAAATCAAATCTTCCGATTTCTTTGTTATCCGCAAACAATGCACGTTCACCTTGTCCTACTCTAATCGTTACTGCCGGTTGATTATCTACCGCAGTAGAGAACGTTTCAGACTTTTTAGTCGGGATCGTTGTGTTTGCTTCAATTAATTTAGTGAAAACACCTCCCATAGTTTCAATTCCTAATGAAAGTGGGGTAACGTCTAATAACAATACATCTTTCACATCACCTGTTAATACACCTCCTTGGATTGCAGCACCGATGGCTACCACTTCGTCAGGGTTTACCCCTTTTGACGGTTTTTTACCAAAGAATTTCTCTACTTCTTCTTGGATTTTAGGAATACGAGTAGAACCTCCTACTAAAATCACTTCGTTGATATCTGAAGCTGAAAGACCTGCATCTTCCAATGCTTTTTTACATGGATCCATAGAACGTTTTACCAAATCGGCAGTCATATCCTCGAACTTAGCTCTTGATAAAGTTTTTACCAAGTGTTTTGGTCCTGAAGCTGTTGCTGTAATATAAGGTAAATTGATTTCTGTTTGAGAAGAAGAGGACAATTCAATTTTAGCTTTTTCTGCCGCTTCTTTCAATCTTTGAAGCGCCATTGGATCTTGTCTTAAATCAAAATCTTCGTCTTTTTTAAACTCATCTACCAACCAATCAATAATTGCATCATCAAAGTCATCACCTCCTAAGTGCGTATCTCCGTTAGTTGATAATACTTCAAATACTCCGTCACCTAACTCAAGAATAGAAATATCAAAAGTACCTCCACCTAAGTCATACACCGCTACTTTTTGATCAGTATGTTTTTTATCTAATCCGTAAGCTAAAGCTGCTGCTGTAGGCTCGTTAATGATTCTTTCTACTTTTAATCCGGCAATTTCTCCCGCATCTTTAGTCGCTTGTCTTTGCTCATCATTAAAGTAAGCAGGAACGGTAATTACCGCACGAGTTACTTCTTGCCCTAAATAATCTTCTGCCGTTTTCTTCATTTTTTGAAGAATCATTGCAGAAATCTCTTGAGCTGTATAATCTCTTCCGTTGATTTCTACTTTTGGCGTATCGTTATCTCCTTTTACTACTTTATAAGGAACTCTATTTACTTCTTTTACTATATCAGAATATTTATCCCCAATAAATCTCTTGATAGAGAATATAGTATTGTGTGGATTCGTTACTGCCTGTCTTTTTGCAGGGTCTCCCACTTTTCTTTCTCCGTTTTCTGTGAAAGCTACTACCGATGGTGTTGTTCTTTTACCCTCTGCATTTGGGATTACAGTGGGGTCGTTACCTTCCATTACGGCTACACACGAATTGGTAGTACCTAAGTCTATACCTATTATTTTACTCATATCTAAATTATTTTAAATCAATTTTATTTGCTCTGTATAAGACAAAAGCTGTACCAATCAAAAAAAGGATAGATTTGTACTATAAAATATTTATTCATTACGACATTTTGTCATAAATTAAAATTATATTTGCCCTTTCAATACAAAATTGTCAATAAAATATGCTAAAAAGACATCCAATATCTCATTCATTAACAAGACAACTATTTATATTAGGTTGTATTTTTTCCTTAGGGTACTTTGTATTAAGGGAATTAGCACCTTTTTTATCCGGTGTTTTTGGTGCTATTATCATGTTTGTCCTTACTAAGGGGTGGATGGATAAGTTGACTAAAGCAGGTTGGAAACGATGGATTTCAGCTACTGTTTTGATTATATTTACCATTGTAGTGGTACTTCTTCCTATTGCGGGAATTATACTTTTGCTAACTAATAGAGTGAAAGATGTAATTACAAATTTTAGTAAGTACAAATTAATGTTACAATCTAGTCTTAATAGTTTAGAGACTAGTATTGGGGTTGATATTACAAGTAGAATAAAAGAATTTAATCCAAGTGAATTTATTACAAAATTTGTTCAGGGAGCTACTAATAATACGTTAGATTTAACGGTAATAGCCGGTTTATTTTTCTTTATACTATATTATATGCTCATAAACTATGATGTAATAAAGAAATCTGTTAGAGATTATATTCCTATGAATAATAAGAATTTTAATCGTGTGAGCCATGAAATTGTAGAAATGACAAAATCGAATGCAATTGCAATTCCTATGGTAGCTTTTTGCCAAGGAGTTGTGGCATTAGTTGGATTTTTAATTTTTGATGTGCAAGATCCTTTCTTTTGGTTTGCGGTTACTACAGTTGGCTCTTTAATTCCTTTTGTGGGAACAGCGATAGGCTTTATTCCTGTAGTGGCAATTGTGTATTATCAGGGAGATACGACTACAGCTATTTGGCTTGCATTATATGGAATGATTGTAGTTGCTTCTACAGATAATATATTTAGGATATTTGTACAAAAGTCATTAGCTGAAATTCACCCGTTAATTACATTGGTAGGGATTATAGTAGGATTGCCTATTTTTGGGTTTTTAGGTTTAGTATTTGGACCATTGTTAGTAAGTTTATTCTTATTATTTTTAAGAATTTACAAAGAGGAATATTTCCCGAAGAAGTTTGGTTTTTGGAAATAAATCATTAATTATTTGGAATGTTAAACATACAAAACACTATAATTATTCCTGAAATAGCAATAGGTAAAAAACTATTGGTTGCGGTAAGTGGAGGAGTAGATAGTATGGTGTTATTGTATTTTTTACTAAAAAGTGGATATAACGTTTCGGTAGCTCACATGAACTTCAATCTTCGTCCGGAAGAGTGTGATAAAGACCAAAAATTAGTTCAAGATTTCTGTAAAAGATATCAAATCCCTTTCTTTGTAAAATCGGTTGATACCAAGAAATATAAGGAAGAACATAAATTATCTACACAGATTGCTGCACGAGAATTACGTTACAATTGGTTTGATGAATTAATCGAAAAACATCAGTTTGATTTTTTAGTAACAGCTCATCACTTAGATGATAATATCGAAACTTTTTTAATTAATGTATTACGTGGTTCCGGAATTAATGGAAGTTCCGGAATACCCAATTTCCAGAATAAAATATTAAGACCATTACTTAATTGTAGTAAGAAAGAAATAAAAGATTTTGCCATAAAAAACAATATCGAATGGCGGGAAGACAGTAGCAATTCCGAGAATGATTATCTTAGAAACTCAATTAGGAATTTAGTATTGCCTGAATTAGAAAAAATTAATGAGGATTACAGAAGCGGATTTAGAAAAAGTTTAAATTTTTTAAATCAGGATTTAGAACTATTAAATAATCATATTCAAAAAACTAAAAGTCGAATATTTCAAAAATCAGAATTTGGATACTCAATCAATATAGAAGAATTAAAAGCTCTAAATCCCTTAGAAACCTATATTTTTCATTTATTTAAAGAGTTTGGATTTAATGCACCCCAAGAAATCATCAAATTATTAAATGCAGAAAATAGTGCAGAAATAATTACTGAAAATTATCGATTAATAAAGGATAGAACTGATTTATTACTTTCTCAAAAAGAGACACAAAGTAATGAAGGTTATAAAATTGAATTAAATAAAAATTTAAAAACTCCTTTTAAATGGATATTCAGTAAAGAGACTTTTACAGATTCACAATTTTTAATTAACTTTGACGCCGAAAAGATACAGTTTCCGATTTTTTTACGAAAAAAACAAGAAGGTGACGTATTTTTTCCGACAGGAATGCAAGGTAAAAAGAAATTAAGTAAGTTTTTTAAAGATTTAAAATTAAATAAATTACAAAAAGAAGAAACTTGGGTACTTACTACAGCCGAAAATCAGATAATTTGGGTAGTTGGCTTGAGAGCGGATCGCAGGTTTTCTTCAAATAATAAAACAAAAGTATGGTTGAATTTAAAAGAATTAGGTTAGGTATTTTATTTACCTTAATGAGTATTTTAACTATGGCTCAGATTGTGAATCCAATCAATTGGAGTTCTGAGGCTAAGGCGTTGCCGGATGGTAGTTATGAGCTTATAATGAAAGCTCAGATGGGAGGTAGTTGGCACGTTTATTCAACAACTCATGCCGAGGGTGGCATTGGAATTCCTACCACTTTTACATGGAGCGAAAATAAGGATTTACAATTTATTGGAGGTATTAAAGAGGTAGGAGATTTGCATGATGAATTTGTGGAAGCCTTTGGTGAAAAGCAAAAATACTATAGTAATGAGGTAAGCTTTATTCAAAAAGTAAATGCCTTAAAAAATACAACTGCAGAAGTTAAAGTAATGTTCCAAGCGTGTGATGATGAAAAATGTATTGCACCGGACTATAAAACTTTCTCTTTTACTTTAAAGGCAAATCCAAATGGAGAAATAGCAACGAATAACATAACTGTAGATAGCAAAACAGATTCTATTTTAAACGATGGAAATATTTTCACTACAGACATAAAAACTGATTCTACCAAAATAAATAACTCTAATACAGAATCTGTTACAGATCCGGGAGAAAAAGAAACTAGAACTTTATTACAAATCTTTATTTTAGGATTTATAGGAGGATTGGCAGCTCTATTAATGCCTTGTATTTTCCCTATGATTCCGCTTACGGTAAGTATGTTTACTAAACAAAGTAAAGATAGAAAAACAGGAATTACCAAAGCCTTAGTTTACGGACTATCTATAATTGTTATTTATGTAATTTTAGGATTGCTTATTACGGTAAGTTTTGGTTCAGGAGCATTAAATGAATTATCTACACACCCTGCATTAAATATTGCATTCTTTGTTTTATTTGTAATTTTTGCAATTTCATTCTTTGGTGCATTTGAAATAACATTGCCTTCTAAATGGATAAATAAAGCAGATAAAAATGCAGATAAAGGTGGATATATTGGCGTGTTCTTTATGGCATTAACTTTAGCATTGGTTTCATTCTCTTGTACAGGACCTATCATCGGGACTTTATTGGTTGACGCAGCGGTTTCAGGAGAATTATTAGGACCTGCAATGGGAATGTTCGGATTCTCATTAGCTTTAGCATTGCCTTTCACACTTTTTGCTATATTCCCGAGTTGGTTAAACACATTGCCAAATTCAGGTGGGTGGTTAAATACGGTAAAAGTTTGTTTAGGTTTTATTGAACTTGCTTTTGCTTTAAAATTCTTATCAAATGCCGATTTAGTAATGGATAAACACTGGTTAGAAAGAGAATTTTTCATTGCTTTATGGATTGCTTTATTCTTTGTAATGGGACTTTATTTATTAAATCTTTTCAGAATGAAGTTAGACAGTGTCACCGAAAGAATAAATACACCGAGATTATTATTTGCAATATTAAGTTTTGTATTTGTGTTTTATTTATTGCCGGGAATGTGGGGAGCTCCGTTAAAAATTGTAAGTGGATTAATTCCGCCAAAAGATTATAGCGAATCTCCTATTGGTTTTTCAGGAAATAGTAGTGCAACACCATTGTCAGCATTACCGGCAAATGCTCATTACGGACCGCATCAAATTCCGACTTTTCATGATTTAGATGAGGCTTTTGCCTATGCTAAAACTGTTAATAAACCGATAATGATTGATTTTACAGGGAAAGCTTGTGCTAATTGCCGTAGAGTAGAAGATAATGTTTGGATTGATCCTAAGATTAAAGAAAAACTAAGCAATGATGTGGTAGTAGCCTCTCTTTACGTAGATAGTTTTATTGATTTACCTGAGGAAGAGCAAGTGTATTCCGAAGAGAAAGGAAGAAAACTAAAAACTATAGGTGATAAATGGTCAGCTTTTCAGATTAAAGAATTTAAATCTAATGCTCAACCGTTATATATTATTGTAGATGAAAATTTAAACAGATATAATGAACCTATGGGTGTAGAATTAGATGTGAATAAATACGCAGAATGGATTGATAAAGGTGTTCAAAATTTTAATAAGAGATAATAAAATTTATTAATGGAAAAGGGATGACACAATCATCCTTTTTTTGTTTTCTACTTATCAGATGATTTTTTATAAGACTTATTTTCAATTAAATAATAAACTAATACAGCTACTAATGCTCCAATGGTTGAGGTTGCTACGGTAATCATTGATACCTCTCCATATTTGTAGTATGAGTAGCCTAAGCCTAAAATAAACATAAGACAAGCAAATATAATATATACTGATTTTTTCATAATGAAATAATTAAAGTTGTTACAAATGTATTAATTATTTATGAATTTTAATGTGTATTTATTTTATTAAGTAGTTTAAAACAAATAAAATAAAGCAATTTTTTATTAAATAATTTAGAAAAAAAGTAAAGTTTGTTTAGTTATATTTAGTATCTTTAGGAGTAAATATTATAAATTATTATCATGCCACATAATACTTACCAAACAATGGGTGAATTCATTATTCAAAATCAAAAAGATTTTGAATATTCAACAGGAGAGTTAACCCGCTTGCTGAGTGCTATTCGTTTAGCCTCTAAACTCGTAAACAGAGAAGTAAATAAAGCCGGATTAGTAGAAGATATTTTGGGTGATGTAGGGGAGGATAATGTACAAGGAGAAGCTCAAAAAAAATTAGATGTTTTTGCTAATGACATTTTTATAAGAGCACTTAGTAATAGGGAAGTAGTTTGTGGTGTTGCGTCTGAAGAGAATGAGTTTTTTATCCCGGTGGATGATAACTGTAAATATGTAGTTTTAATAGATCCTTTAGATGGCTCCAGCAACGCAGACGTAAATGTAACTGTCGGGACAATATTTTCTATCTATAAGCGAGTAACAGAGGTAGGAACTCCGGTACAGTTAGAGGATTTTTTACAAGCAGGGAATAAACAAGTAGCTGCCGGATATGTGGTGTATGGACTTTCTACAATGATGGTTTATACCACAGGAAAAGGAGTGAACGGATTCACTTTAGATCCTTCAATAGGGACGTTTTATTTATCTCATCCGAATATGTGTTATCCAAAGGATGGAAGTATTTATTCGATTAATGAAGGAAATTATGCTCATTTTCCACAAGGAGTAAAAGATTATTTAAAATATTGTCAAGAAGTAAAAGAAAATCGACCTTATACCTCTCGTTATATAGGTTCATTAGTTTCTGATTTTCATAGAAATATGCTAAAAGGAGGAATTTATATTTATCCTTCCGGTACAAATCATCCGCATGGAAAATTACGATTGCTTTATGAATGTAATCCTATGGCGTTTTTAACTGAACAAGCCGGTGGTGTTGCTACAAATGGGTATGAACGCATTATGGATATTCCACCAAGCGAATTACACCAAAGAGTCCCGTTTTTCTGTGGCTCAGAAAAAATGGTGAATAAAATAGGAGACTTTATGAACAAATATCCAAAAGATAAGCCTGAGTATAATATATAGAACCTCCTTTCTATAGCTATAAGTAGTTGTAATTTAAAGTTTTTTAAAACTCGAAAATAGATATATATTTGTTATGATAAAAAATAATGCTTATGAGGAAAATAATAATTTTAGTTTTATTCTTAGGAATTACAAGTTGTGGAATATTTGGGGGCGACTTCCCAATGACTGCTTTTATTGTAAAAAACACCTCGGAAAAGCC
This sequence comes from Weeksellaceae bacterium TAE3-ERU29, assembly GCA_019218445.1. Classification (GTDB taxonomy): domain Bacteria; phylum Bacteroidota; class Bacteroidia; order Flavobacteriales; family Weeksellaceae; genus Ornithobacterium. The sequence goes on along the minus strand of JAHUUM010000019.1, from coordinate 1,200 downwards.
TATTAGTTTTACCGCAAGTATAATAAAACACTCTCAAATTATGGGAGCTCATGAGATTTCCAATTCATTTACAGTTAAGCCGAATGATAGTATTATTGTAAGACAAACCTACTTTTCAAAAGATGGTGAAAATCCACAAGCATGGTTTAAAACCTTCAATATTTTCCCTGTGGAAGGAATCGAGATGAACGACCCTAATAAAGCTGAGAATTGGAAAAAATCAGTTACAAAAAGTCAACCTGTTTATGTTTTTACGATAAATAAATAATTATGCGTCTTATATTTTTTATTCTATTTGGATTCTCCACAGTCTTTGCTCAAGAAAATGATTTTCTGGATAGACTTTCCGTTATGGAAAATAATGGAAAAACTTGGTATAACATTGATGGTTATAGTATTACTAAAGAAGATTTTGATAAAGATTTCAACGAAAGAAATCTAAAAAGAATTTACAGAAAACACGGCATCAAAAAATTAGATGTAAAAAACACAATTAATGATTTTGATTTTAAAAATTTTCATGTAGTTAAAACAAGTGAGTTCGCAAATTCTTTAAAACAGATAGACTCCTATTATTTTGTAGAAAATGAGGAGGGTGAAATAAGTGTTATCTGGTTTATTAGAGTCAATAATAATGATTTTGATTTAGAGAAGAAAATGGTAAATGCCATTGCCCATAATCAAATTCCAAAAGACAAATATGTATCTATGAAAACAGATTCTGTCGATTTTTGGGGACGTAAAATTGCTTTAGGAAATAATTGTAACTGGACTTTTTTAAATACGTTACAATGTCCTTATTTTGGAGAAGTGAATTGGTCTATTTATAAAAATTTAGATCAGGCTAAAATTGATAATGACAATCAATTATTAATGACAAAATCACAAAAAATGGGCAAGATTATTTCCGAAGAAGAAGTAGATATTCTTTTTGAAAATGTCCGGACAAAAGCAAAAAAAGCTGTTTTTAAATTAAATCGGGTGACCTCTATTTTTGCAGGAGGGAAATCTTTAACTATCTATTATATAGCAGAAAGAGTTAGAGATAAAAATGTAAGAGCTGTTTTTAGTTTTTGGGATACAGACGAAATAAACCCGGCGACAAAACTATCGCCTTTATTAGAAAAATTTATAGAATTAAAGTAAGATAGAAAAAGCCATATTTTAAATGTGGCTTTTATTTTTTTAGATTAACTTCTA
>JAHUUM010000018.1 GCA_019218445.1 Weeksellaceae bacterium TAE3-ERU29 | reverse complement strand
CCTATGTCCATAGAGTATGAAATTACTTTTCGAACTCGCTCTTTTCCTCGCTTATTGATAAGCGTAATTGTCATTTCGGATTGACGTGTATCTCCGTCCGGTCGGTTTTTTACTTTTTGTGCAATTTCTCGTCCTGTTTGAGCAAAAAGGCTCATTGTTGCAAATAATGCTGTGATAATTGTGATTTTTTTCATTTTAATATTGATTTTTATGCTGTTAGCCATTAGTTATTAGCTATTAGCGATTAGTATTTAGTAATTAGGTTTTAGCAGTTGGCGATTTTCTTAACTAAAAGCCAATTGCCAACAACCAATTTTACTCTTCCTTTCCAAAAATTTTAAATTTCTTAAATAAAACAGGCGTTACCAATAAATCGGCTAACAAAGCGGAAAGCATTCCGGCAACGGATAAAAGTCCCATATTGAAAATGGAAGTGGCTACCGAAGTCATATAAACCGCAAAGTTTGATGAGATAACTAAAGTCGTTAAAATCAATGGTGTACCTACTACAAAGAAAGTTCGTTTTATGGCGGATTTATAATTTTTTCGGCGGTCGAATTCCAAGTGTCCGTGATTGATAAAATGAATAGTATCATCAACGGATAATCCTAAAATCATTGGGATAATCGTGGCGGTCATCATATCCAAAGGCATTCCAAACCAACCCATAATTCCACCAACCACAATGGCAGGGACAATGTTGGGAATAATTCCGATAATCCCAATTTTGAAACTTCCGAAAACCAAAATCAGTAAAACACTAATCACTACCAAAGCAAATCCCAACGAAACCAACTGACCTCGAATAACATACTGCATCATTGCGGTAAATTGTGGCAATGCACCCACAGTGGTAACTTTTGCCGTAGGAAATAATTTTTGAGCATAATCACTGACTTCCGCCAATTCTTTTTCGGCTTGTGAGGAATTATAATTTTCTAATTCTACCATAAGTCGCAAGCGTTTGTAATCGTAATCTATCCAATATTCTGCCTCGCTTCCGCCCGCATTTTCATAGAGTAAAAGCATTTGGGCTACTTGGTTGGCATCTTTGGGAATGGCATAAAATGAAGTTTGATTTTCATTAAGCGTTTGGTTCATATCTTTTAAAATATTCAAAAGAGAAGTTGTGCGTTTGCTTAATGGAAATGTCCCGACATATCTTGATAAACTGTCTAATTTGATTAAGTTTTCAGGAAGTTTTGTCTCGTTCTCATTCGGAAATTCCACCAAAATATCATACGAATACATCGAACCTAATTCACTTTTGGAAACGGTTAGTAAATCATTGACATACGGAATTTTACGTCCCATTGTTTTTTCTATATCAAAAGCGGTTTCTATTTTGGTCGCACCATAAATTAAGGCAATTATCAAAATCACGAATACTGCCAAAATTGCGTTTCCTTTTCGTAAAACCCAATCGCCAAATCGGATTAAAAATTGGTCTAATTTTGTTCCGCCGTTTTCTTCTATCTGTGGATTAGGAGCTTTGTCTTTTCCGAAACTGAGAACAATCGGCATAATGATAATTACTATAAAAAAGGTCATCAAAACGCAAGATGAAGTCGCAATCCCAATGAAATGCAACGGAATAACGGGAATTGCCAAAAATGAAAGCAAAGCAGTCAGCGTGGTTAAAGCACTGAAAAGTACCGGCCAACCCATTTCGGAAATGGTTTCGATAACGGCTTGTTTTCGATTTCCGTGTATAGAAAATTGACGTTTGAAATACGAAAAAATATGAATATTATACGCAATCGCAACAGCGAACGCCAAGAGCATCGGAATGGTCATCATTCCCGCATCAATTTTATAATGAATATAGCCTAACGCCCCGTAAACCATAACAATAGACGAAATGGAAGTCAGTACGGGAACAACGACACCTCGAACGGATTTAGTGGCAAAAATCAATACAACAATAGCAAGAAGTATCGCAAATCCCATAGTTTTTGCACCTTCTTTCCCAAACCATTGCATTTTGGCATAACTAACATAAGGCATTCCTGTGGCAAGAGGAGCAATGGATTTGTACTTTTCTTTGGAAATGATTTTATAAGTTTGTTCGCCTATCATTGCTTCCGGAGATTGTCCTTTTTCTTTAGCTTTTTCAGGGAAAGGCATCAATTTTAATAAAATCCAACTGAGTTTTCCGTCTTTGGAAATCAAACGATTAGCAATATTCTTTTTGAAATAGGCTTTGGTCCGAATGCTGTCTAAACCGGCTTGGTCCGAAGGAATTTCATCAGGAACGATTTGCTCGATTTGCATTCCGTATTCTGTTCCTCGCAGAAATTCATTATCCGTTAATGAAGTGACTTTATCAGCATAAGAAATGCTGTATTTCAGCTCGTTGGATAATTCTCGGATAAGTTCCAAGTTTTCTTTTGTAAATGTATTTTCTGAACGAGTGAGTACTGCTACAAAATTATCATTTCCGAAAATTTCTTTAAACTCTTCTGTTTTGACTAAAATAGGGTCATCTTCAAGGAAATAATCGTCCCACGAAGTGCTGATATTGATAAACTTCATTCCGTTGAAACCTACGCCCAACATTACAAAAAATCCAATCAGCCACACCCAACGATATTTGATAATCTTAGTGGCTCTCTTTCCAAACCAATGGTTAATTTTATGGATATTCATAGTATATAATTATTTAGTTAATTCCTATTTTTAATAAAGAACAAAGTTCGTTTTTGTTCGTAAAAAATTTTTGTTATTTCACATTCATAATTTTTTTCCAACCCGCTGTTGAAAAAATGGTATAATCTTTTAAAAATTGTTCTATATCATTGTCTTTCAATTCGTCGTGGCTTATGATTTCGCCTAAAATAGTAAGCCACCACGAGCTAATCGTGTGCATAAAAAAGAGTGAAATATCAATATTTATTTCGGGATATTTTGCTTTTAAAGATTTTAGATACCCAATAGACATTTGCGTATGGCGGTCGGTAAAAGTGTCGCGGAAATTCTCTAAAGAGGAACCAAACGACATAAAAAGCAAAATCTTTAATTCACTGCGAAACTTCTTGATAATATTCATAAAATAAAGAATATTCTCTCGCTGATAATCCTCATCTTCAAATATTTCTATTGATAAATAATCCTCGCGGTTGTGTTCTTTTTCCATTTTGTCAAACGCCTCAAGCAAAGGCTCAAGCACTGCACAAAAAATCTTATCCTTATTCTTGAAATAATTATAAATATTACTCAAACTCACATCTGCCCGCGAGGCAATATCCCGCATAGACGCTCCTTTGAAACCCTTTTTCAAAAATTCGTCTTTGGCATAAAATAATATGCGTTCTCGTATTTCTTCTTTTTGTGTTTGCATTTCTATAAAGTGAACATTGTTCTTTATTGAGGTAAAGTAATGAAAAGTTTTTTATTTATACAAATTTTAAATAAGAGTTTTTTTATTTTATTTTGGGGTTTTAATGAATAAGAAGAAAGTTTTTTGCAAAAATAGTTTTTAACTTTACAAAGAAAAATTTTCATAGTATTTTAGATAAAATATACGCCTAAACTTAATAATATTTAAATTCAAATCTCAGCGAGACTACTAAAAAGTTTAAATATTTTTTGAATTTTAGAAAAAATTTTACTAAATTCGCTTTCAATAATTTAAATAATTTAACTAAATGAAAGCAAAAAACAATTACACAAAAGCATTTGTCATATTGACAACCCTTTTCTTTATGTGGGGGTTAATAACAGTACTTGTTGACTCTCTAATTCCTCGATTGAAAGATATATTTGAGCTCAGCTATTTTCAAGCAGGACTTGTCCAGTTTGCATTTTTTATTGCTTATGGTTTATTTTCTATTCCATCAGGGTTTATTTTATCAAAAATTGGATATAAGAAAGGTATTTTATTGGGGCTTACTATTATGGGTATAGGTTGTTTACTATTTTATCCGGCAGCATCTACTCGTACTTTTAGTCTTTTTATGCTTGGATATTTTACCCTTGCGGGTGGAATGACGGTTCTTCAAGTTGCTGCCAATCCTTATGTAACAGTATTAGGATCAGAGGAGACAGCTTCCAGCCGATTAAATTTATCACAAGCCTTCAACTCATTGGGAACGGCTATCGCACCTATTATAGGAGCAATATTCTTACTTAGTGATTCCATAAAATCAAGTGCTCAGATAGAGTCATTGTCAGAGAGTGCAAGAGATATATATTATGCAAGTGAAGCGGCGGCTGTACAAAGTCCTTTTTTAGTTCTTGCAGGTATTCTTTTATTAATTGCTATTGTAGTTTCGTTCATAAAACTTCCTAATATTCTATCTGAAAATACTAAAGAACGTAATAATTCTGGTTATCGTCAGGCTTTAAGCCATAAAGTATTGCGTTATGGTGCTGTAGGAATATTTTTATATGTAGGAGCAGAGGTTGCTATTGGAAGTTATTTAGTGAATTATTTCCTTAGTATGGATCTTCCGGAAGCTATTAAAAATAGTGGATTTATGTCAAGTATCTCAGAATTTGTACTACGAAAAGATTTGAGTTTAGTAGATAATAAGGGTATCGTAGCTGCTTTTGTATTCTTCTATTGGTCAGGTGCTATGGTAGGACGTTTTGTAGGGGCATATCTTACTAAAATAATTAAACCTGCAAAAGTATTGGTGATTTTTGCAGCTCTTGCAATTACAATGTTAGTTATATCAATGCTTACAACCGGATTTGTATCTATGATTTCTATTTTATGTGTAGGTCTATTTAACTCTATAATGTTCCCTACTATATTTACGTTATCTCTGAAAGGTTTAGGGGAGTTTAGACCTCAAGCGTCAGGTGTTTTATGTACAGCTATCGTGGGTGGAGCCTTTATTCCTCCTCTTTATGGATTCTTAACAGATTATTTTAGCTTTAAGCCAGCTCTTTTATTAATGGTGTTGTGTTATGCTTACATTGCATTTTTTGCTAAAAAGAATGATTCCCTTGTGAGGAACAGTAAAAACATTTAATTTAAAGGTTTTAATTGCTATAAAGAAGCCGTCTCAGTTTTGAGACGGCTTCTTTTTTATTTCATATAAATTTCAATGATATATACGCATTTTAATTCTTAATAATTTTAGGTTTTTTGCTACAGTTAATAGCAAAGAAGATAAAATGTGCCTCATTAAAACTTGTATAATCTAATATAATCTTGGTAAAGAGGGGGCAATATTTTGGTAATTACGATAAAAATAAATCAATTAACCCATATGTGGGGATACGAACCCAATCAATGAATCCGTTTCAAAACTTATTGAAACAGATTCTCTAAAATTTATACCTCAATTGAGTGTGTTTTTTACCATTTAAAACCAATAGAAACTGTACTCAGAAATGTTTGAGATATTGTCATTCCTCTTGTAGCTTCCCAAAAAGTACCTTCTTCATCATTTATAATAGGAATATTTGGCTCTACTGCCGGACGAAAGAAAAAGCCTGATTTTAACTTCCATTCATAACCAAAAGCACCAGAAACGCCCACCATATTATTGTGTTTTGCTTTTGCGTTAGGACCTCCATCACTCGTTATGATATGAATGAAATAAGGTTTTACTGCATATAGAAAACTTCCCTTAGATACATCTTTTTGATTATTCATTTCGCTAAAATAATGTCTATACTCTAAAAAAACTCCACCCATTACAGCCGGGAAAACAAATCCACCACCAACTTTTGCACCTACCAAATCTTTTTGATTTAAAGGCTTATACATTCCAAAAGATACGATACCCGGCACATGCACACGGAATTCTTTAATCGTAGAAGGAAGTGTTTCTGGATTCACTTCCTGAGCCTTCATTGTTCCTGTCATCAATAAAAAAAGAACAAAGGCAAAAAAATAGTTGCTACATTTCATATATTAATTTATTTAAAACAAATGTAGACAATTATCAGATTGGTTTTAATTAATTAACAAAAAAGTCAACAAATATATACAACTCTGATAATCAACACATTATTAATGCTTATTTTCTCTTTTTAATAATAAAAACGATTATTTTTATTGTATAAATATTGTAAGTTAATGAAATTAAGATGTTTTCTGTTTCAGTCTCTTCAGTACGATAAACAACAAAATCGCAAAGAAAGCAAAATGTGCCTCATTGAAACTTGCACAGCCCACATAATCCCCGTAAGGAATGGGTAATATTTGAGCAATCGCAACAAAAACAAAGGTAAAAATAAACGGATTGAGCCACACCATATTTCGTTTGAAAAGTGTTTTTTTCATCAATACGGCAACTCCAAAAGTTAACCATGCCAAACCTACCATTGCTATTCCTATCGACCAAACAATTTCTAATACTTGTACAAAACTATCGGCTGTTTTTAAGAGTTGTTCGTGAGCGGAAGCGGGTGTATTTAATATGGCTTTATAGATTTCGCCCACATAGAAAAATCCGGCGTGAGCCAAAGGCCAAAAGGAAATTCCACAAAACAATAAAACAGCAATTGGTTTGGTAAATTTTCCTTTTATCAATTTTAAAACCGCCCAAACGGAATACAAATAAAACGGAATGGAAAAAACCGCCACCAAAGCTCCCCACATCAATCGGTTGGTAGAGCCGGTAAGCATATAAGTTGCTAATTCCACATCTACTCGCGAGGCATAGGTTTCTGAAAATAAAGGATAATTTTCAGGATTTGGCGAAAATCCTACAATGAGAAGATCACCAATAATCCAACATAAAGAGGCAAATAATCCGGCATATACAGCGGGAAGTATTTGTTTTGCTATTTCGGGTGAAATGGTGTTTTGAGATTTCATTTTTTAATGTTTTATAAGGTTGATTTTCCTTACAAAATAAATCAAAAACGACTATTTGTACAAATTCTAAATAATGTTTAACTATATCATACATTAAAGTATATAGTATCAGCTTTAGGAAACCGTTAAAAGATAATCATTTTGAATAGTAAAAGAAAATAGCTTTTATCTGCTACTATTAAATTAATAATTGAATGTCCGTTTTGAATCATAAGGTAGTTTTTTGGTATATTCTTTTCCTTATAACTATATAAAGCATTTATTATTAACATTTTAAAACAAGTTCAATAAATTAAAGGCAAGATTTAAAACCATTATTACATATAACGGACATCCAATTAGTTTTAATTATAATCTAAATAGTTTAATTTTATTTATATTTATTCGTTAGGACTTATCACTTTATTTTCAGAATCTTTTAGTAATATTTTTTCTATATTTTTTGAAATAACTTTAGCTAAATTTCCTAATAATTTCTTTTTAACAAAATTTTGATGAGTTATTAATCCGACGGCACGTACGGGGCTGGGATTAAAAAAAGAAGCTAATCGTTTTTTATCCTTTTTATTTAAATCTAATGTTGCTAAATAGGGTAGAAGTGTAATTCCTTTATTAGCTTTAGTAAACCGGATAAGACTATCAATAGACCCTGTTTTAAATTGTAAATTATTTATTTTAGTATGCTTATTTTTAGATAATTGGCAAATTTGTTCTACTTGTGTTCTCAAACAGTGTCCTTCCTCCAATAAAAATAGATGAGAAAAATCTATATTATCTAACAAAACAACTTCTTCCACATTTTGAGAATGACAATCAAATAGTAGAAAAGGCTCTTGATATAATTCTTTTTCAATTAATTCGTTGTCATTTAAAGGGATAGCACCAATGCCAACGTCAATAGCTCCATTTTTAAGTGATTTTTGTATATCGATTGTGGTCATCTCCTCTACAATAATATTTACTTTTGGATATGATTTTGAGAATTCACCCAAAAATAGAGGTAATAAATAGGGAGCTACTGTTGGAATTACTCCTATATTTAACTCACCTGAAAGCTCACCTTTGGTGTGAAGTACTAATTCGTCTAAGGTTTTGATTTCTCGTCTAATGATTTTTAGTTGTTCAATAATCAATTTTCCTTCTTTGGTAATGGTGATAGGTTTGGTTTTTCGGTCAAAGAGTGAGATTCCAATTTCATCTTCAAACCGCTTTATCATAGTGCTGAGTGTGGATTGTGTGATAAAACATTTTTCTGCCGCTTCTCCAAAGTTTTTAAGTTCAGCTACTGCGAGTATGTAATCGTATTGTCGTGTATTCATCTATTTTGTCTATGTTTAAATAGAAACTATCGTTTTTATAAATCAAAGATACAACTTATTTTTGCTTAGTAAAAGTGATAAATAATAAAAACAAATACAATGGAAGAAAGTAACAAAGGGAAATGCCCTTACCCTCATCATAATGAAGGAATGGGAAACTCTCAAGAATATGGAGAGACTATCCACAGCGAAAATGAAAGTAATCATGCATCTCCTCACCACGGACATCACGGAGTAAGCTCAGGAAAATGTCCTGTTGCTCACGGAGCCAACACAGGGTCTGGAGAATCTGTAATGGAATGGTGGCCAAAAGCTTTAAATTTAGATATTCTAAGTCAGCATGACACTAAAACCAATCCTTTTGGAGAAGATTTTAACTATGCCGAAGAATTCAAAAAATTAGATTTGGAAGCAGTTAAAAACGATTTAAAAGCTTTAATGACCGATAGCCAAGACTGGTGGCCTGCCGATTGGGGACACTACGGAGGTTTGATGATTCGTATGGCGTGGCACTCAGCAGGAACCTATCGTACAGCCGACGGACGCGGAGGTTCAAATACGGGAAATCAACGTTTTGCACCGCTTAACAGTTGGCCTGATAATGCCAACTTAGACAAAGCGAGAAGACTTCTTTGGCCTATTAAAAAGAAATACGGAAACAAACTTTCTTGGGCGGATTTGATGATTTTAGCCGGAAATATGGCGTACGAGTCTATGGGATTAAAGACTTTTGGTTTTGCCGGTGGTCGTGAAGATATTTGGCATCCTGAGAAAGATATTTATTGGGGTAGCGAGCGTGAATGGTTAGCACCAAGCGGAAGCGAGGGAAGCCGATATTCAGGTGAACGCGATTTGGAAAATCCTTTGGCAGCGGTGATGATGGGATTGATTTATGTTAACCCTGAAGGTGTGGACGGAAAACCAAATCCGTTAAAAACCGCTCAAGATATGCGTACGACGTTCAAGCGTATGGCGATGAATGACGAGGAAACCGTAGCTTTAACCGTAGGTGGACATACTGTTGGGAAATGTCACGGAAACGGAGATGCCGGAGCGTTAGATCCTGAACCTGAGGCAGCTGATTTGACTGATCAAGGTTTTGGTTGGATGAATCCGAACGGAAAAGGAAACGCCGAAGATACTGTAACCAGTGGTATCGAAGGAGCGTGGACAACCAATCCAACACAATGGGATAACGGATATTTAGATTTATTGTTGAATTACGAATGGACACTTAGCCAAAGTCCTGCCGGAGCTCATCAATGGGAGCCTATCAATATGCCAGAGGACAAAAAGCCGGTAGATGCTTTCAATCCGAATGTTCGTAGAAATCCAATCATGACCGATGCGGATATGGCGGTAAAAGTTGACCCTGAATACCGAAAAATTGCTGAGCGTTTTTACAATGATTTCGAGTATTTTTCTGATGCTTTTGCTCGTGCGTGGTTTAAATTAACCCACAGAGATTTAGGTCCTAAGAGTCGTTATTTAGGAGCTGACGTTCCTCAAGAAGATTTGATTTGGCAAGACCCAATTCCTGCGGTAGATTATACGTTGAATGACGAAGAAATCGCTCAATTAAAAGAAACTTTATTAAACAGTGGATTGACTCGTGCTGAATTGATTAACACCGCTTGGGATAGTGCAAGAACATTCCGTGGATCTGACTTTAGAGGTGGAGCAAACGGAGCAAGAATTCGTCTAACCCCTCAAAAAGATTGGGAAGGAAACGAGCCACAACGTTTAGAAAAAGTATTGAACAAATTGGCTGAAATTCAAGCGAATTTGGAGAAAAAAGTAAGCATTGCCGACCTTATCGTATTAGGTGGAACGGCTGCCGTAGAACAAGCTGCGAAAGAAGCGGGTGTGGATATTACCGTACCATTTGCCGGCGGACGTGGTGATGCAACTCAAGAAATGACTGATGTTGAATCATTTGAGGATTTAGAGCCATTACACGATGGTTACCGCAACTGGGTGAAGAAAAATTATGTGGTAACGCCTGAAGAAATGTTGCTTGACAGAACTCAGTTAATGGGCTTAACGGCACCTGAAATGACTGTACTTATTGGGGGAATGCGTGTATTAGGAACCAATCACGGAGGTACAAAACACGGAGTTTTCACAGATAGAGAAGGCGTTTTAACCAATGATTTCTTTGTGAACTTAACCGATATGAACAACTCTTGGAAACCGGTGGGTGAGAACCTTTATAATATTGTTGACCGCAAAACAGGTGAAACTAAATGGACTGCTACTCGTGTAGATTTGGTATTTGGTTCTAACTCTATATTGCGTTCGTATGCAGAGGTTTACGCTCAAGATGACAACAAAGAGAAATTTGTAAAAGATTTCGTGAGAGCTTGGGTAAAAGTAATGAATGCTGATAGGTTTGATTTGAAATAATAGTGTTTTTCCTGAAGGAGCATCATATTTTATGATGCTCTTTTAGAAAAATGTGAAGAATATTTTATAATCTATAGGATTTTTCTAAAAAGTGTATACATCTTGTCAAAAGTGTGAACTATTTTGCCATAAGTGTATACGCTTTTTTTAAAGTGTAAAGGATTTTAGAGATTATTTTTACGCAGCTTTCTTATTATTGAACCTGTTTTCTCATTATACGTATCTATGTAAATATATAAAGATAAAGCAGATGATGAAAAAAATAGAGTTCTCTTATAGAAATTGTTTATAGCTTATAGAAAATAAGAATTTAATTGGTATGTGAAACTATATATGATTGCATATCTTTGTTTAATAATTAAGTTTAAAAAGAATAATATGAAAAAAATTTTAATGATCGCCGTATTGGCATTAACAGTACAATCGTACGCACAGACTTTTACTTTAAAAAGTAAAAATTTAGGAGGACAAGCTACAACACAACAAGTTTTTAATGGATTTGGTTGTACAGGAGATAATGTATCGCCTCAATTATATTGGGAAAATGCTCCTGAAGGAACGAAAAGTTTTGCAGTAACTATTTATGACAAAGATGCCCCTACGGGTAGCGGTTGGTGGCATTGGGTAGTATTCAATTTGGATAAAAACACCACTGAATTGAAAGAAGGAGCAGGAAGCACAAAACCTGAATTATTCCCTAAAAATGCTATTCAAAGTTTAACTGATTTCGGGAAACCGGGTTACGGAGGTCCTTGTCCACCGGAAGGAGACGGATTCCATTCATATGAAGTAACGGTTTATGCACTTAGTACAGATAAATTGGATTTAGATGAAAATGCTAATCCTGCTTTGGTTGGATTTATGCTAAATGCAAATACAATAGAGAAAGCATCGTTAGTATTTTATTTCCAACGATAATTAATATTAAAAAATCATAATTATGAAAAAATTAATTTTCACATTAAGTATGGGATTGCTTTTATGCTCTTGTAACGGTAAAAAAGAAGAGCAAAAATCGGCAGATGAAGTTACAACAATAGAAAATGTAGCTGAAAGTACTGATAGTGAATCATCTACAGAACTTGCTGACGGAGTGATAAAAAACGTAATTTTAGTACACGGAGCTTTTGCCGACGGTTCAGGTTGGAAAGGTGTGTATGAGAATTTAACGAAAAAAGGATATAATGTAACTATCGTACAATTACCCGAAACTTCTTTGGAAGAAGATGTAAAAGCAACACAACGCTTGATTGATATTCAAGATGGCGATGTAGTATTGGTAGGACATAGTTACGGAGGGTTAGTAATTACCGATGCCGGAGCAGATGATAAAGTGAAAGCTTTGGTGTACGTGGCGGCACACATGCCTGATGTAGGAGAAAAAATTGCTGAAATGAAAGCAAAATATCACCACGAGAAAGGCAGTGTAATTAAGTTGGACGGTGGTTATGTAATGATAGACCCGAAAACATTTCACGAGGAATTTGCAGCAGATTTACCTAAAGAAACCACTGATTTTATGGCAAAATCACAAGTACCGATTCATATAGAAAAGGCTTTGGGTGGAATGGTAAAAAATGCCTCTTGGAAAACAAAACCAAGTTGGTACGTTGTAGCGACGGATGATATAAAAGTTAGTCCTGAATTGCAACGTGATTTAGCAAAACGTGCCAATAGTAAAGTAACAGAAGTTAAAGCCAGTCACGCAGTTTTTGCTTCTCAGCCCGAAAAGGTTGCGGAAGTGATTGAAGACGCTACTTATGTGAATAATGAAGAGAGATAATTTATTGTTTTGTTCATTTTCTAAAACTCCCTTGGTGAATGCTGAGGGAGTTTTTTTGTACTTTATGATATTTTACTCTGAATATCAGATCTTTTAGTCAATTTATATTCCTTTTGGCTATTATTCGTAAAGAAAAGAGTTAAATGGTCTTTCCAATACATTTCAATATCATTTTTTACAAATTCCATTGCAGAAATCCATATTACTTCATCTTTAAATTTTATTTCCCAAGTCTGAGGTAGCTTAGTTGATTCATTTTCATAAACAAATTCCCAAAAAACAACAATTTCCTCAATCTTTTTCCCGATTAATTTCCTCCAATTTTGATGGTTGGATAAATTAATAGTTTTAATCAATTCTTTATGAGAATTTATTTGACTTAATTTTTTAAGTCCAATCCCGTAACAATGAAAAGTATTGTCCCAGAAGATTTGAATTAAGTCATTATTATCAAGTTTGAAAATCACATTCATATCAATCGAATGGATTTCATCGGAATACTCCCAAAACTCATTTTCCGATTGATAATCCAACTCTTCGTAATAAACCTCCTGAACTTTCTTGCCAATCAAATATTCTCTTATTTCTCTATAATACTTATTTTCTAAAGTATCCATTATTACCCAACTTTTATTTTAACAAAAATACAAGGTTTCTTACGGAGATACAAGTTCTTACAAATTTTTGATATTGCAAAACTGTAACGCTCTTTGTATCTTTGAGGAAATAACTTTAAAAACTTCGATTATGTCAACTAAAAAGACCTTTACATTAAAGAGTAATAATTTAGGCGGACAAGCCACAGACGATCAAATCTTTGACGGCTCAAGCTGTTCGGGAAAAAATATATCTCCACATTTATATTGGGAAAATGCTCCCGAAGGAACGAAAAGTTTCGCCCTAACGATTTATGACAAAGATGCTCCATCGGGTAGCGGTTGGTGGCATTGGTTGGTGTTTAATTTGGATAAAGATATTACTGAATTGAAAGAAGGAGCGGGAAGTACAAAACCTGAATTATTCCCTAAAAATGCAATCCAAAGTATGACTGATTTTGGAAAAACAGGCTACGGTGGACCTTGTCCACCCGAAGGTGACGGAATTCACTCGTATGAAATCACGGTGTATGCTTTGGATATTGAGAAATTAGATTTAGATGAAAATGCCAATCCGGCGTCGGTTGGGTTTACCATAAATGCACATACGATACAAAAAGCCTCCTTGGTGTTTTATCATCAAAGGTAGATTATTTGTGTTACGATTTTGAAACTCTCTTGGTGAATGCTGAGGGAGTTTTTTTAATATATTAACTGATAAATAATTATTTCTTTAGCTAAAATACGTTCTACCAAGATAGAAGAATTGGACAAAATATATAGAATGGGAGAAGTAAAAAAAGAGAAATAGGGAGATAGTATTATTACTTTTTAAATTCAATATAAAATTTTAAAGCCCTTTTTTGTTTTCCAGCCAATAAGGTTTAGTATAAATATTTTTAATACTGATTTTTTGAGCTAAAAGAATTTTTTTAAGATTTTGTATAGTACGAGCATTTCCGCTTATATAATAATCAGATGTCTGAGCAGTAGAATTATTATGCAAAAATGAGTGTAACCAATCCATTAGTACTTTACCTTTTTTAGAAGGGATTGTCACAAGTGAATCTGCTTGAAGCCCTATTTTATTTGCCCAATCTTTTGCCTCCTCACAAACTTCTAAAACACAAGTAAACTGATGGTTATCTGTAATCATTTGTTGCATTCCGTAAAATGCACCTAATGTAGTCTCATCACCTAACATTACTATATGAGAAGTATTTTTAGCGAAAATAAATTTACCTCCGGGACCTATTAAATTTATTTTATCTCCCGGTTTTAAATTCCTTGCCCAATTACTTCCTACACCTTTTCCATGTAAATAAAAAATAACATCTACATAGCCTTTTTCGGCGTTCCAAACAGACGGAGTATAATGTCTATATTCTGTATTTGTTACTCTAAATTCAATTTCTTGAGCAGGTTTCCAGTCTATATTTTTTAGAGAATCACCTTGAAAGCGAACTCTTTTACAATTTACATAATAATATTCGATTTCAGATATAGTGGTTGGTTTATAGGAATTACTAAATATCTTTTCAGATAAATCTCCTAACCATTTCGGCATTTTAGGCATAACTTAATATTTTAAATAACAAATATAATTAATTTAGATATTATTTATAATAAATATAAATAGAGTTTTTGCAAGATTTCCTTATTGCTCACCCCGTTTATTTTTAATAATTTCGCTTTGAAAATGTAAAACTTTAGGGGTGCTGAGATACTCGGCTGAGAAATACCCTTTGAACCTGAACAGGATAATACCTGCGATAGGGAAAAGTTAGAAACTATAATGCTACCTTATATTATAGTTTATTGGCTCGGGGCGGTTATAGCTTCACCTCAAAGATTTACAGTATAAAAAATGAGCCTATGATTACTGTAAACATCAATTCTCAATCTGAACAAATCCCGAAAGAAACCAATCTTTTGCAACTGGTCGCACTGAAAAACATTACCACGAGAGGCATCGCTATTGCGGTCAATCAGAAAGTGATTAGTCGTTCCAAATGGGAGACATATCAGCTCAAAGAAAATGACAACATTTTAATCATCAAGGCAACACAAGGCGGTTAATAAATCACTTAAAATATCATTGAGAATGAGCAAACAACAAAAACCAACCGAACAAAACATCAGTCGTGAGCCTTTCCCGAATTCTGAAAAAGTGTACGTGCAAGGCAGTATTTACAAAGATGTAAAAGTCCCGATGCGAAAAATCACACTTACGGACTCCGTTGACAAATTCAAAGGAACGAAAACACCCAACGAACCCGTTTTAGTGTATGATACCAGTGGAGCTTACACCGACCCGAATATCGAAATTGACGTTCGCAGAGGATTGCAACCCATTCGCCAAAAATGGATTGTAGAACGCGATGATGTACAACAACTCAAAGGACTTTCTTCCAACTACGGACGTGAACGTGAAGCAAATACCAAGTTAGACGAATTACGATTTAACCGAATTCGTAAACCTTTGAAAGCCAAAGAAGGCAGAAACGTAACTCAAATGCACTACGCCAAAAAGGGAATTATTACACCTGAAATGGAGTTCATCGCTATTCGTGAAAATCAGAAATTGCAAGAAATCAAAGAAATTACCAAACAACACGAAGGATATAGCTTTGGGGCATCTATCCCAAAAGTTATCACACCCGAATTTGTCCGCGACGAAGTGGCAAGCGGTCGTGCGGTAATCCCTTGTAACATCAATCACCCCGAAAGCGAACCGATGATTATCGGACGTAATTTCTTGGTGAAAATCAATGCCAATATCGGAAATTCTGCGGTAACCTCATCGATTGAGGAAGAAGTCGAAAAGTCCGTTTGGGCGTGTCGTTGGGGGGCGGATACGATTATGGATTTATCCACAGGAAAAAATATCCACGAAACTCGCGAATGGATTTTACGAAATTCCCCCGTTCCGATTGGGACAGTACCGATTTATCAAGCATTGGAAAAAGTCAACGGAAAAGCTGAAAATCTTACGTGGGAGATTTTTAGAGATACCCTCATCGAACAAGCTGAGCAAGGAGTGGATTATTTCACCATTCACGCGGGCGTACGTTTAAAATACGTTCCACACACTGCCAAAAGGGTAACGGGAATTGTATCGCGAGGCGGTTCGATTATGGCAAAATGGTGTTTGGCTCATCACAAAGAAAATTTCTTATACACGCATTTTGAGGAGATTTGCGAGATAATGAAAGCCTATGACGTAGCCTTTTCTTTGGGCGACGGATTACGTCCCGGAAGTATCGCCGATGCCAATGATTATCCCCAATTTGCCGAATTGGAAACTTTGGGCGAATTGACTAAAATCGCTTGGAAACACGACGTACAATGTATCATTGAAGGGCCGGGACATATCCCAATGCACATGATTAAGGAGAATATGGATAAGCAATTACGTGAATGCGGAGAAGCACCATTTTATACGTTAGGACCTTTAACGACTGATATTGCACCAGGTTACGACCATATTACCAGTGGAATAGGTGCGGCGATGATTGGCTGGTACGGTTGTGCAATGCTTTGCTATGTTACCCCGAAAGAGCATTTGGGATTGCCTAACAAAGAGGACGTAAAAACGGGAGTTATCACTTATAAAATTGCTGCCCACGCTGCCGATTTGGCGAAAGGACACCCGGGAGCTCAACATCGTGATAATGCGATGAGTAAAGCACGATTTGAATTCCGTTGGGAAGACCAATTTAATTTGGCGTTAGACCCCGACACCGCTCGTGAGTTTCACGATGAAACTTTACCGTCTGAGAATGCGAAAGTGGCTCATTTCTGTTCAATGTGTGGACCTCATTTCTGTTCAATGAAAATCACTCAGGAAGTCCGCAATTATGCCGAAGAAAACGGATTGGATACGTTGGAAGCCATTGAAAAAGGAATGAAACAAAAATCCGAAGAATTCAAGGAAAAAGGAAGTGAAGTCTATTTGTAATCAATAAAAAATCAAAATGTTTGTAGTGGTTACCCCCGAAACAGAAGTCCCCGATGAGGTGAATTTGATACGTAAAATGGCGGAATTTCCGATAAGCATTCACGTACGGAAACCTAATTTCAGTCAGGGCGAAATGCAAAAGTGGTTACAACAATTCGATGAAAATCAGCATCAAAAAATGATGTTGCATCAGCATCACGAATTTTGCGAACATTTTGATTTAAAAGGATTGCATTTTAAGGAAATCCACCGAAAGGAAACCGATTTTATTCACAAGGTTTGGCATTACCGATTTATAGGCAAAACGCTTTCGGCATCGTTTCATTCGCAGAAAGAGGCAGAAAGTCAGTTTTTGTATGATTATGTATTGCTAAGTCCCGTTTTTAATTCCATTTCAAAAGTGGGGTATGAGGGAAAAACATTTTGTTTGGGCAATCCGCTGAGTCCGATTATCGCGCTTGGCGGAATTACCCGAAACAATATCGAACAAACCAAAATAAACGGATTTTCAGGCATTGCTGTTTTGGGCAGTATTTGGCAAAATCCGCAACCTTTTGAGGAATTTAAAGAGTTATTTCGGTGTTATGAGGAGATTTATTTGTAGGAAATGAAGAATAATGAAATACCCCCAAGCCCCCCTAAAGGGGGATTACGCACTCGGTTGAAAATACATCTGAGTATTATTATCCCCTTGAGGAAAGTCCTTTGAAAACTTGGAAAAGGAGTATGTGAGATATAGGGGGCTTTGAAGAAAGTCCTGCAACACACTATAAACTAAATAACGAATCGACTAAAATTAACTATACAAACCAATAAAAATGAAACCACCCAAAATATATTATATCAGTCAAGGAGAAACGCCCGACGAACACTTGCAGAATATCAAAAAAATGGTAGATGCAGGTGCGGATTGGGTGCAACTTCGTATCAAAGAGGGCGAAAAGAAAGACATTTTAAAAGTCGCTCTGAAAGCTCAAAAATATTGCCGAGAAAACAATGTTGTTTTTATCGTGAATGATAGCCCCGAAGTGGCTCACGCGATAGGTTCGGACGGCGTTCATCTCGGAAAAGAAGACGAAAGTCCCGAAATGGCTCGGAAATTATTGGGCAATGAAAAAATCATCGGAGGTACTGCCAATACTTGGGAAGATTGCCAAAAGTTAATCGCTCAAAAAGTCGATTATATCGGTTTAGGACCTTTCCGATTTACTACCACCAAAAAGAAACTCAGTCCTATTCTCGGTTTGGAGGGCTATCGTGAAATTTTGGAGAAAATAAAGCAAAATAATATCAAAATTCCTGTGGTTGCCATTGGCGGAATTATATTGGAAGATGTTGCC
The DNA here is from genome assembly GCA_019218445.1 of Weeksellaceae bacterium TAE3-ERU29. Lineage (GTDB taxonomy): Bacteria > Bacteroidota > Bacteroidia > Flavobacteriales > Weeksellaceae > Ornithobacterium. Next base: position 26,655 of record JAHUUM010000018.1, on the reverse strand, counting down.
GAAATTAAAAAAACGGGAGTTTGCGGAATTGCTTTATCGGGATTTTTACATCAGCAAACCGACTTAAAATCAACTGTCAAACAACTTCAATCATTGTTATAAATTTCAATAAAATGAATACAAAATTAACCATTGCTGACCGCACTTTTAACTCTCGTTTGTTTACCGGAACGGGGAAATTTTCATCATCAAAACTAATGAAAGAGGCAGTTTTGGCAAGTGAAAGCGAACTCATAACCGTCGCTCTCAAAAGAGTAGATGCCAATAATGAAGATGATGCCATTTTGCAAGGACTTCAGTTGGAGCATATCCACTTATTGCCGAATACTTCGGGCGTGAGAGATGCCAAAGAGGCGATTTTTTCCGCAGAAATGGCGAGGGAGGCATTGGAAACCAACTGGATAAAAGTAGAAATTCATCCCGACCCTAAATATTTATTACCCGATGCAGTGGAAACGCTCAAAGCCTGTGAGGAACTCGTGAAAAAAGGTTTTGTTGTGATGCCTTATATCCACGCAGACCCTGTTTTATGTAAGCGTTTGGAGGAAGTCGGGACACAATGTGTGATGCCGTTGGGTGCCCCCATCGGAACGAATAAAGGTTTAAAAACCCTTGATTTCTTGGAGATTATCATCGAACAAAGTAATGTTCCCGTAATTATTGATGCGGGAATCGGCTCACCTTCGCACGCCGCTCACGCTATGGAATTGGGAGCAGATGCGGTTTTGGTCAATACAGCGATTGCGGTTTCCGAACAACCTGTACAAATGGCAAAAGCCTTTAAAATGGCGGTGGAAGCAGGGCGAATGGCTTACGAGGCAAAACTCGGTAAAGTCAGCAATCAGGCGGAGGCAAGTAGTCCGTTTACTAAATTTTTATACGATTAAAAATCAGCAAAAAACAAAAAAATGAGCAGTTTTAAAGACGTATTGGCACTATACGATTGGGACGAAACCCTTAAAAGCATTCATCAAAAGACCGAAAAAGACGTACTTCGTGCTTTGTCGCATTCCAAACGGGATTTAGAAGATTTCAAAGCGTTGATTTCCCCGTCCGCTCAACCTTATTTGGAGCAAATGGCACAAGAAAGCCACGCACGTACGCGAAAGCGTTTCGGGAACACAATGCAAATGTACGCACCTATGTATCTGAGTAATGTTTGCCACAATGTTTGCACATATTGCGGATTTAGTTTTACCAACCAAATTCCCCGCCGAACGCTTACCGATGCCGAAATTCTAAAGGAAGCGGAATTTATCCGAAACAAAGGTTATGAACATATTTTGCTGGTTACGGGCGAGGCAAATCGTACGGTGGGCGTGGATTATTTGTACAATGCCATTCAGTTGTTGCGTCCATATTTTGCAAATATTTCGATTGAAGTACAACCTTTAAAACAAGAGGAATACGAACATCTGAAAGAGGCGGGATTGTATGCTACTTTAGTATATCAGGAAACTTATCACAAAGAAACTTATCGGCAACACCACCCGAAAGGCAAGAAGTCTAATTTTGATTTTCGTTTGGAAACCCCCGACCGATTGGGACGAGCGGGATTGCATAAAATCGGGATTGGGGCGTTACTCGGTTTGGAAGATTGGAGGGCTGATAGTTTTTTTACTGCCTTACATTTGAAATATCTGCAAAAAGCCTATTGGCGGACAAAATACTCAATTTCATTTCCGCGTTTGCGTCCGTTTAGCGGTGGATTAGAACCAAAAGTGGCGATGACCAATGCCGATTTGGTACAACTGATTTGTGCGTATCGTCTTTTAGATGAAGATATTGAGCTTTCAATTTCAACTCGTGAAAGTGCCAAACTTCGCGACCACCTTGTCCATTTGGGAATTACCTCGATGAGTGCCGAATCCAAAACCAATCCCGGCGGTTATGCGGTAGAGCCTCAGTCGTTGGAACAATTTGAGATTTCTGACGAACGAACTACGGAAGACGTTTATAAAATGTTGGTAAATAATAAAATAGAACCGGTTTGGAAAGATTGGGAAAAGGCTTGGTAACGATGTTAAGTAAAGAAGAAAAACAACAATACGCACGGCATTTATTGCTGGAAGAAATCGGGAAAGAAAAACAAGAATTGCTGAAAAAATCGTCTGTTTTGGTTGTGGGAGCGGGCGGATTGGGTTGTCCCGTTTTGCAATATCTGACTGCGGTGGGCGTGGGAACGATTGGAATTATCGACCCCGATACGGTAAGTGTAAGTAATTTGCAACGTCAAATTTTATTTACGTACGAAGACATCGGGAAACCCAAAGCGGAAGTTGCTAAAAAGCGTCTGGAATTGCTAAATCCTTTTATCAAAATTGAGAGTTATGTGCAGTCATTGAATGCCGAAAATGCGTTATTTCTTTTTGAGAATTACGATTTAATCATTGAGGGAAGTGATAGTTTTACAGCGAAATATTTAACGAATGATGCTTGTGTTTTGACAGGGAAACCTTTTGTTTTAGGTTCGATTTTTAAGTTTGAAGGGCAACTTTCGGTGTATAATTATCAGGGAAAAGCAACGTATCGTTGTCTTTTCCCCGAACCGATGAGCAGTGCCGAAATGCCGACTTGCAGTGAAGTGGGTGTTCTGGGAATTTTGCCCGGCGTGGTAGGAACACTGATGGCGAACGAGGCGATAAAAGTTTTGACGGGAATTGGTGAAGTCTTGGCGGGGAAATTATTTAAAATTGATTTGCTTACGTTGGAAATGTCTGTTTTTGAGTTTGAAAAAGACCCAACTATCGAAATCCGAACATTAGAATTGGTAAACGTGAGTTGCCAAAGCTCAACTAATTTACAAGAAATTAATTTTGAAACGTATAAAAAAGATGAAAATAATTATAATTTGCTGGACGTTCGTACGCCTGAAGAGCGTTCGGCATTTCATTTAGGCGGAATCCATATTCCGCTTGACGAATTACCAAATCGTTGGGAAGAAATACCAACAGAAAAGCCTGTTGTCGTTTATTGTGCAACGGGGAAACGTAGTGCCAAAGCAATTGCTTTCTTGAAAGAGAAAGTTTTAGGGATTGATTTCTTGAATTTGAGGGGAGGAATTTTGGGAATTGAAAGGTAAGTTTTTAATATCTTCCGTTTTCATCAAATTACCATTCTCATAATGTCTGATAAAGATAGCTTTACCTTCTTTATCATACTGTGTCCATGTGCCAATAGATTTATCATTTTGATAATATCCTATTTCTTTTAAAGAACCATTTGAAAAATAAAATTTCCATTCTCCAACTCGTTTTCCATTTTCATAATTCCCTTTACAATATAATTTCCCATTATCATTATAGGATTTATATTCTCCATTAAGCTGTCCATTCTCATAATTTTGAATTTTTTGCGTTATCCCATTAGATAAGAATGTCCATTTCCCTTCTTTTTTCCCATTTTTTTGTTTTCCAAAACACCATAATTTTCCACTTTCATCAAAACTTTCTGTTAACCCGGTTTCTGAATGTATAATCTGTATTAGTTTTCCATTTTCATCAAAAGACTTTATATTTCCCTTAATTTCTCCGTTTTCATAATTAGAAATCATCAATACTTTCCCACTTGGGTAGTAACTTTTCCATTCTCCTACTGGTTTCCCATTTTTATTTAACTGTCCTTCATCTCTTAATTGACCATTTGCGTAGAAAGCTTTATATTCTTTTTGTCCAAAAGCCAAAATAGAGAAAAAAAGCAATAAGATAGTGATTTTTAGTTTTATCATTTGTAGAATGTGTTAAATAAATAGAAAACAAATATATGAATTTGAATTATAAACTTATTCTTCCTCAAAAAAATGATGTAACGACCCTTTTCCTCTTCCCCACGTGATATCTTTCGCGTGAAAAATAGCTTTATACACATAATCTTGAGCGAGAGTAACAGCCTCTAAAGGTGTTTTGCCTAAAGCGAGATAAGTCGCTATGGCGGAAGAAAGCGTGCAACCCGTTCCGTGAGTATTCTGAGAATGAATTTTTTGAGTATCAAACCGATGAATACTTTTATCTGTATCGAAAAAAAGTGAAGTAAGTTGATTGCCTTGTAAATGTCCGCCTTTTAACAATACGGATTGAACACCCATATCAAGAAGTGATTTCCCTGCTTTTTCCATATCTTCCACCGATTGAATGGTTTGATTTGTCAGTATAGAAGCTTCGTCGAGATTGGGAGTAAGAATGGATATTTTCGGGAATAATTTTTTAATAAATAATTCATTGGTTTCTTCGCTGAACAATCTTTTTCCGCTTGATGATGCCATTACGGGGTCAAAAACTACGGGAATTTTAGGAAATTGATTGAGAAAATCTGCAATAATTTCAATTAACTCGGCATTATAAACCATTCCGATTTTTATAGCACAAGGTGGAATATCCTCTGCGATAGCTTCAAGCTGTTGCTGTACTACTTTTGGCGGAATGGGAAATATAGATTTTACCCCCATTGTGTTTTGTATGGGCAAGGCTGTGAGTACGGTGGTTGCATATCCTCCCAAAGCTGAAATCGTTTTAATATCCGCTTGAATACCCGCACCGCCACTTCCGTCAAAACCCGCAATAGATAAAACCGAAGGAAATTTTGTTTTTTGCATTGATAGTTGTTCTTAAGAGATAAAAGGAATGATTCAGATTATAATATTAAATACTTTTAAAAAAGTAATCCTAAACCGACTAAAAGAGCAAAGAGAAAAGTGAGAAGAGCTGTTTTTTTAAGCTCACTATCTAATTCTGCATTTATGATATTAGTAGTAACTGTAATATTCAGTCTTTGAGCAATAGCTAATAATATTAAGAAAAAATAATTATGAAGATTACTTCCTTTAAGCACAAAGAAAAAAGTAACTAATATAAAAGGAAGAAAAAGAAGAATACTGTGATATCTTTTAGCTAAAGGATAGCCAATTTTTACGGGAATTGTAAGTTTTCCTTTTTCTTTATCTTGTGGCAAATCTCTCATGTTGTTGAGGTTAAGAACAGCCATGCTTAGCAAACCGATAGCAGATCCGGGTAATAATAAGTCCCACTCAAAAGTTTTTGTATAAAGCATTGTTGTTCCAATAACAGCGATTAATCCAAAGAAAATATACACAAATAAATCTCCAAAACCTTTGTAACCATACGCATTTTTACCTACAGTATATTGTATGGCAGCCCAAATACAGAAAAATCCTAATATTAGATAAATAATAAATAAATTTAAGTGATTCGGTAAATAAGCAATAGCCAATAAAGCCAATGCTGAAACCAAAGAAAGTATTGCAGTAATAATTATTGCAATTTTCATTTTTTGAGGAGTAACTTTACCGGAAGCTACAGCTCGCATTTCGCCTGTTCTTTCAGCATCTGTTCCTTTTATTCCATCGCCGTAATCGTTGGCATAATTAGATAAAACTTGTAGAAATACAGTGGTTAAAAAAGCTAAAATAAATAATGCCCAATTAAAACTATTTTTAGAAATAGCAATAAAAGTTCCTAATATAATTCCGCTGATAGATAGGGGTAATGTTCTTAATCTTGCGGCTTGAATCCATATTTTCATAGTGCAAAAGTCACTATTTTTTTTCAATTTTTAGATTAGGAATGTCATTTATTTTTAAATTATTGAATAAAGATCGAATTAGTTGCTCTGATTTTGTAAAAGAAAAATAACCTACTTTATATTCAGAATTGATAGTGTTAAAAGTAGACCACTCCCATTGATATAAATTGATGCGTCTTATTTCTAATATAAAGTTTGTATTATCTTTTAGTCCCACAAAACTCTGATTGTCGTTTGGGAGTTCATAAAAAAGATCTAATACTTGCCACACACTTCCCATAAGTGCATCTTCTTCGTTTAATTTCTCTGAACCAAAATTGAAAAAAACTTTCATTTAAACCAAAATTACGGGTAAAAGGTAATATTTTTTATGATTTTATGCCAAACCTTTTTTAATTCATGTCAAAACTTTTTTTATAAAAGTAAATAATGCTTAAATTCGCAGTAATTCATTAAAAATTATTTAAAATGAAATATGATGTTATTGTTGTAGGGAGTGGTCCCGGTGGATATGTTACAGCTATCAGATCTTCTCAATTAGGTTTTAAAACCGCAATTATAGAAAGAGAAAATTTAGGAGGAATTTGTTTAAACTGGGGATGTATTCCTACTAAAGCTTTATTAAAGAGTGCTCAAGTATTCCATTATTTAAATCATGCGGAGGAGTACGGATTAAATAAACCGGAAAACATTTCTTACGAGTTTCCCAATATCGTAAAAAGAAGTAGAAATGTAGCAAGTACCATGAGTAAAGGTGTTCAATTCTTAATGAAAAAGAATAAAATTGACGTTATCATGGGAGAAGCTAAATTGAAATCAGGTAAAAAAGTTTCTGTAAAATTAAATGAAGGTGGAGAGGAAGAATATTCTGCAGACCATATAATAATTGCTACAGGAGCAAGATCCAGAGAATTACCTAATTTACCACAAGATGGTAAAAAAGTAATAGGATATAGACAAGCATTAGCATTACCGGAACAACCTAAGAAAATGATTGTAGTAGGTTCAGGAGCAATCGGTGTTGAGTTTGCTTATTTCTATGCAACTATGGGAACAGAAGTAACAATTGTAGAATATATGCCGAGAATTGTACCGGTAGAGGATGAAGAAATTTCTAAACAATTAGAAAAATCATTCAAAAAATTCGGTATTAATGTTATGACTAATGCTTCTGTAGAATCAGTAGATACATCAGGAGAAGGTGTAAAAGCTACGGTTAAAACTAAAAATGGAGAAGAAATTTTAGAAGCTGATATTGTATTATCAGCGGTAGGAATTACTCCAAATACAGAAAATATAGGTTTAGAAGATGTAGGAATTGCAACTGATAGAGGTAGAGTTATTGTAAATAATTTCTATCAAACAAATATTCCGGGATATTATGCAATAGGAGATATTTTACCAACTCAAGCTTTGGCTCACGTTGCATCTGCAGAAGGAATTACTTGTGTAGAGAAAATTAAAGGAATGGATGTTCACCCGATAGATTACGGAAATATTCCGGGTTGTACATATTGTTTACCGGAAGTAGCGTCAGTTGGTTTAACAGAAGCTCAGGCAAAAGAGAAAGGATACGAAATTAAAGTAGGTAAATTCCCATTCTCTGCAAACGGAAAAGCTACTGCAAACGGACATAATGAAGGGTTTATAAAAGTAATCTTTGATGCTAAATATGGCGAATGGTTAGGTTGTCACATGATTGGAGTAGGTGTTACAGAAATGATTTCTGAGGCTGTTGCGGCAAGAAAATTAGAAACAACAGGACACGAAATTTTAAAAACAATTCACCCACACCCAACAATGTCAGAAGCTGTAATGGAAGCTGTTGCTGCTGCTTATGATGAAGTAATTCATATCTAAATTACATAATTTAATATTTCAATACCCATATAAGCTTATTTATAAGTTTTTATGGGTATTGTTGTTTAATTAACATTAATTTTATCTTAAAAAAGATATAAATATTTGGAGGATAAGATACGGTGGAAATAGATAATAGCCTTTTACCCCAAATTAATAGATTATGTTAGAGTTTACAAAAGAAATAATATTTTAGCATTTATAGCACGAAATTTGTAGAGGTGTATAAAAAATAAAATATGTCAGAAATTACATTTAAAGGGAATACCATAAATACATGCGGTGAATTACCAAAAACTAATACGAGTTTAAAAGATTTTAATTTGGTAACTAAAGATTTAAAAGAGAGAAAATTAGAAGATTATAAAGGAAAAAAATTAGTTCTAAATATTTTCCCGAGTGTGGATACGGGTGTTTGTGCGACTTCTGTAAGAGAGTTTAATAAGAATGTTGCTAATAAAGAAAATACAGTTGTATTATGTGTTTCAAAAGACTTGCCTTTTGCTCAAAATAGATTTTGTGCTGCAGAAGGAATTGAAAATGTAGAGATGCTTTCAGCTTTCAGAAGTAGTTTCGGAGAAGATTTTGGTGTCACTATGACAGACGGACCATTAAAAGGGCTGTTAAGTAGAGCTGTGATTGTGGTAAATGAAAATGGAGAGGTAGTTTATACTGAACAAGTAAGAGAGGTTACAGAAGAGCCTGATTATAAAGTTGCGTTAAGCAAAGTATAAAATTGCTCAAATATTATAAAAGGGTTTGGTTATTTATATCCAAACCCTTTTATTTATTTAATTTAATATAAAAATAGTTTTCATGAAAGAACTTGAAATGCTGAATAAAGGAGATGAGGTAAACTTATCTCGTTTGAATTTAGAATGGCTTTTAAAACACGGAATAGACTATGGTCTTAAGTTGGTTATAGCGATATTAATAATCGTAATTGGTTTTTGGTTAGCTTCCAGAATGTCAAAAATTATCACTAAGTATTTATCCAAGAGTAAGATATCTATTTCTTTAAAGCAATTTTTACAATCGTTATTATCTTTCTTTTTCAAAATATTAGTAATTATTATAGCCATGAACACAGTGGGGATACAAACCACTTCATTGGCTGCATTACTTGGTGGTTTGGCAGTGGGAGTAGGATTAGCAATGCAAGGCAGCTTGGCTAATTTAGCAGGAGGACTATTAATATTGTTTTTTAAACCATTCACGGTAGGAGATATTGTAGAATCTCTAAATAAAAGAGGAACAGTAATAAAAATTGATATTTTACAGACTGTTTTATTAACTCCGGATGGACAAACCGTTCTTTTGCCTAATGGAAATGTTTTTAATAATCCCATTATAAATGTATCAATGAGTGGGTATAGAAGAGTGGAAATAGGTATGGGGATAGGATACGAGGATGACTTTGATGCAGTAAAAGAAGTTTTATTAGAAGTTTTAAAATCAGAACCTCTTGTGATGGAAGAAAGAGGATATACTTTAGAGATTAAAGAGTTTGGAGATAATAGTGTGAATTTGGCAATGTACTGTTATTGTGCACCAAGTGATTATATTACAGTGTTATATAACTTAAATAGAGCGGCTAAATTGGCTATGGATAAAAATGGATTTAATATTCCTTATCCACAAAGAGATTTACATATAGTTTCTCATTTTGATAGTAATAAAAAAGAAAAAGATTTTTTAAATTAGATTTCTACTGTATCTAAAAGTTTTGGTAAATGGGTGTTTGGGAAAATTTCTTTAGCCTCATTAAGTAAAACTTTAAAGTCTAAGTATCTATTAGAAAAATGTCCAAGAATTAATTTTTGGACATTTGCTTTTTTAGCTATTTCCGCCGCCTCTTTTGCTGTAGAATGTCCTGTTTTTAATGCTAAATCTTTTAGTTCATGTAAAAAAGTAGATTCATGATACAATAAATCAGCATTTTGAATGATAGGAACAATACTCGGAGAGTACATTGTGTCTGAACAGTAAGCATAAGTTTTTCCTTTTTCCGGAGCAATAGTTAATTTAGAGTTTTCTATAATAGTTCCGTCTTTTAATTGAAAATTATGACCTTGTTTTATTTTTAAATAATCACAAGTTTCAATTTCATTGTATTTTTGTACTTCTTCTATATTTAATGTCCTTAGCTTTTCTTTTTCTCTTATAAAATAGCCATTACAATAAACTCTGTGTTCTAACGGGATAGTATATACTTCCACTTTTTTATCCTCATAAATTAGTTCACTTTCCTTAGAATCTAATTCATGAAATACAATCTCATATTGATTATAGCTATATGTTAGACTTAACTGATGATTGATAAATGATTTAATTCCTTTCGGACCGAAAATATGCAATTCTTTTTTTCTTCCTAAAAGATGCAGAGTAGATAGCAATCCGATTAAACCATACACGTGATCACCATGCATATGAGAAATAAAAATATGATTGATTTTAGAAAACTTTATTTTGGCTTTACGAAGTTGAACTTGTGTTCCTTCTCCACAATCAATTAAAAGAAATCTTTCATTAATGTTTACGATTTGAGCACTCGGATGAGAGCTTGCTGTAGGAACCGCTGAGTTGAAACCAAGAAATGTAACTTTTATTCCCAAAATTAAGCTTTTAATTCTGCTATTTTAGTGATAGCTCCTTTAGGCTTGTCTCCTAATCTACAATAAATTTTAGCATTTAATGGTAAAAAAACATCCATTCGAGAGCCAAATTTTATAAAACCAAATTCTTTCCCTGCTTCGGCTTCATCGCCCACTTCCGGATAAATTACAATACGTTTTGCTAAAGCTCCGGCAATTTGTCTAAAAAGAATCTCTTGTCCATTTTCAGCTTTTACAACGGTAGTAGTTCGCTCGTTTAATTCTGATGACTTTGGGTGAAAAGCAAATAAATATTTTCCTGCATGGTATTTCACATATTTTACAACTCCACTTAGTGGGTATCTGCATACATGAACGTTTAAAGGACTCATAAAAACAGAAACTTGAATTACTTCTCTTTTTAAATATTCCTTTTCAAAGACTCTTTTTATTACAACTACTTTTCCGTCTACAGGAGAGAGAATATCTAAGTGATGACTATCTGTATATCTTCTTGGATTTCTAAAAAACCAAACAAGAAAGATATACATCATCCATATTAAAACTATTATTATTCTACTCCAAAAGATAGGAATATAATTAACCAATAGATATGATATAATTATAAAAAATAGTGCTGTATAAATTAATATTTTTTTTCCCTCTCTATGTAATCTCAATCTCGTCATATATTAAAAATAATAAAATAAGTATAAATAATAACACTTACCATTAAAAAACTATCCAATCTATCTAAAAATCCACCATGTCCGGGTATGAAATTACTACTGTCTTTTACGTTAAAAATACGTTTTATTTTCGATTCTGCTAAATCTCCAATTGGTGCAAAAATTCCTACAAGTATAGAGATAATTATCCAATTTCCTCTAAGATTAGGAAAGTTTTTTTCTATGATAATCCCTAAAATAAGAACAGAAATAAAGCCTCCAATCAGTCCCTCTAATGTTTTATTTTTAGAAATACTGGTAAATTTAGTTTTCCCTATCAAGCTTCCCGTAATATATGCAAAAGTATCACTAAACCATATCAATAAGAATATTATAAATAAAGGAGTAATTAATAATTGATTATTAAAATCGTTTACTTTATTTATTGTAAAAGATAAAGAAAACGGTAATGCTAAATATACAATAAAGAAAATTAATTTAGATGAATCAAAAGCAATTTCCTGAGGCCTTTTAAATATTATAACATTAACGATTAAAAATAATATAGATGGGAGTATGGTTGTAATACTTAAAGGATAAAAGTTTTGTCCAAAATAAAAGTTAGAGGCATAACTATAAATTAGATAGCCACTAATTATAAAAGTTATAATTGCGTATATATTATTTTCAAATTGGAGAATTTTGTATAACTCCCAAAAGCAAAGTATAAACAGAATACTTAATCCTATCATGAATATTGTAGGGTTATAAAGACTCATAAATGCAATTAATAATACATAGAAAAGTCCTGAAATTGCTCTTGTTAAAAAATTACTCATCTTCAACTAAAAGTAAATAAATAATAGGTTTCTGAGTATTTTCCCCATCTAATTGATTAGCATCTACTCCGCCAATAGAGGTGATTCCGTTAGGCAAATGGCCACTTTTATTTTTATTTATAGTAGTCATCGCGTCTTTTAGATTTACTTCTATTTGAGAAGGATTAGAAAAAACAATAAATGTATTAGGCAATTCATTAATTCCTCTGCCACCTCGTTGATGAGAGGAAAGCACAATAGAACCATTATATGCCACTAAACTTTCACATCCTACAAAGCTACAATCTGCAGAGGCCGAAGGATATTCTATATAATTAACCCCCAGTGTGTTTAATATTCTCTGTAATTTAGGATCGAAACAAATCATACGGCTTATTTTCTCTGATAAAACAATATTTTTCACATACTCTGCTGCGATAGATATTGTTTCACAATAAAGAAAATGTCCGCCTGCTTTTATAAAAAGATTAGCAAATTTCTCGTCTAATGGTATTTCTTCAGGATAGGAAATATCTATCTCATCATAAGTATCTTCCTCAGACACATTAGATTGAAATAAGTTTTTTATTTTACCCCAAAAGTTTGACATATCCATTTAAAAAATCTGTGATGCAAATATATAAAAATAGATATAATATTTTTGTAAAAAATAGATATTGTTTATTTATTATAAAAACAGAGAGATAAAATTTAATTGATTATAAAGAAATATTAAGTAATTCTTTTTTTTTATATTTGGCACTCAATTACTTTTTTTATGAAGAAATTTTTAACAAAATATTGGCAAATAATTAAAGAAACAGCTATAACTTGGTCGGATTCCAATCCATTTAGGCAAAGTGCAATTATTTCTTATTATGCAATTTTTTCTTTACCCGGATTGTTAATTATGATTATTTGGATATTAGGACAAATTTGGGGAGAAGATGCTGTGCGTGGAGAGGTGGTAGAGCAATTTCAAAATATGATGGGACTTAAGTCAGCAGAGTTTGTAGAAAATTTAATTCAACATGCTTATTTAGATGCAAGTTCAAGTTGGTATATTCAAGTTGTCGGGATAGGAACTTTAGTTTTTGGTGCTTCTACTTTATTTTTCCAGATGCAACAAACACTTAATTATATTTGGAGTGTAGAAGTTGTTCCCCAAAACGGATTTATAAGATATCTTATAGATAGAGCAAACTCCATGCTTTTAATTATAATTTTGGCATTTTTACTATTATTATCTCTTGCTGCTACCTCAATTTTAGCTTCTTTTAGAGAAACTATAGAGTTTTACCTCGGTGGTGAATGGACTTACTTATTTAGAATAGGAAATATAATATTAAGTTTCGTAGTGCTTTCTGTTATGTTTTCTATTATGTATAAGAGGTTACCGGATGTTAAAATTCCATGGAGAATGGTATGGGTAGGAGGTTTTGTAACAGCATTATTATTTAACTTAGGAAAATGGGGATTGAGTTATTACTTTAGTATATCTAATCCAAGTTCAAGTTTCGGTGCCGCAAGTACAATGATTTTCATTATGATTTGGATAAATTACACCACGTTAATTGTTTTATTTGGAGCTCAATTTACTCAAATTTACGGGAAAATAAACGGATATAAAATTAAACCAAATAGTTATGCTCGTTGGAACGATGAATATGTATTAAAACATAAAGATGCTGTTTTAAATCAATTATTTCAAAAGAAATTAGAGGTTTTTAATAGATTAGACGAAAATATAAAAACTGAGTTTTACAGAGATCCTAATGATCCTGAGAAATCAAAAGAGTTTATAAAAGAATTAGGTATAAAAAATCCTAAAAGTTTTAAAGAAAAAGTAATTGAAGGTTTTAAATCTTTAATGAATAAAAATAAATAATTCATGACTAATTCTAATATTATTATTGCATTAGACGGATATTCTTCTACCGGTAAAAGCACAATAGCTAAACAGTTAGCAAAGAAACTAAATTTTATATATGTTGATACCGGTGCAATGTATAGAGCCGTTACATTATATGCAATTCAAAATAATTTGATAGGAGAAGATGGAGTAATAGACACAGAAACTTTAGAAAAAGAACTATCAAATATTAATATTAGTTTTAAATTTAATGATCAAAATAAAATAAACGAAACTTACCTTAATAATATAAATGTAGAATCTCAAATAAGAGAAATGCAGGTTGCTAATTTAGTGAGTCCTATTGCTACACTTCCGTTTGTAAGAACTTTCTTAGTAGAGCAACAGAGAGCGATGGGGAATAAGAAATCTTTGGTTATGGATGGTCGAGATATTGGGACTGTGGTTTTCCCAAATGCTACGTACAAGTTTTTTATAATTGCTAAACCTGAAATAAGAGCAAAGCGTAGGTATGATGAATTAACAGCAAACGGAAAAGAAGTTTCGTTAGAAGAAATTACCGAAAATATTTTGGAAAGAGATAGAATAGATACCACAAGAAAGGTTTCCCCTTTACGCAAAGCAGAAGATGCAATAGAAATTGATAACTCTTTTTTGAATAGAGAAGAAACGCTCGAGAAAGTTTTAAGCTTTATAAAATAAACTATTTTTCTACAAAATTATCCATTGTAATAATTTCGCCGATTTTCGGTACATTGTTAGAATTATTTTTAAATACGCGATTCTCAACATGACGAATGTCATATCCAAAATAATTTGATAAATCTCCAATTTCTTGAATTCTCGGAATAAAATCTATTTTATTTTCTTTTGTATTTAATTCCTCAGAATATAAAACTCCGATATCGGTATAAAAATTCTCTGTTCCGTTGCTCACGCATACATCTTTATAAATAATATCTAATGCTTTATTATCATTATTCGGAATAGAGTTGTAGATATCTAAACAATTTTCAGAATTGATTTTTTTATCGTCAAGTTCAGCTACTTTAAATAAAGCTGATAAAATTCCTAAAGCTGTAATCTTTCTGGTATTTTCTCTCAAATAATCATCTTCGCTGTGTCCGCACTCAAAGAGTAGGATAGGAGTTCCATGTTTTTGGAAGTTATCTCCTGTAGCCAAAGGATAAAATTCATCAGAAAATTTAGCAATATTATTAGTATACATTTGTAAATTTCTATAAATGTAACTAACAATTTTAATAGAATATTTTCTGGATTCAGTTAATTCTTTTTCCTTATTAGGTACTGGTGCTAATAGTGATAAAGTAGACGGATTCTTTGTATTCTGGATATTAAATATAGTTCTTTGGTCATGTAAATTAAATAAACATTTGTAAACTTTTGAATTTACTTCGTTTTTTAGAGTTTTAATCTCTGATGAAGTCTCTTGTATAAAATCCCTGTTTATATCTATATCCATTGCGTTTCTACGCGTATATAAATCAGCTCCGTCGGGATTTAATTGAGGAATATACTCAATAGTAATCTGATTTAATAATAAGTCGTAAAAGGCTTTATAATCGCTTGAAGTTAATAGATTAAAAATATCAAACATCGATCGAGTTGCTGTACTCTCATTGCCGTGCATTTGACTCCAAAGCAATACTTTATGTTTCCCATTACCTAAAGTTAATTTATAAATAGGTTTTTCTAAGAAAGATTTCCCGATAACCTTATAATTATATACTTTTTCTTTGATTTTATTTTCCACAGTTTTGGTAGAAATGTAGCGGTTTTTTAAACCATGCTCTCTCCATTGATTATAATTAGATAAGATGTCCGTAAATTTCATATGACAAAGTTAAATATTTTATTGGTTACAAATGTAATTATATTTGTAATTTACAATTGTACTTGTAGAAAGTAGTTTAGGAAAGTAAATATAGATAAAAATGACAGTTTGTCTTGTCTTAAAAATTTAGTTTATAAATTTCATACTATATAAAATTAAAAATATATAAATCAATAATTTATAGTATTTATTTAAAGTTTTAATTTATATTTACTTTAAATGATTATTTTGCTGATTATATTATTTCATTATTGAAAAATGTTTATATTTGTATATGGAATATAAAGATATTATAGAAAATATTTTAGAAGTTTACAATATTAACGCTGCTGAATTCTCAGAAAAGATAGATGTTCAGCGTTCTTCTATTTCTCATATTTTATCGGGAAGAAATAATCCGAGTTTAGATTTTTTATTAAAAGTAAAAGAAAAATTTCCTGAGCTCAGGTGGGAATATCTTATGCTGAAAAAATTACCGATGTATGAATATGAAAATAAAATAGTTGAGTCTGAAAAAAAACAAAAAATAGATGAATTACCTTCTTTATTTCCCGATATTGATGAAGAAGAACCCGAAAAAGAAAAATTAGAGCATTCTGACGAGCTTAAAAATGAAGTGAAAAAAGAAAAGAAAGAAGAAAAGAAAGAAAATTTAGAAAAATCGGAAAATTCTATAATAATAGAAGAAACCGAGAAACGATTAAAAAATAAAAACCAAATCACTAAAGTAATTTGGTTTTATGCCGATGGCACTTTTGAATCTTTTGAGCCTAAAAGTTAAATATCTTTTTTGTAGCTTTTTCTACGTTTATGGTTTTTAGGTTCATAATCTTTCCATAGAGTTTGGATATTCTTGTTTTCAATCAACTCCGGATTAGTTTCTAAATAACTGATTCCGTATTTTTTAAAGGTTTTATACATTTCATTAAAAACAATGGCTGTAATTCCTTTCCCTTGATATTCAGGGGCTATCCCGATTAAATAAAACGCGGCAGAATCATTCTTTTTACTTGCTTTCCAGAAATGATACCAACCGAATGGAAGCAACTTACCTTTAGCCTTTTGTAATGCCTTAGAATAAGACGGCATTGTAACCGCAAAAGCAATCATTTTCCCGTTTTCATCTTCTATAACAGAAACAAAATCAGGATTTACAAAATTTATATATTTGTCTTTATATTGCTGAATTTGTTTTTGCTCAATAGGAACGTAACTGCTTAAATGTCCGTAAGTTTTATCTAACAGAGCAAACATCGGGTCTACAATCTGAACCAAATCTTTTTTATTTTCTATCTTTCTGATTTTCAGATTATATCGATTTTTTATAAGTGTAGTAAATTTCTCTAACTTCTCGGGGAGTTCTTTTGGTAAAATCATTTCATATTCCACCCATTCTTTAGCAGTTGTAAAACCATGCTCAAGCAAATGTTGCTCGTAATATGCATGATTATAGAGCGTTACCATAGTTGCAATTTTATCAAATCCATAAGTTAGCAACCCCGCTTTATCTAAATTTGTAAGCCCAACCGGACCTTCAATTTCCTTTAAACCTTCTGCTTGCCCGAACTCTATGGCTTTGTCCAGTAATTTTTTACTGACTTCTTTATCGTCAATAAAATCAAACCAACCGAATCTGGCCCTTGAAATTCCTTGATTTTTAACTTCGTTCCAGTTTATAATCGCTGCAATTCTACCAACTATTTTGTTGTTTTTATACGCTAAAAAGTATCTTGCTTTGGCCTTTCCCTCTAAAAAAATCTCGTTCTTATTTAAGTCTAATGCCTCTTTTTCCTCATTGATTAAAGGCGGAACATAATAAGGGCTGTTTTTATAAAGTTCCATCGGGAATTTTATAAATTGCATTAACTCTTTTTGAGTTTTCACCTCTTTTATTTCTATAGACATTCTTTTGAATTTAACTTTTTTAATATTAGATTAAATCTTTAATTAATCTTACTTTCCATATTATTTGCCAAAGTTTCCAAGAAATTAGTCAAAGGTCTTTTAGCCATCATTTCTATCATTGGGTTGAATTTTCCTTCAAAAATAATATTTGCAGAGGACTGATTATCTGATATTTTCTCGGTAATAATTTTCATTTCATATTTAAAATTATCGTTAGGAGATTCAAACAAAATATATTCCGGCGAATTCTTTTCTTTTACTTTTAAACCAACTTTCGGCATTCCTTTTAACTGAAAATTAAAACCTTCATCATTATTTAATTCAGAAAACTCTGTATTCTCAGGCATTAAATCTTCATAATTATTGGTGTTTGCCAAGTAGTTATAAAGTTCTTCTTGTGTTTTATTAAATGTTATTTTTTTACTCTCAAAATTCATAATATTCTTTTTATCTTTATAGCTCAAACCGAAATATAAAAGTAAGCAAATGTTTAGAGTTTTCATTAATAATACCGAAGTTTCTTTTGCTAAAAAGCCAAGTAAGAATCCTGATTGCTGTAATTTAATCGTAACAAATAAAAGTATTTTTCGTAAAATTTATGATTTGTGTATAAATGATAAATTTAATGATTTTCAGTTCATTAGAATTGTAGATGATAAATCTAAAAAATGCTTTAAAAGTTTTAAATCTGAATTTTCTGAAATAAAAGCTGCCGGAGGAATTGTAAAAAATAAGGAAAATAAATTTTTAATGATTTATAGAATGGAGCATTGGGATTTGCCAAAAGGTAAAATTGAAAAAGATGAAAAGAAAAAGCAGGCGGCATTAAGAGAAGTAGAGGAGGAGTGCGGTATTTCTAATTTAGAAATTACCAAAAAAATCGATAAAACTTATCATATGTATGAGTTGAACGGAAAAGCTATTTTTAAAACAACTTGTTGGTATGAAATGAGTTACAATGGAAAAGAAGAATTAATACCTCAAACCGAAGAAGATATTACCGAAGCCAAGTGGTGTGATAAATCATTCATAAAAAATGTTTTAGAAAATAAAAAATCATATAAAAATATAGAATTACTCTTGGCTAAATATGTAACTATAAAGTGATTGATGAAGAGCTATTTTGAGGAAAGTATAAATACCAATGAAAGCAAAGTCTAACATTATTGTATTAGGAGCAGTTTATGTAGTAATGTCTGCTATTTTAATGATTTTTTCTATTCTCTTTTTAGGGTTTATAGAAATGTTATTAATTACAGTATTTGGCATCATTAATATAATGTATCTGTATAAATTTATTAAAATAGGAGTTATAAAAAGTATAATCTTAGGGCTTTTTATCTCTTCATTTTCAATGGTTTTTATGTATGTTTTATGGTATTTTTCTGTTTATCAGAATCCTATCATTGCAATATTTATTTATATAATAACCAATTTGTTAGGCGTTTATATTGTTCAAAGGGAAAAGGAAATTAAGCCAAAGTGGATTTATGTCACTCTTTTATTTTTAACGATTGTTAGTATTAAGGCAACGGATAGGTTTAGTAAAATAGATGTTCGGTATGGAAGTGAAATAGTAATTAAAACCATAAATATCATTAATGAGAAAGATATTCCTGTTGAGAAAATTAGTGTGAGTTTGGTAAGTCAGCCTTTATTCAATTTGCAAAGATTACATGATATGGGGGAGTATAAATTGGATAAAAATAATCAAGTGAATATAAACCTTTACTCAGGATATGATTACCAGATTTATTTGTATGATAAAAATGGCAAGACAATACAAAGCCAACATATTTCATTAAAAAACGATAGTTCTAAAGATATTTATTTAGAATTCGGAGAGTGAAAAGTAATTTTTTTTGAGTTTTAAATATCATTAAGGCATATTCAACAAGCAGGAAAAGTGTTGGATAAAGTAAAGGGATAATTTTTTTAATAAAAATCCGTACTTTTATACATAATTGAAATATGCACTTAACCATTGTAGGGCATTACCAAAAATGACAAGAGAAGAATTAGTAAACTTAGTAAATAACATTTTAGACATTGAAAATAAGACAGAAAAAGAAATAGATGAGTTGCTGAATATTTTCTTCTAAAATATTCCTGACCCAAATATCTCTGACTTGATATATTGGAGCGATTCAAGCCTTAAAGAAATTATTGATAAAGCATTAGCTTATAAACCAATTCAACTTTAAATTTATGCTTCCTAAATCTAAAACAACAACTGACAAAAAACTTACTGTAGATTTTGTTGGATATTCAGAGCCTAATAACGGTAGAGAATTATGGAAAGTTGACGTATTATATAATAGTTCTAATATTAATAGTAAATTATTTCCTAATGGTTGGAATTATATAAATTTTAGAGTCGAAAAATGGCAACTTGAAAGTTTTGGATTTGCCTATATTCCAGTAGAAGGAACAGCTAAACTATTAAAACTTAATACTTCAGAAATTCATAATTTACCATACAAAGGAACTTCAACTGTTTCATTTATTGGAAATGTATTTGGTTTTGGAAAGTTAATGGAGATTTATGTTGATTTAATTCAAATCACAGATTTATCTACATTTAAAACTACAACCATTGATTGGAAAAATACTGAATTTATTGAATGGGTAGAATTCTTAAATGAAGAAGAAATTAAATTGACTCTTGTTAAAATAGAAAAAGGAGTTCAAAAAAAACGCTTTACGACAATGAATATAGTTAAATGAATAAGGACTGTGAATATTGTACAATTCCGAATCGTGAATTAACATTCGAGGATTATTTTGATAAGATTGAATTGTGGAGAAAATATGTAACCAAAGGTCTTTTTAAATTTAAGGGAGGAGATACTTCTCTTGAAGATTTAGAAGAAGAATTTTATGAAGGAGAAAAGTATGTATATTATCATTATTTTGAATGTAATTGTGGTAATTACATAAGAACAGGCGTTTGTGTAAGGAGTTCTGTGCCAATATTAGAATATATTGACGAATTACCAATAGAAATTAAAAACAAATAACGGCGTATAACATTGTCATATTCTATAATGAGATAAACAGACTAAAAATGAAATAAAGAGAGCAAATGGAAATAAAAGCAAATTTTGAAAAAGGCTACTTTAATATTTATGATTCTCAATCAAAAATCATAGGCAAAATTAAAATTGACCTAAAAGGAAATTTTAAAGAGAGTGAAATAATAATTGGAAATGAAAAATATCAAGTCATTCGAGATGAATGGGACACTACCATTTTAAGAAATAATGAACCACTCTATTGTTTAAAGACAAATTCATTTTCAGGAAATACGGAAATAATTGAGTTAAATAAAAAAATTAAAGGAGTTTGGGGATTAAAATGGGGGACTCAATTGGTAGATGAAAATGGAAAAACTCTATTAAAGATTCGTAATGAAAAACAATTGATTCATAATGGAAACTATATCCTTAAGTTAGAAAAAGAAGAGTTGACATCATTAGAAATTCTAATCTCTTTTTACGGACATTTATATGGAACTTTTTTAAAACAGAAAAGCGTATTATTAGGTATAATTCATTAAGTATAATTTTAAGTTTCTAAATTAGCTATATGCCAAACCTCCAAACCTCCCAATACAAAAATAAATTCGGTGATACAATTCATCGCGTAAAATTTCGCACACAATTACCTGAAAAAGGAGCAATCGGTTTTGTTCACGGAATTGGTGAACACATTGATCGGTATCAGCATGTTTTTGATTTTTATTTGGAGAACGGATATTCAGTTTACGGATTTGACTCTTTCGGACACGGAAAATCCGAAGGTAAACGCGGACATATTCATTCACAAAACCAATGGCTGAATGAAATTCAAATGTTGGTGGAATGGATACAATCAGAAACCGATGCTCCTATTATTTTATACGGACACAGCTTGGGCGGACTTAAAACCTTATTGTATTTACTAAAAGGCAAGGTTTTACCTGATTTAGCCATCGTTACTTCACCTTTTGTGGAACAAGGAAATCCCGAACCGGCTATAAAAATCAGTTTGGGAAAAATGGCAAGTCATATTTTTCCAAAATTAATCATTTCCAACGGATTGAATGTAGACGGAATCAGTCGAAATAAAAAAGTGGTAAAAGATTATTTGAATGATCCGCTCAATCACGAAAAAGTATCTTTGCAAATGGCTCGCATTATGTTTGATTCCGCCGACGAATTAAAAAAGCCACATATAATTTCAATGCCTTTACTCTTACAACACGGCACAGCCGACCAACTCACGTCTCACAACGCTACAAAAAATCTTTCTGAAAACTGGAAAGGAGATATTTTATTTTATTCGTGGGAAGGTGGTTATCACGAACTCCACAATGAACCCAATAAAAGTGAATTTCTAAAAAAGACTTTGGCTTGGCTTGATGCTAAAGTTGAGGAGATTAATTTTTAATTTACTTTCTGATTAATAGATAATTGCGTATATTTGAGTGTTATCTATTAAAAAGAATAATTTTGAGTTTAAAAGAAAAGTTAGAAAAAATAGATTTTGAAATTGAAAACGGTTTAAAGTCTAAAGCATCTGATAGGTTGCGGAATTTAATTCAGGAAAATCCAAATGAAATTCAATTGTGGAATAAACTCGCTGAATTATATTACGAAAGTGGATTTTTGGACTCTGCCGGAAAATATTGGATTCTGACTGAGCCTATAGATGAACGAATCAAAAAGTGTGTTGAGATTTATGAAAAATCAGTAAATTATTCCGGATATCAAATTTTACAAGAAATAATGTTTCGGGAGATAAATCCAAACTTTCAGAATTTACTCAAAATAAATTGACTGAATTAGAAACCGACAGTAAGAAGAAAACTGGTTATGTTCCAAAATTTACCCCGAAAAATAATAAGCGGAAAAAAGCATTTAAACACAAACAGACTTTTAAAGATAAATTAGGTGGGTATTTATTATCCGGAATTTTATGTCAATTGTGATTCTGATTATAATTGGATTTGCAACTGTTATTAAATGGATATTCTGAAAATAAAAACAACACCATAATCGTATATTATTTATCACCTTTATAAATGCCTCACAAAAATTAGGGAAAACCTTTAACCTTACCGAAGATTTACAAAAAGATGCCGTTATAAAAATAAATGAATTGAAATAAAAATTAGTTTTTAATAATTTAAACTATTGATTTATATACAAATAAGGATTTTATAATAAATTCATAGAATATAGTTGTAACTTTTTCTAAAAAATCTATACTAATAGGGTATATGCAAGATGAATTTATAAATAAGATATTGATTAACGAAAAGATTATCCACAAAGTGATAAATTTATATTGTGATAAAGAGTCAGATAAAAATGATTATTATCAAGAAATATTACTTCAATCGTGGAAATCTTATCCGAACTTTCGAGGAGACTCCAAATTTAGTACATGGTTGTATAAAATAAGTTTGAATACTGTCCTTACTCTAAAAAGTAAGAAGACAATTACAACGTTTGATATGTCAAGAGTCCAAGATATACCTTCAACTAATGAAAATAAGTTAGAGTCCGTTAACCAGTTAAGGATTATGCTGAATTCTCTTAATGATTTTGATAAAAATATTATCTCCTTATACCTTGACGGTTATCCTCTAAAAAAAATAGCAGAGATGACGGGGATAACTTTATCAAATGTTAAAGTTAAAATTCATCGCATAAAAAAATATTTAATAGAAAATTATAATAGATAAAAAATGGAAAAAATAAAATTTAATAATGAAGAGGATTTGAAAATGGCTTGGCAAGACTTTTCTAAATCTCAAAACAATACCCTTAAACCAGAGTTTATTATAAACTCTATTAATTCAAAATCAAAATTATCAATTATGGAAATTAAATCTAAGTTTAAATATTCAATCATAACTCAATCAATAGTTTTTACAGTATTACTTTATTTATCAATAACAGGAATAATACATAACAATAGTCATACGCAAAATGATTCGTTATTTAAGTTTTTTATTATAATGTTGATATTTATCTTTATTTTTCAAGGAATTCTCATAATTCGTCAAGCCGTAACCTACTACAAAATTAGAAAGTTAAGCATAAGTAATCATTCCACATTGATTAATTTAAAAGATAATTATAATTCCATTAAATCTTATTTGAAATTTAATAAATATTGGTCTTCAATTACCATTCTTGTTGGGGGTTATTTAACCTTTAGTAGCTATTTTCACAATACAGATCATATATTTTCTGTATTATATATCTCGGTTATATCAATTGTTTTATTCATCGTCACTTATTATTTAATTAGTATGAAAGACAAAAAAAAATATGGGCACGAAATTAATAGATTAAAGAAAATAATTGAAAATGCAGAGTGTAAATCTTAAAAGAAAACATTCTAAATTTTATACACATAACATCACTGTATTCAACCTTGCCGAAGATTTACAAAAAGACGTAGTTATAAAAATAAATGAATTAAATAAAACTCATTTATTAGTAATTTAGAGTATTGGCTAATAGATAATTGCGTATATTTACTTTCATTTAAATCTTGGAAATAATTTTGTAAATCACGATAACTATGTTACTAAATATTTTAAACCCTAAAAAATATTATTTTTTATTTATTGAAGATGAGATACTGAAACGAGTTCAGAATGACAGGATTAACCAAAGAGATTACTTCGTCGTTCCTCCTCGTAATGACGGGACTTCCCGATCGTCACTTCATTTATCACACTTTTTAATTATTTACTTATTGGTTAATAG
The DNA here is from genome assembly GCA_019218445.1 of Weeksellaceae bacterium TAE3-ERU29. Classification (GTDB taxonomy): domain Bacteria; phylum Bacteroidota; class Bacteroidia; order Flavobacteriales; family Weeksellaceae; genus Ornithobacterium. The sequence continues at coordinate 2,777 of JAHUUM010000018.1, read as the reverse complement.
ATAATTGCGTATATTTGTATTAGCAATCATAAAAGACAATATAATGAAATTAGCTATTTTTTCACATGGAAAGGAGAGTGGTCCAAACGGGAATAAAATAAAAATTCTAAGAAGAGTTGCGGAAGAAAATGGCTTTGAAACTATTACATTAGACTATACGAAGTGTAATAATGCAACCGAGAGGGTAATATTATTAGAGGAATATATTCAAGAAAAAGGGATTGATTCACTTTTACTTGTAGGGTCTAGTATGGGAGGTTATGTATCAACTGTATTGTCTAATAACTATAATTTAATTGGTTTATTTCTGTTATGTCCAGCTCTCTATATGACAAATAAGGAATATACAATAAAAAATTATCACCCAATTTGTGAAAATATTGAAATTATACATGGTTGGAATGATGAAATTGTTCCATTTGCAAATTCAATTAAATTCGGAGAACAGACAAAAGCAGTTGTGAATTTAGTAGATGATGATCACCGATTAAAGAAATCGTATTCTTTTATTGAAAAAAGATTTGATTATTTTCTAAAAAATGTAAACTCTCGCAAACAATAACTAGCTATTACTTACGTAGAAGTTTTTGTAGAATTTTTAATTTGATGTATGTTTGTAAAGAGAAATTACCGGAATAAATAAAAAAATTGAATTAACTAAGAAATAAAAATTACAAATAAAATTAAGATACAAATGGCAATATTCGGAGCAGGTTCTAATTGGGATGGAGATGAAATAAAGGATGACTTTTTTAAAAATAAAAATTTTGTGATTGGTTGGGATATTAATGATGCAGAAGATTTATATAATCAAATTTCAAGTATAAAAGTAGGAGATATAATTTATCTAAAAGCCAATCGACCAGGCTCTTTAGATTTAAGAATAAAAGGAATAGGTATAGTTGAAAAGTCACTTACCAATCAACTTTTTGATAAAAAAGAAAATTTGTCTAAAAATCGTAGAAATTTTGAACTTCCTGTAAAATGGATAGTAAAAGATGAGTTTTATATCAATATTCCAGATGGTATAGGTAAATTAACTAATGTAAGAGCAGCAACACTCTATGAAGAATTTTTACCTTTTGTACAGTCTGAAATATTAAATAAGCTACTTGGACGACTTAAATAAATGAATAACGTATTTCTCTGTAATTGAAAGATATGAGTGATCAGAAAACAGATTATATATCGAAAACTTTATAAATTACTTATTGCTTTTAACAACAGAATAGATAAGAAACTGCTTAAAATAGCAGTTTTTTAGGCTAAATATAAAATCAATACTTACTTATTATTTTGGATTTCTATAGAGTTAAGCGAAAATTATATCTGAAACCACTTTTCAAGTGAATAAAAGTACATTCTATACGACTTCCATTGGGATTTTAGAAATCTATTAAAATTCATAGGTTATAAAGTTATGAAACATAAAAACTCATCCTGTAAATTTAATTCAGGATGAGTTTTGTTATGTAAATTTATTGTTGTTTTAATTCTATAGGAATATTTCCTGTAAGACTTTTTAAGAAAGTTTCTATATTATCTATTTGGTTTTCTGTTATATCTTGATTTAATTGAACTTTTGCCATTACTCTAATTGCATCTTTTAAATCGGTTACACTTCCATCATGAAAATAAGGTGCTGTTTTTTCTACATTTCTTAAAGAAGGAACTTTAAAGAAGAATTTATCGGTTTCATTTTGAGTTAAATCAAATTTACCATTGTCCACTTTTTTACTCTTGGTATACTCCCAATAATCATTAAATAATCCAAATTTCTGGTACATATGGCCTCCTAACAATGCTCCTGAATGACAAGCAGTACAGCCTAAATCTATAAAATCCTTCATTCCTTCTTTCTCTTTTTCGGTTAGAGCATTATCATCACCGGACATATAATCATCAAATTTAGAAAAAGTAATTAAATTTCTTTCAAATGCACCAATAGCCTTTTTTAAATTATCATAAGTTATAGCCTGTTTATCATTAGGAAAAGCTTCTTTAAACAAAATTACATATTCATTTATTCCGGATAACCTGTCTTCAACGGCTTTTTCGCTTTCCATAGCCATTTCCACAGGGTTTAGGATAGGCCCTCCGGCTTGAGCTTCAACATCCGGCTCTCTACCATCCCAAAACTGAGCAATATGTAATGCGGCATTTAATGTTGTGGGAGAGTTTCTTCCACCCAATCCACCATTGTTTCCTTCAGACAGAGATTTATTATCTACTCCATAAGTATCTAAGTTGTGACAGGTATTACAACTTTGTGTATTATCTTTTGATAATCTTTTATCAAAATATAACATTTTACCTAATTTTATCTTCTCCGGAGTTATTGGGTTGTTTTCACTTTCCTTAATTTCTAACACGCCAAATATCTGTCTTGCTTTTTCATCTAATTCTTTAAATTTATTGGGTTCTTCTGTTTTAATTAAGGAATCATTTTCGCTCTTTTTATTCCCCCCACAAGCCACAAGTGTTGAGGCAAGTATAGCATAAGTTAATATTTTTCTCATATTTACAAATATTTAAATTTTTAACAATAATTAAAGTTAAATATTAATATTATAATAAAATATGATAAAAAACATACAGTTAGAATTTAGAATAAATCAAAATTAAAGGGAAATCTTAATAAACCAAAATTTATTATTTTAAATCGTTGTTCTAATAATACAAGTGTTTTGTTGGGGTTTTTAGTATAAGCTTAATATAGAAATTATTATAAATTAAAAAAGCCCTGCTAAAAACAGGGCTTTTTTTCAATAAAATAA
>JAHUUM010000017.1 GCA_019218445.1 Weeksellaceae bacterium TAE3-ERU29 | reverse complement strand
TTATTTCAGCATCGCATACCTAATTAAAATTCTCATGAGATTCTGAATAAGTTCAGAATGAAACTAAGAAAAAGCAAGTCCGAATTAATTTTAAATTCGGGCTTTTTTATTACTTTTACTTATTACATGGCTCGAATTATAACAACTTACAAAGGATTTAATTTTTAATTTAGAAAAAGTGAAATCAATATTGAATAACTTATATTATGTATTCTTCTGGATTTCTGTACTCATATTAATATTTTATACTAGTTTAGTAACTTTAGGAAATATAAGATATTATAATTCATATATTAATGGAGAAGTTTATGAAGTAATTACAGAATATACAGATAATCCTAGTGCAGGAGCTTCTAATTATAGTTATTTTGTATGCGCCATAAAGGCTGATAAAGAGTGTTATAAGAGTAAAATAAAAACATCAGTAAATATAAAAAGAGGGGATATAGTCAGATGTATTAGAAAATCAGATAAATATGTTAGGATTTTAGAAATCAATGGTAAAAACGTACAAAATAAATATGGGATAGAAGATTATTTATCCTTTTCAATATTGATTATACTTTTTAGTATTATATCTTATTTAACTTATAAAAATATCAAAAAACAAATTTAATTAATATCTTGATAATAAGGTTAAAAAAAATTAAACTAAAATAATCAACCATGAACAATAAAGAAGAAAAACTAAAAGCATTTGGCAGATGTTAGACATTATGGACGATTTGCGAGAAAAATGTCCTTGGGATAAAAAACAAACTTTAGAATCATTAAGGCATTTAACCATAGAAGAAGTTTACGAATTGGGAGATGCTATCATAGATAATAATTTACAGGAGCTTAAAAAAGAAATAGGAGATGTAATGCTCCATTTAATTTTTTATAGCAAAATAGGCGAGGAAAAAGGAGCTTTTGATATTGCCGATGCCATTAATGCCGAATGTGAGAAACTTATTTTCCGTCATCCTCACATTTATGGAGATACAAAAGTGGAAAACGAGGAAGACGTAAAACGAAATTGGGAAAAATTAAAACTGAAAGAAGGCAATAAATCGGTTTTGGAGGGAGTTCCAAAAGGATTACCCGCAATGGTAAAAGCCTACCGAATGCAAGAAAAAGTAAAAGGAGTTGGTTTTGATTTTGAAAACTCAGAAGACGCTTTTGCAAAAGTAGAGGAGGAGATAAACGAGTTTAAAGCAGAAACAGATTTAGACAGAAAAGAAAAAGAATTAGGAGATGTTTTTTTTCTCATTGATTAATTATGCCAGAAGCATCGGGATAAACCCTGAAAATGCTTTGGAGCGAACCAATAAAAAGTTTAAAAACAGATTTGAACGAATGGAAGAAATCGCCCAAGAGAAAAATCAACAGAAGAAGAATAAATTTGATTAAAATTTTCATGCTAAATTTATTTCAGCATCGCATTACTTAATTAAAATTCTCATGAGATTCTGAATAAGTTCAGAATGAAACTAAGAAAAAGCAAGTCCGAATTAAAATTAATTCGGACTTTTTTATTACTTTTAGAAAATGAAAAATACAATTATTTTATTATTTATCACGATGTTGTTTCAGGCTTGTTCGCCTACACTTTCGCAGCTTAAGAGCTTTGATTCCGTTGTTTTATTAAAAGAAAATGGTTTGCTTGTTTCTCTACCAAATACTCAGGTAGAGCAAGAAACTTATAAAAAATACGGACAATCGGAAAAAGCAAAGAAGTTGGCTGAAAAGACAAATGAAAAAGTTAAAAAAATCATGAATGCTTTCACCAATAATTATACTTTTTCATCTGTTGGTTTTAGTACTGAAACAAAGCCCAAGTACAATTACATAGCCCAAATTACGGAAAGCGAAATTGAAGACAGTAATGATAGGTTAAAGAAAATCACAGAAATTAAAATCATTGATAATGAGAATAATATTTTAGAAAAAGCTTTTGTAAACGGACAAGGGAGATATGATAATTTGATTAAAAGCATCAATAAAAAACTTTGGAATAAGTATAACAAAGCTCAAAAATATTTAAAATAATCAACCATGAACAATAAAGAAGAAAAACTAAAAGCATTTGGCAGATTGTTAGACATTATGGACGATTTGCGAGAAAAATGTCCTTGGGATAAAAAACAAACTTTAGAATCATTAAGGCATTTAACCATAGAAGAAGTTTACGAATTGGGAGATGCCATTATAGATAATAATTTACAGGAGCTTAAAAAAGAAATAGGAGATGTAATGCTCCATTTAATTTTTTACAGCAAAATAGGCGAGGAAAAAGGAGCTTTTGATATTGCCGACGCCATTAATGCCGAATGTGAGAAACTTATTTTCCGCCACCCGCACATTTACGGAGATACAAAAGTGGAAAGCGAGGAAGACGTAAAACGAAATTGGGAAAAATTAAAACTGAAAGAAGGCAATAAATCGGTTTTGGCAGGGGTTCCGAAAGGATTACCCGCAATGGTAAAAGCCTACCGAATGCAAGAAAAAGTAAAAGGAGTTGGTTTTGATTTTGAAAACTCGGAAGATGCTTTTGCAAAAGTAGAGGAAGAGATAAATGAGTTTAAAGCTGAAACAGATTTAGACAGAAAAGAAAAAGAATTAGGAGATGTTTTTTTCTCATTGATTAATTATGCAAGAAGCATCGGAATAAACCCTGAAAACGCTTTGGAACGAACCAATAAAAAGTTTAAAAACAGATTTGAACGAATGGAAGAAATCGCCCAAGAGAAGAATCTAAAACTATCCGATTTAAACTTAACCGAACAAGACAAACTTTGGGAACAAGCTAAATATGAGTTGGAGTAATGGATATAGAAAGAAAAAAATTATCAAAACAGATATCAGAAAAAATATCAAAAGAATACACTTCAAAATTAGTAGATAATGATTATGTTGTGTTTATAAGAGAAAATGAAGATATAAGAGTCGAATTTAGTTTTAGGGTACAATACGATAATCATTTATCTTGTAAAGGGTTTAGAGTTTGTTTTCGTTCTTTAGAGAAGAACTTCACTACACTATTGCACAATGAGTTAAATCATTTATATGGGGAGAATATAGTTTTTTCAAGCAAAAATTTCTATCATTTATATAACTTCAATTTTAGAGAAATAAAAACAGAATTAGAGTTAGATGAATATATAACAGAGTTTGTAAAATGTTTAGAATACCATGAAAAAGAGGTTTTTCCAAAACTGTTAGATATTCGTTTTTTAGCAGAATATGTAGGTAGTGTTCCTTTTGATAGACAATTAGAAGCACCCGTTGCGATTAGAAGTGATTTTCCTGTAAATCTATTTAAAAAGTTAGCCATTCTAAAATGGGGAAACCAAACAAAGAGGTATGAAGAGTATAAAGAAAATACAAAAATAAGGATTGAAAAATATGCTATAGAGAAACCGGATAGATATAACCCTGCATTTAAAGAAGGTTTTGAGTCTTTAATTTCTCATTTAGAGAATGAGCCTAATCCATTTTTATAAACTATAAATTCCAGTAAAGGGATTTTACAAATTATACGGAGACGGAGATAATAATTTTGTAGATATAATAAAACTTCATAAATAATGGATATAGAAAGAAAAAAATTATCAAAACAGATATTAGAAAAAATATCAAAAGAATACACTTCAAAATTAGTAGATAATGATTATGTTGTGTTTATAAGAGAAAATGAAGGTATGAGAGTCGAATTAGATTTTAGAATTCAATATTATAATCATATCACATTTGAAGGAGTTTCAATATTTAGTTCTAAAAAATTAGAAAGAGAGGTGTCTAAATTGATAGTTCCTGAATTAAAAGACAAATATTCTAATTATTTATATTTTCACACAAAAAGATTTTACAATACAGAGTATAATTTTCGTTTTAGAGAAATTGAAACAGAGTCAGAGTTGGAAGAATTTATAGCAGAATTTATAAAATGGTTAGAGTACCATGAAAAAGAGATTTTTCCCAAACTGTTAGATATTCGTTTTTTAGCAGAATATGTAGGTAGCGTTCCTTTTGATAAACAATTGGAAATACCGGTTGGGGGTAAATTTCCTGTTAATCTATTTAAAAAGTTAGCCATTCTAAAATGGGGAAATCAAACAGAGAGATATGAAGAATATAAAGAAAATACAAAAATAAGAATTGAAAAGTGTGCTATAGAGAAACCGGATAGATATAACCCTGCATTTAAAGAAGGTTTTGAGTCTTTAATTTCTCATTTAGAGAATGAACCTAATCCATTTCTATAAACTATAAATTCCAATAAAGGGATTTTACAAATTATACGGAGACGGAGATAATAATTTTGTAGATATAATAAAACTTCATAAATAATGGTAATAAAAAAGAAAGATTTTCAAAAGCGTATATTAAGTTTAATTGGTAAAACCTATAAAGCCTCTTCAAATAGTACAAGCTATGTGGGGTTTCATAGAGAAAATGAAGATTTGTATATTGAAACTCGATTTAGAATTCAATATTCTAATCATATCACATTTGAAGGAGTGCCAATATTTAGTTTTAAAAAATTAGAAAGAGAGGTTTCTAAATTGATAGTCCCTGAATTAAAAGACAAATATTCTGATTATTTTTATTTTACATCAAATGATTTTTATGATACAGAATATGATTTCTTTTTTAGAGAGATTAAAACAGAGTTAGAGTTAGAAGAATTTATAGCAGAATTTATAAAATGTTTAGAATACCATGAAAAAGAGGTTTTTCCCAAACTGTTAGATATTCGTTTTTTAGCAGAATATGTAGGTAGCGTTCCTTTTGATAAACAATTGGAAATACCGGTTGGAGGTAAATTTCCTGTTAATCTATTTAAAAAGTTAGCCATTCTAAAATGGGGAAATCAAACAGAGAGGTATGAAGAGTATAAAGAAAATACAAAAATAAGAATTGAAAAGTGTGCTATAGAGAAACCGGATAGATATAACCCTGCATTTAAAGAAGGTTTTGAGTCTTTAATTTCTCATTTAGAGAATGAACCTAATCCATTTTTATAAACTATAAATTCCAATAAAAGGATTTTATAAATTATACGGAGACGGAGATAATAATTATTAGTGTAGTATTTCATGACAGTTATATTAAAAAATGGAACAAATAATAAATAATACAGAAATCTATATATGGAATGATAATGGTCTAATTAACACTGAAGAATTAAATTTTTTTTGTGAAGAAATAAGTAAGAAATCAATGTTTAAATTTAATATAGAAAAAAAGAGTTTAAGCACATACTTTTATCTATCAAAGAAAAAGAGTTTAAATATTGATTTTTACGATAATGGATATGTTTTTTTTGTAGAAGGAGAAATATTAAATTGTATTTTGTTTCTTTATGAATTCGATAGATTCTTTAAACAAAATCATGAATTTTATATTAGTCCAATACAAAGATTAGATGAGAATACTAAATTCTTATTCAAAAGAGGTATGAAAATTAAGGAGATAGGAGAATTTCTAGATAAAATTTTTAGAAATAAAGATTATTCCCAAGCATTAAAAGAAATATTACCAATTTAATCTTTAGAGAATGAACCTAATCCATTTTAAGAGATTGAAAGATTAGTTTCAATCAAAATAAAACAGCTATTTGGCAAAATTGATTTATATCATTTAACTTTGCTGAATGATAAAGTCGTTACCAAATATAAAATATACAGACTCAGGGAATTTTTTCTTAATCGCAGGACCGTGTGCCATAGAAAATGATAAAACTCCTTTTGAGATTGCCGAGAAAATCGTAAAGATTACAGATGAATTAAAAATTCCTTATATTTTTAAAGGTTCATTTAAGAAAGCTAATCGTTCCAGAATAGATAGTTTTACGGGAATTGGGAATGAAAAGGCCTTAAAAATAATTCAGAAAGTAGGAGAGGAGTTTGGAGTTCCTACAACTACCGATATTCACGAAAGTTCAGACGCGTATTTAGCGGCGGAATATGTAGATGTTTTGCAAATCCCCGCATTTTTGGTAAGGCAAACCGATTTAGTAGTAGCCGCGGCAAAAACGGGAAAAGCCGTAACCTTAAAAAAAGGTCAGTTTTTATCGCCTGAAAGTATGCAATTTCCTGTTCAGAAAGTGACTGACAGTGGTAATGACAATGTGGCAATTATAGAAAGAGGAACGACTTTTGGGTATCAAGATTTGGTGGTAGATTACAGAGGGATTCCTGTAATGCAAAAATATGCTCCTGTAATTCTGGACGTAACGCATTCTTTGCAACAACCCAACCAAAGCAGCGGTGTAACGGGTGGAAAACCAGCGCTAATAGAAACTGTTGCTAAGGCGGGAATTGCTGTGGGAGCAGACGGTTTATTCATAGAAACTCACCCCGACCCGAAAAATGCCAAAAGTGATGGAGCAAATATGTTACCACTGGACAGATTACAAGATTTGCTAACCAAATTAATAAAAATAAGAAAAGCCATTCAGTAGAACTGAATAAATATAATGAGTGATAATTTAATTCAAAAGTATAATATTCCCGGTCCTCGGTACACGAGTTACCCTACAGTCCCGTATTGGGATCAAGCAGGTTTCTCTTTAGAGGCTTGGAAAGAAACATTAAAAAAATCTTTTTTAGAATCTAATCAAAAAGAGGGGATTTCTCTTTATTTACATTTACCTTTTTGCGAGAGTTTATGTACGTTTTGTGCGTGTCATAAACATATAACCAAAAGGCACGGAGATGTAGAAGACCCTTATATCGAAACCATTTTGCAAGAATGGGATTTATATTTGGAGCTTTTAGAAGAAAAACCAATTATAAAAGAATTGCATTTAGGAGGAGGAACACCTACGTTTTTCTCGCCGAGTAATTTAAAATTTTTATTGGAAAATATTTTCAAAACTGCGGAAATTGCAGAAAATCCTGAGTTTAGTTTAGAAGGACACCCGAATAATACAACATACGAACACATGAAAGTTTTGTATGATTTAGGTTTTAAACGAATAAGTTTCGGAGTTCAGGATTTAGATGAAAAAGTTCAGAAAGCAATTAATAGAATTCAGCCGTTTGAAAATGTAAAACGAGTTACCGAACAAGCGAGGGAAATTGGTTATAATAGTATCAGCCATGATTTAGTTTTTGGGTTGCCGTTTCATACATTAGACAAAATGAAATATACCATTTCTAAAATAAAAGAAATGAACCCCGATAGAATTGCTTTTTACAGTTATGCACACGTTCCGTGGATAAAAGGAGTTGGTCAGCGAGGTTTTGATGAGAACGATTTGCCATCTGCCGAAGAAAAGAGAGAATTGTACGAAGTAGGGAAACAAATTTTTGAGGATATTGGTTATGTAGAAATCGGAATGGACCATTTTTCTTTAAAAGATGATAAGTTGTATCAAGCAGCATTAAACAAAACTCTGCACCGAAACTTTATGGGATACAGCTCTTCTAAAACTCAAGTAATGATAGGATTGGGAATGTCTGCGATATCCGACAGTTGGTATAGTTTTGCCCAAAACGAGAAATCTATAAAAGAATATTCCAGATTGGTAGAAAACGGAATAATTCCCGTAGTAAAAGGACATATTCTAAACGAAGAAGATTTAACGATAAGAAAGCATATCCTTAATCTAATGTGTAATTTAGAAACAGATTTTGCTAAATTACCAATCGAGAATTTAGAGCAGATAAAAGAGCGATTAGTTGAAATGGAAAAAGACGGATTGCTAAGGTATGAAGGCGATAAAATGTACGTAACCGAGAGAGGAAGAATATTTGTAAGGAATATTTGTATGTCATTTGATTTACGAATGCTTAGAAATAAACCTGAAACAAGGATTTTTTCTATGACAATTTAAAATTTATTGAACGAAACTTTATATTTAAAATTGATTTAATTAACTTTACGGTTTTTAAATTCATTTATGAAAGATACGATTACCGTTTTAGATAAAGAATTTGTTCCTTTTTTATCAGAGGAAGAGATTCAGCAGGGAGTACAAAAAGTAGCTGATGCTATTTATGAGGATTTTAAAAATGAAATTCCTATTTTTATAGGTGTATTAAATGGAGTCGTAATCTTTTTTAGTGATTTGCTAAAAGCTTATTCTGGAGATTGCGAAATTGCATTTATGCAAATGAAATCTTATCAAGGAACAAGCAGTACGGGAGAAGTGAAAAATCTAATGGATATTCCGGCGGAAATGGTAAAAGACAGACATATAATTTTAGTAGAAGATATTGTAGATACAGGAAACACCTTACAATTACTACATGAAATGATGAAATCTAAACCAATAGCAAGTGTAAAAACAGCAACTTTACTTTTTAAACCGGAAGCGTATAAAAAGGATTTAAAAATAGATTATATAGGACTAAGTATCCCTAATAAATTTGTAGTAGGTTACGGCCTTGATTATGATGGAATCGGAAGAAATATACCGGCTATTTATCAGTTAAAATAATAAAAAATATGAAGAATGTTGTATTATTCGGCCCTCCGGGCAGTGGAAAAGGAACGCAAGCACAGTTATTAGTAGAAAAATATAATTGGGTACAATTATCTACGGGAGATATGTTCCGTTTCAATATAAAAAATGAAACTGAATTAGGGAAATTAGCAAAAAGCCACATGGATAAAGGAGAGCTTGTTCCTGATGAAGTAACTACGGAAATGCTTAAAGAGGAAGTGAAAAAGCATAAAGATGCTGTAGGCTTAATTTTTGACGGATATCCGAGAACTACTGCTCAAGCAAAAGAATTAGATAAAATAGTTGCAGAAGTTTTAGGTACAGAAATAGATGTTACTTTAGCTTTAACCGTAAAAGATGAAGTGCTGGTTCAAAGAATCTTAAAAAGGGGAGAAACCAGCGGAAGAACAGATGATGCAAGTGAAGATATTATAAGAAATCGAATTAAAGAATATTATAAAAAAACTGATGTTGTTGCAGAACACTATAAAGCTCAAGATAAGTGGGTAGAAGTAGAAGGTGAGGGAACAATAGAAGAAATTACACAAAGATTGATTGACGAGATAGAAAAATTAAACTAATCAATATTATTATAAAATAAATTAATTTTGGATTACGTTTTTGCGTAATCCAATTTTATTTAAATAATTATGCAAAGCGAAATTATTACAAAATACTTTCCGAATATTACAGAAGAGCAAAAAACTCAGTTCGATTTATTGGGGAAAATCTATCCCGAATGGAACGAGAAAATAAATGTAATTTCAAGAAAAGATATAGACGAGCTTTATATTCGTCACGTTTTACATTCTTTAGCGATAGCCAAAGTAAATGAATTTTTACCGAGACAAAAAGTTTTAGACGTAGGAACAGGAGGTGGATTTCCCGGAATTCCATTAGCTATATTATTTCCGGAAACACAATTTCATTTAGTGGATTCTATCGGGAAGAAAATAACAGTTGTTCAGTCGGTTGCAGAAGAATTAGGACTTAAGAATGTAAAAGCAGAGCAGAAAAGAGTAGAGAAAATAAAAGAAAAATATCATTTTATAGTCAGTCGGGCAGTAACGCAAATGCCGAGATTTATGGCTTGGGTAAAAGATAAAATAGAAAAACACCCATTGAATAATGAACAAGCCTTAGCCAACGGAATTCTATATTTAAAAGGCGGAGATTTAACCGAAGAACTTAAAAATTATCCTGAAGCAGTAGAGTGCGAAATCACTCAGTTTTTTGACGAAGATTTTTTTGAAACCAAAAAGGTAGTTTATTTGCCGTATTTTTAATTTATTAAATAACTAATTTTCGACAAAAACAATGTGATACTGAAGAAAGTTCAGTATGACTCAATCTATCTTAAGCCATAGAAGTAAATAGTATCACGGGATTTGAAATTTCGGATTTAGATTGTGGGGTAATAATTGATTTATAAAATGAAATATTATACTTTAACAGTATCAGATAATTTAGATACTATAGGAACTTTACCTCAAGTTGTGAATACAGATGATAATCTTTTTGGTTCGCCATTTTCGCCAATAAAGATCAATTATGGAGAGATACCAGAAGAAATCCCATTTTTAGAACTTGAATTTGAAAAAAATGCTAAAATAACGGATTTATTAAGTACATATAATCCATCATTTGGATTATTAGTCAGCGGAAAATTTAAAAAAATTATTTTGAATTTTAAGCTTACTGCTAATAAATTCTATCCAATCAGTTTATTGAAAGACAGCTCTTATATAAAAAATTATTATTGGTTTAATTTTTATGACAATTTATTTCCATATATAGATATGAATAAATCTAAATTCAGCATACAAAAAAATGGACAAAAAATAGAATGTAGTTTTGAGTCAAAAGAATTTTTTAAGAAAAAAGAGAGAGAATGTTTAATGGATTTTAGCAAAACCTTTAAGGTTGAAAATTTGTATTTATTAAATACTTTTCCTAAATATGATTTGTTTGAATTTGAAAATTTTACTTTTATTTCGGAAATTTTATTAGAAAGTCTAATAAAGAATAATATAACGGGTTATAAAGCGAAAGAATCTAAAATACTTTTTGTTTAAGTTATGAAATATTTTAATTTGAACATTTATGATGATTTGGAAATTATTGGAGAATATTTTCAGGCATCCTTAACAGAAGAAGCAAATGGCATAATTATGAGGTAATAATTAATTTATAAAATAAATACTGTCACTCTGAACTTGTTTCAGAGTCGCATAAGAAATTATAGAGATTTTGTGATATGGACTTTAATGAATTATTATTAAATGTAAAAGAATGGTTTAAATCATTAATTGAAATGAAAGATGCTCAAATCTTTTTTACAGAAGAAATATATAGAGAAGAAAAACGTTTCGCAGATGTAAGTGTTTTAAAAATAGAAATAGAGGATAAAAATAACTCAGTAATAATTTTAATATACAAAGATAATTATTTGTATTTTGATTATCTCTCAAAAAACGATGAATCTATGAAAAGCAATAATTGGTCTGAAAGATATACCGATTTACAAGACATAAAATTAAAGATTCTGAAATCTATTGAAAAATACTGGGAGCCCTAAAGATATTTTAAAACATAGAAAACAAATAAAAGTTAGATATATAATGACCTAAAATATCAGATTAAAATAATAGAAATGGACTTTAATGAATTATTATTAAATGTAAAAGAATGGTTTAAATCATTAGATGAAATGAAAGATGCCAAAATCTTTTTTACAGAAGAAATATATAGAAAAGAAAAACCTTTTGCAGATGTAAGTGTTTTAAAAATAGAAATAGAAGATAGAAATCAATTAGGTGTAATTTTAATAAATAAAGATAATTACTTGCATTTTGATTATGTCTTAAAAAAAGATAAATCTATCAGAAACACTAATTGGTCTGAAAGATATACTGATTTGCAAGACATAAAATCAAGCATTTTAAGATATATTGAAAAACATTGGGAATGCTAAGATGAAATTTTGATTTAGAGTATTGAGAGAGTCTAATTGTATGAAGGGAAAAATATTAGAATTAGAAAATGAGCTAAAAGAAATTAAATACTTATTAAATAATAAGTTGGAAATAGAAAGCTCATTTGAAGATATAGATAAATCAATTATGATTTTAGCTCAAAAAAATGAGAGTCAATATAGTTCTATTTTGAAAAAGATTAATAATTTCAGCAGAATGTTATATGAAACAGGACTTTTAAATAATATAGATGATGAGGTATATAATACACTTCTTTGTAAATTAAATAAGGTAGATGAAATTCTTACTTTACTCAAAGATAAATAATTGACTAAAAGAGAATACGAACTAATTAGAATTACAAAAAAATGACAAAATTTATAACGGAATAATGGAAAATACAGTACAAGAACTACTGACATATTTAGATGAAATATATCCATACAACAATAAAAGTAAGTTTGATAGTGCCCTTTTTAAAATAAAGAGTTTAACTTTAAATCAAAAGATAATTTTATTAGAAAATTTATTTAAAAAATTTGATATAGGATTTAATAAAGTAACAACTTTATCTTTTCCAGAAATTTGGTCTGATTTTGAAATTGAAGATTGGAAAATATTAATTTTAAAAATGTTTCCTAGAAAAGTTAAATATATAAAAGGTAATTTGAGAGATATTAATACAGGAAATTATTTTGATATTGTTTTATTGAATGGTATAATCGGTATATCTCCTTTTACTTTTATATTTAATAATGATAAGATTAACATTGAGGACAAAAAGAATTTTTATCAATATGTAAAATATTATGGAGATGTGTCTTTTTTTAATTTGGAAAGAGTATTAATAGAGGATATTGTAAATTATTACGAACTAGAAGTACTTAAAAAAATAGTATTAACTAAAGAAAAACTTAAATCGGACTCTGATTTTTTTCAGTGGTACAATAAAGAAGAAGTCTGCACCTTATTTAAAAGGTTTGAACCATAAGATCTAAGCTAACCACTCAGCAAGTTTTTGCCAATATAGTATGGGCTACCAAAAACGGGGTTGTTTTAGAAAAGATAGAGAATGTAAAATTTGTAGATAAAGCAGGCACACAAAAAATAGGTGTACTTGATTTTATAAAATTAAAAAATAAAGCAGAAAATATAAATATTAAAATTGGAAAAGATTTTTTTATTTATACTCCTATAAAAATAATCGAAAATAAATATATAGATGCTATTCCGATTCATTAAAATATTCATTGTACAATTAATTATCTTATATTTTATTTATATTCTATTTGATTTTTTTAAAATCTACCCCGCTGAATATGGAATAGAATATCAAAATGAATTAATATATTTCTTTGGACTTTTTTTATATATTTTTATTCTCATGGGATTTATTATAGTTATTCATTCAATATTACTATATAAAAATAATGGATATATGACTAAAAAAATGGTTTTTATATTTTTTTGTTTAGACTTTTTTTATTTATACATAATTAGTTTTTTATTATTTAAATGTTCAAACTTTTGTGCATTATTTAATGATTGGATTAGGGTCTTTTTTTCCATAATAATATATAGTCTATTTAGTTTCATAAAAAAGTATAAATTTATTTAAAAATATTTTATTGAAAAACCTCCTATACATATTATTATTCATATATATAACATTCAGTTTTGCTAAGAATAATTATGTAACCGCTCAACAAGTTTTTGCCAATATAGAATGGGCTACCAAAAACGGGGTTGTTTTAGAAAAGATAGAGGATGTAAAATACATAGACCAAGTGGGAGAAGAAAAATCAGGCGTTTTAGAATTAGTAAAACAAGAAGATAAATAAAAATTTAGTTAGATGAATTATGATAAAATTATATGACCTATGTATAATTAATGAGAATATAGATATTTATAAAAAGGGAACCTATGCAATTATTATTGATATGGATACAGGAGATGATTATCATTTAGAAATTTGGGATTTTGATATATTTGATGGAGCAGATATAAATTTTATAAACAAGAAATGTCTAAGAAAGGCAACGCCAGAGGAAGAAAAAGAATTTCAAAAAAAATGGGAAAAGTATATAGAAGAAAATAATCTGTAAAAAAAAGATTTTTTAAGTTATTATGGAAAGTATTACACGAGAAGATATAGAACTTATAAAACAATTGTGTTTATGGAATATAGATATAGAGCAATTTGAAGAGAAAACATTATTTAAGGCAAATTATCAGCAATTAAGAAAGTTATTATATTATGTAAAAGATTATTCTGATGAAGAGAGATATAATCAATATTTTCATTCTATCTTATGGGAATTGCCACAAAAAATTAGTGAGGTTGAATATAAAGAATTGTATAAGGAATTTCTTTTAGAGAATTTTCATAATGAACACGAAGAAATAGTGAGTGCGTTTCAATCTACTTATAATAATGATATAGAAAATATTCCTATTTTATTGAAATCCATAGAAAATATACCAGAGTATTTACAGA
This sequence comes from Weeksellaceae bacterium TAE3-ERU29, assembly GCA_019218445.1. Classification (GTDB taxonomy): domain Bacteria; phylum Bacteroidota; class Bacteroidia; order Flavobacteriales; family Weeksellaceae; genus Ornithobacterium. The sequence goes on along the minus strand of JAHUUM010000017.1, from coordinate 32,114 downwards.
AAGAGGATTTTAAATACTCTTATGTTCGTAAAATTATATACGCCATTGGTGCTCAACCTCACCCCGAGAGCCTTTTAGCCTTAGAAAAATTAGTGTCAGAAACTAATGACAAAAAAATAAAGGAATTAGCTCTACATCAAATAGAAAAAAGGAAAGAATTAGGGCGATGGGAATTTGAAAAGAAATAGTATATATAAATTCTAAAAGCATTATGACGAACTCTTATAATAGAATATAAACTAATTAAAATTACAAAAAATGACAAATAAAGAGAAAGACATGATTCTTGATTTCGTTTCTTCAGAAATTCCTATTGAAAGTTTTTATAAAGAATTTCCTAAATATAAAGAGTGTAATTTTATAATTAATCAATATAATGAAGTGATATCTCATAGAGATAGGGATACTTTAAGTTATTTGAGAATGCTACCTCTACCTACTGAAAATATAGAGGAAATAGCCATTATTTATAGAAAAATATTATCTGAAAATTGGCATATAGAACATGAGGATATTGTGAGTTTATTTCAATCAACCTATAATAATGATAAGGAAAACATACACATATTACTGAATGCTTTGGAAAATATACCTGATTATTTACAAGAAGATGAAATTACAAAATATTCGTACATAAAAAAGATTATATACGCCATAGGTGCTCAACCGCAACCCGAGAGCCTTTTAGCTTTAGAAAAATTAGCATCAGAAACCAATGACAATAAAATCAAAGAATTAGCTCTACATCAAATAGGAAAAAGGAAAAAATGAAAGAAGCTATCAATATTATAAATACTCTTTTTAACAAGTATTATACAACAGAAGAATTTGGAAATGATGATAAATTTAAAATGATACTTAAAAAGAAATTTGACAAAGTGTTATTTAATAGTGTTATATCTTCTTTAATGGAGATAAAAGATATAGATACAACTCAAAATGTTATTATAACGGGGTTTTGGCTTAATTATTACAATGAAAAAAATGAAGTTCCAATGAGAAAACTTTTACTGCAAAGTTTTCATAATTCACATGAAGATATAGTTTCTCTCTTCCAATCACAGTGGAACAATGACATAGAAAATATTTCTGTATTGCTAAAAGCTTTGGAAAGAATACCGGAATATTTGCAACCAGAAGATTTTAAATATCCTTATATTCGTAAAATTATATACGCCATTGGAGCTCAACCACAACCCGAGAGCCTTTTAGCTTTAGAAAAATTAGCATCAGAAACCAATGACAATAAAATCAAAGAATTAGCTCTACATCAAAGAAATAAAGTAAAAAAATAATCATGGAGGTTACAAGTATAATTGCAAATATATTTAGTTTATATTACTCACATAAAATTACAAGAAAAGAAAGAAAATTAGCATTAAAAACAATAAGTCCGGAAATGTTTAATAGTGCTGTATTTTCTTTAATGGAGATAAAAGATATGGATACAACTCAAAATGTTATTTTAACAGGCTTTTTATTGGATTATTATAACGAAGCCAATGAAATACCTATGAGAAGACTTTTGTTACAAAATTTTCATAATTCACATGAAGATATAGTTTCGTTATTCCAATCACAGTGGAACAATGACACAGAAAATATTTCTGTATTGCTAAAAGCTTTGGGAAGAATACCAGAATATTTGCACCCAGAAGATTTTAAATATCCTTATATTCGTAAAATTATATACGCCATTGGAGCTCAACCGCAACCCGAAAGCCTTTTAGCATTAGAAAAATTAGTGTCAGAAACCAATGATAATAAAATCAAAGAATTAGCTCTACACCAAATAGAAAAAAGAAAAGAATTAGGGCGATGGGAATTTGAAAACAAAATTAAATAAAAGTTTAAAAACCTAACCATAGATTAAACTTAATAAATTTATTAAATTTGCTCTTTTAAAAATAATAGCTTGAAAAAATTTACAATAATAGCCGTTTTAATAGTCGTAATAGACCAAATATCTAAATTTTATATCAAAACTCACTTTGAGATAGGAGAGAGTGTCACCGTATTTCATGATTGGTTTAAAATAGCCTTTGTAGAAAACCCCGGAATGGCATACGGAATGCAATGGGGCGGACCATTAGGAAAAGTAGTATTAGCGGTATTACGTTGGATATTATGTGGTTGGATTATTTGGTTTGTAATGACAAAAGGAAGAAAATACAGAAGTAATTATTTCATAATTCCGGTTGCTTTAATATTAGCCGGAGCATTAGGAAATGTAATAGACAGTACATTCTACGGATTAATTTTTGACTCAGGAACTACATGGAACTCTCAGTTAGGAGATTGGAACAGATGGTATCCCGGTATTTCTCAAGCTAATTTTGAGGGATATGCACCAATTTTCCAAGGTTGTGTAGTAGATATGCTGTATTTCCCATTATTTAATTACAATATTCCGGAGTCTATCCCATTTATAGGAGGACTAAAAGGTATATTTTTCTCTCCTGTATTTAATATTGCAGATTCTGCGATTTCAGTAGGAGGGGCATTATTATTATTATTTCAGAAAAAAGCGTTTAATTTAAAATAAACTACAAAATGCGAGTATTAACAGGAGTTCAAAGTACAGGAACACCACATTTAGGTAATATATTGGGGGCTATTTTACCCGCGATAGAAATGTCAAAAGATGATAAAAATGAAAGTTTTCTTTTTATAGCAGATATGCATTCATTGACTCAGATTAAAGATGCTGAGCAATTAAAAGAAAACACATATCAGACAGCGGCAACATGGTTGGCTTTAGGTTTAGACACGTCGAAAACAGTATTTTATCGTCAGTCAGATGTAGTGCAGTGTACAGAATTAACTTGGTATTTGTTGAATTTCTTTCCATATCAAAGATTAACTTTAGCACATTCATTTAAGGATAAAGCAGATAGATTAGGCGATGTAAACGGTGGACTTTTCACTTATCCTATTCTTATGGCGGCAGATATTTTATTGTATGATGCCAATGTGGTGCCTGTAGGAAAAGACCAAATGCAGCATTTAGAAATCACAAGAGATGTAGCTTCCAGATTTAATAATCAAATGGGAGAAACTTTTGTAATTCCTGAAGGGAAAACCAATGAATCTACCATGTATATTCCGGGATTAGACGGAGAAAAAATGAGTAAATCTCGCGGAAACTTTATTAATATTTTCTTGCCTAAAAAACAGCTGAGAAAACAGATAATGAGTATTCAAACAGATAGTACGCCATTAGAAGAGCCAAAAGACTACGAGAAATGTAATGTCTTCAATCTTTATAAATTATTAGCTTCTGCGGAGCAAATAGAAGAAATGAAAAATAATTACAGAAACGGAGGTTATGGCTACGGACACGCTAAACAAGCATTATTCGAGTTGATTTTAGAAAAATTCGGCGATGCTCGAGAAAAATTTGACGCTTTACTGGCTGATAAAAAACAAATTGACGATGCTTTGGCGGAAGGAGCAGAAAAAGCAAGAAAAATAGCTGATAAAACAATAAAAAGAGTAAGGGAAAAGTTAGGCTATTTAGTTGATTAAACCTCATGAAATAGAGACGTTATAAAAAATATTTATTATTTTATTACAATATTATAGTTTTTCTATTAGAATTACTTTAAATAATTATGTAGTTTTGCGAAAGTAATTGATAAATATCATGATTAAGGTTTCTGAACAAGCGAAAATTAAATTGGAGCAACTATTGGCTGAGGAAGGAAAGTCCTTTGAGAATAGTTTTGTCCGCGTAGGAGTAATAAGTGGAGGATGTTCGGGATTATCATATAATTTAACTTTTGATACCGAACAAAAAGAGAATGACAAACTATTTGAGGACAATGGAGCTAAGATTTTAGTAGATAAAAAATCTTTTTTATACTTAGTTGGTACAACACTCGAATATTTTGGAGGACTGAACGGCAAAGGTTTTGTTTTTAACAATCCTAATGCTAATAGAACTTGTGGTTGTGGAGAAAGTTTTTCTTTATAAAATCAATTATTAAAAAAACAAAATAAAAGAAAGAATATAATTCTTTTAATTAATTATTTAAACTAATTATGTCAAAATATACAGAAGACGATTTAAGAGTAGAATTAGAGTCAGGAAAAGAATACGAGTTTGGTTGGTCAACTGAATTAGAGTATGAGAGCTTTCCTATTGGCTTAAATGAAGATATTGTAAGGGAAATCTCTAAAAGAAAAGAAGAGCCGGAATGGATGACTGAATGGCGTTTAGAGGCATTCAGAATATGGAAGGAAATGGAAGAGCCGGACTGGGCAAACATAAATTATGAAAAACCAGATTTTCATGCGATACAATATTATGCTGCACCTAAGAAAAAACCGGAATTAAAATCTTTGGATGAAGTTGATCCGGAGTTATTAAAAACTTTTGAGAAGTTGGGTATCAGTTTAGATGAGCAAAAAATGTTGAGTGGGGTTGCTGTAGATGCAGTAATAGATTCTGTTTCCGTAAAAACAACTTTTAGTGAAACTTTAGCTGAAAAAGGAATTATTTTTATGTCAATTTCAGAAGCTATCCAAGAACATCCGGAATTAGTAAGAAAATATATTGGTAAAGTAGTACCTAGAAATGATAATTTTTATGCAGCACTAAATTCTGCAGTTTTTTCAGACGGGTCATTCTGTTACATTCCTAAAGGAGTAAGATGTCCAATGGAGTTATCTACTTATTTTAGAATAAATCAATCGGGGACTGGTCAGTTTGAAAGAACATTATTGGTGGCAGACGAAGGTTCTTATGTTTCTTATTTAGAAGGTTGTACGGCACCACAAAGAGATGAAAATCAACTTCATGCTGCTGTTGTAGAACTAATAGCAATGGATGATGCAGAAATAAAATATTCTACAGTACAGAACTGGTTTCCGGGAAGTGAAGAAGGAAAAGGAGGGGTTTATAATTTTGTAACAAAAAGAGCTCTTGCCGAAAGAAATGCAAAAGTATCTTGGACTCAGGTAGAAACAGGTTCTGCTGTAACTTGGAAGTATCCGAGCTGTATATTAAAAGGAGATAATTCTATCGGAGAATTTTATTCGATTGCAGTAACCAATAATTTCCAACAAGCGGATACAGGTTCTAAAATGATTCACTTAGGGAAAAATACAAGATCTACAATCATTTCTAAAGGAATTTCTGCCGGACGTTCTCAAAATAGTTATCGAGGTTTAGTGAAAGTAACTAAAAATGCAGATAATGCGAGAAACTTCTCTCAGTGTGATTCCTTGCTAATGGGAAATAAATGTGGAGCTCATACATTCCCGTACATCGATATTAAGAATGATACCGCTCAGTTAGAACACGAGGCAACGACTTCTAAGATTGGAGAAGACCAAATTTTTTATTGTAATCAAAGAGGAATTGACGAGGAAAAAGCTATTGCATTGATTGTAAACGGATTTAGTAAAGAAGTTTTAAATAAATTGCCGATGGAGTTTGCCGTTGAAGCACAAAAATTATTAGAAATTAGTTTAGAAGGAAGTGTAGGATAACAAAACTTTCAATAAAATATAAAATCAAAGTCGTTTCATTTTGGAACGGCTTTTTTGTTTTAATCTAAAAAAATGTTTATTTTGTATTATAGATTATATATTTTAAAATGCATATTAAAAATTTTGAGTTCAAAGCAAAAGTTGATGATATTCAATTATATGAAAGTAAGTTGCTTCAATTAAATCCTAAATTTATAGGAGTTGATAATCAGGTAGATACTTATTTTAATGTAAATGAAGGAAGATTAAAGTTAAGAGAAGGAAATATTGAAAATGCTTTAATAAATTATGATAGAGAAGACGTTCAAAACTCAAAAGAATCCCAGATAATTTTATATAAACATCAGCCGAATATTGCATTAAAAAATATATTAGAAAAACAATTAGGTATAAAAGTTATTGTAAGTAAAAAACGAAAGATTTACTTTGTAGATAACGTCAAATTTCATTTTGACGAAGTAGAGAATTTAGGTGCTTTTATAGAGGTGGAAGCTATTGATGAAAATAGTAAATTTGAAATTGATGAACTGAAAAATCAATGTAATAAATACATGGAATTTTTTGGATTGAAGAAAGAAAATTTAGTAGAAAAATCTTACAGCGATTTAATATTAGAAAAGAAATAATATGAAAATAAAAAATATAATATTTGATTTTGGTGGTGTATTAGTTGATTGGAACCCTCGGTATGTTTTTCGTAAATACTTTCAGAAAGAGGAGGAAATGGAGTGGTTTCTGGCAAATATTTGCACCAACGAATGGAATGTAGAGCAGGATAGAGGTCGGTCTATGGCAGAGGCTACCAAACTTTTACAAAATCAATATCCCGAGCATAGCGAAATGATAGCGAGATTTTATGGAGAGTGGGAAAGTATGCTAAAATCGGAGATATCGGGAACGGTAGAAATTTTAAAAGAATTAAAAGAAAAATATCCACTTTACGGACTTACTAATTGGTCTGCGGAAACCATAGATATTGCTTACAAAAGATTTGATTTCTTTAATTTATTCGACGGAATTTTAGTTTCCGGAGAAGAGGAATTAATTAAACCCGACCCCGAAATTTATAAATTACTTTTAAACAGATATAATTTAAAAGCCGAGGAATGTTTCTTTATAGACGATAATAAAGACAATGTAAAAGCTGCAAAAGATTTAGGCATAAACGCAGTTCAATTTACAACTCCCGAGCAGCTAAGAAAAGATTTAAAAGAATTTGATATTCTATAAAATTAAATCAAAGTTGTTACCCAATACCAAAATGCTAAAGTAATAATAGAAACGGGAATTCCGTACCCTACCAATATTCCGCAAAATCTTGGTTTTATACCATAAGCGGCAGCCACTATTCCGGCAGTAACCATTGGAGGCATAGCAGATTCTATGATTATTACTTTGGTTAATTCACTGTTCATTCCGAGTATAAAATAATATAAAAACACGATAACGGCAGGGATTATAATTAATTTACAGAATAACCCTAAAGCTACGTAATTCCAGTGTAAACTGTTTCTTTCCAGCCTTAGTTGTAATCCGATGGACAATAAAGCCAAAGGCACAACCGTAGAGCCGAGTGTCTGTGCCGATTTTACAATAAAAGAAGGCAATTCTACATTGTTAAGATTTAAAATTAAAGCAAATAAAAAAGCGACAAAAGGCGGAAATCTAAATAATTTATTTCCAACAGATTTTAATGTAGCTTTTTCTTTAGAAGCATTTGAGCAAATAAGTAATCCAACAGTGCTGAGTATTACAAACGAACCCGCTTGGTCTATAATTAAAACATTTTTTATTTGGTGTTCGCCAAACATTGCCTGAACAAACGGAATTCCTAAAAATGAAGTATTTCCCAATCCCGAGAGCAATATTAAAGCACCCGTTAAACCTTTTGGCCAATGATATATTTTAGAAAGTGTAAAAAACAATATAAAGCTTATAAAAAACGCAATCCAAGGCATTAATAAAGCATAAAACAATTCATGATTAAAGCTTATTTGCGGAATAAAATATAAAACCAATGCCGGTAACGATAAATAAATAATAATTTTATTTATTGTAATATGTGCGTTTTTTGGTAAAATATTGGTTTCTCTTAAGAGGATAGCAGAAGCTATACAAATAATTATTAAAATAAAATTATCCATAATTATTTCTAAAAATTTAGAATACAAAATTACAAAATAGAATTTTCAACTTCTTAATTTTATTATATTTTTTACGTTTTTGTTAATATAATTAAGCTAATTAATTTCATATTTTAGAATACTTTATTTTTTCGATATTTAAATTGTAAATATTTAAATTTGTGTAATAGCTTAATACTTAATAAATGAATATTAACAATAAAAAATTATAAGATGAGAGTTTTTAAGAGAGCAATATTTAGTTTATCATTTTTAGTCATTTTACTTTCAAGTATTGGTTGTAAAAATACACAAACTTTGTTCAAAGAAGAGGGGAAAGATTGGGTTGCCGGAGGAAATGCTGCTTGGGAATATTCTGATGGAGATTTGATAGGTAGTGTGACCAACCGAGAAACCGGTTTTGCAGTTACTCAGAAAAAATATGGTAATTATATTTTAGAGTTAGATTTTAAACCGGATGATTACATAAACTCCGGAGTGTTTATTCATTGCCAGGATCAGAAAATGAGTGCAGAAACTTGCCATGAAATAAATATATGGGACGGACGACCAAATCCTGATTACAGAACAGGTGGAATTGTAAATAGAGCGATTCCTTTAGCTACAATTGATACAAATAATAAGTGGAACAGATATAAAATTAGAACAGAAAATGGACGTGTTCAAGTTTGGATAAATGATGTCTTAACCGTAGATATCAAAAATGATACATTGCAAGATGGTCATATTCTATTACAAGCAACCGGAGAAGGACATGCCGGAGATATTAGATTCAAAAATATAAAATTAACTCCTTTGAAGTAATAAAAAAATAAATTATAAAAAATCCCGTAAAACAATTATACGGGATTTTTAATTCTATTATACGAACAAATAAAAAACCACATAAACAAAAATTATGTGGTATAATATTTTTCTAAGATAATGTATCAAATATTATCTTTTTGCACGAACAGAACTTACGGTTAAACGTTTTCTCCCTTTAGCTCTTCTTCTTGCTAACACTTTTCTACCGTTTTTAGTAGACATTCTCTCACGAAAACCGTGTTTATTTCTTCTTTTTCTATTAGATGGTTGAAATGTTCTTTTCATGACTTTTTTTAAATTTGTTTAAACCTAACCCTATTATTCAATCGGAGTGCAAATATATAAATTAATTTTTTAATACAAAAATAATTATTTATTATTATACAATCTAAGTTAAAAATAATATTCTTAATTCTAAATTACTGATACTATTTATCTTGTAATTTATCATCAATATACCATATATAATAAATCATATAAGGGATAAAAATAAACATATATAAAATAATATCATTTCTTTTCTCTCTTTCAATTTGTTTCTTGTTTATCCTATAAATAAGATAGAGGACAGTCATAAATAATATAATCATACCTAATATCCATAAAGTTGCATATGTATAATACGCCATAGGAATAGAAGGGAAATTTCCTGCGACTAAAAGTATTATCCAATAAATAAAAGGAATTGTAAGTATTATTTTCGTAATAATTTTCATGAATTTTTCTACTTATAATATGCAAAGTTATTTAAAAAAATGTAATAATATTTATTGGTAAAATCAAAAAAAATAATATATTTGCAATAATTAAACAAAAGAAATGATATTTTTAAATAATAATAACAACATTAATAATAATCCTTACGCAAAAGCATAGGGCAAGTTGTTTATTATTAAAATAGAAATAAAAACCTCTTGTCCGAGTAAGGATAAGAGGTTTTTTATTATAAAATAAATTAAGAAAAATAAGAAAATATGTGTGGAATAGTAGGAGCATTTGATTTAAAACAATCAGCAGAGGAATTAAGACCTCAAATTTTAGAAATGGCAAAATGCCTAAGACATCGCGGACCGGACTGGAGTGGAATATTCAGTAACGATAAAGTAATTTTAGCCCACGAGCGTTTAGCTATTGTAGATCCGACTTCAGGAAAACAACCTTTGATAAGTCCCGACGGGAGATATGTTTTAGCCGTGAACGGAGAAATTTATAACCATAGAGAATTAAGAAAAAAATATCAAGATAAATACGAATTTCAAACCAACTCAGACTGTGAGGTTATCATTCCGTTATTTGCAGAAAAAGGAGTAGATTTTGTAGATGACTTAAACGGGATTTTCGGATTTGCAATATATGATACACAGACCGATGAATACTTTATTTCAAGAGACCACATGGGAATCATTCCTTTATATATCGGTTGGGATAAGCACGGAACTTTTTACGTAGCCTCTGAATTAAAATCATTGGAAGGACATTGTAATAAAATAGAAGTTTTCTTACCGGGGCATTATTTACATAGCAAAGACGGAGAGCTTAAACAATGGTACACCAGAGATTGGAGAGAATACGACAATGTAAAAGACAATGAAACAGATATTACAAAACTTCGCAAAGCCTTAGAAGATGCAGTACACAGACAATTAATGTCGGACGTGCCTTATGGCGTTTTACTTTCCGGAGGTTTAGATTCTTCAATCACTTCGGCTTTGGCTAAAAAATTCTCAGAAAAACGAATCGAATCAGACGACCAAGAACAAGCATGGTATCCGCGTTTGCATTCATTTGCCGTAGGATTGGAAGGTTCACCTGATTTGGCTGCGGCACAAAAAGTAGCGGACTATATAGGGACTATTCACCACGAAATAAAATTCACGATTCAAGAAGGATTAGACGCAATTAAAGATGTGATTTTCTATTTAGAAACGTATGATATTACAACCGTAAGAGCTTCAACCCCAATGTATTTAATGGCTCGTGTAATTAAATCGATGGGAATAAAAATGGTACTTTCGGGTGAAGGTTCAGACGAGTTATTTGGAGGATATTTATATTTCCATAAAGCACCGAATGCCAAAGAATTTCATGAAGAAACTGTTCGTAAATTAGACAATTTATACAAATATGATTGTTTACGTGCCAATAAATCATTAATGGCTTGGGGAATTGAAGGACGTGTGCCATTCTTGGACAAAGAATTTATGGATGTAGCTATGACAATCAACCCAAAAGATAAAATGATAACACCGGAAAGAATGGAAAAATGGGTGCTTAGAAAAGCCTTTGAGGATTATTTACCAGAAGAAGTAGCATGGCGACAAAAAGAGCAATTCTCTGATGGAGTAGGTTATTCTTGGATAGATAAATTAAAAGAATTGGTAAATGAAAAAGTGAGCGATGAGGATTTGAAAAACGCAAAACACCGTTTCCCTGTTCAAACACCAACTTCTAAAGAAGAATATTATTACAGAAGTATTTTTGAAGAGCATTTTCCATCAGATTCGGCAGCATTAACAGTTCCGTCAGTTCCGTCAGTGGCTTGTAGTACACCTACAGCTTTGGCTTGGGACGAGTCTTTCAGAAATATGAACGATCCAAGCGGACGTGCGGTAGCAAAAGTTCACGCTGATGCATATAAAAAATAAAAATCAATTTTTTATCATTGAAAAACGCTGCACAATCAAATTTCTTGTGTAGCGTTTTTTATTTTTGAGAATGAAATTATAATTAAATTTTATATATTTACTAAAAACCAAAAAATGAATTTCACTTTATTATCTTTTGGTCTTATTTTCATCATTGCCGGATTTATTTTGTATCAATTTCCACCTAAGAATATAAATTCTTTATATGGTTACCGAACTAAACGCTCAATGAAAGATATTTACCATTGGAGTTTTGCACAAAAATATTCAGGTAGATTAATGATGTGGAGTGGTGGAGTATATGCAATGCTCATTATGTTTCTTTTTTGGTTAAAATTAGAAGATTTAATAACTATTATTATTGCTTTGGCATTATTAATTTTAGTCCCAATTATTCTCTTTATTCTTGTAGAAAAGAAATTAAAGGGAAAATTTAATCAAAAATGATATAGAAAATAGTAATCTACATCATTTCTCCACTACAAACTGCGAAGGATTATGAATAATCCTCTGATTACTACTGCCTCGAAATTCAAGATAAGGAGAAAACAATTTCTGATAAAAACGTCCGTCCACCAGAACATCTATAAAAGGCAAAGCCTCTTTCATTTCTTTATTTTTTATCAAATATTCAATCGTGTAGCCCGTATAACACCATATATTTTGTCCCGTTTCCTGCTTTACTCGCTTGAGAAACGGAATAAATTCCGAAGGCGAATAAAAAGGGTCTCCTCCCGAAAAGGTAACACCATCCAAAAGTGGATTTTCATTGATTTCGCGTATGATTTTCCCAATCAATTCTTCGGTTAGAGGCGTTCCGTTTTCCGGATCCCAACTCTGCGGATTATGACAACCCTTGCATTTGTGCCGACACCCCGACAAATATATGGAATACCGGATACCATCTCCATCTAAGATAGTCTCCGGTAAAATATCTAAAATACGTAACACTCCGTAAGTTTTACTGATGATTAAGTATGTTTTACTCGATCTCTTTCCTCTGCTTTTTTCGCTGAATTCCAAGAACTAAGGTCGCCCGTAAGATATCCCGTAATACGTCGCATTCTCAAAATATCATCACTATCGCAAATAGGACATCGGTCGTAAATCACGCCTTTGTAGTTACACTCTCGGCAAGTGTCCACCGGGTGATTGATAGAGCCGTAACCTATATTTTCATCTCGCATCACTTTCACGATTTTAGCAATCGCTTTTATGTTCTTTTTCGCCTCTCCATCAAGTTCCACATAGGTAATATGTCCGCCCGAAGTAATGGCATGAAACGGAGCTTCTTTTTTTATTTTATCTACAATTTTAATATGCTGATGCACATCTACGTGGAAAGAATTCACATAATATTCGCGGTCGTTTACCCCCGGAATAATACCGAATTTCTTCTTATCCATTCGGGTAAATCTTCCCGATAAACCTTCCGCAGGTGTTGCCAAAACCGAATAATTAAGTTGGTATTTATTTTTGTATTCTTTTGCCACATTGTTCATTACTTCCACACAATGATAAAGCGTATCCCAAGCCTTTTGAGAAACTCCGTGTCCCTCACCGTAGATTGCTGTCATCGCATTGTGTCCACCAATGAAACCAATACCTAAAGTTCCGCTATTGATGACCTCCTTAACCGAATCATTAGGACGTAAATCTCCCCCGCCTTTCCAAACATTATTTCCCATCATAAATGGAAACTGACGTGCCAAAGCTGTTTTCTGATATTCATATCGATGATGAAGTTGCTCGGCAATAAGACAAGCGGTTTCTCTTACTTTTGCATATAGCTTTTCAGAAGCTAAATCTTCAATATTTCCATTGTAGCTTTCTTTTTTTGCTTCTGCCATCGCTTCAATGGCTAAACGAGGTAAATTCATTGTTGTAAAAGATAAATTTCCTCTTCCGAGCGAAGTTTTCTCTCCGTGAATATTCTCGTAAACTCTTGTTCGGCACCCCATAGTAGCCAATTCGTAGCGGTATCGTTTCGGGTCGTTGATATCCCACTTTTCATTTGTATTGAAAGGAGAGTCCAAAAACATAAAGTTAGGGAACAAGGCTTTTGCAGTAGTTGCACAGACTTTTATAAACAAATCGAAATTAGGAGCTTTGAACTTTATCTTTCCTTCTTTTGCACTTTCAAAATCATTCATACAAAGATTAAAATCTTCTTCGGAAAACGATATCCCTTCTTTAATTTTAAAAATCTGAATCGGGAATACCGGCACTTCTCCATTTTTCCCCAAACCTTCAATCGTTGCCTTCATTAATTCTTCCATCACCATACGTCCTTCGGGAGAAAAATCCGTTCCATAATTAATAGAGCTGAACACCACCTGATTTCCCCCTCGCGAGTGCATTGTATTCAGATTATGAATAAATCCTTCCATTGCTTGGTGCGTATCTTTTTGCGTTCTGGCGTAGGCTTTATTACATATTTTTTGAATTTCTTCGGTGCTAAGTTCTAAACTATATTTTGTTTTTATATAATCATTTAATGCTTTTTGAGCTTTATTTTCAGGTAGAATGGTTGTAATGATTTCCGCAATATCATCTTTAATATCGGCACTTTTTACATTCGTATTGATTTTCATTTCTAACACGAAAGAAAGCAGGGAAGATAGATGTTTCAAATACGTTTTATAAACGCCCGGTGCCATAAAGAAATCAAATGCGGGTATCGCTTGTCCTCCGTGTTGCTCATTCTGATTGGTCTGGAAAACAATCGTCGCCAAAGTGGCATAACTCTGAATGCTTTGCGGTGTTCGAATACTTCCGTTTTTGGTATGGAAACCTCTTTCAAACAAATCAGCAAGGTCGTACTGAATGCAAGTCGTGGTTTTGGTAGGATAATAATCCAAATCGTGAATATGAATATCACCCAACTTATGTGCTTCGGCATATTCTTTCGGCAATAAATATCGATAGGTATAATCTTTTGTGATTTCCGATGCGAACGTCATCATTTGCCCCGCCGGTGTATGACTGCTCATATTGGCATTGCTCAAATTGATGTCATTTTTATCAATGGAAACAATTCCATCCATAATTTGTTTGAGTTCGGAGCGTTTATTTCGTTCGGTGTTACGCCATTCTCGGTATATGATATATTTTTTGGCAACATCAGGACGGACTTTCATTATTTCCTCCTCTACGATATCCTGAACCGCCTCCACGCTTACGCTGGTTTCAGGCAACCGATCTACTACCGATTGTGAAATTCTGCGAACGAGGTCTTCATCTTTGGAATATCCCGTAGCAATAAAGGCTTTTAAAATGGCAGTTTCTATTTTTGGTAAGGAAAAGGCTTGTTTGCCTCCGTCCCTCTTGATAATAATTGGTTTTTTATAGATTTGGTTCATTATTCTTAGTTTTATTATAAGTGTATTAATTATTCTTCTACAAAATTACGAACCTACAAACTCTTGCTTGATAAGAAATGACTTAAAAAAGAGAACCTCTGATGTTAAATTTTATCAATGTTGATAACCATTTAAATATCTGAATATTAATGCATTAAATAATGTAAAATATAAATATAATAAGAAGAAATACTTGTACTATAAACAGATATAGACATAAAATAAATTCTCTGTACAGTGTTATATTATCGTTAAAATATAGGTAGTAGTTTTATATTTTCAATATAAGGATATGCATTAATTTGTAATATTATTAAAAAAAATAGATTATTAAAAATAATATACTTTCCTCTATCCCCTTTACAAAACTATTTACCATAAATCTCATATTTAGGAATCCACAACTTTTATTTTATAAATTTTTTCTACCATTTAAATTGAAAAAACAACAAGAATATTTAATAAATAGAAAATATTTTTTAACTTTGTTCAAAATCATTTTAATAATATGAAAATACCTATTCAATGTCCAAGTTGTGATAGTAGCTTAAAAGTAAGCGAACTTTCTTGTACGCATTGTGAAACGACTATTAGAGGAAACTACGATATGCCTTTGTATATGCAACTCACCAGAGAAGAACAGGCATTTATTCTGAAGTTTTTTTTATCAAGCGGGAGTATCAAAGAAATGGCAAAACAGGCAGAATTATCTTATCCTACGATGCGAAACAAAATGGACGACCTTATAGAAAAAATTAAAAATCTAAATACTCAAAAAACATGAAATGGAAAACATTTTTTAACCCGTTTACTCAATTTTCTGACCAAAAACTCACTCAATTATCAATTATTTCTCTAATGTTGATTTATGGTGTCTGTTCTCTTTTCTTGGTCAAATTAGATGGCATTTTTCACATTACAAACGCTGATAGCATACGAGAAGTTTGGATTTTCAATTCATTTATTATAGTGTTGGCTATTATCATATTAGGTTTATTAGGAAAACTTTTTAAATCAAAAAGTCGCTGGATTGATATTTTTCATAGTGTTTGTATTTCTCTTTTTCCTATGAGTTTGATTGTGATTCTCAGCAATATTCCTATCATAAAAAATAGCATAGAGGCTGTACAAAAAATTCAAGCCAATCCGTCTGAAGTCGCAACATTCAATTCAGAATTAATTATTTTGTCTATCTTCGGACTAATTAGTTTACCACTTATTATCTATTCTGTTATATTAATGTTTAACGGATTCAAAACTGCAACAAATTCAAAAAAATGGCAATCTTTTGCACTCTTCTTTGTTGTTTTATTTTTAATGAATATGCTCACTCAAATATTTGAATACTAATGAAAATCAAAACTTTATTATTTATCGTCACACTTTTGGGATTACAAAACGTAATTGCCCAAAATCCCGTAGGTAGCTGGAAAGGAAATTTAGAAGTGATGGGAACAGAACTTCCTATTATTTTCCATATACAAAAAGAAAAAGAACACTATTCTGCCACTTTTGACAGTCCAAAACAAGGAGCCAAAGGTATTCCTATCAAACAAACGATTATAAAAAATGATTCTATTATTTTTGATGCATCAAATTTGGGTATACAATATAAAGGTCTATTATTAGATAAAAAAATTGAGGGAATTTTCTTACAAAGTGGAATGAAATTGCCTCTTGACCTTTCTCCTATTGAGGAAAACGAAAGTGTTTTTAACCGACCTCAAACACCAAAACCTCCTTTTAGTTATAATAACGAAGAGGTGAGTTTTCCAAACGAAAAAGAAGGAAATAAATTAGCCGGAACACTTACGACTCCAAAAGATTTTGACAAAAAAGAACCCATCGTTGTATTTATTACAGGAAGTGGACCGCAAGACCGTAATGAGGAATTATTTGGTCATCAACCATTTTTGGTTATTGCAGATGATTTAGCAAAAAAAGGAATTGCCTCTTTACGACTTGACGACAGAGGTGTTGGCGATTCTGAACAAGGAAAAGAAAATCCTACTTCCGAAGATTTTTCCGATGATATTCTTTCGGCTGTTCATTATTTAAAAAATAGAGGTTTTAAAAATATTGGATTGATTGGACATTCGGAAGGTGGAATGATTGCTCCAATGGTCGCACTTCAAAGTGCTGATGTTCAATTTATGGTGTTGCTTGCTTCTCCTGGAATTCCTATTAAAGATTTAATGCTAAAACAAAGTGAATTAATTACGAAGTCCAGCAACTTATCTCCAAAAGAAATCGCTAAAATCAATACGTTTAATAATGAGGCGTACGACCTTATCATTAATTATGAAGGGACAGATTTAGCAAACTACTTAACAGAAAAGCTAAAAGATGATTATATCGCACTTTATGAAAATCAATCATTAGAAAACAAACATATAGAAACTCAATTTACAAATATGGTTAACTCAATGAGTTCCGAATGGTATCGATATTTTATTAAGTTCAATCCACAAGATTATTTTTCAAAAATAAAAATTCCTGTTTTAGCGCTTAATGGAGATTTGGATTTACAAGTTTCTTCAAAAGAAAATCTTGCCGGAATAGAAAAATCACTCCGCCAGGCGAAGAATCAAAATTTTGAAATCAGAACCTTTAAAAAACTAAATCACTTATTCCAAACAGCACAAACAGGAGCTCCAACCGAATATGCAGAAATAGAAGAAACTATTGCTCCCGAAGTATTAGAAACTATCAGTAGTTGGATAAAAAATATAGTAAAGTAAGAAAACTGAAATGAGATACTGAAATAAATTCGGCAGGGCAGTAGCAATCAGAGGATTATGAATAATCCTCTTCTGTTTTTAAGTAAAAAAAATGATATAGAAGAATAAACTATATCATTTTTTTAATAATATTTTCGGTGAGAGCTTATTATAAATTGTTTTTTTCCTTTTTCTCATCTTCAATATCTTCCTCTACGAGAGCTTTCAAATATCCTGTTTTTAGAACATCATAAAAAGAATGTCTGTTGATATTATATGCTACAAATGACGCAACCAATCCTGATAACATCAAATAAAATATAAGGCTGTGTCTGTCGGTCATTTCAATTACCAGAATAGCAGAGGTAAACGGAGCTCTTGTAACTCCAACTAAAAAAGCAACCATTCCTACCAAAATTAATAAATTCATTTCTGAAGGCGTATAATTGAACATTCCACCAATTACAGAACCTACAGTTGCTCCGGCTCCGAGAGACGGTGCAAATATACCTCCCGCAGCTCCGGACGTGAATGATAATCCTGTCCCGATTATTCTTAAAAAGGGAGTGTACCAAGGCAAAACTTTATCACCGGAAAATAAAACTTCTTCTATGATTTCTTTACCTGAGCCTAATATTTGGTCACTTATGAAAAAGGCAAGTGTAGCAATAATTAGAGATGAACCTAATAAAAAGAGAACTTCTTCTTTATTATTTTTTAATCTATTTTTAAATTTTAAAATCATTAGCATTCCCTGAGATAGTAGACTACTTAAAATCCCGGAAACAGCAGCTACAAGAATTACAGGGAAAATTATCCATAAAGAGATATTATTTACTTTTGGAAATCCTAAATATAAATAAGATCCTATAATACTTTGAGTTAAAAATCCTGCAATTATAACTCCCGTAAATAATGCGGTTTTAAAATAAGTAAAGTGAGTTCTGGTAAGTTCTTCTATCGCAAAAACAATTCCCCCAAGCGGAGTATTGAAAGCGGCAGATAAACCCGCAGCCGCTCCTGTCATGATCATATTTTTTTTAGAAATCTTAGGCCAAGAAGAGGGGAGCAGTTCATTAATTTTTTTATAAATTGAAGCAGAAATCTGAATAGTTGGTCCTTCTCGTCCAATAGCTCCACCTCCGAGTACCATAATTACACTGGAAATTATTTTTATAAATAGAACTCTTAAACTTAATAGTTTAGCGGTCTTTTTATATTCTTTAGGATTAGAAAGTTCTACTGCCGCCATCACTTGTGGAATGCCGCTTCCTTTGGCGTATGGAGAATATTTTTTAACCAGCCACCAAGCGGTAAGAAAAGAAACAGGCATTAAAATGAAAATTAACCATTTATGCCAAGATAATATTCCCCTGAGTAGTACTTCTGCATAATTGAATAACTGCGTATATAAAATAGCGAATAAACCAACGATTACCGCTCCTACCCAAAAAGGTATGGCTTGTAATAAATTATTTCTAATTTTATTGCTCTTAACTTTATTTGTAGCAGATAATCTTAAGTATTTCTTTAGAAAATTAATACTCTTGTGTTTATGCATTTCTTTAGTATTAAATTTAATAAATCGTTAGAGAATGCGAAGTTATTCACAAATATTAGAAATGAAAAATAAAATGAGGATTATTTAAATGAATCCCACATCATTTTTATTGCTCCAATTGCCATAATGAGTGCAAAAATTCTTTTGAGTGTTTTTTGATTTAATCTTAAAGCTATTTCTCCACCGAAATAACTACCAACCATAAAGGTTAGAGAGAGAATAAGAACATATTTCCAATTAATATATCCCGCTTTATTATAATTTATAACAGCCAAGAAACTGAGAGGGAGTAGGAGAGTGGCCAAACTCGTTCCCTGTGCTTGATGTTGATTCATTCCAACAAGAAGCACTAAAAGCGGTACTATTATAAGTCCGCCTCCTATCCCTGCAAGTCCACCTATTAAACCTGCAATTAAACCAATAATTAAAAGTAATAATGTAGAATGTTCCAAATTAGTAAAATTAGTTTGCTACTTCGCTTATAAATTTAATACGCATTAATCTTAATTCCTCTTCATCTAAATCATCTCCGAACTCCTCTAAAAGCTCAGCTAAACCATCTGTTTCAGCATCTTCCATTAAGAAATCCATAATTTCTTCTTGTAAATCTTCGTCTATTACCTCTTCAATATAATAGCTAATATCTATTTTAGTACCTTGATAAACAATACTCTCCATTTCAGAAAGCAATTCTTCCATTGTAAGACCTTTTGCTTTTGCAATATCTTCAAGGTTCATTTTTCTATCAGTACTTTGGATAATGTACACTTTATTCGTTGATTTATTTGCAATTTGTTTTACAACTAAATCATTTGGCTTTTCTATTCCATTATCTTCTACATATCTTGCGATAAGTTCCACGAAAGGTTTTCCGAATTTTTTAGCTTTCCCTTCACCTACACCAAAGATGCTATTAAGCTCCTCTATACTTGTAGGATATTGCAAAGCCATGTCCTCTAAACTTGCATCCTGAAAAATAGCAAAAGGAGGAATTTTATGTTTTTTAGACGATTTTTTTCTTTGTTCTTTTAAATACTTTAATAAAGTTTCATCTAAAGCTCCGCCGGAAGTCTGAGGTTCATCATTTTGTTGATTGATTAGTGCCTCATAATCGTGGTCTTCTGCTATTTCGAATTTAGTAGGCTTTTTAATGAATTTTAAGCCTAAATCGGTTAGTTTTAAAATTCCGTAAGATTCTACTTCTTTTTCTAAATAATAATGAACAATCGCTTGTCGACCGATTCCTCTCCAAAAACTTTCAGATTTGTCTTTACCACATCCAAAGAAAGTCTCAGTGTCCAATCCATAAGATTTTGTAATTACCGTATTTTTACCGACGATTAATTTTACTAAATCTTTTAATTTTAATTTTTGATTGGTTTCTTGTACAATTTCTAAAAACAGCTTTAATTCTTTAGAAGCATCAACTAATTTTTTAGGATTACGCATATTGTCATCCATCATTGCTCCTTCACCGTTTAATTCGTCATATTCTTCTCCGAAATAATGGAGTAAAAATTTTCTTCGGGACATAGAAGTTTCAGCATAAGCTACTACTTCATTTAATAATTGTAAACCAACTTCTCTTTCTGATACAGGTTTTCCTGATAAGAATTTCTCTAATTTCTCAATGTCTTTGTAATCATAAAAAGCTAAACAATAGCCTTCTCCGCCATCTCTTCCGGCACGTCCTGTTTCTTGATAATATCCTTCCAAACTTTTAGGAAAATCATAATGAATTACAAAACGTACATCCGGTTTATCTATTCCCATTCCGAACGCAATGGTTGCCACCACAATATCTACATCTTGCATCAAAAATTTATCTTGATGATCTACCCTTGTTTTAGAGTCTAATCCTGCATGATAAGGAATAGCCGAAATACCATTTAACTGTAATGTCTGTGCTAACTCTTCTACCTTTTTACGGCTTAAACAATAAATAATGCCCGATTGTCCTTTTCTGGCATTTATAAATTGTATGATTTGTTTATCTATATTAACTTTAGGCCTTACTTCATAAAATAAGTTTGCACGGTTAAACGAGGCTTTAAAAACTAAAGCTTCGCTCATTCCTAAAGTTTTTTGAATGTCTTCTTGTACTTTTGGAGTCGCCGTTGCAGTTAGTGCAATAATAGGCTGTTCTCCTATTTTTTGAATAATTGATTTTATATTTCTGTATTCCGGTCGGAAATCGTGTCCCCATTCGGAAATACAGTGCGCTTCATCAATCGCAAAAAATGAAATATCTATATCTTTAAAGAAATTTATATATTCTTCTTTGGTTAAAGATTCCGGAGCTACGTATAATAATTTAGTTACTCCATTTTTTATATCGCTTAAAACTCTATTAGTCTGAGATTTAGATAAGGATGAATTTAAGACGTGAGCAATTCCCTCCTCCTCGTGCAGACCTCTTATAGCATCTACTTGATTTTTCATTAATGCAATAAGTGGAGAAATGACTATCGCCGTTCCCTCTTGTATTAATGCGGGTAATTGATAACATAGCGATTTTCCTCCTCCCGTAGGCATCAAGACAAAAACATCTTTTTTATCTAATAAAGAAGATATAATTTTCTCTTGTTGTCCTTTGAAAGAACTGAATCCGAAATGCTTTTTTAAGGATGCTTTTAAGTTGTATTTGTTAGCTGACATAATGTAAATTCAAAAAGACTTTTTAAATTTGTTGCATAAATGTAAGGAAAATAATCGTAACGACAAATAATTGGACTATTGGAATCAAAAGAAATATTAATTTTTACACGTGAAATCATTGATCTTCAATGTAAAGAAATACAAAAACTAAAAGAAAATTTAAATACTGAATTTTTAGAAGCAATAGATATTTTACTGAAATGCAACGGAAAAGTTGTAGTTGTAGGGGTAGGGAAAAATAAACCTATTGCAGAAAAAATGGTGGCTACTTTAAATAGTACAGGAACAAAAGCTCAATTTTTACATGCCGGTGAAGCAATTCATGGGGATTTAGGTTTGTTACAAAAAGAAGATGTTGTAATTGTTTTATCTAAATCAGGAAATACGGCAGAAATTAAAAATGCATTACCTTCAATCAAAAAATTGTCTGACAAAGTAATTGCAATTACCGGAAACTTAAATTCTTATTTGGCTAAAAATGCAGATATTGTTTTAGATACCACTATAGAAGCCGAATTAGGACATTTAGGTGTTGCTCCAACTGCGAGTACAACGGTTCAATTGGTTGTGTGCGATTTAATTGCAGTTGTTCTAAAAAAATTAAAAGGTTTTACTAAAGAAGATTTTGGCAGGTATCATCCAGGAGGCTCATTAGGTAAAAAACTTTCTTGGAAAGTAGAAGATATTGTAGATTCTTCGCAAAAACCTAAAGTAAATATAGATGCTGATATAAAGGAAGTTATACAATCGCTTACATCGGGAAGATTTGGAATTACAGTAGTGGAACAAAAAGGGAAAATTGTAGGTGTAATTACTGATGGTGATTTGAGAAGAATGCTTCAAAAATATACAGATTTAAGTGGAATTAAAGCAAATGATATTGCTACTTTTTCGCCTAAAACAATTAAAAAGGATATCTTAGCCATTGATGCGTTAAAAATAATAAACGAAAATAAAATCGGACAGCTGATTGTTGTAGATGAAAACGATGATTATTTTGGAATAATAGACTTCCATGTCTTAACAAATGAAGGATTAAATGAGTAATAGAAATATAAACGAAGATGAAATGCCATTTTTATGGCACGTAGGAGAATTAAGGAAACACCTTATAAGGTCTATTATTGCAATATTTGCGGGAGCTATAATTGTTGTTATATTTTGGAAACCTGTATTAGACTTTATAATGGCTCCTTTAAAATCTAACTTCATTACTTTCCGAGCCTTTAATTTATTAGGAAATAAAACAGGTGTAGGAGATTTATTTCCGGGAGATTTTGATGTACAAACTCAATTAACAAATTTAGAATTTGGCGGACAATTTACTGCTTCTATCGGAGTTGTAATAGTTGCAGGACTAATTGTAGCTTTACCTTATATTGTTTTTGAAATATTTAGTTTTATAAAACCGGGACTTACTGCTAAAGAGAAAAAGTATAGTAATTTTATTATGCTTTTTACTGTGATGTTTTTCCTTTTGGGAGTACTGTTCAGTTACTTTTTTATAATGCCTTTATCAGTGCATTTTATGTATTTCTTTCAGCCATTTGGAGTA
The DNA here is from genome assembly GCA_019218445.1 of Weeksellaceae bacterium TAE3-ERU29. Taxonomy (GTDB): domain Bacteria; phylum Bacteroidota; class Bacteroidia; order Flavobacteriales; family Weeksellaceae; genus Ornithobacterium. Next base: position 9,166 of record JAHUUM010000017.1, on the reverse strand, counting down.
GAAAATAATTGGAAGCTATTAAGTTATATATCAGTTTTTGTACAAACAACATTATCTACGGGAGTCGTTTTTCTATTACCGATTTTTGTTTATTTTCTCGCGAAAATGGGAATTGTTACCCCTCAATTTATGAAAAAGTATAGAAAGCACGCTTTTATAGTAGTTTTAACCGTAGCCGCTATTATAACTCCGGCAGATATTTTAAGTATGATTATCGCAGCTATTCCGTTATTACTACTTTATGAATTGAGTATTTGGATTGTAAAATGGGTTTATAAAAATAATGAAATCAGAGATTTACAGAAAACTGTGTAATTTAATTTTTTGACTTAATACCAATAATTGGTATATTTGGATAAAACTTATGGGTTATGGCTAAAAATACATCAATATTATTAGGTGATTATTTTGATAATTTTATAAATGAACAAATTAATTCCGGAAAATATTCTTCAGCAAGTGAGGTAATACGTACAGCTTTACGAATATTTGAATACGAAGAACGAAAAAAAGAGCAACTTATTAAAGAATTAGAAAAAGGAGAAAATTCTGGTTTTTTAGAAACTTTTGATAAAAAGTCTTTTTTTGAAGATTTACATCAAAAATATTCTGCTGAATAATGGAATATAAAATCAGTAGAGAGGCTTATAAAGATTTAGAAAATATTTGGGTCTATACTTTTAGAAATTGGTCGGCAAAACAGGCTGATTATTACTTAAACTTGATAATGGAAGAAATTGAATATATTTCTGAAAACCCTGAATCAGGAAAAAATTACAATAAAATTAGAAAAGGATATTATCGGAGTACAATAAAATCACATTTTATTTTTTATAGAATCAATGAAAATTTTATAGAGATAATCAGAATTTTACATCGCCGAATGGATATTGATACTCGTTTAAGTTAGTCGATAAAAAAATAAATATTTGTCCCTCTGAACTTGTTTCAGAGTCGCATAAAAGTTTCACATAAGTAATATAATTGAAAAACAGCAAATAACGTTTCTCATTAAACATTATTCATCTTAAATAAGAAAACATATAACAAATTAAATTTTTATATTTACAACCAAAATAAGTTAAAATGAAAATATTAGTTTGCATAAGTAGTGTTCCCGACACTACCTCAAAAATAAATTATACGCCGGACGGCAAAGCCTTTGATAAAACAGGAATTCAGTTTGTAATCAATCCGCATGACGAATATTTATTAACTCGTGCCATTTGGTTTCAAGAAAAGCAAGGAGCAACCGTAACAGTTGTTACTGTGGGAGATGCGAGTGTAGAACCTGTGATGAGAAAAGCATTGGCTATCGGGGCGAATGATGCCATAAGAATAGATACAGACCCAAAAGATTCAATTTCTACGGCAAAAGAAATCGCGAAAATTGCAGAAGAGAATCAATATGATTTAATTTTAGCCGGAAAAGAATCAATCGATTATAACGGAGGAGTTGTGCCGGGCTTAGTTGCAGCATTATTAAATTATTCATTTGTAAATAATTGTGTAGGATTAGAAGTAGAAGGAAATAACGGAAAGGCAGTTTCTGAGATAGATGGAGGAAAAGCTACACTTTCGTTTGAGTTACCCGCAGTAGTTGCAGGACAAAGAGGAGTGGTGGAAGAAAACGAGCTTAAAATCCCGAATATGCGAGGAATTATGCAAGCGAGAACAAAACCATTAAAAGTAGTTCCGTCTTGTAATGCAGAGCAAAAAGTAAATACTGTAAAGTTTGAAAAAACAGCACCTCGTTCTGCCGTAAAAATCATCGATAAGGATAATATAGAAGAGCTTATTCAATTATTGCAAGAAGAAGCAAAAGTTATTTAACCATTTAAAAAAAGAAAAATGTCAATTTTAGTATATACAGAAACGCACGAAGGAAAATTCAGAAAAAACGCTTACGAAGTAGTTTCTTACGCAAATCTTTTTGAAGATGAGGTAATTGCAGTAGCTTTAAATTCAGAAAATCCCGAAGAATTATTCAAATACGGAGCAAATAAAGTTTTAAATTATAAAACTGATAGAAACATTACTCAAGATTTAGTTGCACAAGTTTTATCGGCTCAGAATGCAGATACAATTATACTTTCTCACAGCAATGAGGGAGCTACGATTGCACCTTTTGTTGCAATTGATAATGCTGCACTTATTACAAATATTACAGCAAAACCCGAATCTTTTTCACCATTTAAAGTAGAAAGAAAAGCATTTTCGGGTAAAGGAATAATGACCGTAGAAACCGATGCCGCACAAAAAGTGCTTACAATTTCGCCTAATTCGTATGGAGCTAAGGAGAAAGAAGTAGAGGGACAAGTAGAGTTACTACAATTTGATTTAACCGATGAAAAAGTTAAAATTGAAGCCGTAGAAATTAATTACGGAAAGCAAGATTTAAAAGAAGCTGATATTGTTGTAGGAGCGGGGAGAGGTTTAAAAGCAGCTGAAAATTGGGGAATTATAGAAGATTTAGCTGATTCTTTAAATGCGGCAACAGCTTGTTCTAAACCGGTTTCAGATATGGGTTGGCGTCCGCATAGCGAACACGTAGGACAGACAGGGAAAGTAATTGCACCTAAATTATATGTAGCAGTTGGGATATCGGGAGCAATTCAACATTTAGCGGGATTGAATGCCTCTAAAAATATTTTGGTAATAAATACCGATGCCGAAGCACCATTCTTTAAATCTGCAAATTACGGAATTGTGGGAGATGCTTTTGAGGTTGTACCGAAGTTAACGGAAGCTATTAAAAAATTAAACTCATAATAATAGTTAAAAAAAATAATGTAACTGAGTCAATAAAATAGATTGATTCAGTTTTTTTTTATACATTTACGATACGTATGGATTTAATCAAATTAATTATTAGAGGGATTTCTTACAGCCAAACACAAGTTGGGGCGTATGCACTGATTCTGGAAGAGCAAATAGGCGATAAGAAGTTACCAATTATTATAGGAAATTTTGAGGCTCAGGCAATCGCGGTGGCTTTGGAAAAAGATATAAAACCACCACGGCCTTTAACACATGATTTGTTTGTAAGTTTGGCAGATAGCCTTTCTTTACAAATGAAATCTGTTGTTATTTATAGATTGGAAGAAGGTATATTTCATTCAAATATTATTTTTGAAAGTATTGATGGACAATTATTTGAGCTTGATGCACGTACTTCTGATGCCATTGCGTTAGCCGTTCGTTTTGATGCTCCGATTTATGCAATGAAACACGTAATGGAAAAAGCAGGTATTTCTATGACAATCATTCCCGAAGAAGATAAAGATGAAGTAGATGAGGTGATTGAAGAAATAAAAGAAGAATTAAAAATAGATGATTTTTTAGAAAGAACTTCTCCTTGGAAAAACTACACTGAAAATCAGTTAAATGATATGATGAATAAGGCTGTGGAGTCCGAAGATTATGAGCTGGCAGCAAAACTTAGAGACGAAATAGAAAAAAGAAAAAATGAAAAGTAAATTAACTTTAGTTCTGTTCACAATAATCTTTCTTTTTTGTGGAGAAATCAATGCACAAGAAGTTGTAGAACAAATACCTAATCAAGGCTTTGGTTGGGCAGGTTTATTAAGAGGCTTACTGGGAATGGTATCCTTAATTTTTATTGCTTATGCTTTTAGCAGTAATAGAAGGGCTGTTAACTGGAAAACAGTGGGCATTGGTTTGGGACTACAAATTTTACTTGCTATAGGAATTTTAAAAGGAAAAGACATAGGATTTGATGTAGGAGATTACCGCTTTGACTTCAGTTTTATCAGTTGGATTTTTGATAAAGTAGGAGGGCTATTCATAGAGGTTCTGGATTTTACAAAAGAGGGATCTAGTTTTCTTTTAGGAGGATTAATGGATACAGAAAATATGGGGTATATCTTTGCTTTTCAAGTATTACCGGTAATTATATTTTTCTCAGCACTTACTTCTATTTTGTTCTACTTAGGTATAATACAGAAAGTTGTTAAATTCTTTGCTACCGGAATGCAGAAATTATTAGGAATTTCCGGTCCGGAAAGTTTATCTATCACGGGAAATATATTTTTAGGGCAAACCGAAGCTCCTTTAATGATTAAGGCTTATTTAGAAAGAATGACTCGCTCTGAAATTCTATTGGTAATGATAGGAGGAATGGCAACGGTTGCAGGGAGTGTTTTAGGAGCATATATCCAGTTTTTAGGGGGAGAAGATCCTATCGCAAAACAAGAATTTGCGCGCCATTTATTGGCAGCATCAGTAATGGCAGCTCCGGGAGCAGTAGTTGTGGCTAAAATATTATTTCCTCAAACCGAAAAGGTAACAAATAATTTAGATGTGAAGATGGAAAGCGTGGGGTCTAACTTTTTAGATGCTCTTTCTAATGGAACTTCCGAAGGTCTAAAGTTAGCTGTGAATGTTGCTGCAATGTTATTAGTTTTTATAGCATTTATAGCAATGGTAAACGGAATTTTAGATTGGGTAGGAGGAGTAACTTCATTAAATGCAATGATTGCAGAAAATACTACTTATAATTCCTTGTCGCTTGAGTTTATTTTAGGATATTTATTCTCACCGCTTATGTGGTTAATTGGTGTTCCTACTAATGATATGAGTATGATGGGACAGTTATTGGGTATTAAAATTGTAGCCAGTGAATTTATTGCTTACGGGCAGTTAGCTGAGTTAAAAGACACAACACACGGACTAACCTTGCATAATATGAAATCAATTATTATGGCAACTTATATGCTGTGTGGTTTTGCTAACTTTGCCTCAATCGGGATACAAATTGGAGGAATAGGTTCTTTAGCTCCGGGAAAAAGAAAATGGCTTTCTGAGTTTGGAATTAAAGCATTAATCGGGGGAACATTAGCCTCTTTAATGTCTGCCACAATTGCAGGAATTTTATTAGGATAAAAAATTAATTAACTAAAAAAAACTTATATTTATGGAAGAAAATCAAAATGTACATCAGTCTGTAAATCAGAATTATTTAGTATTGGCTATTGTCGCAACAATATTTGGATGTTGTTCTTTTTATGGGATTGGATTTGTACTTGGTGTTATTGCAATCGTATTTGCAGCTCAAGTAAACGGCAAGGCAAGAATGGGAGATTATATAACAGCAACTAAGTATAGTGATTATGCGAAAAAGCTTTCTATTGTTGCAATAGTAATTACAGTAATATCTATGGCTTATATGGCTTATCAAGTTAAAACTAATCCGGAATTTATTGAGAAGGTAAGAATAGAATATCAAAAAGCAATAGAAGAAAGTCAGAGAGCTAAATAAGAAACCGCTCAACCCTTTAAATTAAAAAATTAAAATTATTAAAGAATCCGTCTCAAAGTTAATTAGAGGCGGTTTTCTTATTAAAAAAGTTGTATAAGGAGGGTTAATTGATTGGTTTAATCAGGGAAAACATAATCATTTCTTTACAGATTGGAACACATACTTCTAATAGTTTTACAAATTTCCAAAGATATATTATCAACAATAAAATAACTCTCAAATTCATTAAAATCAAAAGCTAATTTAACTCCAATTTATTCTATATGCTCAACTAATTTCCACTTTCTCCTATATCATCTTTTTGACAAGCGGTAAAGAGAAGTACAGATAACGTAATGAGTAAAATATTTCTATTCATAATTTTATCCTTCTTTCATTTTTTTAACACGAGTTGGAGTAATACCCGTACAATTTTTAAAAGCATAGCTAAAACTAGCTTGATTAGCATAACCTACTTGTGGATAAACCTCATTTACGGATTGTCCTTTCAATAAAAGTTGGGTTGCATAATCCATGCGGTGTCGCAAAGAATATTCAAAGACGGTTTTACCAAATAAAATTTTAAAACCATCCTTTATTTTAAGTTGACTAAGCCCAACTTCTTTAGACAATTCTTTTATTGTAACTGCTCGGGTAAGATTTTCCTCTACATATTTACGGGCTTTATCTATTTTTTTGATTTGTTCATCGGATATTTTGAAAAATGTTTTTGATACTTCCATTGCTCGGAAGCAGGGAGCAAGAAGCATCATCAATAGTTCTTCTACCTTTAACTTTAAGAACATAGAGCGGAAAAAGCCCGTATAACTACATTCTACAATTTGATTTACTATCCTTTGCATTTCTTTGGTTATGGGTAATGATTTAGGATAGAGTGCTGCTCCTTTTTCGTTATTATATCTTTCTAAAAAATTGTCAAAAGTTCAGAACTGCCCTTAAATCTATTCAATGACTCGGGGCGGATATGAATGTCAAAGGTTTTGAATAATGTATGGTTACCAAAATTCACATATCCTGATATATTTTTCATACCGAGCAAGTTAAAAGTCATTGGTCTCATGACTAAAGGAGTCCGCTCGTTCTCACCTATTTCAATGCTGTTCCCATAGTTTAAGTGTATTTTAATTATACCTTCCTGTATGGTATTTTGCAGCCGGGCTCCGTGGTGTGAAAAAGACAATGCCAACCCATTTGATAGTGCCGTTAAAGGAAATCCTTTAATTCCTTTCTGTATTGTTAAGAAAAATTCGATTGTATTTAAAACGGCAGACGGAAAATTTGGGAAATTAGAAATGCAATCGCTTTATAAAGGAACACCACCCAACCCACTACCTGCGTATTACGACCAATATTACTTAACATTCCGTTATGTAATACAAGAAAACGGGAAAAATGAGTTGGATATTCCGATTGACGTAGAATAAAGATTATATCTGTTTCATATTTTTTATTAAATGATTATGGTTAATTCAAGAGGGACAGAGTGTTGGACTGCTCTGTTTCTCGAATTAACAAAACCAAAAAACTAAAAAAATAATGCTTTTAAAATCATACATACGGGATTTTATAAAAAACAGCCTATTGCTTTTGGGGTTGCTTTGCGGTTTGGGTACGTATGCCCAAATCGAAAAAGACACACCTAAAAAGGAGAAAGACAGTCTTTCTATTTTTGACAAGGTAAATGTTTTACCCGAAGTGGTGATACAAGCCAAAACCCTTGCCCGCCAGATAAAAGAGGGACCCATGGCGGTAGAAGTATTGGAGTTAGAGCCGATACTCAGCAAAACAGGGAGTTTATTGGACGTAATGATACGAGTACCGGGGGTAAATGCTCGTTCGGATGGTTCTATTGGTGACCCTGTGAACTTTGCCATTAACGGATTGGATAAAAAAAGTATTGTATTGTTTAAGGATGGCATACCGATGAGTTTCTACGGGCACTCGTTTGAGCCGGGACACGTTTCCGCAAGTATGTTCGAGCGAATAGAAGTATATAAAGGGGTGTTACCTATCGGACTGGGGGCAGATGCTTTGGGCGGTGGTATCAATTTTATCACTCGCAAACCTAAATACAAATCATTGGACGTATCAGTAGAAACCGGCTCGTTTAATACCCAGCACTATACACTCAATACCTTTATACCTACCAAAAGTGGACTATATACGGGGGCTAATGTATCTTATGTACAATCCAATAATAATTGGTATGTAGATGTAGGCCGAGAGGGTGATAAAGGGTGGGATATTTTTGATGGGACAGTAAAAGCTCGTCTTAAAAATAACGGCGTAAATATGTATTCGGGAGAATATTTTGTGGGAATACGGAATAAAAAATGGGCAGAAGAATTACAAATTACCTTTATCAATAGTTGGTTTTATAAAAGGATTAACCATTATTTTGGCTATCGATTTGATTCTGCGGCACAAGCCTTATATGCTTATGCCAATGATAAAACGATAAGTGGTGTGATTAGCTATAAAGGAAAGTTTTTTAAAGACAAACTAAAAACCGATATCCTTGCCGGCTATGGAAAAAGCCAAAGATACCGCAAATGTTAGTTTAGATAGGTTTGGTAATATCAGAAAGCATGGGATTATAAGAACAATTGATGATATAGGAGAATTATACGGTATGGATTTAAGTTTGGATTATACTCTGAAAACTTTTAGAGGAAATCTAAGCTATGGGGTATTGCCTAACCAAAATTTAGAAGTTAATCATACCTATACAGCTTATGACCGTATCGGTACCGACCCTATTGGAGGACGTGCCATTTCTAAGCACCCCGATAATTATAATGAAATTGTAGATATTTATACCTATCCTTCCATATTTCAAAAAAGTGTATCGGCAGTCGGTTGGGAAGGGCATTTTTTGGATAAAAAGTTAGAAAGTATATTAGCATATAAACACTACCGTATAAGGATGGCAGGCTATACCACTATAAATAAAATAGGTAATGATTCTAAAATCTATACTAATTCCTCTAAACATGATGGTTGGGTGGCAGGACTTAGCTATCGTCCCAATGTTAACTGGACATTTAAAACCTCCTTTGAGCATACCTTACGTATGCCCGATGAGTTTGAATTGTTTGGAGATTCCCAAGGAATACGAACAAACTTTGATATACGTCCCGAACGTAGTAAGAACTTTAATATAGAGGCTCAATATCGAAGTACCAAAACAGGAACAGGGGCATTTATGATAGGGACAAATTTCTTCTATCGCAAAATAAGGGATTTAATCTATTTACACCCCGATATCCTCTTTAGCTATTACCAAAATGCCCCTATGGGAATAGGTATATATGCTCGTGGTTTGGACTTAGATGTGTACTATCAGCCTTTTAAATTCTTAACCATAGGAGGAAATGCCATGTATATGGACAGACGTTTGATAAAAGAAGACGGAGACCGGGGCGTTCGTATTCAGTGAAACTGCGTTGGCAGTTGGATTTTAATAAAAGTAACTAACTAAAAACCTAAATTATATGGAAAAATGAAAAAAATCGTTGTTGGCGTCCGACCGTCTGAGTGAGATTGTCCCCTCGAGGGGACTTGAGGGGTGTTTTCCGTGAAATTCTTTGAGTTTCTTTATAATTTTTTCACACAAAGTAGCACAAAAGAAAAAAACAGAATACGCATTGTTGCTCCCCTCAAGGGGGGATTTGTCGGACATCAATGGTACTCGTCATTACGAATGAAGTGAAGCAATCTATATTATCACCCTGAATTTATTTCAGGGTCGCACTCGGCGGTAAGTAAAGGAGATGAGATACTGAAACAAGTTCAATATGACACGCCCTAATTGTCACCCTGAATTTATTTCAGGGTCGCACCCGGTGGTAAGTAAAGAAGATGAGATACTGAAACAAGTTCAGT
>JAHUUM010000016.1 GCA_019218445.1 Weeksellaceae bacterium TAE3-ERU29 | reverse complement strand
ATATTCTGACCTCTTTCGTTTAGCATAGCTTTCACTTTACCGTGATTGCTACCTGCCAATACGTAATCTCCAATTTTTAAAGTTCCATTTTGGACCACAATTGTTGAAACATATCCTCTACCTTTATCTAAAGCTGCTTCTACTACTGTTCCGCTTGCCTCTCTGTTCGGATTGGCTTTAAGCTCAAGCATTTCTGCTTCTAATAAAATTTTCTCTAAAAGCTCATCTATATTAAGTCCTTGCTTAGCTGATATATCTTGTGATTGAATAGTACCGCCCCAATCTTCTACCAATAAATTCATATTGGCCAATTGTTCTTTTACTTTATCCGGATTTGCAGTAGGCTTGTCTATTTTATTAATTGCGAAAATCATTGGAACGCCTGCTGCTTGAGCGTGACTAATAGCCTCTTTTGTTTGTGGCATTATTTGATCATCAGCAGCAATTACAATAATTGCAATATCTGTAATTTGTGCCCCTCTTGCACGCATTGCGGTAAACGCCTCGTGTCCCGGTGTATCTAAGAACGTAATCTTTTTCTTATTATCTAATTGAACACTATAAGCTCCAATATGCTGTGTAATTCCTCCGGACTCTCCTGCAATTACATTGGCTTTTCTTATATAATCTAATAATGATGTTTTACCATGATCTACGTGCCCCATTACAGTTACGATAGGAGCTCTTGGCTCTAAATCCTCTTCGGTATCTTCAATATTTTCTACAGCATCTTCTATTTCAGCATCTGTAAAGTTAACATCGAATCCAAATTCTTCTCCTACTAATTCAATTGTATTAGCATCTAATCTCTGGTTCATTGTAACCATTACACCTAAAGACATACAAGTAGAGATAATATCCATTACAGAAATATCCATTAAAGAAGCTAATTCACTAACAGAAATAAATTCTGTAACATTAAGCACTTTTTCGTCTGCTTGTTGTTGTAGTTCTTGTTCCTCTTGCTCTTTTCTGAATTTTCTTTTTTCTCTACGGTGCCTTGCTCCTTTATTAGTCTTTTTGTTACCTTTATTGGTAAGTTTTTCCAGTGTTTCCTTAATTTGTTTTTGTACTTCTTCTTCAGTAAGTTCAGAAACATCTTTTTTAGGAACTCTTCCTCTTCGGCTACCACCCGATTTATTATTAGATCGAGAGTTATTACTTCTACTATTACCGTCAGGTTTTACATTTTTACGAATACGTTTACGCTTACGTTTAGCCTTATTCTCTTCGTCTTTTTTCTCTTTATCTTTCTTTTTCTTGTCCTCGAACTTAGAAAGATCGATTTTACCTACTTTGGTAATACCTTCAAGTTTTTTATACTTAGTTTCTATTACAGCATCTTCTTCAGAAGACTCTTTGGTTTCATCTTCTTTAGGAGTTTCAGCCGGTTTAGATTTTTCTTCTTTCTCAGGACTAATAGATTCTACTATTTTCTCAACCTTTTTCTCTTGTTGAGGTTTTGGTTGGTTTTTAGTTTTCTCAGAACTTTTATTAGAAGGCAATTCTATTTTACCTACTTGTTTTAGTCCGGAAAGTTTTTTTCTACCATATAAAGATTCGTCTTGCTCTTCCTCTGCTTGATTTTCTGCTTCTTGAGCCTGTTTTTTTGCTTCAGCCTCTTTTGCTTGTTTTTCCTCAGCTTCTAATTTAGATTTCTTTTCGGCCTCAGCTTTTGCTTGAGCCTCAGCTTCCAAACGAGCTTTTTCCTCCTTCTCTTTTTTCTCCAGAGCTAATCTTTCTTCTTCTTTGCGCTTTGCCTTTGCCTCAGCAGCTTTTCTCTTTTCTTCTTCCCGTTGCTCTTTTTCTTTTTTCTCTTGACGTCTCAGTTTGTTAATATCTACTTCTTCCGAAGCTTCTCGTTGCTGACGATCGGCATCAAACTGCTTAACTAGAACTTCGTAAACCTCTTGGTCTATCTTAGTATTTGGACTTCTGTCTACTTCTATTCCTTTCTCGGAAAGGAAGTCTACTGCTCTGTTTACTGAGATGTTCAGTTCTTTAATAACTTTATTTAATCTGTAAGATTTGGGCATATATGCGCTTTAATTTCTTAATTCTGGGTGCAAATTTACTAATTTGTTTGCACTTAATTTTAATTTTTTTTTAATTTATAACGATTTTAGTCCTTAAATTCTTCTTTAAGTACTTCTATAACATTTAAAATCGTCTCTTCTTCTAAATCAACACGCTCTATTAAATCTTGAACGTCTTGCTCTAAGATACTTTTTGCAGTATCTAATCCTATTTTTTTGAACTCATTAATGACAAATTCTTCTATTTCATCATCAAACTCATTCAATTCAATATCTTCATCTTGTGGAATATCACGGAATATGTCTATTTCCATATCCACCAATTTGGTTGCAAGTCTTACATTACTTCCTCTCGAACCAATTGCTTTTGAAACTTCATCAGCATCAACAAATACAGAAACATGATTTTTCTCAGAATCTATTTCTACTCTATTTATTTTAGCCGGTGCAAGTGCTCGCTGAACATATAATTCTAAATTAGACGTGTAATTTATTACATCTATATTTTCATTTCTAAGTTCTCTTACAATAGTATGGATTCGAGAACCTCTCATTCCCACACAAGCTCCCACAGGATCTATTCTGTCGTCATAAGATTCCACAGCTACTTTTGCTTTCTCACCCGGAATTCTCGCTACTTTTTTAATAGTAATCAAACCATCGAAAATTTCAGGAATTTCTTGTTCAAATAATCTCTCCATAAATGCAGGAGATGTTCTTGATACAATGATTTGAGGTTTATTCCCTTTAAGAACTACTTCGTGAACGACTCCTCTTATGGTCTCTCCTTTTCTGAAGAAATCTGATGGGATTTGTTGTTCCTTAGGTAAAACCATTTCGTTTTGATCATCATCTATTATAATAACGTGAGATTTTCTAATATGGTGAACTTCGCCATTTACAATTTCACCTTCCAGTTCTTTAAATTTCTCGTAAATATTAGCGTTATCATGTTCTGCGATCTTACTCTTAAGGTGCTGACTAAGAGATAAAACTGCTCTTCTTCCTAAATCAGCAATTTTTACTTCTTCAGAAACCTCTTCTCCTACTTCAAAATCCTCTTCTATTTTGCGGGCATCTGTTAAGGAAATTTCTGCACTGTCATCCTCTAATTCATCATCTTCTACCACTACTCGGTTATGCCAAATTTCTAAATCTCCTTTATCCGGATTTACAATGATATCAAAATTATCATCAGACCCATACTTTCTTCTTAAAACTACTTTTAGAGAGTCCTCTAAAATAGCCATAAGCGTGATTCTATCTATGTTTTTCTCGTCTTTGAACTCAGCAAAAGATTCTATAAGTGCCTGGTTGTCCATAAGATATTTTATTTATATTTCGATTTGTACTACTGCTTTCTTAATGTCGTTAAATGGGATTTTTTCTTTTTTCTCTACGGTATGCTTTCCTTTGCCTACCGGCTTTTTTTCTCTTTGTTTCCAAGTTAGTTCTATTCCGTCTTCAAAAACCTCATTCAATCGAGCTTTAAGCTCGCCATTGTCTTTGGTTTTAACTTTTAAAAGTCTTCCAACATTTTTTTTGAATTGTCTTGGTGTTTCCAGCGGATGAGTTACTCCAGGAGAAGATACCGTTAACGCAAAATCTTCTTCTTCACGATCTAAATTATGTTCTATATGTCTGCTGATTTTTACGATTTCCTCCATTGGTAAACCATTATCTCCGTCTACCAAAACTTCTATTTGATTTTGAGCATTAATGCTCCAGTCTACCAAAAACAATTCAGGATTTTCTGCAAGAGCCTCAAACAATAATTTTTCTACTTTCTTTTTCATACATTTAGAACAAAAAAAGAGCGTCTAAATAGATGCTCTTTAGTGAATTTACTCCCTAAAAACAGGGCAAATGTACGAAATAATCTTACAACCAACAAAATAAGTTTTGTTTTTTATTGTTTTTTCTTTAGCAAACCAAAACTTGTAAATAGATAGATTATAAATACTTTATTGAATATCCACATAACGTCATAAGGTAATTTTTTTGATATATCCCTTTTCTTCATAATTACATAATTAGCTTATTATTAAGTTTTTGAAACACATATAACAAATCAAAGAATAGGAATTAAAAGTCTTTATTACATAACGGACATTCAAATACTTTATTCTATAAAAGAAGATTTAATATAAATATTTTTGCTAAACTAAAAATAATTCCTATATTTGCCACGTTATCAGAACAGAAATGAGCAACACACAGAAAAATATAAACTTTAACATTTTAAATTTGCACAGTTTTAGAAATTGTGCACACACACACAGTATAATTATGCGTGTGCGTTAGTTTATAGAAAATTTTCAAAAAACACAAATAAGCTAAAATTAAATTTAGCTATGGAAAAAAACCGTATTTCCCTTTTACAGGGAGATACGGTTTTTTTCGTGTTTTTTATTTTAGGATTAACTTCTCAAGAGTTTAAAAATAACATTTGTCTTTTCAGTTCATCAACCGAGTTAAGTTTTAACGTAAACTGTTTCTTATACTCGGTTGTCTGCCTGTTCTTCTTTGTGTGTGTTGGGGGAGCAGGCTCTTTTTTTAAATGGAAAATTAACAATGGAAAATTAAAAGATATAGCGTACGTCATTGCGAGAGCTTGCTCGTGGCAATCCCTAACAAATCTATTCAGAGATTGCTTCATTCTTCGCAATGACTTGAAAACAGAAAAACGTTCATCATTCCCGAATCTGATGCTGAAACAAGGTTGGTATGACAGCACCGATGAGAAAGCACTCAGTATCACCCTGAACTTGTTTCAGGGTCTCATAAGAATGAACAAAATTAAAACACACATCATTGCGAGAGCTTGCTCGTGGCAATCCCTAACAAATCTATTCAGAGATTGCTTCATTCTTCGCAATGACATGAAAACAGAAAAACGTTCATCATTCCCGAATCTGATGCTGAAACAAGGTTGGCATTGCAACAATGATGAGAAAGCACTCAGTATCACCCTGAACTTGTTTCAGGGTCTCATAAAAAAGAACAAAATTAAAACATACGTCATTGCGAGAGCTTGCTCGTGGTAATCCCTAACAAGATTATCCAGAGATTGCTTCATTCTTCGCAATGACTTGAAAACAAAAGAAACGATTAAAAACTAAATATTAAAAATTAAAGAATTATGAAAAAGAAAATTCTACTATTAGGTGTATGTATCTGTGCGTATACAGTACAAGGACAAGTGGGTATAAACACGATGAATCCCGTGGAGACCTTAGATGTGAACGGAACGTTGAGAGTTGCTGATATTCCTGAGTCTTCGACAGGAACTAAAATTGTAGTGATTGATGAGAATAACAAACTAAATTATCGAGATGTCGAAGTGAATCATTTCGCGAATAACCATGGGTTTAACAACAAAAAGTATCTGTGCGATGAATCACATTATGAAAAAAAAATATATACTACTGATGGGATTTTGCGATGTGCAAGATTTGGAAGCCCCTCTAGATATGTGTGGTTCTATACCGGTTCTTTGCTTTATTATGCAACGAATGATTCAAGTGAAGCGCAGCCTTCGTGGACATATTCTTGGCCTTTGGGTCATTTTGCTCTAGGTCACACTATTAACGAGGTTCAGGGGTCTAGACCATACCAACTTAGTCGATCTGGTGAAGGCGTCATTGGAAAATGGTTTTTACGACCTATTGTTATAATAGATGACAGCGAATATATAGATTAATACCATAAGAATCAAAACACAAAAACAGGTGTTTAAGGGTGGTATGTTTCAACCATCAAAGGAAGTCCTCTGAATACATGGAAGAGGAGTATGTGTAAAGAGGGCAACCTTTGTATTACCATAGAAGGATGGAGGTGTTAACTAATCCCATGAAATCTTTTATATATAAGGTTTTACGGGGTTTTTCTATTAGGTGCATTTTTAAAAAATAGGGTAAAACCACCTTACATACCATTAAATAGGCTTGTAACTTGTTATATTATACCCTATTAGTTTTGGGCAACCTTTAGTAAAACACACGTCATTGCGAGAACTTGCTCGAAGCAATCCCTAATAAGTACATTCAGAGATTGCTTCATTCTTCGCAATGACGTGAAAACAGAAAAGTACTTGTCATTAATGAGTGTGATGCCGAAATAAATTCAGCATAACGGTAGCGATGTAAACCAGCCTGTCACCCTGAACTTGTTTCAGGGCTCTCATCAAACTAAAAGATTGCTTTGTAAACCTGCAAAAAGAGACTGAGAGAACAACATAAGAGCCTTTAACTCCTGCAGAGTAACCTAAAGAGTGTTAAGTTAACGTCAATCGGGTATTAAATCAAGAACCATAAATGATACCGGATGACCTGATAAAACGTGCTATACAACTCATTCCTCTATAAATAAGGAGTTTAGATTAATAATTTAATAGGTTCTATCTATAAAAATTCTATATAAAATGACTAATCGTCTTATAATTAAAAATAATTTATATTTGCTTCCTTTTTTTATAGAATATGAGATACATCATTCAATTTGTATTATTAATTGTTTCGCCTTTGGTAATGGGACAAGCTCATTGGTGTTTAACTGACAGTTTGTATCAGGCAGAATTGAAAAATAATCCCGAAAAACGTAGAGAGGTAGAACAGTTTGAAGAGGCGTGGCAGAAATCTCAAGTGGAGAAAGCATTGCAAAAATCTATGTTTCGTTCTTTTGGCGGATTTACGACTTTTGCGTACCAGCCACCTTATATTTATAATGTAGATAAAACCAAAATACAAACTATTCCAATGGTATTTCATGTCATACATCCGGCTGGCTTTACGGAAGAAATACAACACCGTACCGATGAACAGATAAAGAAATTAGTGAAATATGTAAATGAAGTATATGCAGGTATTTCTCCCCGAATGCATACTATAAGAGAAGGAGGTGTTTTTACACCGATACAGTTTGCATTGGCTCAGAGAGATGAGAATAATAACCCTTCTACGGGGATTATTCATGTGGATGGCTCGGGTATAGGAGGATATGCGGAAAACGGTTTAGGAAAGAATGGGGCAAATGAAGGACAATTAAAAGGGTTAAGCTATTGGAATCCTAATTATTGTTTAAATATTTATGTTGTAAATAAAATAGGGAGTGGTGCTTTGGCATATGCGTATGTAGGTGGTCATGGAACAGTTTTTATGAAAGCGAGTTATGCTCGAGAAGGAAGCGATACGTTACCTCATGAGTTAGGTCATTCTTTAAATTTGCATCATACGTTTGAAGGGGGAGGGGAATATCGTTGTCCGCCGGATAATAATTGTTTAACGGATAATGATAAAATATGTGATACAGAGGCTATAAAAACATTGTATTGGCGTCGTCCTACAAGTAATGAAATTAATGAATGTACCGGAAAGCCTTATGATGGAGGGCAATATAATATCATGAACTATTTAAATGGAGCCTCTAAGAGATTTACCGAAGGACAAGTGGATCGTATGGTATTTGAATTACAACATAATGGTACTAAAAGAAATCTTTTAAATAGCAAAGCTTATTTTCCGCCTGTGGAAAGGCAAGAAGTGGCAGAAAGTTGTACACCTCCGGGGACTAAGAGACCAAATAATCAAGCGAATGTTGGTCCGGCAAATGTTATTTTTGGAGATTTAAGTTATCGTTCACAAGGATACAATTTTGATGATAATCAATATTATTTAAATCATACAAAGAGTAATCCTGTTAAGTTTATTGCAGGGAAGACTTACCCATTTGATATCTCCGTAGGGCTTAATCCGCATAGGGTTTGGGTATTTATAGATTATAATAATAATGGAGTTTTTGAGGATGTAGAACAGGTGTTTGTAGCTAATATTGGGAGTGAAAAGTATTTTAGTCAATTAAAGCCTGAATTTAAAAATTATAAAATTACGATTCCTCTGAATGCAGTAAAAAACATACCTTTAAGAATGCGTGTAGTAGGAGATTTGCAATGGACAAAACCGGCTAACCCTAAGTGTGCACAACATGAATACGGGCAAACCGAAGATTTTGCTATCATAATCATAGATCCTGCACCTGAAGAGGAAACTTTGACTAAAGTAGGGGTGAATACGACTACTCCCGAAACGACTTTAGAAGTGAAGAGTACAGGAAACGGTGTTATTTTCCCTAAAATGAATAATCAAGAGATGTGGAATGTAAAGTCTCCTGCTACAGGAATGTTGATTTATAATACATCTGAGCATTGTTTAGCTATGAATTACGGGACAGAGGATCAGCCATTGTGGCGTTGCTTGGAAACAAGAGATATGAATTAAATTTAAAGAAATGAAAAAGATAATAATAATTTTTACACTAATTATAAGTGGATATGGCACTGCACAAGTAGGGGTGAATACCACAGAGCCAAAAGCGGTATTAGATATTAAAAGTGAGTTTTTGGGTGTTCAATTTCCTCGTTTGACAAGTGCAGAGATTTTGCAAATACAAAATCCGGAAGAGGGACTGATGATTTATAATGTGACAGAAAAATGTTTAGCAATAAACATAGGAGATACTCAGCCTGACTGGAAATGTTTAACAATGTACGAACCAACAGAGCAATAATTATGAAAAAGATATTGTTATTAATGATAGTATTTTTTGCGATACAAAAAATAGAAGCTCAGGTAATAATTAGCGATAAAGATGTGTCTACTTCTAATTTAGATGCAAATGCAGTGCTTAAAGTAGAAAGCAATAAATCTGGAGTATTGTTACCAAGGTTAGAGAAGGTTAGAATAGAGGAAAAGCAGATTAACCATGAAGGAGAGTTGTTTTTCAGTAAAGCACATAATTGTCTAATGATAAATATAGCTGATAAAAATGAAGAAAATCCCAAGTGGAAATGTATTGCCGTAATGCCTGAAGCCATTCCGAAAAGTTAGGGAAGTTATTTAATGGCTAAAGCTAATTGAAAAACTTGGCTAATAAATAAGGTTTATATATTAAATAAAATTAACTATATTTGCCGTCTTTTAACTTAGATAAATAATTTATTATGAAAAAATACCTTTATTTTTTGTGTTTCACAAGTGTTATTTTACAAGCACAAGAAAAAAAACTTTCAATAGACGCTAATTTAAAATCTCGTTTTGAGTATAGACATGGTTATGCAGAATTATTTCCGGATGATGCTAATCCTGCCGCATTTATAAATCAAAGGGTAAGAATAGAAGCTAACTATCAAAAAGATTGGTTGACTTTACAATTGAGTGCTCAGCAAATATATACTTGGGGAGAGAACGAACAGGAAGGACCTACAGATGCAGTAAGTCAATTATCTTTGGCAGAAGCTTGGGCGAATATAGACTTTAATCCCGAATGGAGTCTTAAATTAGGACGCCAGTCTATTACGTATGATGATGAGAGAATTTTAGGGGCTTTAGACTGGACTCAAACAGGATCATTTCATGATTTATTTTTAGTAAAATATAGAAAATTCAATTGGGATGTAGATGCAGGTTTTGCTTTTAATCAACAAGCAGGTTCACTTACGGGGACACTTTATAAAACTGATATAGACAAAGCCAGTTCATATAAAACGATGTTATATTTACATGCCCAGAAAAATTGGAATAACAATCAATTGAGTTTCTTAGTGTTAAATAATGGTTTCCAAAATCAAGAAAAAAAGAGCGGAAAAACCGAGTTTCAAGAAGGGGTATTTTATAAACATACCACCGGAACTTATTTTAATCTATATCCTGCTTCCAATTTCAGTGTAGAAGGAAGTGCTTATTATCAATTTGGAAAGTCAGATAAAAACACCGACTTATCGGCATATCAATTTAGAATAGAGCCAACTTTCCATCTTAATAATTTACATGCAGGGATAGGTTATGAAATTCTAAGTGGAAATGACTATGATAACGGCTCATCTAAGGATAATTCGTTTATTCCATTATATGGAACAAATCATAGTTTTAACGGTTATATGGATTATTTTTATGTAGGAAATTATACCGGCTCAGTGGGGCTGAGAGACTTATATGCACAATTAGAATATGATGTGAATTCAAAGGGAAGATTTTTACTGAAAACTCATATGTTTAATACTCATGCAAAGTTAAAAGACGAAATGGATACTTATTTAGGGACAGAAGTAGATTTAAAGTTTGATTATGATATTAAAGAATATATGAATTTAAGTTTAGGATATTCTCATATGTTTCCATCCAATACTTTAAAAGATATTAAAAATACTAATACCGATGAGGTAAATAATTGGTTTTATGTTCAATTATATTTAACACCTAATTTATTTAACAGCACTAAATAAATAATAAAATAGAAAATTAAGAAGCCGACTATCGTCGGCTTCTTTTATTTATAACATGCTGAAAATTAAAATTATATCTTCTCAAATTTAAAGTTTTCTCCGAGATAAACCTTTCTCACTTCCGGGTCATTGGCTAAATCTTCCGGCGTACCTTCTTTAAAAATCCTTCCCTCGAACATAATATAAGTTCTGTCAGTAATGGCAAGAGTTTGTTGAACGTTGTGGTCGGTAATGAGAATTCCGATGTCTTTTTTTACTAAAGAACGTACAATCTTCTGAATGTCTTCCACTGCTATCGGGTCAACTCCTGCAAAGGGCTCATCTAATAAAATAAACTTAGGGTCTACAGCTAAAGCTCTGGCAATTTCGCAACGTCGGCGTTCCCCACCGGAAAGTAAATCTCCTCGGTTTTTACGAACGTGTTCCAATCCGAATTCTTCAATTAAATCATTGCATCTTTTTTTTCTTTCTTTAGAGGAAAGCCCTTTCATCATTTGCAAAACCCCCATAATATTGTCTTCCACCGATAGTTTTCTAAAAACGGATGCTTCTTGTGCTAAATATCCGATTCCCTTTTGAGCTCGGCGATACATGGCATTTTTTGTAATATTATCGTTGTCTAAAAAAACTTTTCCTTCAGTAGGTTTTATAAGTCCTACAATCATATAGAAAGTAGTAGTTTTCCCGGCTCCATTAGGTCCTAAAAGTCCTATAATTTCACCTTGTCTCACTTCTATGGAAACATTTTTTACCACACGTTTTTTACCGTAACTTTTTACTAAATTTTCTCCGCGTAAAATCATTCAATACTATTAATTATAATTGAGAGTGCTATTCTCGATTACAAATATATTAAAATTCCATCATTGATTTTTAAGAATAGCGATATACTTGCGTTTTTTTAGATTTAACAAATTAATTCCATTCGAAACTGAGTATAAATGATTAAATTTGTTTCATGAAAAATAGATATATTTTAATTCTTTTAGCTTTTCTATGTTGGAATATAGCTTGTAAAGATGCTCCGGAGTATCAAGTAGAGGAAACTCAAGCAAACACCGATTATTTTCATACAAATAATGTATTGATTTCCGCACACAGAGGTGGTAGTGGCTTGAAGAACTATCCCGAAAATTGTTTGGAAACTTTAAAATATTTAGATGGAAAAGGAATTAATTTATTTGAGGTTGATATTACTCAAACATCTGATAATAAATTGGTTTTGTTTCATGATGACCATTTAGAAAGATTAACAACGGGAAATGGAAGTGCAAAAGGAAAAACCGCCGAAGATTTGCGAGAACTAAATTTAGTAGATGATTTTGGAAATGAAACACCATATAAAATTCCATATTTAGAAGATGTTCTAAAATGGGGAAAGAGGAATAACACTTATTTCATGATTGATTTTAAGAGAGGCGTACCTTTTGAGGACGTAATAGATTTAATCAGAAAAGAGAAAATGGAAAATAATGTGGCATTGATTTCATACACTGTTCCTCAAGCTGAAAAACTCCATAAATTAGCACCTGAAATGATGATTTCGGTTTCGGCAAGGAATCATGAAGAGTTAAATAAAATATTAGATACCAATATTCCGCATAATAAAATGTTGGCATTTACAGGAACAAGACTTTCGCCACAAAGTTTGTTTGATGAATTAAAGAAATTAAAAATTCCAATAAATTTAGGAACACTTGGTAACCTTGATAAAAAGGCAGAAGCGGGTGGTGATAAGTTATATAAAGTTTGGAGAGAGCAAGGTGTGGATATTTTTTCTACCGACCGTCCTTTAGAAGTTTATCAACAACTTAAGTAATAAAAATGAGTAATATAAAAATTACTGAAACAGGAATTTCTCTGTTAATTAAAGATTATTTGTTGCAGAAAGATAATCTTAAATTTGCTTATAACCGCTTTCCTGATAAAAAAAATTACGTTGTTCAGGCAAAAGATAAATTAGCAGAGTATAAGCATCGAAAAATACTTTGTCAGGTTTTGGGCGAACAAAATCAAAATTTGACTTCAAAACAAAAAGAGAATTTAGAATTATTAAAACAGGAAAATACGGTAACCGTAACAACGGGGCATCAATTAAATTTAGCAACAGGTCCGCTTTATTTTATTTATAAAATCTTGCATACGGTTCGTATCTGTGATGATTTAAACAAAGAAAATCACGGAATTAATTTTGTCCCGATTTATTGGATGGCAACCGAAGACCATGATTTCGAAGAGATTAATCATTTTAATTTATACGGAAAAACTTATTCTTGGAAAACAGAAAGCGGGGGAGCTGTTGGAGAACTTAGTACAAAAAATATTGATGAGGTTTTTAATCAATTATTTAAAGATTTGCCCGATAATGATTTAGCCAGAGAAATAAAAGAAATATTAAAGAGTGCTTACTTTAATAATTTAAGTTTGGCGGAGGCTACACGAGTATTGGTTAATCAGCTTTTGGGAGAATTTGGAGTTTTAATATTAGATGCGAATAATATTTCTCTCAAAAAAATAATGATTCCTTATTTTGAAAAGGAAATAAAGGAAAACCCGTCTAAAAAATTAATAGAAGAAACAAATCATCAGCTTAAATCTTATAAGAATCAGGCGTATGCAAGAGAAATTAATTTATTTTATCTTTCCGATAATCTGCGGGAAAGAATAGAATATATTAAAGGTAAATATGTTTTATCTGTGTCGGAGAAAGAATTCAGTCAGGAAGAATTATTAAATGAATTACACAATTCTCCCGAGAAATTTAGCCCGAATGTTATTTTAAGACCGCTTTATCAAGAAGTTATTTTACCAAATATTGCTTATATAGGCGGAGGTGGTGAAATCGCTTATTGGTTACAATTAAAGAAAATATTTGAGGAGTACAATGTCCTATTCCCGATGCTTGTACTTAGAAATTCCATGTTGATTTTACCTGAAAATATTAAAAGAAAGGCAGAAAGTTTAGGACTTAATAAAGCTACTATTTTTAAGCCTAAAGAGGAATTTATAAAAGGGTGGGTAGCAAAACAGACTAATTTATTTGAAGAAATAGAAGATTTAAAATCAAAAGTAGAAAACTTATTTTTGGAAGTAGAACCAATCGCCGAGAAAACACATAAATCATTTAGTCAGATGCTCGATGCTCAAAAAGCTAAACAAATAAAAGGTTTTGGGAAAATGAAAAAGCGTTTGTTTAGTGCCGAGAAAAAAAGATTAAATGAACAAATTGAGCGTTTTAATCTCATTTATGATTATATATTTCCTAAAGCTACTTGGCAGGAACGAAAAATAAATTTCATTCAATTTTATATAGAAGAGGGGCGTACTTTTTTTGATGAGGTTTATAATGCAATTACTCCATTTGAATTTAATTTTATAATATTAAATGTTAACGGCGTACAACAAAGATAAAAAGTTGTATTTTTGCCATTAAAGTTATAGAAATTATGAAGAAACTTTTTATATCTGTTTCGTTATTATTAGCATCATTTGCTTTTTCTCAGGTAAGACAACATAATGTTCAGCCTAAGGAAACTATTTACGGAATTAGTAAACAATATGGGATTACACAAGACGCTTTAAAAAATGCAAATCCGTTTTTGAAAAATAGAGAATTGCAAGTAGGAGATGTATTGGAAATTCCGGGGAATAATGTGTATAATAATAATCAGATTGAGTCGGTAGCAATAGACTATGAAGATGCAAATTTTTATTATAGAGTTGTTAAGCCAAAAGAAAATGTATATAGACTGGCTAAGATATACAGCGTTACGCAGGAGTCTATAGAAAGTCTGAATCCTTTTATTCAAGAGCGTGGTTTGCAGGTGGGAGATGTGGTGCGAATTGCTAAAAAAGCGAATGAAAGACCAAATACTTCTGCTCCTACTCCGGAAGGAATGTACGAAGTGAAAATGGGTGATACCGTTTATTCTATAGCAAAGGATAATGGAGTGGAGGAAGCAGATATTTATGCTGCAAACAAAAGTGTACAAGTAGAAGGTTTAAAAGCCGGGAATTTTATAAGAATACCTAAGAGTAAATCAGTAACAATAGAACGTAACTGGTTTAAGCATAAAGTGCAAAAAGATGAAACTATTTTCTCTCTTTTGAGAAAGTATGATGTTACTTTAGATGAGTTATTAAAAAATAATCCGGAGCTAAATAATGGGCTGCAAGCAGGAATGACTTTAAATGTTCCAATGGAAAAAGATGCTAATATAATAGAACATGGCAAAGGAGAGGTTGCGGTAGCTGTTGCTCCGGCATTTAGTGATGGAGAGATAAATATAGCTTGGGTATTGCCTTTTTATTTAAATAAGCCAAATTCTTTTAAAGGTGAAAGAAAAGTTTCTCAAGAGTTTTATATGGGAGCTCAATTAGCTTTAGATGAATTAATTAAAAAAGGAAAAAAAGTAAACGTAAAAGTAATTGACGCACAAAATGATAAAAGAGTTTTATCTAATTTTTACGACTCTCCTGAGATAGATAAATATGATGCTATAATAGGTCCGTTCTTCCAAGATATGGTAGAGTTTTCTGCTAAAAAACTACAGAAAAAAGGAATTCCAATATTTTCACCTGTAGTTAATTCAGATAAATTAATACCATATGAAAATGTATATATGGCAAATCCAAGAGATGAGTATGCGGCCGATATATTAGTGGAGGATATTATAAAAAAATATAAAGGACAAGTTATAAAAATATTAACGACAATAGATGAAAGAGATATGGCAGTATATTTATCTGATGAAATAGGTAAGAAGATAAAGAATGTAAATCTGTCTATTGTTTATAATCCTGATGACTTACAGTTAATAGAAAATAAAAAAATTACTACTTTCCCTGATGGGACAACAGAAGAAACAGTTACTTATCAACCTGAGATAGCCATTTTAGTCTCAGAAAACAATGCTGTAGGAGATAGGTTTGTTGAGGTGATTACTAAACAGAATCCGGATGATATTTCAGGATTTAGTTTATATTTTGTTCCGGCTTTAGATGTTTTTAATGCAAATAATGCGAAAAATATAGAGGCTCTTAAAAAGATAGGATTTGAATATACTACTTCTCGAATGATTAATAGTTATGGTACTACAGAGAAAAAAGTATTGAAGGCATTTGAAGATAAATATTGTCAAAAACCAACAAGATATATGGCATTAGGTTATGATGTGGTTTATGATGTGGTTGATAGAATGGATAATAGTGGGAAAATTTCTGATTTTGATGCGAAACGTTCAGAAACAAGGCTGTCATCTAAATTTGGTTATCAAACGGTAGACAATGGAAAAGCCAAAATAAACAAAGAGATCAGAGTGATAAAATTAAATTAATAAGATTCTCTTATTAATAAAAACCACTGTAACTTTTTTACAGTGGTTTTTATGTTTAGTTATCAAATAAAAACAGCAGTTTTTTATTGATGAATGAAATAGTTTACTCTATAAAACTTCTAATAATAAATTTCCTTTTGTTCCATTAGGCATTGGAATACTTACTTTTTGAGAAATAGTAGGAGCTATGTCGGTTATATCATAACGTTTGTAAGACTCTCCCGATTTTACTTTCCAGCCGAACCAAAGATTTGGAACATGAGTATCATACATATATGTACTTCCGTGAGTAGTTCCTACCTCGCTGTATTCCATATATTGAGGGTCGAATAAAACTACAATATCTCCGTTTTGTTTAGGGTCATATCCTCTTTCTATTAAAGATAAATGATAGTCTGTTGGGTTACCTCTTAATATATCATCTCTGGAATAAGCTCTGGAAATATAAGGCTTTTCATTTAACCATGCTTTTAAATCTCTAATAATTGTATCGTAATCTAATTTATTTTCTTTTATAATATTATCATTTAAAAATATATTTTGATTAGAGTAATCTGTAAGAATGTTTACTCCGTATTTTTGAGTAAAGAAGTCAGATACTTCTTTACCTAAAGCTTTATAATTTAAAGTCTCTACGTGATAACCTTTATCTTTTAAATAATTAGGGTTTTCTGCGGCTGCATGATCGGCGGTTAAGAATAATAAATAATTTCCTTTTCCTACTTCTTTATCTAAGAATGAAAGTAGGTTAGCAATAGTTTCATCTAATCTTAAATAAGTGTCTTGTATCTCTATAGATCTCGGGCCAAAAGAATGACCTACATAATCGGTAGAAGAAAAACTAATTGCTAAGAAGTCAGTAAACCTATCCTTTCCCAAATTTTCATTGATTAAAGCCGTTTTAGAGAACTCTGCCACTAAATCGTTTCCGAAAGGAGTTGATTTTACAACGTTTAAATTCCCTTCTTTTGTTGCGATTTCTTTTAAGTTATATGGGAAAGTAGGAGATGTTTTTGGAGCTATAATTCTTTCGTACGGAGAGTTGTCTTCAGTACTTTCATCATAAGCATTTTTGTTTTTCAATAAATCCCAACCATTATTTATATATTTCTGAGCAAGTTTTTTTTGATTGAATTTCTCTACCCAATTAGGCAGATTATCCATATAGAAACTACTGGTTATAAAATTACCCATATCATCTACCCAATATGCCCCGTCGGCAAAGTGCCCGGCAGGAAGGATTGCACCTCTATCTTTAATGGAAATACCGATAACTTTACCTCGAAAATTTGTGTCTAATTTTAACTCATCAGTAACAGTAGTAGATTTAAGTCTATACGGAGACATTTTTCCTGCTTTATCTGTAGGTGAAGTTCCTACAGCATTCATTCTTTCATCATAGGTACAGTATACATTTTTATTCTCTCCTTTATTGAACCAAGAGTTTCCTACTATACCGTGAATGGCAGGAGTTGTTCCGGTATAAATACTGGAGTGTCCCGGAGCGGTGTAAGTAGGCATATAATTATAGTTGGTATTTTTAAAGTTAAAGCCTTCTTTCATTAATCTTTTGAAACCATTATCTCCATAATCATCATAATAACGGTAGAGATAATCGGGACGCATTTGGTCTACCACGATTCCTACAATAAGTTTAGGTTTGTCTACTTGAGCAAAAGTCAAATAACAAAACATGAAAGTAAATAAACTGAATATCTTCTTCATTTCTCTGTGTTTTTTCTTTGCTAAGCTAAAAAATATATATAATTAATAAGCCCTTTTTAATATAAAAATATTATTAAATTTTTATTGAAGCCAAATATTATTGTATTTAAAAATTATAATAGAAAAACAAAAAAAAGATTTCAACAAAGGCTTTTAATAAGTTTTTAAAGTCAATCTCAATCAACCTTTAAAAGGCATTTAAGGATAGTATTGATTTTTTGTATTGTGTCTTTCGTTCTATTTTCTATAAATTAGCCTCTCTAAACAATACTATACTACTAATTATGGGAATTTTTGATAAAAGAGAAAACTACAAACCGTTTGAATATCCGGAGGTTATGGAGTTTGTAGATGCTATGAATAAATCGTTTTGGGTGCACTCAGAGGTGGAGTTTACTGCAGATATTCAGGATTTTAAGTCAGATTTATCGTATGTAGAACAGGAAGCTGTAAAACGCTCTTTATTGGGAATTGCTCAAGTGGAGGTCGCAGTAAAAACATTTTGGGGAGATTTATATGATTTATTTCCAAAACCTGAGTTTAACGGATTAGGAGCAACTTTTGCCGAGTGTGAATTCCGCCACAGTGAGGCATATTCAAGATTGTTAGAAGTATTGGGGTATAATAACGAGTTCGAAGACTTATTAAAAGTCCCAATCTTTAGAAAACGCCAAGATATTATGCAAAAATATTTAGCTAAGCAATCTGATACAATTGATAGAATTTTATTCTTTACGCTTATAATAGAAAATGCCTCATTGTTTAGTCAATTTGCAACCATTCTATCTTTCACTCGTTTCAAAGGATATATGAAGAATGTGGCAAATATTATTGCTTGGACTTCGGTAGACGAGCAATTACATGCCAATGCAGGAATTTATATCATCAAAAAGATTTTTGAAGAACAGCCGGAAGTAAAAGAAAGAATCCGCTCCCATGTAGATGAGTTTATTGTTCATTATATGGAATTGGAAGATCAACTATTAGACTGGATTTTTGAGGAAGGAGAACTTAGTTTCTTTAGTAAAAAAGATTTATGTAATTATATGCGTTATCGTTTAGATGAATCTATGACTACATTAGGTTTTGACAAGCCGTTTAAAATTACAACTGAACAAGCAAAGCCAATGTTGTGGTTCGAGGAAGAGGTATTCTCTAATTCTTTAGATGATTTCTTTGCAAAACGTCCTGTGGATTACACAAAACATGATAAAAGTATTACTGCTAACGATTTATTTTAATTGATTATGGAAAATATAAGAGAAGATATAAAAAAAGAAATAATATATAGTTTTAGCCCTGAATTTAAATTAGGGGAATACATTTACATGGGAATGGGATTAGTTGGTGATCACAGAGTTTGTATTTCTGTGGCTTATAAAATAGATTATTGTATAAAGAAAGCAAATCAGTTTATAGAAGCCGATCCTAATGTTAAGTTTACACACATTAATAAAGTGAGAATAGGTGAAAAAGAAGCCTGTGAAAAATTTGAAATTAAATAAAAAATAAAAAAACATGTCCGAAGAAAACAATATATGGTGGTTGAATGATGAGTCCGAACAAATGCTAAATCGCGGATATCTCTTAAAAGGTGAAACCGTAGAAGGAGCAATAGAAAGAATCACAACTGCCGCAGCAAAAAGATTATACAAACCGGAACTTCAACCAAGATTTGAGGAATTAATAAGAAAAGGCTGGATGAGTTTTTCCTCACCCGTTTGGGCAAACATGGGAACACAAAGAGGATTACCTATTTCTTGTTTTAATGTCCATGTGCCCGACAGTATCGAAGGAATCACACATAAGTTAGCCGAAGTAATTATGCAAACCAAAATTGGAGGAGGAACTTCCGGGTACTTTGGGGAGTTACGCCACAGAGGTTCAGCAGTTACAGATAACGGAAAATCCAGTGGAGCAGTAAGTTTTATGAAGCTATTTGATTCTGCAATGGATGTAGTTTCGCAAGGAGGAGTTCGCCGAGGAGCATTTGCGGCTTACTTAGATATTGATCATGCCGATGTGCTTGAGTTCTTACAAATAAAAGATATAGGAAACCCTATTCAGAACTTATTTTACGGAGTTTGTGTTTCTGATTATTGGATGCAGGAAATGATAGACGGAGATATAGATAAACGTAAAATTTGGGCAAAAGTTTTAGAATCCCGTCAGCAAAAAGGACTTCCTTATATTTTATTTACGGATAATGTAAACAGAAATAAACCTGAGGTTTACAAAGACAATGGAATGATGATTAATGCAAGTAATCTTTGTTCAGAAATTATGTTGCCATCGTCTTATGAGGAGTCATTTATCTGTTGTTTATCTTCTATGAATTTAGAGCTTTTCGATGAGTGGAAAGACACAGACGCAGTGCAATTAGCCATTTACTTTTTAGATGCTGTTTTGTCTGAATTCATAGAAAAAACAGATGAGAATTTCTATTTAACAGAGGCAAGACGTTTTGCGATGCGTCACAGAGCTCTGGGATTAGGAGTTTTAGGTTATCACTCGTATTTGCAGAAAAATATGATTCCGTTTGAAAGTATGGAGGCTAAAAACTTTAATGCTAAAGCCTTTAAATTAATTAGAGAAGAGGCAGAGAAAGCAAGTAAAGAATTAGCTAATATCTATGGAGAGCCGGAATTGCTTAGAGATTACGGCAGAAGAAACACTACTCTTTTAGCAATTGCTCCAACCACATCCAGCTCTGCAATTTTAGGGCAAACCTCTCCGGGGATAGAGCCATTTGCAAGTAATTATTACAAAGCAGGTTTAGCCAAAGGAAACTTCATGCGCCAAAATAAATACCTTAAAAAACTATTAGCAGAGAAAGGCTTAGATAATGAGGATATATGGCGAAATATAATGCTACATCATGGTTCTGTTCAGCAATTAGAAGGACTAACTCAGGAGGAAAAAGATGTGTTTAAAACATTTAAAGAAATTTCTCCTATGGAGATTATTGTACAAGCAGCACAAAGACAGAAATATATAGATCAATCGCAGAGTTTGAACTTAAATATCCCTTCTTCTTTACCAATAAAAGACGTAAACGCTTTAATGATAGAGGCATGGAAATTAGGAGTAAAAACTTTATATTACCAAAGAAGTCAATCAGTGTCTAAAGAGCTGATGATGAACTTTGTAAGTTGTGTAAGTTGCGAAGGTTAATAAGTGTTTTTTAACTATTAAGAACAATAAATTTAATAGGGGGTAAGAGATACTGTTTCAATTTTGAATGAATAAAAAAGATTTGGCTTGACTGTTTTTATTACAGTCAAGCTTTTTTAATTTACTTTCTTTATGGGATAGTGTCTTAAATAGTTTACTGAACTTCTAAAACATCATCGTCTTCCATCACCAAATTATCAATAATGAACTCTTGTCTTTCTTGTGTGTTTTTTCCCATATAGAACTCCAATAAATCTTCTATTGTGAAGTCTTTACTCAACATTACGGGTTCTAATCTAATGTCTTTTCCTATAAAGTTTTTAAACTCATTAGGTGATATTTCCCCCAATCCTTTAAATCGAGTAATTTCCGGATTTTTCCCTAATTCTCTAATGGCTCTTTGGCGTTCTTCATCTGTATAGCAATAGCGAGTTTCTTTTTTATTTCTTACACGAAATAGCGGAGTCTGTAAAATATATAAATGTCCCTCTCTAATTAATTCAGGGAAAAACTGTAAAAAGAATGTAATAATCAATAATCGAATGTGCATTCCATCCACATCAGCATCTGTTGCGATGACTACATTATTGTATCTTAAATCCTCTAAACTGTCTTCTATATTTAAAGCCGCTTGTAAAAGATTAAATTCTTCGTTTTCATAAACGATTTTTTTAGTCAATCCATAAGAATTTAAAGGCTTACCACGCAAACTGAAAACTGCCTGAGTTTCAGTATCTCTACTCGTAGTAATTGAACCACTCGCAGAATCTCCCTCCGTGATAAAAATAGTAGTTTCTAAATTTCTGGCATCTTTAGAATTATTATAATGCTGACGGCAATCTCTCAACTTTTTATTATGTAAACTTGCCTTTTTTGCCCGGTCTTTTGCCAATTTTCTAATACCTGAAAGTTCTTTTCTTTCTTTTTCCGATTGCTTAATTTTTTTGTGTAAAAGCTCAGCAACTTCAGGATTCTTATGTAAGAAATTATCAAACTTCGTTCTGATAAAATCATTAATAAAAGTTCTTACCGTTGGTAAATCAGGCCCCATATCAGTTGAACCTAATTTTGTTTTGGTTTGAGATTCAAAGACGGGCTCTACAACTTTTATCGCAATCGCTGCTATAATGGATTTACGAATGTCTGAGGCATCATAAGCCTTATCAAAGTGTTCACGACAAGCCTTTACCAAAGATTCCTTAAATGCGCTTAAATGCGTCCCTCCTTGTGTAGTATTTTGTCCGTTCACAAACGAATAATAAGTTTCAGAATATGATCTAGAACTATGTGTTATAGCAATTTCTATATCATCATCTTTTAAATGAATAATCGGGTATGCAATGTCCTCCTCTATTGTATCTTGCAATAAATCTTTTAATCCGTTTTCTGAATAATATTCTTCTCCGTTAAATAAAATACGTAATCCGGGGTTTAGATATACATAGTTCTTTAGCATTTTAGCTATATATTCTACCCTAAATTTATAATTGCTAAAAATACTCTGATCCGGAACAAAAGTAATTTTAGTTCCTTTTCTTAGGGTCGTTTCTTTTTCTTCATGCTCTTCTGTCAATTCTCCTTTAGAAAATTCTGCTTCTCGTGTTTTTCCATCACGAATAGATTGCACTTTAAAGTAAACCGACAAAGCATTCACAGCCTTTGTCCCTACCCCATTTAATCCTACCGATTTCTTAAACGCTCGGGAGTCATATTTACCCCCTGTATTCATTTTAGAAACCGCATCTATCATTTTACCCAAAGGAATCCCACGCCCATAATCTCGAACAGTTACCTGATCCTCTTTTACGGTAATTTCTATCGTTTTTCCCGAGCCCATTACAAACTCATCTATCGAGTTATCTATGATCTCTTTTAAAAGAATATAAATACCATCATCTTGGGAAGAACCATCACCCAGTTTCCCGATATACATTCCGGGACGCATTCGTATGTGTTCTCGCCAATCGAGCGTTTTAATATTATCTTCGGTATAATTTGACATAGTAAGACTTAAACTTTTTTATGATTTATTAATATCCTCGCAAAAATACAAAAAAAGATGATAGGGTTTTAGTATTGTTGTTCATAAGTGTATAACATTTTTCACTAAAACATCCTTAATAAAAAAATAATTTCTATATTTGCATCATTATTAAGCAAATGACCAACACACAGAAAAATATAAACTTTAACATTTTAAATTTGCACAGTTTTAGAAATTGTGTAAACACACACACACACACACACACACACACACACACACACACAGTATAATTATGCGTGTGCGTTAGTTTATAGAATATTTTCTGAATATACAAATAGACTAAAATTATTTTTAGCAAAAAAAATGAGTCATGTTTCTCTTTCAAAGAGAAGCATGACTTTTTTTATTTTTATTTCTTTGTATTTAAAGGTACAGAGGCTTAAGAGTAAAATCTGTTTTTTCAAACAAGCAACAGAATTGGATTTTTTCACTTATAAAAATCCTAATACTGTTGTATGCCTGTTCTCCTTTGTGTGTGTTGGGGGAGCAGGCTCTTTTTTTAAATTAGAAATTAACAATGAAAAATTAAAAAATACAGTATTCATCAGTGGAAGAAGTGATATCACGCACGTCATTGCGAGAGCCTGCTCGTGGCAATCCCTAACAAATCTATTCAGAGATTGCTTCATTCTTCGCAATGACGTGAAAATAGAAAAATGTACGTCATTATCGAATGCGATACTGAAACAAGGTTGGCATGACAGTGCGTGTATCACTCTGAACTTGTTTCAGAGTCTCATAAGAGAAAACTAAAAAACAATAAATAAAAACAAAATAAACATTCACAATTAAAATTTAAAAATTATGAAAAAACAAGTTTACAATTTAAGTACAATGTTCTTTTTGGGACTGGGAGCAATAGCTTTTGGACAACAAAACGGAACAGTAGGTATTAATGTAGAAGCTCCATCGGCAACATTGGAGATTCAACCTAGCAGTGACAATGCAGCAACAAATGCTACAACAAACGAAGGAATATTAGTTCCTAAGTTAACAAAAGAAAGAGTATCCAATATAGCTAACGAGAGTTTAGTAAAAGGAACAATGATATATATTGACGGTATTTCTTACTCCGGAGCTAATAATAAAGTATCCAGAATTAACGCTGATGGTTTCTATTATTATGATGGAAAACTATGGGTAAAAGTAGGAGACAATGCCACTTTTACAGCTAGATTAGATGAAGCCTTAACTACTAATTATGACTGGACAGATGGAGGAAAAGGTTTAGCTGATTTTTATGAATTTACTTCTGTAAGCGGGACTTTAAAGTTACCGGCACCCTCTGATTATCCGGGCGCAATTATTCATTATAAAAACTCCACAGGAGGTACTATAAATTACGGAGGAACTTCGGGGATTACTGTGCCGGATAGAACAAACTCAATTACAGCATCTTCTGCACAAATAGTATGGTCAGATGGGAATAAGTGGTATTTAATCGGAGGAAGAAACTAAGAGAGAATATTATAAGTATAACCCGTTGTGCATTTTGTTTGAAATAAGAATTAAAACCTTATTTTTTATAATAAAATACCCTCTCAAAGGGAAAATTAGAACGCAAGTGGAGGTTAAATTACTTCCAAAATTATCTCTTGAGGAAAGTCCTTTAAAGACTTGGAAAAGGAGTATGTGATATAGGGGTGTTTGCTCTCGAAAAATATCATAATGCACAACGGGTTAAGTATAATTTAAAATAGAAAATAAATGAAAAAAATATATATAACGATAGCGAGTGTATGGGCGTTTTCTGCCATGAATGCACAGGTACTAACTAATGGTTTTCCAAAAGGAGACCTTTTAAACACAAATTACTTTTTAGATGCTAGTAATTTTCAAGGACAATCAGATACGTCTAATGGAAAACTATTAGGGTTTCCTAAAACAGATTTAACGAAGTTTAAATTTAACTTAGGTGTGGTAACTGATGATGTAGTATTATCAGGGTTTGATGGAGTAATAGTTTATAATACGGTATCCGGAACAATAGGCGAGCATGCAGATGGAGGTTATACTGCTGCTGCTATGGGAAAACAAGTAACAGTAGAGCCGGGGTTTTATTATTTCTCTAATCCTAATGGAGCAGACACCCAAAGTGTAACGGAAGGTAAATGGGTTCGTTTAAGTGATGCACAAGCCAATGCTCAATTATGGGCACAACGTCAAGTAAATGGAATTACCGAAACCTATTTAAAAGCAGCAGATGCTAATGGGGATTTTATAGGTTACCAAGATGGGAGTAATTGGAAATATTTTAAAAACTTAACTTCAAATGGATTCCCTTTAAATCTTCCAGATGCTAGATATTGGGAGTTTAATAATGCTGGTTATTTTGTAAGCAAGGACCATATTAATAATGCAAATAATAAAGATAATGAAGTTCGTTACCAAGCTCAATTTAGAGGAATTTATACGGATAATGAAGCTACTCGAAAAATAACTGATTTAATTGGGGGTACCAATGTGGCAACATTAGGAGATAGTAGAAAAGGCTCTTCTCCTGCAGGAACACCTCTTACAGGAGTAGAAGCAGAAAGAGTAACAGGCTTTGTGGTAAGGGGGGATAATTATTCTTCAGGAACAGTGAATACACTTAGAGGTCAGAGTATTGAAGCCAACAACCGAGGAGGGGGATTAGCTGAAACAATGTTTGGTTTAGAGGTTAATTCAAGGAATTATGAAAACGGAACTTCAAATAATATGCATGGTTCTAAAGTTAGGGCTATTTTAAATCCGGGCTCTACTACAGAAAGAGCATATGGAGGTATATTTGCAGTGGAAGCAAAAGATGCAAATATTACCGCAAGTGTTCAAGGGTTAAGAACAGATGTTACGTTGGATAATTCTATATTAGGTGGAACCTTCTCTCATGGTATAAGAAACATTTTAACCTTAGCAAATTCTTCTACTGCTCAATATTATGAAGGGTTTAATACCACTTTTTACGGAGACGCTACATCTACTTTAAATGAGTATGTAGGATATAGACTATTAGTACCTCAGGGAGGAGAAAAAGAAAACCAAGCCAATGTTGAAAGGATGTATGGTATTAAATTAGACAATGTAGACAGAGGAACAGAATTTAACTATGCGATTCATACAGGAAAAGGAGATATTCGTTTTGGAGAGTTAGCTAATTCGAGTGCTACGGCAAATAGAGTAGTAACTGTAAATAATGAAGGTATTTTATCAACTCAAGAAATCTCTAATCTAAGTTTATGGAAAATAGATGAAGTAAATCAAGCAATTAAAATAAATGAGCCTTATAATAAATACGGAAGAGTAGATTTAGTTTCAGATATAGATAGACCAGGTGGAGTTTTAGTAACAACCTATGCTACGCATAAGCAAAATTCAGGAGGCTTTGGGGTTTTGAGAGCAAGAGGAAGTGAGGAATCTCCAGAAGCTGTTTTAGACAGAGATAATTTGGTGACATTAGGGGCAGGAGGTTATGATTCTCAGAATTTTATAACGAATACTTCTGCTGTGTTTAGCTATGCAAAAGGGGATTGGACTCCAATGAATCATAGTTCAAACTTAGAGTTTCATACAACAGATGGTTTAAGTAGATCGGCGAGGATGGTAATATCTTCTGGAGGTAATGTAAGTATAGGGACAGACAGGGAATCAGAACGATTGAATGTTGCAACAAATCGAAATAGCCAATTTACTAGAGTAGCTTCTTTTTATGCACCTTCTTTGGATCAAGGGAATTCAGCTCATATATCAATAGGTAAAAAAAATGGCATCAATAATAATGGAAGTATTGATTTCTTGTGGAATGCAGAAGGTAGCCCTCTTAATGGAATTGCACTAAATCTACATGGTCATTCAGATAATGGAGAACCTTATATATTGTTTGCTCAAGGAACAGGAAATGTAGGTATTGGAACAAATTCTCCTGAGGAAAGACTTGATGTAAGAGGTAATCTTCAAGTTAAAAACTCTAACAGTTCATCTAGAGTTTTTATAGATGCTCCATTGAATAATTTTGCATATACCTCTTACGCAGAAGGAGGAGTTAGAAGATGGGATATAGGTAAAAATAAAAAAGCTGAGACAGGGAGTAATGTAGGCTCTGATTTTTATATTTCGAGTTTTGCAGATAATGGAGATTTATTGAGAACGGATGTTGTAATAAAAAGAGAGAATGGCTATACAGGTATAGGAGTAGATACTCCAACGGAAAAACTAGAAGTAGCCGGAGCGGTAAAAGCAGAAAGCTTTAAAGGAACCAATGGTGCTACGATCTTCCCTGATTATGTATTTGAGAACTATTACACAGGAACATCTACCTCTAAAGCAGAATATAGCTTTAAAAACTTAGATCAAGTAGAGGACTATGTAAAAACAAATGGACATTTACCTGGTTATG
This sequence comes from Weeksellaceae bacterium TAE3-ERU29, assembly GCA_019218445.1. Taxonomy (GTDB): domain Bacteria; phylum Bacteroidota; class Bacteroidia; order Flavobacteriales; family Weeksellaceae; genus Ornithobacterium. Next base: position 27,689 of record JAHUUM010000016.1, on the reverse strand, counting down.
TTTCTGCTAAAGAAATCAAAGCACAAGGTTATATAGATATAATGGATACACAATTAACTAATGTAGAGAAAATAGAAGAGTTGTATTTGCATACGATAGAGCAAGACAAAGCGATTAAAGCTCAAAATGAAGTTTTAAAAGCCAAAGATGAAAAGATTAATAAATTAGAATCCGATGTACAGGAATTGAAATCTCTTGTAAAAGAATTATTAAATAAATAATATCTTTATCTTCATAAAAAAGAAGCGATGAACATCTATATTCATCGCTTCTTTTTGTTATTAATAGAGTAATGGCATAATTTTAGTTAGAAAAAACGTACTAAAAAATTATGTTTATGAAGAAAATCCTTTTTTTATCTTGTCTATTTTCAAGTTTAGCTTTCGCCCAAAAAAATGTAGGAATAAATACTGAATCTCCTACTGAGACATTAGACATTAATGGTTCTTTAAGAGTTCGCGATATTAATACAGAAAGTAGTACTCCAACCACTATTCAAAATGAAAAAATCGTGGTAGCCGATGCCAATGGTGTATTAAAAGTAAAACCTACCGCTCCTGCCACCCAAGCAGGGTACCTTTCTCAAACCGAAGGTTCTTTTAACACAGGAGTAAACGCTTCTCTATATGCTCCGGTTATGATAACTTTCATACCTATCAATGCCGCTGTAGGTTATGAATTTGTTGCTGTTGATGATATATGGGTATTAAATATTTATAATGAAGGAAATTACAATACAGGAACTCCTACTTTCTATTATAAAATATTATGGCTCAATAGATAAAGGATGTTTTTAAAACTTACAAGAAATCTACAAAATCCCTCTTGCTTTAATTTCCAAATATTTATTGATTACGCTGATGCTTAGATTTTCGGGAAGTGTATAAACCGACTGAATGCCGTATTTCATTAATTCGTTTCGGATTAATTTTTTCTCGTATTCAAATTTTTCGGCGATTATTTGGTCGTAAATTTCTTGGAGGTTTTCCTTTTTAGGTTTTTCTATTAAGTGTTTTAATTCTGCATTTTTAAAGAAGACAATTACTAAAACATGGTTTTTGGCAATCGCTCGTAAATAGGGTAACTGACGCTGAAGTGCATCTAATGTTTCAAAATTAGAGAATAATAAAATCAGGCTTCGGCGGGTAACTTTATGCCTTAATTCTGCATACAATCGGTTAAAATCCGACTCGGCAAAATCGGTAGTGAGATTATATAAGGCATTCGCAATGTTTTTTATCTGATTGCCTTTGCTCTCGGCTTTTACAATGGTGGAAATTTTGCGAGAAAAACTCATTACACCGGCTTGGTCTTTTTTCTTTAAAACAATGTGAGAAAGTGCCATTGCCGCATTTATGGAATAATCCAGTAAAGTTAATCCGTTGAAAGGCATTTTCATGGTTCTCCCTTGGTCAATCAGCATATAAATTCGTTGTGCTCGTTCTTCCTGATACTGATTTACCATTAATTTATTATGCTTTCCGGTGGCTTTCCAGTTAATCGTACGAATGTCATCGCCTTGTACATAATCTTTTATTTGTTCGAACTCCAGCGTGTGTCCAATTTTTCTAATTTTCTTGATTCCGCCGAGCAAAAACTCATTATTAAGTGCCATTAATTCGTATTTTGGCAAATGAATAAAAGACGGATAAGACGGTAACATGGCGTTGCTATGATGTCTGTATCTTTTAGCAACAATCCCAATCGGAGAAGAAACATAAATATTTAAACTTCCGAATGAATATTCGCCTCTTTCTTTGGGTGTGAGCGTATAAGACAAAAGATTATTAAGTCCTTTTTTGATTTTCCTTTTAATCTCAAAATCTCTTTTCTGAAATTGGAATGGAATTTCATCTATCATTTTGACATCAATCGTGAAAGGATAATTATTTTTGATGTCTAATTTTACCTCGTTTTCATCTCCGTTTGATAGTTTTTCGGGTAAAATCCTCTGCGTGGAAACGCCTTTTTTATTAGAAAAAATCAAATAAAAATCAACGATTGTAACTAAAATCAAAACAATTAACAACAGCGTAGGCACCCATTCTATCACAGGGAAAAAGAATGCGAACACATACAAAATCGCAATCCCCGACAGAAGATAGAAGAACAAATTATTAATATATAATGACTTTAAAAACTTCATTTTGTTGATTTTTGATTAAATCTTTTATCTTGGAATTTCTATTCCGTCTAAAATTTGATTGATGATTTCCTCGGTAGTTAAACCTTCCATTTCTCTTTCCGGCGATACGATAATTCGGTGTCTTAAAACAGCGATTGCAGCAAATTTAATATCCTCAGGCGTTACGAAATCTCGTCCGTTAATTCCCGCAAATCCTTTTGCTGCAACCAACAAAGCCAACGATGCTCTCGGTGATGCTCCTAAGTATAAGAATGGATTTTCTCTTGTGTTTACCACAATTTTCGCGATGTATTCCATTAAATGTGGCTCAACAATAATCTGCTTGATTTGTTGTTGAAAAGCAATCAATTCCTCTCCGCTTAACACTGCATTTACCTCAGCGATTTTGTCTTCGCTTTTTAATTCGTGTTGCTTTTTAATAATGCTGATTTCCTCTTCTAAATTCGGATAATCTACTTTAATTTTAAATAAAAATCGGTCTAATTGAGCCTCAGGTAAACGGTATGTTCCTTCTTGTTCGATTGGGTTTTGCGTAGCAATTACAAAAAATGGTAAATTCATTTTGTATAAATGGCTATCCATTGTGATTTGGTGTTCTTCCATTACCTCGAAAAGAGCGGCTTGTGTTTTGGCAGGCGAGCGGTTTATCTCATCAATCAAAACGAAATTTGAGAAAATAGGACCTTTTTTAAATTCGAATTCAGAAGTTTTTACATTAAAAATTGAAGTTCCCAAAATATCCGATGGCATTAAATCCGGCGTAAATTGAATTCGACTGAAATCCACAGCAACCGTTTTTGCCAATAATTTGGCAGTGATTGTTTTTGCCACACCGGGAACGCCCTCAATCAAAACATGACCATTAGAAAGCAAAGCCACCAAAAGATGCTCAACCATGCTATCTTGTCCTACGATTACTTTCCTGATTTCAGTTTTTACGCGTTCTACACCTTCCTTTAATTTGGTTAAATCCAAACGACTTTGGAACTCAGGTATATTATTTTGTTCGTTGTTATATTGCTCTTCCATAATTATTTATATATTTCGTCTAAAAGTTTATTCAGTTTTATAAATTCTTCTCTTTGTATAGGGGCTTTTGGGTGAATGGCTTTTTTGATTAAGCGCATAGCCTCCTCTATATTTTCTTTGGATTGATTGGTTTTTAATTGCAGTTTTCGTGCAAAAGCATCATCTAATTCATCGGTTGGGATATAAAGCTCTGTTCGCACTTTTTGCAAGAAATAAGTGGCTTTTTTATGTGCCATATCTTTATCGTTTCCTTCTTGCAAATAAAGATTTCCGATATTCCGTACAAATTCCACCGATTTATTAGTCACAGGTTCTTTTATCGGGATAATTCTTTGTTTTCTTTTTGCCGTGAAAAATGCAAATAAAATGATAGAAACTAAAATAGTATACCACGCATATTTCAAGCTTTTATTTTGTAAAATAAAACGCATCGGCGAATAAGATACTCCTATCATTTCCTCGTCTTGAAACCAAACCGTTTCTTGTTTTGGCATATAATCAAAAACATGTGGAATAATTTTATCATTTCCCTCTTTTAGCAAATAATAATTAGTAAAAAGTATCGGTTGATTTAGAATAAATACTTTCCCTTTTCCATATTTTATTTGAGTTAAAATCGCCTCTTTTTCATGATCCTCATTTTCTGAATAAGCTAAAATTCTTGTAGTTACAGTATCTATTTTCGTAACGAAATTAGTGGTAGTAGTTTTATCTAAAATTATTGGTTCTTTTATCTTCTCATCAGTAAAATAGATTTCCATTGTATCATTTATACTATAAGAATAATTAGCCTTTAAATTTAAAGTATCTATTATGAAATCAGAAATGAACGAAGTCGCTAAAAACAAATTACTTCCTTTATCAATTTGAGTTAACAGCTTATCAAAACCTTGTTCTGTAAAATTATTTTCTATAATTAAATAATTCTTAGGCGTTGTTGCTGAATCCGGTAGATAATTATACGGGCTTTCTGAGGTTTTCTCTAATTTATTATCGAAAAAACTTTCAGCTTCTTCATTAAAAACATATAGCCCAAACGGAGATTTCTCTTCTAACTCATAATTTAAACTCCAATTAATAATAGGCGTTTTATTTAGCTCTAATAATGTTAAAAGCACTAATACCACCACCAAAACACCTATGTATACTTTTGTTATATTATTCATAAGTATTGGTTTTTAGGGGTTGAATTTCTTGTACAAATTTTTGGTATTCTACCTGATTTATCTTGAAATCTCCATACCAAACGTGATCAAAAATATAAACAGCTCGTTTAAACTGTGCTTTAATTTTAGGATCTTTTAATTCGTTTAGATAATCAATATTAGTTTTATCTTGCGTCCACTTTATTTTGTCAACATCGGTAAGGTTTTTTAAAACCGATAAGAATTGATAACGAAAAGCGGCATTATAATTTTGCTCTAATTCATACTGAGAAATAATCGCAGGAAAATCAATTTCGTTAATATCTTCAATAATATCTGTATCGTAAATATCTACCTTTTTATCTTTTTTACTGAATAGTAAATTTCCTTTTTTATTGACAATCAACTTAATTAAATAATAAATAAACAAGGCGACAATTATTCCACTAAAAATATAAATTACTATTTCTGTAATTCTATTTATTGCCGTAGCATCTGAATTAGAAAAAATTCTGGAAATCAGTTCGGATAATGCTCTTTTAAATTTACTCCATAAAGATTCTTTAGGTTTCGTCTTGGTATAATCGAATTCATCCCCTGAATACTTTTTACTTAAATCAGCTTTAAAGTTTCGCTGAACAAGTGTATCACTTGTAATCTGATTTACGGGACTTGCTAAGAATTCAATTACTTCAACCTTATCACTTTCATCTTCATACACCGTATTCTCATAATAATCTTCATAATAATCCTCTTCCGGAGTTATTTCTTCTGATTGTGCATTAAGATAAAAACAACTAAATAATAATATGTAAAATATCTTTTTATACATTTTTCCCGATAGAATCTATTTCATCAAAGTGAACTTCTCTTTGTAAATCTTCTCTAGAGTCATAGTACATTAACCCTGTCATAACGTATATTGCATTACTTGCGATAAAAGAAGCGACAAGACTCAAAAAATAAAAAACAACAATTAATATTATTGACAAGGTAGACATTTCTTCTCCCGTAGTATCAATAGTTGCAGCAGAAACTCCTGAAATAAATGCAGGAATTACCGAAAAGACACTTACAATAATCTGAACTAAAAAATACATTACAATTACTCCTCCTAAATACTTCCAAAAGTTTTTTGAAAACACAAAACCAAAGGCTCTTCCCAATGCTGTAAAATACCCGTTATCTGTCGTAAGATAATCGAACAAGGTAAAGTTTACCACAGCTGTGAAAATCGGAATCAATGCAATTATTAAAAAAAGTCCTATAATTAAAAATATCAATACTGCCGATAACCCGAAAGTTATGAAAAGTAATGGAACAAAAACAATAAATGAAAGTATAGAGAATATTATTATTTTCCCGGCTTTCGCCTTTAATTTTTCGAACATTTCATTTACAGTGAAATCATTTCGTTTAGTTTTAGAAGCTGCATCTAAGTAAAGTACCGGGAAGGCATAACTAATCATTGATAAAAGAAAAATAAGCCCCACAACCAATATACTTACAATAATAAGCGTGCCTGAATTTTGGTCAAAATATTCTTCAAAATAATAAGATTCTCCGGCTAAATTAGAACTAAATGCCTGACCTATTATGTCTTTAAACCCTACTCCTACCAGAATTAACAATAAAATTAAAACTCCACCATTAATCGTTAAATAAGTTTTTAAATAGTTTTTCCCGTAAGTTTTAAAAAATTCAAACGTGTCTGAGATCAATTCTCCAAAATCTCTTTTTTTATGAAATATCATTTTTTAATTTTTTATAGATTATTCTTGGATAGATTACGTAATAATACACAATAAAACCAAATGTACCAAAGATAATTAGTAAGTTTAAAACTAAAGGCATATCTAAAGCATGTCTGGTCACATAGCCCTCTAAAATACCGGCAACAATTGTAAACGGTATCGTACTTAAAAATATTTTAAAGGAATTTTTAAATCCTATTTTAAAGGAATTTAATCGAGAATACGTTTTTGGAAATAAAATGGACGCTCCTAATATAAGACCAGCCATAGCTTCTATAATCATTCCGCTAATCTCAAAAGCTCCGTGCACCCATATTCCTCGCATACTCCTTACCAACTCACCTTGCTCTCCAAAGAAATACTGAAATGAGCCAAGCATTATACAATTCATCATTAAAGCGTAAATTGTTCCTATTCCTGCAAAAACCCCAAAGAAAAACAGCCTTGCTCCTACTTGTAAATTATTACTAATAATTGCAATGGCACTCCCCCAGTTGCTTCCGCTTTCATATACCGCTATAGGATTTCCGTCTTTAATATTCTCCAAAGTCATATTTACATAACCGTCGCCCAAGATTAATCGGACAAAATCCGGATCATAAGCAGCAGAAACTACTCCCACCGCAGTAAATAAAACAAAGAGTAAAAAAGCCGTCAAAAGATATCTTCTGTAATGATAACAAATCAACGGAACTTCTTGCAAAAAGAAATATTTAACTCGATTTCTCTCTACTCGTTTGGTTTTGTAAATCTTTTGATAGATTTTTGTAGCTAAGTAATTAAGATAAACGGTTGTTTTACTTTTTGGGTAATATGTCTGTGCAAAAGATAAATCATTGATTAAATTTATATACAAAGAAGAAAGTTCATCAGGGTTTTTATGTTTTTTTCCTGATAAAACTTCCTCAATTCCCAACCATTTTTCTTTATTTTGCTTTATGAATATAACCTCTCTCATAATTAGGGGCTAAATTAACGTATTTTTATGAATTATATACAAATAAATACCAGCCAAAATGTTAATTTAAAATTTCAGGTGGCAAGCATCGGGAAAAGAATGTTAGCATTTATATTAGACTGGGTTTTTAAAGGGGCTTATATCATTATTTTAGCTTATATTGCTTTTGAAATTTTCAATATAGATGCTTTCCTTGCACAAGTAGATTCTTTTTCTGCAATTGCGATTGTTACCATTGCTCTTTCTCCAATTGTATTTTATACGTTGGTAAGCGAAAGCCTGATGGAAGGACAAACTCCGGGAAAAAAAATAATTGGAATTAAAGTTATAAAAATAGACGGATATCAAGCCAAATTCAGCGATTATTTAATTCGGTGGTTTTTTGCTATAATTGATATTTATTTCAGTACTGCATTAGTGGGAATTACCTCTTTTATTTTGAGTAAAAACACACAACGCTTAGGTGGAATTGCAAGTGGAACAGCAGTAATAGATTTAAAAAATAACATCAATATTAATCATACTATTTTACAGGAAGTAAGTGTAGATTACAAACCGCAGTTTCAGCAAGTTTTATTATTAAGCGATAATGATATGCAAATTATAAAGACGCATTTTCAAGATGGTCTTAAACGAAAAGATTATAAAATAATAAAAAAATTAGCCCTTAAAATAAAGGAAATCACACAAATAAATAATACAAACTTAAACGATAAAGATTTTATTGAACGAATTATCAAAGATTATAACTATCTTACAGCAAAAGAAAATTAAAATTAACAAGAAAAATATATGAGTAAAATTTATATAAAAGACTGGATGGCAACTAAGCCATATAAAAAACAAACCAATACAGATTTATTTTATCTTGAGGTCTCCAACAAAGTTTTAGATGCAATTAACAGCAACGACTCACATACTGAATTCCTGCTTACCTTTATGGACAAGGAAAGCATTAAAGATTTCAGTAATTTTGTGACTTCTTATTTTGAAGATAAAATTTCCAATCTAAATCTTTTTAATGCTTTTGTTACGCTCAATCATGATATTTATTCAAAAGAGTTACCTTTTTATAAAACATCTGATTACATAAAAGAAGAAATTAACCTTGCCGATATTCAGTTTTTAATTTGGTATTTCTTGAACTTACAAAAACAAGATACTTTTATAAATCCTTTCAGTGATGAAATAAAAGAGTTAGCCACAACTATTTTTAGCGTTTTAGACAGTGAATATGAATATGCTCCGGAAAACGACCAATTGAAAAAGTATTTTTCATTAGAAAAACCTGACAAGTTAGACGAAGTTCGATATTTTATAGATAAAATACTTACCAAAACTTACTTATTTGGTTACGACACGGGGTTGGAACTTTATATGAGAACTGCCGAGCTAAAAAACGGAAACAATAAAAACTTCCAAGTTTATAAAGGTGCAAGAGATAATTTTATTATTAATTATCCTACAAAACTTTTGGCTTTAAGAGGGAATAAATGGGCTGTTGCTATTTTGGGCAACGATAAGAAAAAATACAAGGATATTGAAAATTTAGGATTAAACACTCAGACTGCTTTTATTTATAAAGGAGAAACAGAGGACAGCCTAAAAATGGAACAAATCAGTTCAGGTAAAGTTATAGAAATCAGTAAAGAAAACTTTGTTGATTATAAACGCCTGAAAGAAGATATGATTCTGTATGCAGGAGCAAATCAATGGAAAGATAAATATATTTTCACAGGAATTATAAATGTCATAAATCATAATGATGAGGCCATAGAAGAAGCTAAAAAAGATTTAATTGCTAAAAGAATTTTAAGAACCGAAAAGGAAAAACAAGAAGATTTAAAAAGTATAAAAGCCCAAGAAAAAGTATTTTTAGAATTAAATGACAACCAAGAATATTTAATTACTTCACCTAAAGGAGCAGTAGAATTCATCAATAAATTTTATGAAACTTTAGAAGAAAAAGAAATTAGCAAAGACTTGGAAAGCATTGTTCATCTTGCTAAATCAATAGAAAAAAATCAAACGATTTATAATTCGGTTATATTTATTAATCCAAATTACGGAATAGAATTTTATGCGAACATTGCCTCTGAATTAGATGTAGAGAATAACGAATATAAAGCTGATGAAGTAAATCCGGCATTTTTAATGAAATTAATGATGGATGATACTTTCTCTAAAGAATTTTTTGATTTCTATTACAATCTAATTAAGGATAAAAAATCTAAGCAAGTAGAGTTTATGAGTACTCTTTCTAAAAAGGATATTGATTTCATATTAAGATTCTTTAAACCAACTCGCTACGAAAGTAAATTATGATAAAATTCACTAAGATTTATTGCTTATTAAAAGCTATATTTGTTATACACTAAATAAAAAAATTATGCAAAATATAAACCCAACAAAAACACAAGCTTGGCAAAAGTTACAAGCTCATTATAACGAAACTAAAGACGAGCATTTAAGAAATTTATTCGCTAAAAATCCTAATAGATTTAGTGAATTCAGCTTACAATGGAACGACTTTTTATTTGATTATTCTAAAAACAGAATTAACCAAAAAACCATAGATTTATTGGTAGAATTGGCGGAAGAATGCCAATTAAAAGACGCAATAGATTCTATGTTTGGCGGAGAACACATTAACCAAACAGAAGACAGAGCCGTAATGCACACTGCATTGCGTAATCAGTCTGATGAGGTTTTAATTGATGGTGAAAATGTAATGCCGGATGTAAAAGCAGTCTTAAAACAAATGAAAACTTTTACGGAAAAAGTAATTTCTGGAGAGTGGAAAGGTTATACAGGCAAAGCGATTACAGACGTTGTGAACATCGGAATCGGTGGTTCTGATTTAGGTCCTGTAATGGTGGTTGAGGCTTTAAAACATTATAAAAACCACTTAAATATTCATTTTATTTCTAACGTGGACGGAACACACGTTGCCGAAACTACTAAGAATTTAAACCCTGAAACTACTTTATTTATTGTTGCGTCTAAAACTTTTACTACACAAGAAACCATGACAAATGCTCATTCGGCAAAAGATTGGTTCTTAAAAGGTGGAGCAACAGAAAAAGACATTGCAAAACATTTCGTAGCACTTTCTACCAATGCAAAAGATGTAACAGCATTTGGAATTGCAGAAGAAAATATGTTTGAATTCTGGAACTGGGTTGGCGGTCGTTATTCTTTATGGAGTGCGATAGGATTAAGCATTGCTTTATCCGTAGGATTCGATAAGTTTGAGGAGTTATTAAAAGGAGCAAACGAAGTTGACGAACATTTTAAAACTGCTGATTTTAAAGAAAACATTCCTGTTTTAATGGCATTGTTAGGCGTTTGGTATAACAACTTCTACAATGCGGAAAGCTATGCAATTTTACCTTATGAGCAGTATTTACACAGATTCCCTGCGTATTTACAACAAGGCGACATGGAAAGCAACGGAAAATCAGTTGACAGAAACGGTAAAAAAGTAGATTACCAAACAGGTCCTATTATTTGGGGAGAAGCAGGAACAAACGGTCAGCATGCATTTTATCAATTAATTCACCAAGGAACAAAATTGATTCCGGCTGACTTTATTGCAGGTGCAAATTCAAATAATCAAGTGAGTGACCACCACGTGAAGTTATTAGCTAATTTCTTTGCTCAAACTGAGGCTTTAGCTTTTGGTAAAACAGAAGAACAAGTTTTAGCAGAGTTCAAAAAAGAAGGTAAAACACAAGAAGAAATCGATTTCTTATTGCCTTATAAAGTATTTGACGGAAACCGCCCGACTAACTCCATTCTATACAAAAAATTAACGCCAAAAACTTTAGGTAGTTTAATTGCATTGTACGAGCAAAAAATATTTGTACAAGGAATTATTTGGAACATTTTCAGTTTTGACCAATGGGGTGTAGAATTAGGTAAACAATTAGCTAAAAAAATCTTACCGGAAATTACTGCTGATAAAGAAGTTACTTCTCACGACAGCTCAACTAACGGATTGATGAACGCTTTTTTAAAAATGAAAAAATAGAAAATGAAGAAAATAGCTTTATTTATAATTCTGATTATCAGTATTAGTTCTTGTAAAAAATCAGAATGGTCGCAAGCAGATAAAGACCAGTTTATGAGAGATTGCGTAGCAGTAGACAATTCCGATGACACAAAAGACCGTTGCGAATGTGGACTAAATATCCTTATGGAAAAATATTCTTCTATGGAAGAGGCTCAAAAAGCTACTCAGGAAATGAGCCAAGAAGAACTTGAAAAATTATTACAAGATTGTTCTTTTTAATTAAATATTAAAATTTGTTTATTTATCCCTATTTCTTTTGGAATAGGGGTTTTTTAATTCTAAAAACAGTGCTTTATTGAAAAATATCTGTAATTTTAGTTTTAGAAATAAATCTTTATGACAGTATCAGAGAAAATTGAATGGAGTGATTTCACTAAAGTTGAAATGCGTGTAGGAACAATATTATCGGCAGAATGGTTTGAAAAAGCAAAGAAACCTGCTTATCAAATGCAAATTGATTTTGGTTCGTATGGAATTAAAAAGACCTCTGCTCAGATTACCAAACGATACGACCCGGAATCATTAATCGGTAAACAAATTATAGCTGTAGTTAACTTCCCACCAAAACAAATTGCCAACATTATGAGTGAATGCTTAGTTTTGGGTGCAGTAGAAGACCATGCTTCCGTTGTTCTGTTAACACCCGATCAAAAGGTAGAAAATGGAACAAGAATAGGATAGTTTAGTCCATTGTGTATTTAAATTATATTGGCTTTGATTTAAACTAAAAGCATTTTGATTTGAGGGACAAAGCTCACCTATTTGGAGAATAAAACATTATTCTACAATACTCCTTTTCCAGGTATTCAAAGGACTTTTTCTCAAAGGGGATACACCCCTATCCACATATTCCTTTTCCAGATATTCAAAGGACTTTCCTTAAGGGGATATAAAAGTATAAAGCCTCCCTTGGGGAGGTCTCGGGAGGGTGTTGCAGAATCACGAGATTACTTCGAGCAAGCTCTTGCAATTACGTATGCTTTTCTCTTATCACCCTGAACTTGTTTCAGGGTCGCATGTGTTTGTTATGCTCTTCTCTGATGAAACTCTGAAATAAATTCAGAGTGACATCATATTTCTTAGGCCTAATGAATCGCGTTAGGGATTGCAGTGAAAATCCTTTTTGAGAGGTACGAACAAAAAGATTGCAACGGAAAGCCCGACCCGAAGGGGAACGCCCTATATAAATTCTATCTTATAAAGGGAAATATTGGGCATAATCTGCGTGTTTTAGATTTTAGGAATTGCAGAAATCAGTTCTTTAGTATATTCAGTTTTAGGATTTTTGTAGATTTCATCTGCATCGCCATACTCTTGCATTACTCCGTTTTGCAACACGATGAGCCTGTCACTCATGTATTTAACAACGGATAAATCATGCGAAATGAATATATAAGTAAGCCCAAATTCCTGTTTTAACTGATTTAATAAATTAAGCACTTGTGCCTGAACAGAAACATCTAACGCAGAAACGCTTTCGTCGCAAACAATTAGTTTAGGACGCAGTGCAACGGCTCTCGCAATCCCAACTCTCTGACGCTGTCCGCCCGAAAACTCATGTGGATATTTATCTAAATCAGACGCATGTAAACCTACTATTTCCATAAGTTCTGCCGCCTTTTGCAAACGTTCAGTTTTAGAATTTCCTATACCATGAATTTGCATGGGCGTGGTAATAATTTCCTTTATGGTTTGCATAGGATTCAAACTGGAATACGGGTCTTGAAAGATTATTTGAATCTCGTTTCTTAGCTTTCTAAGTTGGTTTTCGTTGAATTTAGAAATGTCTTTTCCTTTATAAAAAACCTCTCCGGAAGTCGGTTTTTCTAACATCAAAAGTGTTCTGCTCAAAGTTGTTTTCCCACTCCCCGACTCGCCCACTAAACCTAAAGTTTCTCCTTGATAGACTTCAAAAGAAACATCTTGAACAGCTTTTATACTTTCTTTTCTGAACAGTCCGGCACGTGAATAAAAGTATTTATTCAGGTTTTTAATCTTTAAAATAGGCTCTTGCGTATATATTTTTTGATGTTTAGCTTTTCTATTCTCCTCAGATTCTAACTTAAATTCAACATTGTCTTTACTTAGAAAATCTTCTATCACCGGTAGCTTTACGGGGCGTTCATTTAGTTTTGGTCGGCATTCAATCAATCCACGAGTGTAATTCTCTTTAGGACTGAAAAATATATCTTTTGCTGTTCCCGTTTCTACTACTTTTCCCCTGAACATCACCATTACTTTATCACTAATTTGAGAAATTACGCCCAAATCATGCGAGATAAAAATGATACTCATTTTATACTCTTGTTGCAGCTTTTTAAGCAATCTCAAAATCGATTGTTGCACCGTAACATCCAATGCGGTAGTAGGCTCATCTGCAATTAATAATTGAGGCTCGCAGATAAGAGCAAGAGCAATCATTACCCTTTGCTTTTGTCCGCCCGAAAGCTCATGCGGATAGGCTTTATAAATACGGCTCGGATTAGGCAATTCTACCTCCTCAAATAAATCTAACACTTTTTGTTTTGCCTCTTTCTTGGTGATTTTTTTATGCAAAAAAAGATTTTCTATCACTTGTTTTCCGCAAGTCATACTCGGATTAAGAGAAGTCATAGGCTCTTGGAAAATCATCCCTATGTTTTTACCTTTTAATTTTCGGTAATTCTTATTTAACAGATTATAGGTTTCCTCGTTTACTTTAAATAAAATTTCTCCGGCTGTGTTTGCATTTTTGGGCAACAGGTTCATAATCGCTAAAGATGTAAGCGACTTCCCACTACCCGATTCGCCCACTATTCCTAAAATCTCTCCTTGATTAAGATTGAAAGATACATTTTCTACCACCTTATTAGAATTAAAGGAAATCGATAAGTTTTTTACTTGTAAAAGAGGTTGATTCATTTAGCTATATATATTACAAAGATAATTGAAATATAGTTAAATATATTCCTACTTCATTTTTTTATTATAATTTAGCATCTTAAATCTCTTCATAAGAACTTTATTTAATTTTAAATACATGAGAAAAACATTATTCTTTTTATCTATTATAACTTTTTTCATTTTTATATATACAGCATTTACAGGAAATTTGTATGAATACTTTTACTTATTGTCCTTTTTATTTTTCATTTTCGGGGTGTTAGCATTTCCGATTACTTTCAATTTAAAAACAAGACGGAATTTTTTAATTTTTCCATTTTCAATATTGTTTATATTTAATTTGATTAACATCTTTTTCTTTGAAAATACTTCTATTTCTATCGTGTCCATAAATGTTCTTTTCGGATTACTTGGTACAACAGAATATATATTAGATAAAAAAAGCGGATCTTTTTAAAAAATTAAAGAAAAATCACTTCAATGTTGATACTTTCGTACCTTTGTCGATAAAAAATTTATAAAAATGAATAAAAATGTAATTGCACGATTTAAAGTTAAATCAAATGAAATTGAAAACTTCAAATCTCTCGCTGAAACCTTAATTTCTAATACCAGAAAAGAAGAAGGTTGTTCAATTTATAAACTATTTCAAGAAATTACTGATGATAAGAATGAGTTTCTTTTCTATGAAATCTATAATGATGACGCTGCTTTAGAAGTTCATAAAAAGTCTGATTATTTAAGCGGTTTTATAAAAGAGATATCTGAATATCTTATGGAAGACCCTACAATTGAAGTACATTCTTTATAGAACAAATTTGGTCTCGTTATTTTTTAATCAATAAAAAATTATACTAATTAAAAGCCTTTCTATTAATAGAGAGGCTTTTAACATTTGTTTATATTAGTTATTATTAATAACTTCCGCTTTCTAAAAAACTTAAAATTATGAATTGTTTTGATCACCCAACTGAAGTTGCTGTAGCTAATTGTATAGATTGTAATAAAGGTTTGTGTACTCATTGTGCTCATAAATACGATATTCCTATTTGTTCACAATGCAATTTGCAAAGAGTAAAATATGAACAAAAGCAAATCATTAAAGATTTATTCATCATTGCAGGAGTAGGAACTGCACTTTTTTTCGCTTTAAAATCAAGTGATTCTTTTTATAATACATTAACTACCGGTTCTGCCATAGTTTTATTTTATCTCTGTTATTCCTTAGTTGCCGGCTGGAAATTTTTAAATAGAATCACCCCTCAAATCTTTCTATTCTTACCAATTATCGGATGGATTATTTATTTTGTTTTGAAACTTATTGGTGCTTGGATTGTAGGTCCGTTTGTTTTACCTTTCAGACTATACAAAGACATCAAAAGACTTATTGAACTAAACAAAATCAAAGAAATTTAACTTTAAAGTATCGGCTAAATCTATTCAACACCTAAATACAGATTAAAAAATACTTAACAACATTTAAATTAAAGTTATTTTTACTGCAAAATACACCATTTACCCTTATTTTATTTACCTTAGCAATGATAAAATAAGGGTAATTTATTTTTAATATTAAACTATTTCCCTTTTCTAATTTAATTAAAGATTAAAACTATTTTTCATGAAAAAAAATGTGTTCGTATTACTTATGATTTTATGTAGCTTTTCATTTGTAAAAGCACAAGACAACCAACTGCAATGGCTGGATATTGAATTGGCAAACTACGAATATCCGTATGACGTATCGTTTTTGAATTTGAATAATCAACATCAGGAGTTGAAAATGGCATATATGGATATAAAACCCGATAATTACAACGGGAAAAATGTAATGCTTTTTCACGGAAAAAACTTTAATGGAGCGTATTGGAAAACTACCATTGAAGCCTTAACCAAAGAGGGATTTAGAGTAATTGTTCCTGACCAAATTGGTTTTGGGAAATCATCAAAACCAACAGATTTTCAGTATAGTTTCCAACTATTGGCTCAAAATACCAAAGCCTTACTCGATAGTTTAAATATTTCAAAAACAGCTGTTTTAGGGCATTCTATGGGTGGAATGTTAGCCACTCGTTTTGCGTTGATGTATCCTGAAACGACTGAAAAATTGATTTTGGAAAACCCCATCGGATTGGAAGATTGGAAAGTAAAAGTGCCTTATCAACCAATTGAAAAACAATATGAAAATGAGTTGAAAAAAAGTTATGAAGGCATCAAAAAATACCAATTGGAAAGCTATTACGACAACCAATGGAAACCGGAATACGACCAATGGGTGAATCTTTTGGCCGGTTGGACGCTTAATTCTGATTACAAAACAATTGCATGGAATGCGGCACTTACAGCAGATATGATTTTCACGCAACCTGTGGTATATGAATTTGGAAATATTTCTGCGCCTACCCTATTGATTATCGGTACGCGTGACCGAACGGCTATCGGAAAAGATTTGGTATCAGAAGACATTCGAAAAACCATGGGACTTTACAACGAATTGGGTAAAAAGACACAAAAAGCCATTCCAAATGCACAATTAGTAGAAATTGAAAATATTGGACATTTACCTCATATTGAAAAATTTGAGAGTTTTATTAATCCGTTAATTAAATTTTTAAAACAATAAATCAACCATACCCATGAAAAAAGTATTTATTTTAATGACAACCGCTGTTTTAGTCGCTTGTAACTGCGACAAATCGTGTAAAACAGCCCATGAAAACACAACAGAAACCACCCAAGTAGAGAAATTATACGACTACGATGTGGAGGAAAGAGTGAAAGAATTAGGCATTGAATTGGTTAGGCCTGAAAAATCAGTAGCGAATTATTTGCCTGTGGTTCGTTCGGGAAATTTGCTTTTCCTTTCGGGAAAAGTACCAAAAGACAAAGACGGAAATGTTATTGTCGGGAAATTAGGAAAAGACTTAACCACCGAACAAGGATACCAAGCGGCACGTGCCGGTGCAGAGGCTCAGCTTTCGGCAATCAAAGCGGAAATTGGCGATTTGAACAAAGTCGTTAGAATTGTAAAAGTAAACGGTTTTGTAAACTCCACCCCCGATTTCACGGAATTACCCGAAGTGGTTAACGGATTTTCGGATTTAATGGTAGAAGTCTTTGGTGAAGAAAGAGGAAAACACGCTCGTGCGGCAGTTGGTTTTGCTTCTTTGCCTTTAGGAATGGCATGTGATATCGAAATGATTGTGGAAGTACAAGATTAAAAATATAGAATTTTTATTTGAATTTTACACAAACTCAAAAAGTCATTCACACAGTCAATCATATTTTATTTGTTCGTATCTCACAAAATAAAAAAGCTAGCTTTTTCCAAATGCTAATTGAAAAATAAAATTCAAAGTTGATATAAAATTCGCAATTTATTTTTACATTTGCTAAAAATAGGTCAAATGACAAGTTTTGGAAATTATATTAAGACTGAAAGAGAAAAGAGAGAATGGACTCAAACTGAACTCGGAACAAAAATTGGAATCAATACAAGTGCAATTTGTAGGATTGAAAACGGAAGTCAAAAATTCAGCAAATCAAAATTGAAAAAACTTTCTGAATTATTTCAAACGGACTTACAAATAGTTACTGATTTGTTTTTTGCAGACAAATTTGTTAAAGAAGCATTAAAATATAAATGCTCTGAATCCATTTTTTCAGTTGCAGAAGATACTGCAAACTATTACAGAAATATGAACGTAAAACAAGGGAAAATAGAATTATGAAAAAACTATTAACATATATTAGTCTTTTCAGCGGTGCTGGTGTTGGATGTTACGGGTTTAAACTTAATGGTTTTGAATGTATTGCAACGAACGAAATTCTTACCAAAAGACTTAAAATACAATCTTTTAACAATAAATGTAGATACGAAAGTGGATATATTAATGGAGACATTACAAAACGAGAAGTAAAACAAAAGCTTTTAAATGAATTAAAGTTTTGGCAAGAGAAACATAAAATTAAAACACCTGATGTATTAATAGCAACACCTCCTTGTCAAGGTATGTCCGTAGCTAATCACAAAAAAAATAATGAAATATCAAGGAATTCTCTAGTTGTTGAATCAATAAAATTAACCAACGAAATACTTCCTAAATATTTTATTTTTGAGAATGTTAGAGCTTTTTTGAGTACTACATGTACAGACATTGACGGCGTTGTAAAACCAATAAAAGAAGCCATTAAATATAATCTTGAAGGAAATTATAATATTGTATATAAAATTGTAAATTTCAAGGAGTATGGCTCTAATTCGAGCAGAACTAGGACATTAGTTATTGGGGTAAGAAAAGACATCCCAAACATAACACCTTATGATATTTTTCCTAAAAAGCAAAAATCAAAGACTTTACGTCAATTAATTGGAGATTTACCATCATTGACAGAAATGGGACAGATTTCAGAGGACATTTTTCATTCTTATCGAGAGTTTGACCAAAGAATGCTTCCTTGGATTGAAAATTTGGAAGAGGGTCAATCAGCATTTGAAAATTCAGAGCCAGAAAGAATTCCTCATAGAATTATTAATGGAAAAGTTGTTTACAATAAAAGTAAAAATGGAGATAAATATGCTCGTTGGTATTGGGATAAAGAAGGGCCTTGTGTTCATACAAGAAATGACATTTTAGCAAGTCAAAATACTATTCACCCATCAGATAATAGAGTGTTTTCAATAAGAGAATTGATGAGAATGTTATCTATTCCAGAATCTTTTGAATGGTCGCACATTAAAACTGATAGACTTAATAAATTTACCGAATTAGAGAAAAAAGTTTTTTTAAAAAGAGAAGAACTAAATATTAGACATTGTTTAGGAGAAGCAGTCCCCACAGGAGTTTTCAGTAGCATTGCTTTAAACATTAAAAAAGCTGATAAAAACGAAAGGCTATCTTTATCACAAATTAAATTACTCGAAAAAGAATATAACCTAAATGAAACTGAAAATATTGTCAGCTTTATCAAAGCTAATTTTAAGAACTATTCTTTAGATAATATTTTTCTAATAGCTGAACACTCGAATTCGGAAAGATTAAAAACAAGTGCTTATTTTACAAGAAAAGATATTGCTTATTCTGTGATTAAGGATTTACCAGAGCTTAAGAAAAAGAAGAAAATAAGAATTCTTGAACCATCTGTAGGTGTTGGTAATTTTATTCCTTTGTTGTTTGAAAAATATGAAAATAAAGACGAAGTGATTCTTGATATTTGTGACATTGATAATAATTCACTACAAATTTTAAAGACAATTTTAACAAAAATCAAAGTTCCAGAAAATTTTAAAATCAATTTTAAACATGCTGATTTTTTGCTTTGGAATTGCAAAAAAAAATATGATATCGTTGTTGGTAATCCACCTTATGGAAAAGTAACAAAGAACAAGGCATTACTAGATTTATATAGGTTTAAAGCTCATAATTCTGACACAAACAATATATTTTCTTTTTTTATAGAAAAATCGTTACGTCTAGGAAAGTTTATTTCTTTAATTGTCCCTAAAAGTTTATTAAATGCACCTGAATTTAATAAAACAAGAGATATTTTAAAAAATTGTGATTTAAGGAAAATTTGTGATTATGGAGAAAAAGCTTTCAAAGGTGTAAAAATTGAAACGATTAGTTTTTTATGCTCATCTTCTAATTCAATAGATGATAATGTTATAATAGAAAGTTACATAAAAAACTCATATAATAAGGAAAGTAAAAATTATATTTTTTCTGATGAATTTCCTTATTGGCTAATTTATAGAGATACCAGTTTCGACAATGTAGTTTCAAAAATGAAGCTTGATATTTTTAATAGTTTTAGAGATAGACAAATCACAAAATCAATCACACAAAATAAAGGGGAAATTAGAGTATTAAAATCAAGAAACATCGGTAATAATGAAGTTAAAGAAATTGATGGATATGATTGTTATATTGATAAAATTAAGGAACTTGCTGTTTCAAAATTTTATAACAAATCAAATGTAGTAATGATTCCCAATTTAACATATTATCCTAGAGCAAGTTTTTTACCCAAAAATACAATTACAGATGGCTCAGTTGCTTTATTAACTCTAAAAAATGGAAGTCGTTTACCAACAGAACAAGATTTAGAGTTTTATAGCACAGAAGAATTTGAAAATTATTATAGAATTGCAAGAAACTACGGAACAAGGTCTTTAAATATTGACAATAACTCTGTATTTTTCTTTGGCTTATTAAAAGAAATAACAGAATGAGTAAAATAATAGATGACCATTTTAATGGTTTAGATTTAGATATTAGAAAAAAGAATATTGGAACTTTTATGGATCAAAAAGTGACACCTGATGTAGTTTCAGGTGTTGCAGAATGTATTTTGAAATATTTGAGTGAAAATGAAGCCCCCTTTACTATTAATGATATTAGATACTTTGATTATTCAAATCAACTAGTAAAAGAAGTCTTTAATAAACCAGATGTACAAAAGGCTGAAAATGAATATGATAAATTCTTTTCACAGCCAATAAAGATGCTCGCATATGCAGGTATATTAGAAGAAGATCTAACAAAACGACCTTATAAATATTTTGTTTCAAATAATACAATTTTAGAATATGTAGGAATGCGTGAAAGAAATGCAGTTATCTTTCTACAAAAATATTTAGATAAATTAATATCAGACAGTGGTATCAGAATTTTTTTTAATGAGTTTTTTATTTCTCAAAATAAAACTAGCTACGAGAGATTAAAAACAGGTTTTATTGATTTTATTATGGAAAACACCCCTAAAAATGATTTTAGGGATATTTCGAGGATATTTACAAAAATTATAAATCCTTTAGCTTATAAAGAAAAAAAATTTGGAACAAGACGAGGTAGAATTTCACAAACTATCATTTCTCTTGATGAATTATATTATAATAGACCTAATTGGCGAGACATTAATAAAGATAAATCTCTTACAAGAGAGGAAGCAAAAGCTTTATTTGAAGATGTAGTTGACAATAAAAACTACTTTAGATATCAAGTAACTAAAGCTAAAAGTTTTGTTAGAAAACTTCATCCATATAGTGAAATCCACAGATTTGAACAATATCCAGGTTTACAAGCACATCACATATTTATGGAAAGTGAATTTCCTCAAATTGCAGATTTACCAGAAAATATAATTATCCTAACTCCTAATCAGCATTATTATAGAGCACATCCAAATAACAAAACTTCAGTCATAGATGCGAGATATCAAGCAATATGTCTGATTTCAAAATTGGATTCTATTGAAATAAATAATCGTTCTGGAGAGAGTGATTATTCATTAGAAGATTTTATAAATGTCTTAAACATAGGTTTTGAAACAAATCATTTCAATACTGGGATGGATTATGAAGAAATTAAACATCAGATAATGAATCATGTTTACGCCAACGCTTAAAACCATACACAATCTACTACAGCCACTCACTCAATCCTAAAATTGCAAATGAGTATTTCTTTATAAAACTAAATGGACAAAGAAAAACCAAAACTTGAAAGGTTGACAGTAATCGAAACAAATCGTCACTCTGTATCAAGTCAAACAAAAACATGCGAATAAAAAAATTTGAAATAAAAACAGATCCAAGAGTAAATGAGGTTTTTGAAAATTATCCTGACTTTGTTCGGGATAAGATGCAATTTCTGCGTGAATTGGTAATTGAGACCGCTAGAGAAACCGAAGGAGTTACTAAATTGGAAGAAACACTAAAATGGGGCGAGCCGAGTTTTGTAACCAAAAACGGTAGTACATTACGAATGGATTGGAAAGAAAAATCACCCGACCAATACGCTATGTATTTTCAATGTACAAGCAGATTAGTGGATACATTTAGATTGGTTTTTGACCACAAGTTTCAATATGAAGGAAAACGAGCTATTATATTCAATTTAAACCAAAAAGTTCCGGAAATGGAATTAAAAGCATGTATAAAAGCTGCTTTGACTTATCACAATGTAAAAGATTTAATTACATTAGGAATATGAGAAGTTAATCCAAGATAAAACAAAGAATTTTAGCTGATGAAAAAGATATTAGAAACCACTCAACTTGAATTTGACAAAAGTAATTTTCTCATTGACTTGGTAGAACACGATAATGGTCAATTATATATCGAAATAATGCAAACTATTTTGAGTAGCAATAAAAAGGCGGAATCAATTAAAATAAATCCCTCTGTTTTATCCGATATCATAAAAGTTCTACAAAACTATCAAACAAAACTACCTAAAGAATCTAAATTGGATATAAAACACCTCACAGAAATTGACCAAGAAAAAATTCAATCAAGTTATTTAAAAGGAGTTACGATTAAAGATTTGGCGATGCGGTTTGAACAAACTCCTGAACTTATTGAAATGGTTTTGAGAAATAAAGGGATTGAAATTGTAGAAAACTCTTTGCCGAAACCAAGGTTTTGGCGAAATAACAAAAATCGGAAAAAAAGAAAAAGCAAATAAAGTATAAGGATGGAATTTCACACAAAAAACCATCTCTTAATTAGCTTTTTAGTACATCTGTATTTACTCTATTTTTAGAAATTGTTTACAAGAAAATACAGGATGAAGTCTTATTTTATTAGGTTACTTCTAATTACGTAACAAACAATCTCCTTTAACCAACCCAAACTTTAACATTTTTTTCAGTATTTATTCCAAAATGTTTTATTTATTTGCATATATTTAATTTTAGTCTAAATTAACATGGTTCGGTTTTTATTACTTATTTTATTATGTTCTGTCTCTCTTAAGGGGCAAACTATCAATGGAATTATTGATGGTAAAATAACGAATAGCAATGGAGAGCCATTAATGGGAGTAACCATTTTTTTAAATAAAATTAAAAAAGGAACCTCAACGGACAGTGATGGAAAATATAAAATAAATGATATTCCTACGGGTAATTATACGTTGGAAGTATCGTCTATAGGGTTTCAGTCTCAAAAAATAAGTATTTCTATTATTGCAAATAAAACAGTAACTAAAAATATTGTTCT
This sequence comes from Weeksellaceae bacterium TAE3-ERU29, assembly GCA_019218445.1. Taxonomy (GTDB): domain Bacteria; phylum Bacteroidota; class Bacteroidia; order Flavobacteriales; family Weeksellaceae; genus Ornithobacterium. The sequence goes on along the minus strand of JAHUUM010000016.1, from coordinate 4,695 downwards.
GAAAAATGATATATTGCAATTAGGCGAAATTGCTGTTGCCGGTAAAACAAAATCAGCCAAAATGGAAGAAGAAAGTTTTGCTGTAAAATCAATTAATGTAAAAAAGCTACAAAATAAGTCTACCGATGCTTCACAAATATTAAATAATGTTTCGGGAATTAGAATCAGGACAGAAGCAGGCACAGGCTCTAATTATAATCTATCTTTAAACGGATTAACCGGCAATCAAATAAGAATATTCATTGATGACACGCCGATTGACGAATTAGGAAAGGCTTTTCAATTATACAATATTCCTGTCAATCTTATTGAAAGAGTAGATGTCTATAAAGGCGTTGTTCCCGCTAAATTAGGTGCAGATGCTTTAGGTGGAGCGATCAATATTATTACCAATCAAAAAAAATCTTCTTTTCTCGATGTTTCTTACAGTTTTGGGTCTTTTAACACGCATAAATTCACATTAAACAGTAAATATAGGTTCAAAAAAAGTGGATTTACAGCAAAATTATCTACTGTATATAATTATAGCGACAATGATTATACGATGTATAATATCAAATATTTTACAGGGACGCCCGCTAAGGAAGTTAGAGGAAATGTTCAGAGATTTCATGATGCCTTTAAATCCATTGCAGGAAGTGCAGGCATAGGATATACCCATACGAAATGGGCAGACGAACTGATGTTGCAAGTAAACAGTACTTCTACTAATAAAGAAATACAAGGCTTAATTAGCAGACCTATTGGAGAAGCGAAAGAAAAAGAAGAAAATCAAATTTATAAATTAAGCTACAAGAAATCTAAATTACTGAACGATAAGTTAGATATAAACACCTATCTACTTTATAATAACATCAATAGTGTACGTATTGATACCACTTCTAACCGATATAGTTGGGACGGAAGTCACAGAGAAGTACTTGACGGGCGAGGAGAATTTTTAAGCGAAAAGACCATTTTCAGATATAACCAAAAACAATTTCAGTACAGGTTAAATTTAAATTATAAACTTAATGATCATCATACGCTCAATTTGAACCATATTTATACCGATATTCAAAGAACCGGAGAAAACGAATATGTGGCTAATAGAATACAGGCTTTTCAAGCACCTAACAAACTAACTAAAAACATCACCGGGATAGAATATTCTTCCTATTTCTTAGATGAAAGATTACAAACCCGTATTTCAGCCAAATATTATCACTTTAATATGTTAGCTAAGGAAGCCATTACTTTTACCGATCAATCTATTAGCATTAATGATGTAGAAACATTACAGAAAAATATAGGTTATTCCTTATCCGGAAGATACTTTATTACGCCTAATCTATTAGTAAAGGCTTCTTACGAATTAGGATACAGAATACCCCAACCCATAGAAATATTTGGTGATGGTTTAGGAATTTTAGCAAACCCCAATTTAAAACCTGAAAAAAGTAAAAATTTAAACTTAGGCATCACCTACGATACCTCTATATTTAATACCAATTCATTAAAAAATGAAATAAATCTTTTCCAAAGAAATGTAAAAAACTTTATACGTTTGAACTTCTTGGGATTGGTGAATAGTTATGAAAATGAACCCGATATCTTAGTCCGAGGAGTAGAATGGGATATTTCATTTCAATTAAAAAAGTTTCAGTTAACAGGAAACTTAACTTGGCAAAAGGTAATGAATAACCAAGATTTCCCTGATGGTTCTTATCAAGAGATGTTTTATGAAAAAGAACAATTACCTAACACGCCTTTTTTATTTGGTAACCTAAATGCAAATTATTTTATGGAGAATTTGCCAAAAAGCCTATCTGCAAATATTTATTATGGAGTTAATTATGTGGAAGAATTTTTCTTAAGCTATGAAAAGATAGCGAGAAAAGCTCCTAAAAACATTATTCCAAGACAAATCCTTCATAATATAGGATTCACATTATCAACCAAAAATAAGAAACATCACTTAAATTTTGAAATTCAAAATCTATACAATCAAATTGCTTTTGACAATTTTAATCAACAAAAACCGGGAAGAGCTTTCTATGTAAAATATCGCTTTTCTCTCAATTAAATAAATCAATTAACTAAATAACATTATCATGAAAAACAAATTTTTAAAACTCAGTTTAATTTTAACAGCATCAGCATCATTATTTCTCACGTCATGCAGTAAAGATGATGGCATAGAAACACCAACAACAGAGGAAACGGCTTCAAATTTTTTATTAGGGTTATCTATACCTTCCACGGAAAGTTATCCCTTTCATTTGGTTAAAAGCTTAGAATCCGGTACTGCAAACATTACGGATGCACAAGAAATAAACGGATCAGAATCGGGTGTTCCCGTTGTTGGAAAAGACGGATATGTGTACATTAATACTTCTTCTAAATTAATCAAATTTAAAGTAGAAGAAAACGGAATTTTAACGGAAGTAACGAGTTCTCCTAATACAGGAATCAGCGGAGGAGCCGTAGAAACATTTTTATCAAAAGACAGATTATTTGTTTCCACATCGGCAAAAGCAACTACCGGAGGAACATTTCCTTACCAAATAATAAATACCGAAACAATGACTGAAGAGTCAAAGGGAACAATCAAATTACCTGTACATGAAGAAGACTCAAAAGCATCTCCTTCTATATTTATTTTAAAAGACAATAAAATATTCATTCCATTTTATCAAGCATCAAGTTCATGGAAAGGATATGACTTTGCTTCTATCGCTATTTATGACGCAAAGACTTTGCAATTTATAAAAGAAATAAAAACAGACAAAGCGGCAGGATTAGGATTTAGTGTGGTTTCATCTCACGCATTTACAGAGAATGGAGATTTATATTTAACTTCTTCAAACACAAATTGGTGGACTGCAAATGAAGATATCCCTTCCGGAATTGTAAGAATAAAAGCAGGAGAGTCAGACTTTGACCCGAACTATTTCCTCAACTTATCAGAGAAATTCAACGGAAACCATACCGGAGGAATTGCTTATGCTACCAACAATAAGGTTGTTGTACAGGTCTTTAGAAGTGATCTAGTGAAAAAATACAAAGATTATCAAGGAGAATATGTAATAGAACATTATGCTGTAGATTTGATAACAGGCGAAACTACTAAATTAGACATTCCTTTAAGTAAGTGGCCAAGACACACATTGGTTTCATTAAAAGGTGGAAAAGTTGCTATTGCAAGTAACACAAAAGAGGGAAATATTATTTATATTTATGATGTCAAAACAAATGCTGTAAAGAAAGGTTTAACATATAATGGTACTGAAACTATTTCTTCCATTACACCAATTCAATAATCTTATTTAAGGGATTAAACAAGGAGAAAACGGAGTTGAGAGACTCCGTTTTTTTATGGCTTTATTTGGAAATAGAAGGTAATTGTATATATTTGTTATTATTCATCATATTATCTTTTTGTAAAATAAATCATGAAAAACAAACTTCTTTTTCTATTTCTTCTCCTCTCCTATTCTATTTTTTCTCAATCCAAAATAAGCAAACAACAAGCATTGGAAGATATAGCATTTCTTCTCAAAACATCGTATGATATTCACCCCGATTTTTATGCTTTTAAAGATAGTTTGGAGTTTAATGATGAAATAAAAAAGTTTGATACCCAAAATGATTCTATCACGCTGAAAGAATTTCAGTTTCATTTAAGAAAAATTGTAAATTCCCTAAAAGACGGACATACTTTTGTCTATCTCAACAATTACGAAAAGGTAAAAAATGGCAGTATAAAACACCCTATTAAGATTATTGGGAGAGAGTTATTTTTGGCTAAAAATCCGACAGAAAATCTAAAAATCACAACAATTAACAATATTCCTTCATCCAAAATTTATACAGATTTAATTGAACTTATCAGTGGTGAATTTTTAGACTACAAAGAAAAAATTTTGGAAGATAATTTTCTTTATTTTTTTCAATTATTATACGGAAAAACAGATTCTTTAAATATAAAAGATGAAAAAGGGCAAGAGAAATATTCCATTCTGTCAACTTCCAAAATAAATAAAACAAAATATTCATTTTCAGCTATAAACGATACGATTGGAGTTTTAAAATTGACTTCTTTTTCTTTCCGAAAAAATGAAGAAAATAAGTTCAAACAATTTATTGATAATACCTTTAATTCGATAAAAGAAAATCCGAAAATCAATACTTTATTCATTGATATATCCGAAAATGACGGAGGAAACTCCTCTTACGGAGATTATGTGCTTAGCTATTTGACCGAGAAACCTTATAACGCTTATGAATATCAGAAATTAAAGCGAAGTAAAACATCTAAAAAATACTTTAAGAAATTCATTAAGTGGTATTTATATCCAATTGCTATTTTTTCAAAAGAAGCAAGATTGGTGGCATTCAAAAAAGTAGGTACGGAAGAATTATCCATAAATCCCGTTACTCCCCAAAACAAAGGTTATCTTTTTAATGGGAAAGTTTATTTAATCACCTCAGCAAAAACCTATTCTGCGGGGGCAACCATGGCTGTTGCATTTAAAAATGCCCAAATAGGTAAAATCGTTGGTCAAGCAAGTGGTCAACCTGTACGAGGATTTATTGATTTAATTCCTTATCATCTTCCAAATTCCAAATTGAAAATCGCAACTTCGCTTAAAGAATATAGATACGCCAACGGAGAAACTCAGTCTTCTAAAATAGAGCCGGATATTTATATTA